>CADCBQ010000030.1 GCA_902799745.1 Fibrobacter succinogenes | reverse complement strand
GTCGCAAGGTGGGTGACGGTGTGTACATCTGGAGAATTGACTTCAGGTTTAACGACGGCCACAAGGAATATCGAGTGCTCAAGACCGGCGTGAAACGCCACAAGTAAAGGAAAAGTAGAACTTTAAAGTCTATTTTCCCAAGATTAATTTGCTCAAATGAGCAATTTTTGTCACGAAAAATTGCTATATTTGGGCGACTATGGAATATGGTGTTTATGGAAGTACTTGGTGGAGCAAGCAGTGGCTAGACCATTTGCTGGCGGGAGCTTCTGAACGCGATATTGATTACGCTTTTAAGTACGTGGGGCGCGGGCAGGTTCAGCCGTTTACGGTGAACGATAACCGTGTCATGGCCGAGGTCAAGGGCCCCAATGGGGGTCTGCACAATGTGTACCTCGTGTTCCCCAAGTTCGACAAGGAACGTGGGGAAGCCTTTGTGGGACTCTTGAAACAGCAGCCGGTTGAACTCATGGCGCTTTCAAACGGCGCCCTCAACCCCTCTATCGAACTGCTTTTGTCGAAATGCGGGCTTTCGCTGTTCGAAAGCTTTGACCAGGTGAACATGAATTGCGACTGCAAGGACGCCCTGCCTTGCCGTTACGTGATTTGCGTGTGCTTGAAGCTGGCCGAAATGGCGTCGGCTGACCCGTTTTTGCTGTTCAGGTTGCATGGGCTTGATATTGCCTACCTCAAGGATTACAAGCCCGAAGAACCTGTAGAATCGGATGTGCCGCGCGAATCGACCCTGGTGCGTATTTTGCCGGTGAATAACCGGGTGGCGGCCCCGCGCGTGCCCATGTTCAAGTTCGAGGAATGGCGCGACTATTCGCATGTGTTGCCGGCCATGCTCAAGAATTTCCCGGATTTTTGCCCGGCGGGAAACTTTAAGAAGAGCTTTGTCGACGAACTGGCTCGCTGCCGCGAATTCTACAACCACTTTGAAAACTTCGGCCAGTTTGCGCAGGACTTTGGCATTTACCATGCCCGCACGTTCTTGATGGAACAGGAACGCCTGCAGTTGATTCACGCTCGCCCCTGGCAGTGGACTTTCGACCAGATGGTCGATGAAACGGTGGTGGCCTCTGCGCTTTCGGTTGAAAACGTGATGGGAGCCCTTTGCCGCCTGAACCAGGATTGCGTTTGGCATAACCATGTGACCGTCCGCTTTTTGCACCAGCTTTTGCAGGTGGCGTATTACTTGGTGCGCTGCGGGGCGATTTATCCGCAGGTATTCTGGCTGAATAACGTGACCGCGCAGGTGCGCTGGCTGCCTGCCGAAATGTTGCCCGATGTGCTTGCGATTGTGGCTGAACTGGAAAAGTCCGTGCCCGACGATTTTGCATTTACGGTACGCGAAGAATCCCGTGAAGATCTGGATGCCGCGGCCGAGCATATTCTTTCGATTTTCATCGGTAAGCTTTTGCGTTTTGCCCGCACCGCTCAGAATTACAAGAAGGGCCCGCATGAAAACTTGCTCGGATTCTTTTTCGATTGCAAATCGGGAAAGCTTGCCGCCAATGGCCTCAAGATTCCGTCTAAGATTCAGGCGTGGTTCTCGGTCTACAATTCGCTGGAATTCAATCACAAGATTGTTTTTGTCTGCTCGGAGCTTGGCAAAGAAATTGCGCTGAATGTCTTTATCGAAGATGCTTCGGGCCGCGTGCCGCTTGCGCAACTGTTCCGCGACAGCGATCCGAGACTCTTGTCGCTCTTGAATGTGCTGAACTGCATGGCCGAAATTTTCAAGCCCATGAAGGCTTACCTTGAAAATCATGCGGCAGAGCCTGTGGTCATGCATGGTGCCGAACTCAAGGAATTCGTGAATTACACGGTCAAGAAGTCCGAAGTGTTTGGAATCGTGACTGAAATTCCCCGCTCGCTTTTGGAACGCACTCGCCCGAAAACCCAGATGAAGTTGAAGGGTAGCCTTGGAATTGGGGCGTTTTCCGCGGGCGACTTGTTGGACTTTGACTGGGAAGTGGCTCTCGGCGAAGACAAAATTTCGGCCGAAGAATTCCTGAAACTTGCACGCGATGCCGAAGGCTTGCTCAAGTTCAAGGACCGCTATATTGAATTTAACAAAGACGATTTGGATTTGTTGCAGCAGCGCTTGGACGAACGCGCAAAAGCCGAAGTCATCGATGGCTCTGAGAATGCGGAGTCGGCCGAGGCTACGGAACAGTTTATTCCGTCTACCGCCAAGCTGGTGCAGGCATGCCTTACCGGCAAATGCGACGACATTACGGTCGATATGACCGATGGCCTAAAGGACCAATTTGACGCCTGGCGCAGCGAGACGAACTGTTCGCTGCCCGAAGATTTGAACGCAACGCTCCGCCCGTATCAGGAACGCGGCTATTCTTGGATGTACAAGAACCTGCAAATGGGATTCGGCTGCATTCTGGCCGATGACATGGGCTTGGGTAAAACGCTGCAGGTGATTGCCTTTTTGCTCAAGCTAAAGCAAGAAGGGCGCCTTGCCGAAGGCCGCGCACTTGTGGTGGTGCCGGCGGGCCTTTTGCTGAACTGGCAGATGGAAATTAAGAAGTTCGCGCCCGCGCTGACCGTGTTTGCTTACCATGGTGCCAACCGCAAACTTGAAAAGTTTGATGCCGACTTGCTGATTACTACCTATTCGACATGCCGCCTTGACTTTAAAAAGTTGGAAAAGCTGAATTGGCAAGTGGTGGTGATTGACGAAGCGCAGAACATCAAGAATGCCGACAGCGAACAGAGTCGCCGCATTCGCGCATTTCGTGCGCCCATGAAGATTGCCATGAGTGGCACGCCGGTCGAAAACCGCCTTATGGAATTCTGGACGATTATGGACTTTTGCAACCGCGGCTTTTTGCCCTCGGCAAATGAATTCCGCGACAAGTTCGAAACGCCTATCCAGAAGAATGCGAACCAGGCGGTGGCCGAGCATTTCAAGAAGATTACGGCGCCCTTTATGCTGCGCCGCATGAAGACAGATAAGTCTATCATTAGCGACTTGCCCGACAAAATCCAGCAGAACGAATACGCCGAACTCACGCGCACGCAGGCAGCCTTGTACAAGCGCACGCTCGACGAATTCATGAAGCAGTTGGAACTTTTGGCCGAGGGTGCCTCGCTTGACATTAATGATGATGTGCTTGCGGCTGCCGCAGGCGATTCTCTGGATGCCGGCGAAGGTTCTGATGGTCATAATCTGTTCAAGCGCAAGGGCTTGATTCTGCAAATGATTCTCGCGCTCAAGCAGATTTGCAACCACCCGCGTACGTATTTGAAGGCGGGGGAGGCGAAGGTCGAAGATTCTGGCAAACTCGGCATGTTGCTTGATTTGCTGAAGTCCATCGAAGAATCCGGCGAAAAGACAATCATCTTTACGCAGTTCCGCGAAATGGGCGAACTCCTGCAAGAAACGCTCGATCGCGAACTCATGATTAAGGCGGATTTCTATCACGGCGGCTGCACGCAGAACCAGCGCAACGAAATGGTCCGTAAGTTCCAGGAAGACCCGGAAGTCAAGGTGCTGATTCTGTCCTTGAAGGCGGCAGGAACCGGCCTGAATTTGACTGCGGCCTCGCAGGTGATACATTACGACTTGTGGTGGAATCCGGCTATCGAAGCGCAGGCCACTGACCGTGCCTTCCGTATCGGGCAAACTAAGAATGTGCAGGTGCACCGCTTTATTACCAAGGGCACCTTCGAAGAAAAAATCGACGCCCTGTTGCAGGCAAAGAAGGCTGTCGCCGACATGACCGTGAACGCCGGCGAAACTTGGCTTGCGAACATGGACGACAAGCAACTCACCGAAATCTTCAATCTCGACTAGCCGGGTTTGCGTGGCAACCACGCAAAAAAATCCGGCCCTATGTAGGACCGGATTTCGCTGCTTTTCCAAGCAGCTCCCGGCTAGACACTCCAACCTTGCCGGGATCCACACCAGATTCGTTTTACTTCAGAATCACCTTCTGCATGTAGCGCTGGCTGCCCTGGCGAACCATGAGCATTGCCGGGCCGCGATAGTTGCTGGAAAGTTCAACTGCGTTCATTCCCTTGTTGGCGGTAAAGTTCTGCTGGGCGATTACCTGACCGAGGCTGTTCATGAGCGTTGCCTTGGCCGGAGCAGTCTTGGCTGCGGTGAAGCTTGCGCTCACCATGCCGGGCTGCACGTTCACAAGCATCTTGCTTGCTGCTGCAACGGTTGCTGTCTTGACGGCGTCTGTGCCGTTGAGAGCAACGACCTTGCCAGAGGCTGTACCTTCGAGCTGCGGTTTTTTGTCGAAGTCGTCAATGATTTCGGTAGAACCGTCGGCCTTGATGCCCTTGATGTAGTCAAAGGTAATGGTGCCGGTGACCTGCGTGCCATAGAGGTTCAGACCGATGGCGTTTGCAGAGTTGAGACCGGTCGGTTCAGAGCGGAAGTCTTCCCACTTAACTTGGATTGTCTGGAATGCGTCTGCGTCGAGGTCCTTGTCGGCCTGTTCAAGAACAGAGGCGTCGAACCATGCCCAGCTATCGCCCGTCATCATGAAGAGGTCCATGGAGGTCCAGCCGTATTCACCGCAGCCATCGCTTGCGCCAGAGCAGGGGCCTGCCGTGGCAACTTCGCCCTTCAAGCGAACTTCAATACCCACATACTTGGAAAGATCTTTCTTGGAACCCTGAAGGTTGATGCGCAATGTTCCCACTTCGCTAGAGTCAGAAGTTACAGTTTGGTAAGTCACCTGGACGCCCTTGCCAGCTGCGGTTTCGGGAATGTCCGGGTTCTGGTTGACGAGGGAATCAATGCTGTTGCCCGGGAGAGATGCCTGGCCGTAAGCTTCACGCATGGCGTTCAAGGTTTCGACGTCGGTAATGTCGCCGACGTTGCCACCGAACTTGTTTACCTGGCGGCGAATAATGGTGAAGTTACCATCGCCTTCGTCGCCGGTATCCCACACGCAAGGAACGAGGCCGTTCTTCTTGGCTGCGGCGACCGTGTAGCCGTACCAGGCGGCGCGAGCCTTCAGGTGAACCTTCAGATTGTCGCCGGTGAGGACACCGAGGCGTTTGACGGCACCCATTTCACCGATCACAACAGGAATGCCCTTGTCGTAGAAACGGCTCTTGAGGCCACTGAACAGCTGGTCGATAGATTTCTTGGATCCGAGTGCGGAGCCGGAGCAAGTGTGTGCGGCATCGTTACCCGGAGTCTGGTCTTCCCAGTAGTAGAACATCTTGCCCCAGTCTTCGTCACCGCTGGTCATCAAGGAGAACTGATACGGGTAGAAGTGAACTTCGGCCATGGTGTAGCCTTCGCCTGCCGGGTCAGTCGGGTACATGGATGCGAGCAACGGAGACTTGTCAATTTCGGTACGCGGAGATTGCACGACCACGATACGGGTTGCGTTGTTTCCGCCGGTAGAACGCACTGCCTTGAGGCATGCTTCGTGATAGCTCTTGAGAACCTGCATACGGGTTTCGTCAAATGCCCACTGGCCGTTGTCGGAACCGCCGTTCCACGGGTCGTTCACGCCCGGTTCGTTGGCAGATGCAAAAATCAGGTGTTCGTCGTATTCGGCGAACTTGGTTGCAATCTGCTTCCAGTAGCTTTCCTGCTTGGCGGCGATATCGGCTGCAGAAACAGTCACTTCGCCGGTCTTGTCGAAGCCCTTGCCGTCAAAAACGTGGTCTTCGAGCCAACCTTCGTCCCAGTGGCTGTTCAAAATGGCGTACATGCCGTTGCCAATCACGAGGTCGACAACAGTCTTTACGGAGTCGAGCCAGCCTGCGTTAATGGTGCCGTTAGAGGCGTGGCTGTCCCATGCGCAAGGGATACGCACGGTGTTGAAACCGGCGTCCTTGATGGCCTTCACGTAGGCGGCATCCGGGAAAGGGTTGCCCCAGAGTGTCGGGTTCTTGGGCACTTCCATCGTGTTACCGATGTTGTAGCCGAGACCCATGTCGGGGTAAATTTCGGTTGCCTTGGGGAGGGCAAATGCTGCAGTGCTTGCAAACAGCGTCATGCCGCAGGCGATTCCGAAGAGTCCGTAAAGTTTCATTTTATGCTCCTTTTGGGGTTGCACCCGTTTAAGCCTTAGATAACCAAACATTTTTGTCTTTGTATTGAAATTAAATTCTGCGGGTGATGATGTAAATAAAATAGTGTCGGCGTTGAAAAATTGCGGTGCAGAATTCTCAACAAAAGTAAACTGAAATTTACATTTAAAAATCAAAATTGCCGATTTTACGAGAAAATCGGCAATCTTGGTTTATGAGGAAGATTCAACGGGGTGTAGAGGATTTTACTTTACACCGACAAGCAGAGTCTTGTTGGCGCTCTTGGCGAGGTACACGCCTTTGTGGAGTCCTGCAAGTGAAAGTTCTGTACGACCGGTGTTCTTTTTAGAGGCGCGAATCTGGTTTCCGTTTGCATCGAACAGGCGGATGGCGCTGTTGGAATAGAGCATGTTTCCGTTGCGGGTGAATTGCACGGAGGTGCTCAAGCCTGCGATAATTGTGGTTGTGGGTGCGCTAGAACTGGAGGCAACTTCGCTAGAGCTAGATGTTGGTTCGCTGTTGCCGCCGGTAATAAAGTCTTCTACATGGGTGACGCCGGTGTTGTTGTAATTGCCGAGGTTATACACGCTGCGCATGGCGTTGATGACGTCGGTTTCAAGAACCTTGCCCACTGGTGAAGACTGACGGCGGATGTAGGCCATGTTGTCGTAGCCAGAATTGCTCTCGTTGCCCATGTCCCAGAGGATGGGGGTGAGACCGTACTGCTTTGCGGCGCTCACCACGTCTTTGTGCCACTGCACGCGACCTTGCTGTCTTCATCTTGGCAAACTGTTCCTGCGGGTGGACGATGCTTCCGAGCTTGGAATCCACAGAGCCTGCCCAGGCGTTGTAGCCCGCGTTGCGCTTGGGTTCGCCGGCCTTGGTGTAGTCGCCATAGTAGTACTGCGGCTGAATCGGTTCGCTTGCGCCCCAGTCCTGCTGGCTTGTCATAAGCGTGTACTGGTACGGATCATAGTAATGCACTTCGAACATCAGGCGGCCTTCAACGTTGTCTTTCGGGAAGGTTGTCACCGGGGCGTTCGCGACGGACTTGTCGATGTCGGTGTTCAAACCCTGAATAATCAGAGTACGGGTGGCATTGTTGCCGCCTGTGGCGCGGACTGCGTCAATGAACGTCTGGTAGTAGTGCATCAGCGTGGATACATGCTGCGATGTCCACGTGTTAATGTTTGGGCCGGGTTCGTTGGCGCCTGCAAACATCAAGCGTTCGTTGTAGTCCTTGAACTTGTTCGCAATCTGCGTCCAGTAAGTCTTCATCTTGTTGTCAATCGTCTGGTTGACGCTTGTGCCGATGTTGCTCTGGAACCAACCGCCTTCACCTTCGTGGTGGATGTTCAAAATCGTGTAGAGGCCAGCGCGCATGGCATAGTCGACTACAGTCTTTACGGAGTCGAGCCAAGTTTCGGTGACCTTGCCACCGCTCGTGTGGCTGTCCCAAGCGCAGGGGATTCGGACCGTGTTGAAACCAGCAGCCTTTACGGAATCGAGCAAAGCCTGAGTCGGGTAGGGGTTGCCCCAGGCGGTGGGGTTGTTCGGCACTTCCATGGAATTGCCGATGTTGAAGCCCATGCCCATTTTGGCCTGGACTTCCTTGGCGGTCGGGAGCGTCGCTGCCGTTGCAGAAAGGGTTCCTGCGAGGGCGATGAGGGCGGTTTTGGCAAGAATATGCTTCATTTTCGGTCCTTTTTCAAAATACGCCCTTAATCTATACCGAAAAATTTGAAACATGCCATATAATAAGTAAGCCCGTTCAAAAACTATTGAACGGCTTACAACGTACGAAAAGATTTAGTTACTATGTAAATCTTTTTAAAGAGTTAATGAGCTTCTAGCCAGTTCTCGCCGAAGCCGACACTTGCGACAAGCGGAACCTTGAGCTGCATAGCACCTTCCATTTCGGCTTTGACCATTTGCGACATGGGCTCCACCTGGTCGCGGGGGCATTCAAATACGAGTTCATCGTGAACCTGCAGCATCATTTTGAGCGGCAGGTTTTCTTCGTTGATTCGCTTTTGGATGCGGATCATCGCAATCTTGATGAGGTCGGCGGCGGAGCCTTGGACGGGAGTATTCACGGCCATGCGCTCGGCCATCTGCGATTCCATGCGATCGCTAGAGTCAATGCCGGCGATATAGCGGCGGCGGCCCGAAAGCGTTTCCACGTAACCGTCGCGGTGGGCGGCAGCCTTGATGTCTTCGATGTATTGCTGCACGCCTTGATACATATCGAAGTAGCCGGAGATAAAGTCCTTTGCCTGCGACATCGGAATTTTCAGGTCGCGGCTTAAGCGGAAGGCCGTCATGCCGTAGAGCACGCCGAAATTCACCACCTTGGCGTCGCGGCGCATGTCGCTGTTGACTTCTTCGAGCTTGACTCCGTAAATTGCGGCAGCGGTGCGGGCGTGAATGTCAATGCCTTCCTTGTAGCTTTCGATGAGCGCTTCGTCGCCACTCAAGTGGGCGAGCATACGCAATTCAATCTGCGAGTAGTCTACGGCGAGAATCACGTTGTCCTTGCTTTGCGGCACGAACGAGGCGCGAATCTTTTTGCCGAGGTCGCTGCGTACGGGAATGTTCTGCAGGTTCGGATCGCGGCTAGAGAGGCGGCCTGTTGCCGTACCCCATTGGATAAAGCTCGTGTGGATGCGCTTGGTATCCGGATTCACCAGCGTCGGAAGCACCGTGATGTAGGTGCTCTGCATTTTCTTGAGTTCGCGGTATTCGATGACTGCGAAAACAATCGGGTGCGGCGCCTTGTAGCTGAGTTCTTCGAGAACGACGGCGTCGGTACTGCGCTTCTTGATTTCAGGGAGTCCGAGAGTGTCGAAAAGGACTTCGCCAAGTTGCTTGGGCGAACCGATGTTGAATTCGAAACCGGCCATGTCGCAGATTTCTTTTTCCAAGTTTTCGATGCGGCGCTGCAGTTCCTGTTCCAGCGTCTTGAGGGCGGGAACATCGATGGCGACGCCCACAGATTCCATCTGGAAAAGTACCTTCAGGAGCGGCATTTCTTGCTCGAAGAAATACTTCACGTAATCGAGCTTTTCAAGTTCCTTTTTGAGTGGTTCCCACAGGCGAAGCGTATAGACAGCGTCTTCGGCGCCGTATTCAGTAGCATCTTTGACGGCGACGCGATTAAAGGTAATCTGGTTCTTGCCGCGGCCAATCAAATTCTCAATCGGAATCATCTCATGCTGCAGGCGTTGCATCACCTGGTTGTCGAGGCCAAGACCCGACTGTCCCGGCGAAAGCATCCAGGCCGCAATCAGCGTGTCGATGAGGTTTGCGTTATCGATAGCGTTCTGCGGAATCTTGAAGGTGCGGGCGAGAACATGCAAGTCGAATTTTGCGTTATGGAAAACGAGTTCGCGAGAATTATCGGTGATGAATTCGCTGAACCATGCCTTGACCTTGTTCAAGTCGTAATTGCCCTTGGGGCCTATCGGCAGCGGGAATCCGATTTCGTCGGAATGTCCGAGCGGAATGTAGTAGCCCTTGGCGGGGTCTGCCGAAAGGCAAAGCCCTACGAGGTTGCATTGCATCGGATCGAGTCCGTCAGTTTCGGTGTCGATGCCCACAGTGCTTGCGGCGGCAAATTCCACCTTCATCTGTTCGAAAATTTCATCGGTGTCAACACAGATATAAGTCGGCGGGATATCGACCGGAAAATCGGCGCTTACTACGGTGTCTCCGTTCGCAGAGTCAGTGCTTCCCGTGCCATCGCTTTCGCGCACAAAGCCCGTCTTGCTCGGAATGCCTTCCAAAAGGCGCAGCAGGCTGTTGATTTCGTGATCCTTGAACATCTGCGCCAAGGTGTCCACGTGCAGGCCGTTGTATTCAAGCGTGTCGAGGTTCCCGCTAAAGGCTCGCTTGGTTTGGAGTGTCACCAGTTCGCGGCTGAGGAATGCCTTTTCGCGGTTGTTTTCCAGGTTGTCGTGCAAACCCTTCTTGGTCACTTTATCCAGATTCGCGTAAAGGTTGTCCATGTCACCGAAGTCGTTCAACAACTGGATGGCTGTTTTCGGACCCACCTTCGGAACGCCGGGGACGTTGTCGCTTGCGTCACCCATGAGCGCCAAATAATCGCGGATTTTTTCGGGCGGAAGTCCGTATTTTTCAAGAACCTGTTCGGGGCCAAAGTCAATGCCGTCGGCGCCTTTCGTCAAGTGGAAAAGATGGATCTTGTCGGTTACGATTTGCGACATGTCCTTGTCTTTACTTAAAATCACCACATGGTCAAAGCCTGCTTCGACTGCAGCCATGGCGGTACTTGCCATCACGTCGTCCGCTTCGTAACCCGGTTCCGACAAAAGCGGGATTCCGCTTGCTTCCAGACTTTCGCCAAGGAGCGGCATCTGTGCTGCCATCTCTTCGGGCATGGGTCCGCGATTGGCCTTGTAGTCGGGGTAAAGTTCGTGCCTGAAAGTCTTGGTGTGCGCCACGTCGCGTGCAATGGCGAAATGCGTCGGCTTGTGCTTTGCAAGAATGCGGAGTACTGCGCCCCAGTAGCCGTGCATCATCGAAACCTCTTCGCCCTGGCTGTTTTTCAGCGGGTTCTGCGAATAGGCGTAAAACATGCGGAACGCGAGAGCGTAGGAGTCGAGCAAAAGTAGAGTCTTTTCAGGCATGCATTGAATGTAGAAAATTTGTATATTGGATTTATGTAAAAAAGGAGTTGGATATGCAATCAAGAGTTAAAGAAGCAATCATTTTGGCAGTGGCCATTTTGTGCTTGGGTGCTTTTTTCTATCGCGCTCAAATTGATGTCAAGGACCGCGACCGTGTGGTGTTTGTGCGCGGACTTGCCGAACGTGAAGTTTCGGCTGATTTTGTGATTTGGCCGATTGTATACAAAGAGGTGGGCAACGATCTTGCCGAGCTTTCTGCAACATTACAGTCCAAGTCGCAGATACTTGAAAAGTTCCTGCTCGAAAACGGCGTGAAAAAAGAAAATATTACTTACTCGACTCCGGCGATTGTCGATGCCGATGGCGAATTGTACAGCGGCGGCAAACATGCCTATCGTTATGTTGCGACAGTTGTGGCAACGGTAGCCACAAACGATGTGGCTCTTGTTCGTAAGGTCATGGAGAAACAGAGCGAACTCCTGAAACATGGAATCGCCTTTAGCGGTAGCGATTACCAGTATCGCACCGTCTATAGCTTTAACGGTCTCAACGAAATCAAGCCTGCCATGATTGACGAGGCTACTAAGAATGCAAGGAATGCCGCCGAAAAGTTTGCGAAGGATTCCGATAGCAAACTCGGCAAAATTAAGACGGCTACGCAGGGCGTATTCTCCATTGAAGACCGCGATGAAAATACGCCGTATATTAAGAAAGTTCGCGTCGTAACGAACGTGCAGTATTTCTTGGAAGATTAAAAGAAGGGGGAAAGCTTTCCCCTCGCTTCAGCCCCGGCCCCACCCCAAAGTGTCAAGCCCGCCTCCGAGCGGGCTTCTCCTTTACACCCACCCTAGCCGGGTCTTCCGCTTCCCCTTCTTGCGGGCTTCAGACGCCAGCCCGCAACGCCTGGCTTTTTTTTCATACGTTCAAAATATTGACATGCTTAGCTTGATATCATCGACCATCGTCTATCTCCTTACGTCTGTAAACTGAATGTAATCGATGGTCTTTTCGTTTTCGGGATTTGGAGCCTTGTTGCCAATTTGCTTGAGCATTACTTCAAAGATATACGATCCTGGTGTATAATCATCACTTACTTCCATGTATTCGTCGTAGGCAGACTCTAGTTGCTCCCTTGTCGCATTGAAAATCAGTTCTTTCGCCCTTGCCATGAATCCGTCTTGGATTTCGTTCTTGTGCACTTTTTGGGAAAACACCTTGTCATAGAGTCTGATTATCTTGTCGCCTCGATTCAATTCAGCCACAATTTCAACGGCTTTATCAATGGTTTTCTCTCGTACTGTTTTCAAATCTGCTGGTGCCGTCTTAACTGCATCTTCAAACTCCTTGAGATTTTTGCAAAAATCAGGATAGTCGCCATAGCCGATAGAGGTTTTCCATATCCAGTAGCCCCGCGGTTGCGAGTCAAAAACCCTTTGTTCAATATCTGTTTCTAGTAGACAGTATTTGCCGCTGGCATAATAAATCAAGCCTTCGATGTCGCCAGGATCCCAAACATATTTTCTGTTTTTGCCGATTAGTTCATGTAAAAGGTCTTTTGCAAATTGTTTGTTTCTCTGTTCTCGCAATTTGCCTCTTTCAGTTTGTTTGTATGTGATCATAGACAGCTCAATACTTCCATTTTGCTTGTCTATATGGCTCGTAACCTTCCATTTCCCGTCACCAATACTTTTAATCTTCAAATGAGCCACGATTTCATCAATTAATTCTTCATGCGTAAACCACTTCATAATACCCCCCCCTTGATGAAATTTATGGGTGTTAGTGATTTGATTACACTACAAATATACATTCAATCAAATGTCAAAATTTGTCAAAATTGACAAATTTTTATCAAGTTCTAACATCAATTTGTGAGTTTCGATAAGAATTTTTTTTTGGGGGGGGGGCTAGCCCCGCAACATTCGGCTTTTAAGTCGAATACTTTTTCTTTTGGTCAGCGGCATTTGGTAATACTTGTTTAGGAATTGTTTTTTCAATTTTTAGAATATTGTCGTTTATATTCTGCTGTTCAAGCCAACAAATCAATTTCTTTGCAATCAGCTTTTTCTGTGCCGAAATAAAGTTCTCCATAAAATCGTAGTCGATATCGCCATTTTTAGTGATAGGAAGGTTAACATTCATTTTTGAGGCAATAACTCTCGTAAACTTATTTCCGTAATTAAATAGTCCCGAAGCGCTTTTCCTAAAACAAGAAACGAAATACAACAAACTATTTTTACTCCACTTATTGCAATATGGGTATAGCCCTTGAACATGGGGATAACCAACAAAATCATTGGGTTGATAGAAAATAGAATCAGATGTTGTAGTATCACTAAAAATAACTTTATTGCCATTCTCTGTGGCTTCAAGATTCGTCCACCCACCAATACCATTATCTACAGAAGAATTGGCTACAACAGGAATTTTGCCTTTTTCTTTAAATAAATCTTTATTCGTTGCTTTGTACGCTTTGGTTGGATGAATATCAAATAAAGAGCCAATGGCTATTGCCTTGAATGTAACATTCTTCATTTGAATACAATCGCGTTCTTTTGGGGAAAGGGTGCAATCATCAAGTCTATTTGTTTCTAGATAATCCTTTATTCGTGTATACTGATGCTTTTGTACATTGTTGACATAATCTTCCATGTATGTTGAATCAATACTTCCATGTTGATTTGTCGGTAAGAATATCTTTTTTTCCTTAATTCTGGTCCATGTTCCCATATTGTTGTAGGAAAAGACGTTTTTTAAATATCCCATTTGTGATGTTATGTATAATCCTATTTTTTCATTCATTTCTATGAATTTGGAAGATAAGGAAAAAACGTGGTTATGTGTTGCCAGTTTATATTCAAATGGTCTATAATAAGAATTTCCCCAAAAATCAATTGTGATTGTATTTGATGCAAATATTTTCGCTTGACGATCTGTTTTTCCCTTTATACCACAGTTTTCTAATCCTGAATTTATAAAGAAAGAGCCTTCCCCATTTACATCACTTTGCTGTAAATCGACATCACCTGTCTGTGAATCGAATAAATCGCCTATCCTAAATTCCTTAAATCCACCCTCGTTCCCGGATACTTTAGAACGAGGGTGAGCTATTTTCCCAGGCGTTCTTCTCCATTTTTGATTAAATCGCTGATTTGCCAAGCCATATATTCCTTGACAACTTTCTTAAAATCATCTTCAGTGGGCTTAATGTCAATTTTCTTGTGCTGGCTATATGTCCAGTCATTCCCTTCGAGTGTTATGTAGTCTTCGACATAACAATCTTTGTAGTAGTTTAGATTCTTGTTATCCTTCCCTTTACCACGAACCACAAGATTTACGAGTTCCGCATAGCGTTCTTTGGCGTTGTTAACATCTTTAAGGTTTACACTTTGACTGGATTTTCGACGATTTTGCCTAGCGTACCCATCATTTGAAAAATCAATGAACTTTACAAGCTTTTCAGTGTCGTGCGGAGTACCTACATCGAAAACATAAATTGCCGTTTGCACGCTTGATTTGCCAATAAACAAATCGGTGCTCATATGTATGGATGCAATCAAGGTGTTTTTGTTCAAAATCTTTTTTGTATATCCATCACCTTGTGTACTTCCTGCATTCTCTTGAATCAGAACCGCTGCTCTACCACCTTTCATCTTTGAAAGAGCTTTCTCTACAAAATTCAATCCTTTGCCGGGAGCAGAATAGGGAGGATTCAACAAGAATACATTTGCAGGAAATTCTTTGTCTTTCATTTCGCCTTGTTTATATTTTCCATCATATTGCGTTGAATCCCCATTGATGATGTTTGACGAACCATCACCCATCAAAATCATATTCAAAACAGCAAGGATGTAAATTTCAGGAAGTTTCTCAATGCCTAAAAGCTTTTCTGCTTTAATCTTTGCGATTTCTTTTCGTAATTCTTCAGGGCTTTTTATTTTGTTTTTTGCATCTGCGATCATCAAATGCATCGCTGAAATTAAGAAACCCGCAGAACCGGTGGCATAATCCCAAACATAACTGTTCATGTTGACTTCTGTAAGTTTTGCCATCAATTCCGTTACGTACCGAGGGGTCAAAACAACATCATTTTCCGCACCATCGGGAACATCGACCCAGTCATTGAGAACATTGAAAAGTCTTCCCGTAAAATCAATATTATGCAAATCAGAAGTGAGATAAGGCAAAATATCTTTATGGAGAATGGCGTAGACTTTCCTGAGCTTGCTTTCGCCATTCTTCGGCGTATAAAGATCCTGATTTTTAAACACATTCGAAAGTTCATGCATTATTGCTTCGCGCTTCTCTTCAGGGAGATTTTTAACGCGTAAGAAATCCTCTACCTTATCAATGACTTTTTGTGCATCATTAGATTTTTTTCCTAATTCTCCCTTTAATTCTTCAACTTCGAGACCTCCAGAAACACCTTCAACGCCAAGTCCCGCCATGATTAACCCGACAATAAGCATCACTCTTGACTTGACTGTAATGTTTAAATCGTCATGCATTGTTTGGTTGAGGCGTTTTAACTTGCTTTCAATTTCATCTTCAAGAGCAAGTTTTCTGCCTTCTATTTCTTCTGGCGTCAATTTAAGTTCATCAATTTTTTTAAAGAATTCCTTCAAGTTTTTCTTTTTTAAAAAACTCAGGTCTGAAAAATCTCCAACCTTTTTAGGTATTGCGAGGTTATCTTTTGATAAGTAGTAAACACCAATTTCTATTTGCAATTCGTTATCTTGCTTATAACCATTCACACCAATGGCAATTGCTTCTTTATATGTTTCAGTGAAATCAAGAATTGATTTCGCATAGTGAACGGCACCATTAACGGCATATTTTGTAACGGCTGTATAATCGGGTTCTCCTTTTTTATTCGTATTAGAAATCAAACCCTTTTCGTCTGTTTTTGCAAAATCACCTTTAGTGCCTTTGCATTCAATCATTACAGGGATGTTTTTAGAACCGATAGATGCAAGGCATTTGATATCAGGAAGGTTTTGCCCCGAACCGCCTTTTTTGCTAGGAGCTGTTTTAAGAGCTTCGTCGATTTCAGAGTTGATACTTTCTGTTTTGGTGAAGTACTTTTCTAATTGCTTTTTGCACCAATCTTCTACCTGTTCTTCTATGCTCTTTGCCATGACGGTATCCTTTATAACGAGCTCCGTCATTATTCAAAAGTAAGGTCCAAGTCTTTTTCGAAATAAAAAAAGGCGTGGAGTCGTAAGCACTTACCTGTCCTGTGGGTTAGCACGCCCTTCTACACAATAAGCACAAACAACCCACGCCCCAATAGGGACGTGAGCGTTCGTCTTATCCTCGTGTAGTTCGAAAGTGCTAATTTCAGGACAGAGAATAAGAGACGAATCTCAAAAATTCCGGTCGCTCCGAACCATTCGGTACGGGGCTATGTCAACAACAATTTAAATAAAAAAGGAAATCCCCGCCTACGCGGGGAAGACAAAATGAGGGAAATATGGACAAAAGCGTTAGGTGAAATTACGAAGATTCCCTGATTTTCTGGATAATTTCTTCAGGGTAATTGGAAACTGCTGCGATTTTTTCATTGGAATCACCAAGATTAATCATAGCTTTGATCCAATCTCGGTCGCGCTGAGCAATCTTTTCAGCAAGTTCTTCTTCTTCGACTTCGGCGATGGACTTGTAGCCGTAAACTTCGCTGCACTTTTTGAAATCCATTTTAAACTGCTCCTTGGCATCGCCGTTGAACCACTGTTTCAAATATACAAATGTTTGGGATAAAAACTCCTCGGCTTCTTCACGGGGAAGCGACTTGAGTCCTGCCATAGCCGCTTTCAGATGCTTTTTGAGTTTCTCCCCATTAAAAACATACTTCAAAGCAACCAGCGCAAGAGCAATCTTGGGCGAAATCCGAGGGATTTCCTCGTCCTCGAAGATATCACTCACGTCAATGAGTTCCAACAAGAACGGCAATCCAATCTTGTGGTAGTATTTAGGGTAATTCGGGAACATTACTTCCTTTTCAATATGCCAAGGTTCTTTCCCGTTGTAGAGAACTACGGCGACAGTCGGGATGTTCTTCTGGTTACGGACCATAATCTGGAACCAGTACTTGACCAACTGAGGGATAATTCCCGCTTCGGGATAGCTCTTGTGTTCTTCGATGATGCCCACGAGAAGCTCTGCCTGCTTGGGCTCATCGCTTGCAATCTTTACGGTGAATGCCAAATCGCTGTCGCCGTGGGAGACCGTATCGCTGAATGCCCCGGAAATTTCTTGCAGTGTATCAAGATTCACCGTTGCAAGGAATTGGGCGAGATTGTTGTTCTTTCTGGACGCAAGGCGAAGAAGTTCCGCCGTGCGTGCGGGATCCTTCAGCACCGAGCGGACGTAAGGATCGTGCGAAAATTTTTTTGTTGGGGATGCATCTTTTTCAGACATTAGCGTGTCCTTGTTTTTAGAGTGGCCTTGTGGGTTTTCCCATAAGGCGACAAGGATTTGGTCCTTGTCTATACTATACACGCTTTTTTTAGGCGTCTGGAGCCATTTTCTTGAAACATTTTTTTCTTTTTACAATTGTTTTGCTATCGTTTTTTAAATTTAAAAGAGAAAATTAGGAGTCTCTATGAAGAACTTTAGCGACAACATCAAGTATATCGGAGTCGATGATCGCGACATCGATTTGTTCGAAGGTCAGTATGTGGTGCCCGAGGGCATGGCGTACAATTCCTATGTGATTGTAGACGAAAAGATTGCCGTGACGGATACGGTCGATGCGCACAAGGTGGGCGAGTGGCTTGCCAATTTGGAAGCTGCTCTCGCTGGCCGCAAACCGGATTACTTGGTGATTCACCACCTGGAACCGGACCATGCCGGCGGCATTGCTGATTTTGTTGCGAAGTACCCGGAAGCAACGCTCGTTTCTTCGGCGAAGGCTTTTGCGCTCTTGCCGCAGTTCATGACGCTCCCTGAATCTGTCAAGAAGCAGACCGTGAAGGAAGGCGATACGCTTTCGCTCGGGGCGCACACCTTGCAGTTTATCGGAGCCCCGATGGTGCACTGGCCCGAAGTCTTGTTCAGTTACGAACAGAGCGAAAAGGTCTTGTTTGCGGCCGATGCATTCGGCAAGTTTGGCGTGTACGACGCCGACCCGGATGACTGGGCATGCGAAGCTCGTCGCTACTACTTCAATATCGTGGGTAAGTACGGCAACCAGGTGCAGGCGGTGCTCAAGAAGGCTGCTGCGCTCGACATCAAGACGATTTGCCCGCTGCATGGCCCCGTGCTCACTGAAAACCTCGGCTACTACATCGACAAGTACAACACTTGGAGCAGCTACGCTCCCGAAGACAAGGGCGTACTCGTGGCATTCGCTTCGATTTATGGTGGAACCAAGAAGGCTGCTGAAAAGCTTGCCGAAAAGTTGACCGCTGCCGGTGTCGAAAAGGTCGTGGTCTCTGACCTTGCCCGTAGTGACATGGCCGAAGTCATCGAAGATGCCTTCCGTTACGACCGCATGGTGGTGGCCGCTCCTACTTATGACGCAGGCCTCTTCCCGGTGATGGAAGATTTCCTCAATCACTTGAAGGCAAAGAATTACAGCAACCGCAAGGTGGGTGTTGTCGAAAACGGAACTTGGGCTCCGATGGCCGCCAAGAAGATGACCGAAATCCTCGCCACGCTCAAGAACGTGACGCTCGCTGAAACGGTGGTAACGGTGAAGTCTACGCTCAGCGCCGAATCCGAAGCGGCGCTGGACAAACTCGTGGCCGAGATGGTTTAGTAACCCTAGCAGCCGAACGCAGCGGGCAACATCTCAATTACATCCGTCGGGAGCATGCCAAATGCTCCCATTTTTTCGCGGGTCAAGCGGCCTGCTTTCTGGTGCAGGAGTACACCGAGTACGGCTGCTTCTGCATTCGGCAAACCTTGTGCAAGGAGTGCGGTGATAATGCCTGTGAGCACATCGCCTGCGCCGCCTTTGGCAAGGCCTGAATTGCGGGCAGGAATCACATACACGCGTCCGTCGGGAATCGCCACGTAAGTGGGGCAACCCTTGAGAACGATTGTAATCTTGAATTGCGTTGCAAATTGCTGCAGATATTCCGGATAGAAACATTCGTTAGACGGTAACGGACCAAAATTGCGTTCCCATTCGCGCTTGTGCGGCGTGATAATGGCGTTGGTCGGGCCGCCTTCCATGCAGAAAAACGCGGAACCGCAGGCGTTAATAGCGTCGGCATCGACTACGACAGGAATCTGTAATCCGGTCAAGAACATACGGACTGCATCTTGCGTTTCGGTGTCGGTTCCAAGACCAGGACCGATTGCGATGGCGTTCTGGTGCGTTGCGATATCTTGCAACTGCATCAGGTGCATAATCGAAAGCTTGTCGGTGGAGCTGTCGCCGATTCCGTAGAATACGGGCTCGTCGAGTTTTGATTGCAACGCCGGGAGCAGAGCCTTCGGAGTCGCTGTCGTGACAAGTCCTGCGCCGCTGCGGAGACATGCCTTGGTGCAAAGGGCTGCCGCACCGGTCATGTTGCCGGAACCGGCGATTATCATTGCGGTACCTTGGCTGCGCTTGTCGCCAAACTCGTCGCGGTCGGGGAGCAAATCTGGGATTATCTCCTCGGTAGCGAAGTAGACGCCTGATACGACTTTGTCAATTTGATTTTCAGGATAGTCGAGCGGCACGACTGTCGTCTTGCCGAAAACGCGAGCGCCTTCGTTGGTGTAGGCGTCTAGACGTGGGAGGCCGAAAACGACCGTTTCAGTTGCATGGACGCAGTTTTCTCCACAACGGTGTTCCGAAGAATCGAAGCCGGTGGGCGCATCGGCTGCAAGAATCGGAATGTTCCATTCGTTGAGGGCGATTACCACTCGTGCAAAAGCCGGGCGCAGTTCACCGGAGGCTCCATTGCCGAGCATGCAGTCAACGGCAAGTGCAAATTTGGGGTCGTGAACGGGCAGGTCGTTTATGACGACGAGCTTTCCGCCATTGTCGGTAAAATCTTGAAAAGCGTAAGCCGCTTCGTTCTTGAAGGTTTCTGGCTTTGCAAGCGAGTAGACCGTGCAGGGGATGTTTGCTTCAATCAGAAGTCTTGCAAGAACAAGACCGTCGCCGCCGTTGTTACCGCCACCGACAAAGACGGCAACTGCTTTGCCTTCTCGGTTTTCGCCGAGCATGGCGATCGCTTTTTCAAAGAGCTTTTGTCCGGCCAATTTCATTAGGCCGTAGCCGGCGTCTATCGGGGTTGCGAATTCATCGATGCCAAGAGCTTCTATATCTGAATGAGTTTCCAAGAATGCGGGACCTGCCGAAGAAACTCGGCTTCTCTTAGTGTCGCCGTCCAAGAAACGCATCGCCTCTGCCGTGACGACTGGGGCGCACTTTTGGTAAGAAAGACCTGAAAGAAATTTCATGTCGCTATTTTTTTGTTGTACTATATGAACCAGTAGCTAAGACCGATCTTGAACTTCATCATCCTGGCGCCGGCCATGTCGATCTGGGAGAAGTTGCCCTTGGCTTCGCTTAAGTTTTCGACGTCTTCAGGAGTAATCACGTCGGGGTACAGTTCCGTAATGCCCATATAGTAGCGCAAATCGATAAAGAGTCCCTGGACAATGTTGAATCCTGCGCCAGCGACAATGCCGAAGCCAAACGTAGCCTGGTCGAAACCTTCAGGAGACGTGGCGACGATATCCAAGGTCCTGTTCTCGATGTCTTCGATGTCGACCTTGCTGCTCAAGGTGAAGTTGAACTGCGCACCGCCTGTCACGTAAAACTTGTCGGCGACCACGCCACGCATCAGCAGGGGAATTTCAAGATCCATGCTGTTGTACTTACGCTTGTGTTCTCTGAACTTGTGGCTCGTGCTGACATAAGCGAAGTTTGCTTCGGGGGCAAAATAGAGGTTCGGAATCATCTGGATGCGGAACATGAGACCGCCTTCGTAGCCGAAGCCCGACGGAGTTCCGTCGATATCGCTGTCGTTTTCAAGGTCTTCCTTGAATCCGTACATTCTTGCGTAGTCAAATGCGAATCTTACACCGACGCCAAAGCTGCTTTGCTGACGGGATGCGCCTTCTTGGGCGTAGTCGTCGTTCTGGACGTTAGCCTGTTCGGGTTCCTGGACATTGGTCTGAGCCTGGTATTGGGCGGGAGCCGGAGCGCTGGGAGCTTCTTCTGCATCGGCGGTTTGTTCAGCCGGTTCTTCTGCCTGTTCGCTAGCCTGTTCCTGGTCGGCGGGTTGTTCTTCAGGTTGTTCGGCTACCTGTTCTTCAGCCTGGTCGTAGTATTCAGAATCAAAGTCGTCCTGTGCGAAAGAGACAGATGCGAGCATGAGTGAGCTGGCAAGAATCGTCCAAAGCTTTTTCATATTTTCTCCAAAATTTAATGTTCTCTAAGTAATAAAATAGTATAATCCGCCCTGTTCTTTTAAGGGCTGTCCTTAAAAAGACTTAAAAACGCCGTTGCTGTAAAAATCCATAAACCTCTTTTGGACTTTTTGTCCAAGGTAATCCCGAACCGGCGTGAGCTTTAGCTTGTTTTTGAGTTTATTTTCCTTATTAGCAATATAAGGAGCGTGCTATGAAAAATAGTGTTTGGGAATCTCTTGCTCTTATTTGCGCAATGGCTGTATCGGCTAGTGCCTTTACGCTGTCGGGCAAAGTGAGCGATGAACAGGGTGCGGCCGTTAGCGGCGCGTCTGTTTCACTGGTCAAAAATGGCCTTTCGACAACCACCGATGATAAGGGAGAATTCTCCTTCCATAAAGAGACATCCTCTATTATGGGGAGAGTATTGCCGGGTTACATTAGTGTAAACAACGGCGTTCTCTCTTTCTCGCAGCGTTCAAGCGAACCGGTGCAAGTTCAAATTTTCGACATGATGGGAAACCGCCTGCTGAGCGAAACCCTTTATGGTTCCGGAAGTCTTGATTTGCAGGCATGTGTCAAGGCTCAGGGAGCCTATTATGCACATGTGAAAATCGGCTCTGCCCAGCGTAATATCCGCTTTACCTCTCAGGGTAATTATGGCGTTTCCTTTAGCGGTAAATCTGCAAGTGTAGAATCCGCTTTGAAGAGGCTTAATACGAATGACAATTTGGAAGTCATTGCCGATGGCTTTGATACGCTTTCGGTTGTGCTCTCCAATCTCGATACGAATTTGGCTCTCACGCTCAAGAAGAAAAAGCAGGAACCGCAGTATGCTTATGGTTGGGGTCTCAAGAACGATCCGGTGCCTACGCGTGGTTGCGGCAAGACCTGGAATCGCGTCAAGTCCGGCAGCTACGAATTCCAGTGGAGCAAGGGCAAGCGCACCATCCGTATCGACATTCCTGACAATTACGACAACAAGAAACCGTACAAGCTCATATTCGGCATGCACTGCATGGGCGGCTGGGCCGGTGGTGTGCAGCAAGAAGGCTACTATGGTTTGAAACCGCTTGATACCCAGAAGACGGCAATCTTTGTCGCTCCTGAAGGTAACGGAAACCAGGCCCCGTGGGGTCAGGATGACTACTTGCTCTTCGATGAACTTTTGGCCGATTTGCAGAGCAACCTTTGCATCGACTCTAGCCGTGTGTTCTCTACAGGCTTTAGCTACGGCTCCATGTTCAGCAACGGTCTCTCTTGGAACCACCAGGATGTGCTCCGCGCTGTAGCCGTGTATGAAACCGCCGAACGTAACATCTGGCTCCCGCAGCGTCAGAATAAGGGCGTGGGTTGGATGGGTGTGCTCGGCCTGCAGGACAATCTTTGCACTCCGCAGATGGGTCGCGCCGCTCGCGATATCATCTTGACGCTCAACTCCGAAGGCGGCAAGGCCAAGAATGAAAAGGCTCAGGAATATGGCGGCAGCGGTCCGCACGTGTGCTACGACTATACCACGGTTGAAGAACGTTTCCCGGTTCGCTGGTGTACGCAGAATGGCGGCCATATTTGGGACCACAAGGATCCGGGGCAGAATAAATCCTGGGTTCCGCAGGCCACATGGGATTTCTTCAGCAAGTTCTAACGTTTCCTATAACACATCCAAAAAAATCTCCTACCGCAAATGCGGCAGGAGATTTTTTGTTTTTATGAAGCGACCTTTTTTTCTAAATTTGGGCACATGGAATTCAAGCGTTTTGAGGCTCTGATTGAAATGTTCCCGCAGGTGCAGATTTTCAGCACCGAGGGCGAAGATCTTGACAGGGTCATTACCCATTTTTTGAATCAGCAAGAAAATGTCTCCACCATGTCGGAGGCAATGCAACGTAAGATTCAGCATGCGCTCGCGCCGTTCTTTCAGCAGCGCTTTATTAGCCTGCACGACGAAGAAGCCCCGCTGGTACGTCACTTGCTCTTGAAAAAGAAATTCTTTTTGCAGACCGACCGCTATATCGACGATATGGCGTGGCCCGAAACCGACCCCGATAAATTGGAAGAGGCATTGAAGATTGCGGATTTGACCGACGAAGTCCTGGAACGTAAGCTTTTAAGTCTTTCGAACGGGGAACTGCGCCGTGTATTGCTTGCCCGCATGTGGATGGAAAAGCCCGAGTGGGTTTACTTTAACGATTTGTTTGGAGGCCTCGATCCTGAATACCGCAGGCACTTGGCTGCCAGCGTGGTTCAGCTTTCAAAACGCGATGGTTTGAAGGTTGCAGTGCGCCTTGCCCGCGAAGATGAACTGCTACCTGAAATTCCGGCGTTTGTTTACGCCAACAAAACCTTTACTCCGTATGTAGGCGAACTCCCGCAAGAAATCGCTGCTCCCAAGTACTCCAAGAAGGAATTGAAGGGTTACGAGATAGTTTCGCTCAAACCTCAAAGCGAGCTAGCGAGCGACCCCACTGCTCAAACCTCTTCGGAAATCCTCTTTGAACTCAAGAACGTAAATGTTCGCTTTGGTGAAACCGATGTGCTCAAGAATCTGAACTGGACTGTTCGCAAGGGTGAACATTGGGCTGTCATGGGCGAAAATGGTGCAGGCAAGAGTACGCTGCTTGGCATGCTTACCGCAGACCACCCGCAGATTTACAACAATGAGATTACCCTTTTGGGCGAACGCCCGGGCCATGGCCTGAACATTTGGGACCATAAGGCAAAACTCGGATTCTTTTCGCCGGAACTCGCTCTCCAGTACCGCGAAGACCTCAGCTTGTCCGAAGTATTGTGCACGGGTTTTACTGCAAACCTTTGCAAAGCCGACAATACCACTTGGGAAGAACGCGCAAAGGCAAAGGAATGGCTGAACTATCTTGGCTTTGAAGATGTGAACGCCCGCTACCGCGATCTGTCGCCAATCGACAAGCGCGTAGTGCTGATGGCGCGCGCGGCAATCCGCCCGCCCAAGGTGCTTTTGCTTGACGAGCCGACTCAAGGCCTCAAGGGTGAATACCGCGACAAAATCTTTAGCTTGTTGCAGTTGCTTTCGAAAGAAACGACAATTATCTTGGTAAGCCATTATGAAGAAGAATGGCCTCCTTGTATGACACACTTGCTGAGGATGCCGAAGTTCTCGGGAACTTAACTCTGAATTAGTTTGTTAAAAATTATATACGTACTTTTGAATAACGATTAATGTATTTTATAACCAACAGCTTATGTTGGCTGTAAAAAATACAACAAATTACTTATCAGGAGTGCGTAATGACAAAGAAGGTTCTGCTTCTCTGCGGAGATTTTACCGAAGACTATGAAACCATGGTCCCGTTCCAGTCGATGTCTATGTTGGGCTATCAGGTAGATGCGGTTTGCCCCGACAAGAAGGCTGGCGAAACAGTCGCGACTGCAATTCACGATTTTCTAGGTGAACAGACTTATTCTGAATCCCGCGGCCACAACTTTGCACTCACCGCTGACTTTGATGCAGTGAAGGTGAAAGATTACGAAGGATTGTTCATTACTGGCGGCCGTGCTCCGGAATACATTCGCCTCAACGAACGTGTGCTCAAGATCGTGAAGGAGTTCTTCAAGGCCAAGAAACCGGTGGCTGCAATTTGCCATGGCCCGCAGGTGCTTGCTGCAGCTGGCGTGCTCAAAGGTTATAAGGCTACGGCTTACCCTGCAGTCGGTCCGGACATTACTCTTGCCGGTGGCAAGTATGTGGCCGTGAACGTAGACGAAGCTGTCGTGGACCGCAACTTGGTTACCGCTCCGGCATGGCCTGGCGATACGGCGATTGTCCGCGAATTCGTAAAACTCATGGGCGCAAAAATCAAGATTTAATTTTAGCGTTCTACTGAAAATTCATTTTTCAAAAAGATTCTCTTTCTATAAAAGACGCGTACTGTCGGTACGGGTCTTTTTTTTGCCTTGCGAAAAATCTAAATTTTGATTCAGAAACAAACTCATCCCTCAAAGCGAGCTTGCGAGCGACCTCATAGCTCAAAGGCGCGCTGCGCCGACCTACATTATGCAGTTGAATGAACAGACTATTATGACGGCTCTGCAGGCGGTTCAAGATCCCGACCTGCACAAGAATATTGTCGAACTGAACTTCGTCCAGAATCTTAAGATTGATGGCGACAAGGTGAGCTTTGATCTTAAGCTTACAACACCGGCGTGCCCGATCCGAGACAAGTTCAAGGACCAGTGCATTACGATTGTGAAATCGCTTGGTGCAAGTTCTGTCGAAGTCACTTTTACCGCCCAAGGTCGCGTAGAAAGCTCCAATACGGCGGCGCAGGCTCCAAAAGTTTCTTATATCGGCGATGTTGCTCATGTGGTGGCGGTCGCAAGCGGCAAGGGTGGCGTGGGCAAGTCCACCGTGACGGCAAACCTCGCTATGGCGTTGAGCCTCTCTGGTGCCCGAGTGGGCATTCTGGATGCCGACATTTATGGCCCGAGTATGGGGCTCATGTTCGGTATCGACCGCGCACCCGAAGTTTTTGAAGACAATACGATTGCCCCGGTCGAAGCGAAGGGTGGCATTAGCATTGTGTCTATGTGCATGTTTGCCGACAGCGACAAGGCGACCATTTGGCGCGGCCCGATGGTGTCGCAGATGATCCAGCACTTTATTCATCATGTGCGCTGGGGCAAGCTCGACTACCTGTTGGTGGACTTTCCTCCTGGAACGGGCGATATTCAGCTGACGCTTACGCAAAATTGCCCGATGGCGGGTGCTGTGGTGGTGACCACTCCGCAAGAAGTGGCCCTCGCAGACTGCCGCAAGGGCCTTGCCATGTTCGATTCCGTGGGCGTACCTGTGGTGGGCGTCGTCGAAAACATGAGTTACTTTATTTGCGACCAGTGCGGCAAGGCGCACCACATATTCCGCGAAGGTGGTGGAGACCGTATAGCCAAAAGTTGGGGCGTTCCGGTCATTGCAAAGGTTCCGCTCGAACCTGCTGTTGCCGATTGTGGCGACCAGGGAACTCCTGCTGTACTCCGTTACCCCAACTCTGAATCGGCTAAGTCGTTTATGCAGGCTGCCGATGCCATGGTGCGCACGCTCTCGGTATTCAAGACCGAAGGCGACGGTGTGCTCAAAACATTCAATTACGAATTTGCGGAACTCCCCGAGGAGGATGTATGATCCAGCCCAAGAAAGTATTTAGGACAAAGGATGGCCGTCTCGGATTTGAATGGAACGATGGTAGCCGCGGTGCATGCGCCATTCGTGAGTTAAGACTGGCGTGTCCGTGTGCGTTGTGTGTCGATGAACATACAGGCGAAAAACTCTTGGATGAATCGACGGTGCCTCAAGATATTACGCTTGTCAAAGTGCAGTCGATTGGTCGCTATGCGGCGGGCCTTACCTTTAGCGATGGGCACAATTCGGGAATTTACCCTTACGAAAAGCTATATAACTTGACGAAAACAAAGTAAAAAGACATATTTGGATAGTCTTCAAGGGGAATTTCCTTAGAAGAATTGAAGGTATGTATTTCTATGAGTGATGCAAACGAAGCGCTTTATTTTAGGGATCTGAATAGGTTTCCGACCCTGAGTCCTCAGGAAGAAGAGGCTCTTCTTGCGATTATCAAGAGCGACCAGGCGGAAGAAATCCGCAAGTCGGCCTTGCAGCGCCTTATTCGGGGTAACCTCCGTTTTGTGGTGAGTGTCGCAAGAAAGTACCAGGGGCGTGGACTTTCCCTGCTTGATTTGATTAACGAAGGAAATATCGGCCTGTTCAAGGCGGCAAAACGCTTTGATATGGGTAAGGATGTCAAGTTTATTTCTTACGCGGTTTGGTGGATTCGCCAGTCTATCCAAAAAGCCCTGTTTGAACAGGTGGGCGCGGTCCGAATTCCGCCCAACAAGCTTGCCTTGGTCAACCGCTTTAAACGAGCCTTGATGCAAAATGACGGCGACTACGATCGCACCATTGCCATGGACGAATTTGCCCCGTTCGAAAAGGACATCGTCGAGGTCATGGAAAAAATCGTGGATATTTCGCTCGATGCGCCTATCGGCGACAGCACCAATGTCGGTGGAACGGGTGACTCGGTCAGTACTCTTATGGATGTTCTGGGCTCCGACGGAAACCAGGACGAGGACATGGAAAAGGATGAACGCAAGAAACTCATCCAGGAAACCTTGTCCGCCTTGCCGCAGCGTGAAGAAGAAATTCTTCGCATGTTCTACGGACTCGATACGGTGGAAGATACCACGCTCAAGGATATTGGTGAAGACTTGAAGCTGAGCCGCGAACGCGTGCGTCAGATCAAGAACAAAACCTTGCGTCGTCTCCAAAAGAGCAAGGAACATAAAGAAAAACTGGCTGATTTCTTGGAAAAGTAATGGCGTATTCGTCTTCGGCAGCCCGTAGGGCTGCATATTTGTTTTTGACCCTTTGTTGCGGAGCCCTGCTTGCTTTTGCGGGTTTCCGGCTTTATGATCTTTACGGCCCGAGCAAAATTTCTGTAGGGGGAATTCCTTATGGTCTCCCCGCCGGTTCGACTGTTCCCCGTGGTGACACCCCCGACTTGTCTGCCGAATTGGCCAAGGTGCCGGTGCAGGTGCAAACTGAAATTCGCCGTGCAACGGAACTGGCTCGTGCAGGGTCGTTCCAGTCGGCCTACGACATCTTCGATGGAGTGGTCGTTCTTTACCCGGATCTTTTACCGGCGCTTCTCGGACAAATTAACACCTTGTTCGAAATGGAACCGCTGTCGGACAATCAACAAGATCGCCTTTCTTTGTTGATTGGAAAAATCCAGGCCCGATTGCCGGGTTCCGGAGTGTCCGCCTATGTAGAAAGCCGTAAAATTTATCAGTCTGGCAACGCATCTGCGGCCTTGGAACTTGCTCGCGTAGCGTCTGAACGCGCTCCGGCGCTTTACCAGACAAGGCTTTGGTACGGCAAGCTGCTGATGGAAACGGAACGATTCCTGCAGGCCGCCAATGAATTCAAGACGGTCGTAAGCCTCTCGAGTGGCGATGTCCCTGCCGCCTACGAATTGCTTGCCGAAGTGTATCACCGCAGCGGTCAGTTGGATAGTTGCGCTGCCCTGGTCGAATACGCTCTTTCGCAGTATCCGGTGAATGTAAAGCTCTTGCTGTTGCAAGGTTACATGGACGAATACCAGGGCCACTTCGACGCGGCCGAAAAGATATACCAGCGCATTCTGGCGTTCATGCCCGATTACGCTCCGGCTCGCGAAGCGGTTTCTACGTTGGGTGAAAAGTCTCCTCCGGGCCCGGGTAACGGCGTAGTTCTTTCTCCGCAAGACCGCGCACAGACTGCCCTCGATATTTTGGAACCCATGGTCGACAAGTATCCTGAAAACTTGCCGCTCAAGGAAGCTCTGGGCCGCGCCTATTTGAAGGGCCGTCAGTTTGATTTGGCTCGCAAGCAGTTCCAGGAAATCCAGAAGATTGATCCGGACTATCCCGATATCCAGCAGCGCATTCAAGAATCGAACATTACAAGACCCGCACCGATTAATAAGAACGACGGCTTGACGGCGAACTTGAACCGTGCAGTCGATAGCTTGCGCGAAACGCTTGCTCCGTCAGCTGTTCATGACTTCTCGACGATGCTTGGCCATTATGTTGTTCGCTATGGTGCAACGCCTAAGGAATTCTTCAAGAAGTATTCGATTTCGAATTTTAGACCTGTCGCAAACAATGTTTGGCAAGAATCGTTCTACATGGCTCCTTACAAGCATACTTATACGGTGGTGTTTGATTCGCTCAACCATTTCCGCGAAGTGCATGTAGTGGTGTACGATTCGTCTTCAAGCTCGAACCATTTCGGAATTGCTCCCGAAGTCTATACCCGACTTCTCAAGCAGAATTCCAGAATTTCGGGCATTGGCAACAGTACGGGTGAAACCGATTGTGGCGATGGCTTGATTATCGATGCTGCTGTGTGGGAAACGCAGGATAACTTTGAAATGCTTGCCCGCGTGGTGGGTAAACCGGCCGAAGTCCGCATGGTTCGCTTTGACAAGTCTGCACTCCCGCCAGGTCTCAAACTGTGCGACTACACGAAGTATTTGAACCAATACTAGGGTTTTATAGCCCTCATTTTTGTATCTTTACTCCCATGCTACGTATCCGCTACATGGCACTTGTAATGCTCGCCCTCGTGTTCGAGGGGTGTACTTGCTGTGCCTATTTGAACCACATGTTCAATGCGGAACGTCTAGATGAACAGGCCGGAGAAATGCGCCAAGCTCGCTTGGACAGCATTCCCGATAGCGAAAATTCCCTGCCCGGTTCCGAAGAACGCCAAAAGTACGACAAGATTATCGAAAAAGGCTCCCGCGTGCTGGAACGTTTCCCCAAGAACAAGAAACGTACTGCCGAAGCCGTATTCCTGATCGGTGAAGCTTTCCGCCACAAGCATGAGTGGGGTAAGGCGATTACCAAGTACGATGAATTTGAACGCTATTTTGCCGACCATGATTCCATGCAGGCAGTCGAATACCAGCGTGCCTATTGTCTTTACCGTAACCACGAATATAATATCAGCCGATTTGCCTTGGAACCGGTGATTTCTTCCAAGGATCATCCGTATTATTTCCAGGGTTTGAATCTTCTTTCGCTGCTCGATGAACAGGCCGAATTCCCTGATCAGGCAATTGCCTCGTTGGAAGCGGTTTTGGCCGACACTGCCGGTACGCCCTTTATGCGCGGCAAGGCGCACTTTAGACTTGCTGGGCTTTATTTCAAAAAAGAAAACTGGGACAAGTCTCGCGAACATTATACCGCCAAGGAAATCAAGGAACTGAACCCGCGCGAACAGCAGACGGCAGGCGAACAAGCCGCAGAATGCTTGGCAAATCGTAAGGAATACCTGCAAGCGGCGGACGAATACAAGGAACTTTACAAGAATCCCGAAAACGAATCCAAGCAGCCGGAATATCTGGTGCGCATTGGTGAACTGACCATGTTGGGTGGTCGTTATCCGGATGCAATCATCATATTGCAGAAGGTGAATTCGGAACATCCGCGAACGGAATTTGCGTCGCGCAGCTATTTCTGCCTGGGCGATTACGAACAGCACAAGACTATTAATTACGAAAAGGCGATTGTTTATTACGACAGTAGCTTTATTTCGCGTACCATTAGCAAGTGGGGGCAAGAAAGCCGCGAACGCCGTGATGCCCTTAAGCGCTTGGTTGCCATGCGCGATCAAAACGACAAGGACCGCAAGGATTCGATTCCGAATGTGGACAATTTCTTCAAGTCGGAATTCCTGATTGCCGAACTGTTCCTGTTCAAGTTGGACGAAGTCGACAGTGCCATTACGCGCTTGAATTCCGTAATTGAACAGTCGGGCGATAGCGCAAAAACATTGCGCGCGATTTATGCAAAGGCGTTTATTTACGATGAATACATGCATGATCCCGATGCTGCCGAAGAAATCTATAAGGAAATTATCGAAAAGTATCCGAATACGGAATACGCAAAACAGGCTCAGGTGAACTTGGGTATGCGCGTGACCCTAAAGACTCAAGAAGACCTGGCCAAGGAAAAGTACATGGTTGCCGAAAGCCTTTGGACCATTGCTGCTGAAATGCCGTTAGACAAAATGGACCAGGTAGATTCTGCATACGCAAAAGCCTTTACGCAGTTTGACAGCTTGTATCAGGAATTCCCGGAAACGCAGGCGGGTATACAGGCGCTTTACATGAAGGCGATGTATTTTCAGATGAATCCGGAACGTGTTGACAGCACCTTGTTGACCTACAAGCTCCTTCGCGACAAGTACGGTCAAACTCCGTGGGGTAAACAGGCGGCAAAGATGATGAACACCCGCTTGACTATTACAGATCAGGATTTGGAACGTTTGCGCAAGCGTGTTAGGAGTAGCGAAAACCACGTGAATAAGCTGTCTGCGCAATATTATGAGTCTTTGAATAAGGCTCCTGAAGAAAAGCAGGCTGAAGTCAAGAGTAAGGAAGATGAAATTCTTGAAAACACCTACAACAGCATGTATGATTTTGAATAAGCGCTTTATTGCTATTGCGATGGCTGCGCTTATGGCTATGCTTTTGTCCAGCTGCGCGACCGGTAATGCTAAAATCGCCTCTAGACAAGGCTATGAACGGTTCCCGGAAAAACAGCAGACGACTCAGGGCAAAAAGAAAAAGACGGCTGCTATCGGTACCACGTTCGAAGGCGAGGCAAGCTATTACGGCCCCGGCTTTGACGGCAAAAAGACCGCCAGTGGCGAAATTTTCAATCAGAATGACTTTACTTGCGCCCATAAGAAACTCCCGTTCGGAACGATTCTTGAAGTGGTTCGCAAAGATACTGGCGCAAAGGTTAGAGTGCGCGTGAATGACCGCGGTCCCTTTGCTAAAGGCCGTGTACTGGACTTGAGCGCTGCCGCTGGCAAAAAGCTTGGCCTCGAAAAAGTCGGCCATGCTAAAGTCGTTGCGACTGTTGTTGAATAATTCCTAAAAATCGAAAAAATGCGGGTGTCATAAAATGACACCTGTTTGATTCTATATTTGGCTGTACAGAAAAGCACTAGTCCGTTTGTGTGTTTTTCTTGATGAAAGAGGAAAATATGTACAACAAGTATGAATTGGAAAAAACAACCTGTAAAGCCGACTATGAACATAATTCGCTTTGGAATACCGGCTTTTCTACATTCAAGCGCCGTATAGACGAACAGCTTCAGCTGAATGGATTTGATGATTCTTTGGTAGACGACGAAACTTTGCTGCCGTTTTACCGTGCAGGCGAAAGCGAAACCTACGTCCTTTCCGCCCTCGGCTGCACCGTAGGCGTGTAATTATTTAGCCTTATAGCTCACGAAGCGGATATTCCCGCAGTAATCCTTGTGGATTCCGGAGAATTCGAGCCACGGGTAGTTGGCGGCTTCGTTCTTCAAGACTTCTGCTTGTTCAGACCCGATTTCCAAAAGAATCGGGGCGCCTGCGCTTAGCTTGCCTTCGGTCTGCTGCAAGAGCTTGCGCACGAGCGTAAGGCCGTCCGGTCCGCCATAGAGGGCGAGTGCCGGGTCGAATTTGTCGACTTCGGGCTGGAGCTTTCCCTTTTCGCCGTCAGGAATGTACGGCAGGTTTGCAATCAAGCAGTCGATTTTGTCAGTTGCGGTGACGGCGTCTAGCAAGTCGCCCTTTGCGAAGGCAACGCTTGCGCCTTCAGAATTTTCGCCGAGGCCGTTGGCTTCGGCATTTTCGCGGGCGAGCGAAAGTGCATCTTCAGAAATGTCCGTGGCGAGCACTTTCGCACCGGCGATTTCTTTCGCGCAGGCGATCGAAATCGCCCCTGTTCCCGTGCCCACTTCCACGATGAACGGATTTTCGACGTCCTTCAGCGCATCCTTCGCCATGTCCACCAGCGACTCCGTTTCGGGGCGCGGGATCAGTGCCCGCGGATCGCACTTGATGATGAACCCGCGAAAACTGGTGTCGCCGATAATATGCTGTAACGGTTCGCGGTTTGCGCGGCGAGCTACCATCTGGCGGAGCACATCGAGTTCGGCTTCCGTCAGTGGCTTTTCAAAGTTCAAGTAAATGTCCATGCGGGATTTCATCTGAAGTCCGTGGCTGATGATGTATTCGGCATCCAAGCGCGCGTCAGGAATTCCCTTCTTTTCGAAGAATACCTTGGTGCGGTTCAGAATTTCAAGTACAGTCATCTGTGGCATGGGTTACCTTAAGCGTTGAACTTTCCGAGCTTTTCCTGGGCGTTAGCCATCTGGAGTCCGTTGATGATTTCATCGAGGTCGCCAGTGATGACTTTGTCCAAATTGTACAGCGTAAGACCAATGCGGTGGTCGGTCACGCGGTTCTGCGGGAAGTTGTAAGTACGAATCTTGGCGCTACGGTCACCGGTGCCCACCAAGGCCTTACGGCTTGCGGCTTCTTCCTGTTCCTTCTTGGCAATCACGGCGTCCAAAATCTTGGAACGCAGCATTTCCATAGCGTGCAAGCGGTTCTGCAACTGGCTACGTTCGGTCTGGCAGCTCACCACCACGCCTGTCGGAATGTGGGTGAGTCGCACGGCGGAGTCCGTCTTGTTAATGTACTGACCGCCAGCACCCGAAGAACGGTAGGTGTCCATGTGAATATCGGCTTCGCGGATTTCCACGTCGACTTCTTCGGCTTCTGGGAGAATAGCGACCGTTGCGGCAGAGGTATGCACGCGGCCCTGCGTTTCGGTTTCGGGCACGCGCTGCACGCGGTGAACGCCACTTTCGAACTTGAGCGTTCCGTACACGCTGTCGCCTTCAATAAACACGCGAATTTCCTTGTAACCACCCACGGTGCCTTCGCTTGCATCCTGGATGGTCATCTTCCAGCCCATACGGCTGCAGTAACCCTGGTACATGCGGAACAAGTCGCCCGCAAACAGGGCGGATTCGTCACCACCGGTACCGCCGCGGATTTCGAGCGTGGCATTGCGGTAATCCCACGGGTCCTTCGGCACCATCAAAATCTGGAGCTCGTCGGTGATACCCGGCAACTTCTTTTCGATGTCGGAAAGTTCCGACTTTGCCATCGCGACCATTTCAGGGTCAGAATCACCGAGAGCGGCCTTCCATTCTTCCTGGTCGTTCAGCATCTGCAGGTATTCCTTGGCCTTCAAGACGGCCTTTTCGATACCCTTGTACTGCTTGTGAATCTTGTTGTAACGGGCCTGGTCTGCGAGAACATCCGGGTTACCGAGTTCCGATTCCAGTTCTTCGTACTTTTCAATCAGTTTTTTAGCTTTATCTTTCATCGCGCACAAAGGTAGAAAATGTAGACAGTAGGCAGTAGACAGTAAACAGTAAAAAGGTGTTAAATTCTATATTTCCCGCCGTGAAAATTTCTCCGATCGGCACATTTTATGGCGATGCCATTTACAAGTACGACGCTCCCCGGCAGGGGAGGCTGTTTGCAGGGCATCCGGGCCGGATCGAATTGAATGCGGGGCAGAATTTTGAAATGGCGCTCCGCGACTTGGATGGCTTTGAACGCATCTGGGTGATTTTCCAATTCCACGAGAACGAGGGTTGGCGTCCGACAACGCGCCCGCCTGTACCGCCTAAGGGTAAAGACCGCGTAGGTACTTTTGCGAGCCGTAGTCCTTATCGCCCGAATCCGATTGGACTCAGCTGCGTGCGTCTTCTGAAAATTGAAGGTCTTACTTTGTATGTAGATGAGGCGGATTTGCTGAACGGAACGCCCGTGCTTGATATCAAACCCTACATTCCGATGGCAGATGCTTTCCCTGATGCCAAAGCGGGTTGGGTCGAAGAACAAGTGGGCGACTTGTGGTCGGTCGAAATGTCCGAAGATTTTGCGGAACAGAACCGCTGGATTGCCGAACGCAGCGAATTCGATTTGGGAAGCTTTGCCCAAGTGCAACTTTCCCGCGGAAATTTTTCGAAAGATGTTTTCGACAGTTCCCGTCGTCGCTTAACCGTCGACGAATCCGCACATACGGGTGTGCTTGCGTACCGCACCTTCCGTATCCACTTTAGTTACGACGAATCGGTCCGCAGCGTGCTACTGCAACGCATTACTAGTGGCTATTCCGTCGAAGATTTAGCTCCCGGCGCCGAAGACAAATACGGCGACAAGGAATTACATAGAGAGTTTATCAAATTACAATCAAAAATAAAGGAGAAAAGATGAAAAAAATCATTCTGTTTTTAATATTCATGACGATTCCGTCATTCGCTGTTTATGTGGATGTCGGCGTGGGCGTGGGTGGTGCTTCTACAGAAGTTGACGATGTCGATGTAGAAGACGTAATCTGCAAGGATTGCGATGATATAGCTATCAATTTTGGCTTGCGTATTGGTGGCCAGGTCTCGGAAAGGGTCTGGGTCGCCGGTGAACTGAGTGGTCAGGGACATCGTTTTTACGATTCCGATAATTACATTCAGTTCAATTCGTATCTTTTTGGACCGAGCGTCATCTTTTACCCCGTAGACCATCTGCATTTGTCTGGATCGCTTGGTCTTGCCTGGACTGCGAATGATACCGATATTCGGGACCTTAAAATGAACGACGGTACAGGTGCTGCCATATCGCTTACGGCAGCTTACGATACAGGCATCCATGATGGTGCTCTGATTGGCTTTAGGCTGTTTTCGTCTGCTGTTGAACTGGAATCTAGTGAGAAAGACTTATCATCCGTTGGGTTGACATTCTTTATTGCTTACGTCCATAAGTAAGCCGCCATTTGAAATATCCGGCGATTTGTAGCGGATGGTTGAAAGAACCGTCCGCCATTTTTTTCTGCAGTTCTTCGTCACTTAGCAACAAGTTCTCGATGTCTTCGGTGCTGTCGAAATGCGTGCTTCCATTTTTTTCGACACCGTCAATGAATACGACATGGAACTTGCCGCGGTGCCTATCCGGGTTCACCGGAAATTTCCCGAGGTAACGGACCTTGTCGGCAGAGCCGCGGAACGCCACTTCTTCCTGAAGTTCCCTTATTGCGGCCTGTTCCGGACTTTCACCCTTGTCAATAATCCCGGCGGGGAATTCTAGCGCAATTTGCCCCGTTCCATGTCGGTATTGCTCCGTCATGACCCATTTGCCCTCGGCGGTGCGAGCCAAAATAAGAACCCAGTCCGGCTGCCATAGTGTATAAAAGTCGTCAATAACTTTCCCGTTGGGCAATTCGCAGGTTTCTTTGGCCACTTTTAGCCAGGGGGCGTTTACAAGGTATTCAGAGTCTAACAGTTTCCAGGGTTTCATATTAAACAATTTAGTAATTGAAATGTAAGATTTTTGCTATTATTGGGGTGGTAGGTGTTAGAATATGAGTGACTTTATTTTTTATGCAATAGTTAATGTCGGATGCGCTTGCATTTTGATGCTCCTTTTGTATAGCATAAAAAAGCTTCCAACTCCACAGCAGAGATTCAACCTTTTTTCCAAACTCGTGTGGTGGCATGCCGTCTATTTTGTGAGCGATGCTTTTTGGGCTCTAGTGAACGACGGTTTCATACCGAAAAGCACCTTTTCCGTTTTGGCGGTGAATTATTCTAACGCGGTAATCATTTCAGTCCTTTTTTATAGTTGCTTTGCTTATGCCGAAATTAGCACGCGGCCGGAAATGACTCGTGTGCAGATCCAGAGTCTCCAAACTAAACTGAAACTTCCGATTATTGTAGAATCGGTTGTGTTGCTTGCTTCGTTTATTGCATTTCCGAATTTTTGGTTGGAAAATGATCTAGAGCCTCGTGCTCTTTACTACGTAGTTTTGATGGCAATCCCGTTTGTGTATATCATGACGGTGACGGTGCGTTGCCTTTTGCGTGGAATCAAACCACAAAATCGAAAGAATTTAAGGACCTACTTGATTGTGGCTTGCTATACGCCGGGTTGCATTATTTCAGCCGCTTTGCAAGTGTTCTTGGCGATGACCGCTCCGATTTTCTGCTTCTGGTGCGTCATGATTATCCTGTTTGTCTATCTGAATTTGCAGAATCAGCTGATTTCGACTGACACCTTGACTTCGCTGAATAACCGAAACCAGTTGGAACGCTATCTGCAGTCGTCGCCGCGAGACTCGAAAGACCTTTATGTCGTTATGGTGGATGTGAACCGCTTCAAGCAAATCAACGATACTTATGGCCATGTGGAAGGCGACAGAGCTCTGGTAATTGTCTCCAAGGCACTTAAGAGTGCGTGTGTCAGTTTGGGCAATTCTGTGTTCCTGTGCCGCTACGGTGGTGATGAGTTTATGCTGATTGTGCCGACGGAAATGCCTGCGTATGTTGTCCGGGTCATTCGTGAATGTTTGCGCGAAGAAATTGCGAGCTGCGAAGACAGACTGCACTATACGCTTCAGGTGAGCATCGGCTATGCCGATTGGGATGGTCGTAGGGCCAATTTCAGGAAAAGCGTTATCAACGCTGACCACATGATGTACGAAGATAAAAGAGTGAATTAAACCCTTTTATCCTTCCAGTTTATTCTTTAAATAATGCCTTGCGGTCCAGGTGAAGTACAGAACATCTGCGATTACCAGTGCTACTCCGCAGGCAAGGAATACGGGCTGGTGCATGCCGAAATGCCCTGCCATGGAACCACCTGTAAGGATTCCCGCACCGATACCGATGTCCCAACCGCTTAGGTACGTGCTGTTCGCAGTACCGCGTTGGTCGTGGCGGGCGAGGTTCACGCACATGGTCTGGTAGCCGGGGAAAATGAGGCCGAGGCTTGTACCGATCAGGAATGCCGCGACAAAGAAGGTGATGGGCGAGTGGCTGAACGCGAGGATAAAGTAGGCGACCACGTTCAAAGTCATGCCGGTACCTACTAAGTGAATCAGGTAGCCACGGTCAATCAAGCGCCCTGTCATAATGCGGTTCATAATCAGGCCCGCTGCAATCAATGCGTAAAACCAGCCGGAACCTCCAATGCCAAGCTCCTTGGCGTAAAGGGCAATGTAGTTGGTGACCGGGCCGTAGGCGAAACCCACAAAGATGAAGTTGACAAATTGCGGAATGGCGCGGGTCAAGAAGAATCGGTCAAGCGAAAGCGGCGCATGCGGCTTTTTCTCTTTGCAGGGCACATTCAAAGTCTGCACAAGAATCAAGCCTATCACGCACAAAATAATCGAAATCGCAAATACAATCGTATCGCCAAACGCCTCGTACAAGAACATGCCTGTCATTGGACCCGTTGCAAAGGCAAGGTTCACGCTGATGCCAAAGTAGCCGATACCTTCACCGCGGCGGCAAGCGGGCAATGCATCAATCGCGACAGTGTTGCTCGCCGTGCTCGAAATTCCAAAGAACAAACCATGCGCAAACCGCACGGCGGCAAGAATCGGCAAAATGCCGACAGTCTTGTAGCCTAAAAAGCAAGCGGTAAACGCGAAGAATGTCCAAAAGTACAGGGGCTTGCGGCTGAGTGTGTCCACGAGGAATCCGGCGAACGGTCTGCAGGCAAGCGCGCCAATCGTATAAAGCGAAATGATGAATCCGGCCGTTGCGTTGTCGGTCGCGAATTTCTCGATAATGTAGAGCGGGAGAATCGGCAGCAGCTGGTAAAAGCTGAAGAACAGCAAAAAGTTCGCGGCGGCAACCGTCACGAAATTCCGCGTCCACAAGGGAGGTCTTGCATTTGCTGATTGCTCGGAGATCATTATCTTTCGTCTCTCGTCTGTAGCCCGCAGGGCGTTCTCTCGTCTACTTCCTCTCGAGCATCACAATGGTTTCAAGGTGCGGGGTACCGGGGAACAAGTCCAGCGGCTGGATTTCACGCACGCGGTAACCGTAGCGTTCCCATTCCTTGAGCGAGGCGGGAATTTCATCGGTGCCGCAGAACACATGGCATACGCGAATTGGCTTGCGCATAGCGAGTGCGTGGATTACGCCGGGTTCGCAGCCCTTGCGCGGCGGATCCAGTAGGATTTTTTCCGGTTCGTTCATGATCGGCCGCGGGAGTCGCGTCTGCACGAACATTTCGTCGATCTTTCCGGCGATAAAGCGGTAAGACTTTTTAAGATGTTTGGCAGAAGCCTTTGCGCAGTCAATCGACGGGCCTTCCCATTCCACGCCTAAAACGTCCTTGGCGGCTTCGCCGAGCGCAAAGCTGAACAGGCCGTATCCGCAGTACAAATCCAAGAAATGATCATCCTTGCTTAAGCTCAGGAGGCGGCTTGCGGCCTTGATCAAGTTGTGAATTTGGCTTTCGTTAATCTGGCTGAATCCCGTGACGGGGTAGCGCAGGCTGAACTTGCCGAGCGACAGGCTCATTTCACGCGGACCGTAAAGCTGCTTGAAGTTCAAACCGTCTGTCGGGCGCTTCGATTCCAGGTAGTAATCCGATTCGGTCGTGTCCACATAGGCGTGTGCCGCGGTCACCTTGAAAGGCGTTTCCTTCAGCGCATCCGAAATCAGCTTGAGCTTGCGAACAACGCTCGCGTCAATCTTCTTGATGTTGAAAATCACTACGCGGTACTGGTAGGTGCCGCGGATGATAATCCAGTTGAGCGCATAGGCGAGCGGCTTGTATGCCGGCGTAATCAACTTTTCAAACAGAAAGTCGTAAATCTTGTTGTGTTCTTCGGGTTCGAGCATCGATTCCTGACGGTCAAACTGCAGGTTGCCCGGCTGCATGAACACGCGGCGCTTGCTTGTGGTGCGGTAGGCGCGCGGCATGGGGCTTGCAATCACCTTCTGCGGAGTACCCGCGAGGCGGTTCACGTCCCAAAATTCCTGGATGGCGAGGTCCTTGATTCGGAGTTCGTCTTTATAGTCGAGCATGGCGAGCGATTCGCCGTGGGCGGAGTCGGCTTCACGGGTGTAACCCGGAACCTGATGTGCAATGGCTTGTTCAAAGAACATGGGAACCTCTTTTTTCAAACACAAATGTAGAAATTATTTATCTTTTGCCAAGTTTTAGGAGGATTCTTGTGATGCACAAGTTCTTTGTTGCCGCTCTTACATTTGTTTCTGTAATATCTTTGACGCTTTCTGCCTGTAGTGGAAAAGGCGATGCTGTTAATGTAGACACCCTCCCTGCAGAAGTGGCTGATAAGGCTGAACTTGAATCTTACGAGTGTAATGCAGATGTTATTGGCGAAAAGGTCTATGTGAAGGATCTTAAAATGAACTACGAATGCGATGGCGAGGATTGGTTCGAATCTAATAGTAAAAATGAACCTGAATCATCCAGTGCCAATTCGTCGTCCAGTATGCGGGATCCTGATGAAAATTCTGTGTCTAGTGAAGGAGACGAATCCTCCGAACAATCTAGCAGTTCCGATATTTATATCGAAATATCCTCATTTTCGGAGGTTTCTTCTAGTTCTGTTGTTATGGCTGTTCCGTGCAAAACCGAAACGGAGGATAATTGTGAATACGGGTCTCTGTATGATCCCCGCGATGGACGAACCTATAAAACGGTAAAAATTGGCGAACAATGGTGGATGGCGGAAAATCTCAGGTTAGACACGAACTATACTGATGCAGATTCCTGCTACGCAGGAGGGAAATGGTATGATTGTGCCAAGTATGGAAAGTTCTATGAATGGAGCCTTCATTATGATCCGTCTTCTGATTATGGGAATGCGGTTAGGGCTTGTCCTGTAGGGTGGGATTTACCTTATAACAGGGATTGGGAAACTTTGCTAGCTGCGGTTGGGGGTGCAGAAAACGCAGGAAAAGTTCTCAAGTCTACCTCGGGTTGGTCCGATGGTGGTAATGGAACGGACGCATTTGGATTCTCTGCGTTGCCTGGCGGCTATGTCGATGTTGATGATGCGGCTTGGCATAGGTCGTCCCCTTTTGATCGTGTCGGTACAATAGAAATGTTTTGGAGCCAGTCCTGTGAAACGAAAAAAGATTCCTATAGAACGTACTATTATCCTTATAGGTTGATTTTGGATAAGGAATTCGATGAAGCCGACTTAAAACGCGGTGATCTTGCCGCTAATTATAGGTATCATGTCCGTTGTATTTGCGAGGAATGCCAAAACGAACAAAACTCAAACCTCGCTGTTAAGGTTGCACCATGCAAAAGTGAATCAGAGGACAATTGCGAATATGGCACATTAGTTGATAATCGTGATGGTCGAACATACAAGACCGTGAAAATTGGTGAACAATGGTGGATGGCTGAAAACCTCAATTTTGAGGTGGAATGGAGTGCGTGCCTTGACAAGAGTGATACCAACTGTGTTAAGTATGGTCGCCGTTATACGAGGGGCGCCGCAATGGATAGCGCGGGACAATTTAGTCCGAATAGCATAGGGTGTGGGGATACGTATGATGACATTGTTTGTTCGCCGATATACCCTGCGCGTGGTATTTGTCCTGAAGGATGGCATTTGCCCGATACAACAGAGTGGAATATCTTGATTTCGGCGGTGGGAGGGTCGTCGGTTGCGGGATTGATGCTTAAGTCGACTTCTGAATGGAAGCCTGGTGAAAATGGTATTGATGCTTATTCTTTCTCGGCGCTTCCTTCTGGTACCGATGATGATGGTCTGTCGTTTGTTAGGTTTTGGCTAAGCAAGGGTGGCCAATCGGTTGGAAGACTTTTCTCTGTGTATGGGGGAGATTATGCATATATTGATTTTTGGGCGTCGAGCAAATGGAATCCTATCCGTTGCCTAAAGGATCCTGAATAAAAAAGACCCTTCCGAAGAAGGGTCTAAGAGCGGCGGACCGGGATCGAACCGGCAACCATTAGCTTGGAAGGCTAAGGCTCTACCATTGAGCTACCGCCGCGAGCAAGTCCAATTATACAAAAATTCGCCTATTTTCAAAGGGGTTCGTTAAAAAGTTCTTGCATTTTTTATTAAAAAAACTATATTTAGCGCCACAATAACAATTTTACCTAGAGGTAGCTTAACTTGGCGTTACAAAACCCCCGCGACCGTCGCATGCCGAACAGACAGAGTGATGGAACCCGCATTAACGAAGACATTCGCATTTCCCCGATCCGTCTTGTAAAGGACGATGGCGAGGCCGTCATCATGGATACCAAACAGGCTCTCCAGATGGCCAAGGACGCCGGACTGGACCTGGTGGAAGTGTCTCCCAATGCTAAGCCGCCTGTATGCCGTATCATCAACTACGGCAAGTACAAGTTTGAACAGATCAAGAAGGCCAAGGCCGCAAAGGCCAAGCAGCACGTGGTGAAGCTTAAAGAAATCAAGATGCACCCGAAGACTGCCGAGAACGACTACCTGTACAGGATCAAGCAGGCAGCCGAGTTCTTGCAGGATGGCATGAAGGTCAAGCTTATTATGCAGTTCCGTGGGCGCGAAATGGCGCACATGGACTACGGCAAACGCCTGATGGAGCGCGCTAAAGAAGACTTGCTCCAGTATGGCGACTTGGAAATGGATTCGCGAGTCGAAGGCAACACAATGCTCTCGATTTACGGTCCGAAACGCGGTGCAGGCACTGCCAAAAAGCAGGCCCCGGCACCAAAGCCCGTAACCGAGCCCATGGCAGCAGGTGAGGCTTCAACTTAATAACCTAAAGAGGTAAAAATGCCTAAGATGAAAACACACAGCGGTGCTAAGAAGCGCTTCCGCCTGACTGGCTCCGGCCACGTCAAGTTCAAGCGTGCTGGCATGCGCCACATTCTTGCCAAGATGTCCACGAAGCGTAAGCGTAACCTGCGTAAGGGCGCTCTCGTTAAGAAAGTCGATGTTTACCATGTCAAGCGTCTGCTTGTCGTTGCATAAGGAGTGTAAGAATGC
>CADCBQ010000029.1 GCA_902799745.1 Fibrobacter succinogenes | reverse complement strand
GTATGCCAAATTGTCGTCAACTCTAAACCCGCCAAAAACATATTCCTTGATTCGCACATTTTCGGCCACCTGCGGAAAAAGCAAGTTTACCAAGAAGGCGATCAGGAAACCTGAAATCGTCAGTACAAAATTCATTCTGTCTCCGTGAAAAGGTTCAAAAAAAGCGCCCCTGAAAATGGACTTCGAATATTTCCAGGAGCGCCGGGTTGTACGGAGAGTACAAATTACTTGATATTTTCTCTCCAAGTTGCCGGTTTGAACAATTCCTTCAAGGGCAACAGACGCTTCCCAAGACAGAATTGAAGTTGTTCGTCGCCTGCATCTGAGCGCCAAAGCCCACGATAATGATGATCTGTTCGTCGGTATAGAACTTGCGGAGACCTTCGAAAAGTTCGTCCGGAACCTTTGTCGGATCCTTCACAATCTGCTGACCCAGCTGCTGCAAAAGCTTTTCGTTTTCGGAAGTTTCGAAGTTGTTCGGATCGAGACCCAGAGCCTTCAAGTCGCTAATGAAGAACAGCGAGCAAAGAAGGCAGCCGTTCGTCGTAGAAACCGAGTGCGCAAAAATCGTTGCAGCACGCAGACCCACCGTCTTTTCGAGGCTTTCCCAAGCATCGTACCAGCCCATGAAAGCCTTGTAGATACCGTAATCCTGGAGCATCACCAACTTCATGTTGGTCACCTTGCCAGCAGCATCCAACTTTTCGTAAGCGGCCTTTGCTTCGCCAGTCAATTCGTTCGGTTGTTTTAAATGTACTCTAGCCATTGTTTATACTCTCCTTGTGGTGCGTAAGCACCGTTTTTGTTATTGTTTTTTGTTGAAGTTTTTTACTACAACGCGATTTTCAAGATTTCCTTGATCGCCGCGGCATCCAGCGGAACATAGTGCCCAACCTTGCCGTTACGCGTTGCACGCGCAGCCATTGCATCAAAGTCCTTGTCGCCAATCTTCAAGTCGGCAAGCCTTGTCGCAAGACCGAGTTTCTTGAAAAATTCCGTGAGTTTTTCGGACAAGATAACTGCGCGTTCGGTTTCGCTATAGTTGAAAGAATCTACGCCAAACACTCTACTTGCCAGAAGCGCGAGCCTCCAAGGCTTTTTCTCGGCCATGTACTTTGTCCAAGCGACGGTGACAACAGCCATGCCTTCGCCGTGAGTGATGTTGTACTGCGCCGAAAGTTCATGTTCAATTCGGTGAGAGCCCCAGTCCGCGCGACGACCCGCATCCAGGAATCCACCGTGGGCTACACTGGCGAGCCACTGGATTTCACCACGGGCGTTTACATCCTTCGGGTTTACCAAGAGTTTGTCCGCATTCACGAGCAACGCACGAATAGCGCCTTCGATCAGGTAGTCCGTGGTATCGGAATTCTTTTCGTCCGAGAAATAGCGTTCCAGCAAGTGCGAAAGCACGTCCGCGATTCCCACGAAAGTCTGGTATGCCGGCAGGCCTACCGTGTATTTCGGGTTCATGATGGCGAACTTCGGAATGATTCGGTCATCTTCAAAACCAAGTTTCCATTCACCGCTCGAAAGAATCGCCGCGTTCGAAGTCTCGGAACCGCTCGAAGCTGTCGTTGCAATCACGCCAATCGGCAAAACCTGCTTGGGCGAGATGCCTTTTTCAAAGAAATCCCACACGTCGCCATCGTACGGAATGCCAAGCGCCACCGCCTTCGCGGTATCAATCGAACTTCCTCCACCGACCGCGAGCACAAAGTCCACCTGGTTTTCCTTGCCCTGCTTCACGAGTTCGCGCACCAAGTCAATCGAAGGATTCGGAACCACATTCCCGTTTTCGGAAAAACGAATCCCGAGTTCCTTAACAGCGTCCTTGATCACGTCATAAATGCCGAGCGCCTTGATAAAGTCTCCGCTGTAAACAAGCTGGAGCGACTTCACGCCGTATGCAGCCAAAAGTTCGCGAAGTTTCTGTTCGCTGTGTTCGCCAAAAACAATCTTTGCTGGATTATAATATTCGAAGTCAATCATGTAATACTCTCCGTTACCGCCCTAGCGGCGGCCTTCAAAAAAAAAGAATCCTGCCCGACGAACGTTTCCTAATGGTGAAAACGCGCTCGGGACAGGAAACTCAATGCAAACAATTAGATTGCGGCGAAGCCGTTTTCCAAGTCAGCGATAATGTCTTCGTAATGCTCCGTACCGATAGACACGCGGATCGTTGCCGGGGTAATTTCGGCGGCGGCCAATTCTTCCGGAGAAAGTTCGGCATGCGTGGTGGTGTACGGGTGAATCACGAGGCTCTTCACGTCGGCAACGTTTGCAAGCAGGCTGAAGATCTTCAGGCTATCGATGAACTTGAAGGCTTCTTCCTGGCCGCCCTTGATGTCGAAGGTGAAAATAGAACCGCCGCCATTCGGGAAGTACTTCTGATAAAGCTTGTGGTCCGGATGGTTCGGGAGGCTCGGGTGGCTCACGCGGGTAACCTTCGGATGCTTGGTGAGGAATTCGATAACCTTCTTGGTATTTTCCACATGGCGATCCAAGCGGAGAGAAAGCGTTTCGACACCCTGCAACAGGAGGAATGCGTTGAACGGAGAAATTGCAGCGCCTTCGTCGCGGAGGAGAATCGTGCGAACGTAGATCACGTAAGCAGCGGCGCCCGTCGCGGTGAAAGGAATTCCGTAGCTCGGGTTCACTTCGGTGAACTGCGGGAACTTGCCGGATGCAGCCCAGTCGAACTTGCCGCCGTCCACGATGATACCGCCGAGAGTCGTGCCGTGGCCACCGATGAACTTGGTAGCGGAATGCACCACAATGTCGGCACCGTGTTCAAGCGGACGAATCAGATACGGAGTACCGAAGGTATTGTCGATGACCAGAGGAATCTTGTTCTTGTGGGCGATTTCGGAAATGGCTTCGATATCCGGGATGTCGGAATGCGGGTTGCCGAGCGTTTCGATAAAGATGAGCTTCGTGTTGCTCTTGACAGCAGCTTCGACAGCCTTCAGATCATGGGTATCAACGAAAGTGGTTTCGATACCGAAGTCGCGGAGCGTGTGCTGCAGCAAGTTGAAAGTACCGCCGTAAACAGTGCGCTGAGCAACCACGTGATCACCCTTGCGAGCGAGAGCCGTGATGGCATAAGTAATAGCAGCGGCGCCAGAAGCGACAGCCAGAGCGGCAACACCACCTTCGAGGGCAGCGATACGTTCTTCGAGCACGCCCTGCGTAGAGTTGTTGATACGGCCATAGACATTACCGGCGTCCTTCAGGGCGAAACGGTCAGCGGCATGCTGAGCGCTATGGAACACGTAAGAAGAGGTCTGGTAGATGGGAACTGCGCGAGAATCGGTTGTGGGATCAGCATGTTCCTGGCCAACGTGAACCTGGAGAGTTTCAAAATGGAGCTTATTCTGTGTTGTCATGGTAAAAATTCCTTTTAGGTTGCAGCAAGCAACGGGGTTTTTCGCTGACCCTTGCTCGCTAAAATTTTTTCTGGGGTGTCCTTTCGGCTTGTTTTTCTAACCTGCAAAGCCTTAAGGACGTAAGACTTTCGGCTAGTTCGTTTTCAGAATGCCTCTCGGCATTCGACAGTCACTTATCATAGGCGCTCCTTCGAATGCTTAGGGTTCACAAACCATTTTGTTTTCCCTATCAATCTTGTAGGCAATAAGATAGAATAAGATTTTCCCCCTGTCAAGCCATAAACGCATACTATTTAACTATTGTTTGTTATAGGATTTGACTATAACTCAATAAAATTGTCATCCTGAGCGAAACGAAGTGAAGTCGAAGGATCTGGGCGTTTCCCGCGCCACTGCGCGGGCCGGGCTTTACTCGCTACGCTCCCGGAGCCTGTAGTCTCCGCCCTTACGGGTAACAATCTCCCCTAAAGGGGACCATAGCCACTAAGGCAACAAGTTGCCAAGTGGCTGGAGGCCTAACGCAAATAGATTTATGGCAAAAGAAATGCGGAATTACTTCGCATTCTGTTCTTGACCAGAACGATATGCAGCAATTTCTGCTTCGACTTCAGCATCGCTCATGCCAGCAGCAACGCTACATTGAGCCTGCTGACGCAATTCCAAGAAGGTCTTCCAACCCTGAGAATCTTCGATTTTTTCTGTCATGCTATAAATCTATAAAAAAATCATCTAAATATCGCATTTTCCCGCATGTTCTTACAATCATTCCCCTCTTTCTTGATATATATTTATGCAGAAGAAACTATGTCCGATTTAAAGCCCGAGGAACAGGCACGCGTATTGATAGATGAAATGCTCACCAAAGCTGGTTGGGCAGTTGTTTCGCGTTCTGAATATTCGGAAGTTCAAAACGCTTCGGCGGTAACAGAAGCCTTGATGTGGGGCAATCATGAAGCCGATTATTTACTTTTCTTGGACGGAAAAGCAATAGGAGTTCTTGAAGCAAAGCGAGCCGAAAATCATCTCGGAGGCGAAGTTGCAGAACAAACAGCATTTTATTCTGCAGCAGTTCCTTCGTGGTGCCAAACATGGAAAAATCCATTGCCGTTCCTTTTTATGAGTAATGGGGACATTCTGATGTTCAAGAATTCACTTGAAGAATCAAGTGAATTTAAGCTCATTAAGAAAATGCCCACGCCCAAAGAGCTAGCCTCCCTTGCAAATCTCCAATCCGAATTTGCAAAGATGCCCGCAGTTCCCGCCGTGCAGACCAAAACAAAAGCTGGACTGCGCCAATGCCAGCATGATGCTATCTGCAATCTTGAAGTGAGTTTTAAGCGCGGCAAGAAAAAGGCGCTGATTGTCCTTGCGACAGGTGCTGGCAAAACCTTTACGGCATGTACTGCAGCTTACCGTTTACTCAACTATACACCCGCCAAAAAGGTCCTTTTCTTGGTGGACCGCAATAACCTCGGGAAACAAGCCGAAGGCGAATTCGGGACATACAAGCTGACAGAAACGGGCATCCCGTTCAGCGATGAATATGTGGTCCAACGCCTGCGCGATGTGAAAGACATCGAATCGTCTAATGTGGTAATATCCACCATTCAGAGACTCTATGCCGTTTTGACGGGGCAAGCCGTAACCGACACCGATGATGACGAATCGGAATTTGATGACGAGAGTCCAGCAAGCATTGAACTCCCCAAAGATTTAAAGGTTACGAGGGACACGTTTGATTTAATCATCGTCGACGAATGCCATCGATCCATTTATGGAAAATGGAAACAGGTATTGGATTATTTCAATACAGCACGCATTGTCGGCTTGACGGCCACCCCGACTGAAGAAGCCTACGCATTCTTCAACAAGAATACAGTCGTAGAATATACCCTCGAAGATTCTATTCGCGATGGCGTAAACGTTCCTCCGCGAATCTTCCGCATCAACACCCAAGTCAGTTCACAGGGTGGAACAATCAATCGCGGAGAAAAAGTAGAACGCATCACCCTTTTAAACGGCTCGAAGCAAAAGAAAATCCAGAAGGACGATCAAGTTTATGGTTCCACGGATCTTGACCGTAGCATTGTAAACCCGGCGCAAATTCAGTTAGTTGTGGACACCTTCAAAGAATCTATATACACATCGCTTTATCCCGAACGCTTAAGCGACGATCCTGTCCGTAATTGGAAATATATTCCCAAGACACTTTTCTTTGCAAAGACCGATAGCCACGCAGACAACATCATTGAGGCAATCAAGAAATCCTTTGCCGTTGAATTTGAAAAGGTTGGGCTCAAACTTCCGGAAAAATTCGTGCAAAAGATTACCTGCAAGGCAGGGAATTCAAACCAGCTGATTCAGGATTTCAGAAACGAGAAGGAATTCCGTATTGCAGTTACGGTGACGCTGGTGGCTACCGGAACCGACGTAAAACCATTGGAAATCCTCGTATTCATGCGCGACATCAATTCTGCGGTTCTGTACACGCAGATGAAGGGCCGCGGTTGTCGAACCATGGAAGATGATAAATTCCAATTGGCAACTCCGAATGGAACAAGCAAGGATTGCTTCTACCTAGTCGATGCGGTCGGTGTTACGGAACACGAGATGAAGATTCCGAGCGCAATGAGCGATACGGAATATCACAAGACCTTAGGATTCGAAAAGTTGATGGAACGCCTTGCCCATGGCGAGGTTCCTGACGAACACCTGAATCTATTCGCCGGATACCTTTCAAAAATCAACAACAAGGCTGAACAAGAAGACTTAAATGAAGTAAACCATTTGCTCGCTCCTGCAACTTCCTTGTATATCTTTGTGAGCCGAATCTATGATGCCCTTACAGGCAAGAATGAGTTCTCGGCACATCCTCTACCGGATTATACGGATATCAACGCGGCAAACACAGAGCGCAAAGAACTGATTTCAGCAGTTATCGACAACACAAAGGTGCGCAAGATTCTTCTTGAAATCAACCGTGGCTTTATCAAAATACAGCAAGAAGGCACGGATAACCTTGTTTATGCCGGATTTAGCATTGATGAATCCAAGAAATACTCGGAACTTTTCAAAGAATTCATCGAGCAAAATTGCGACGAAGTTGAAGCACTCCGCATTATCTACAATAGCGAAGATGTCGCCATCACCTACGAGATGCTATCTGACTTGAAGCGCAAACTTGAAAAGTTCAACCCGATGTTGACCGAGAAAAACCTTTGGACCTGCTACAAGACATTATACGTGAATAAGGTTGGCAAAGCGGGCAAGGTCAAGGATTTGGAAAAAGACGAAGTCGGCCTTTTGACAAACCTTATTCAACTTGTGCGTTACGCATTGGGCAAAAAAGACCAGTTATACTCCTTGCAAAGCACATCTGCCAGCCTTTTTGAGCTATATTGCGGTCAAAATCAACGCGTGTTGACCGAAGACCAAAAGCAGGTATTGAAAAGAATCGCCCAATATGTAGTGCAAAACGGTTGCGTATCGGCTCCTATCCTTATGCAGTACGAAAAGCCGCTATTCTTACAGACTGCAAAACTTTTCGGCCCCGAGAATATTAACACAGAAATCCAGAACCTGACAAAGTTCATGTTCCAGTAGCAAGATGAAAAAACAGATTGAAGTAAAATCCGAAACGACATTGACTAAAAAGGTCTGGAATATGGCCGATGTGCTGGCCGCCGCCGGCGTAGGCTTTACAGATTACATTATTCAGCTTACCTATTTGCTGTTCCTCAAGATGGATGACGAAAAGGAATCCTATGGCTTGGGAAGCGCACTGCCCCAAGGCAACCGCTGGAAAGACTTGCTGAAACTGGATGGTCCCGATTTACAGGCGAAATATGAAAAGATTCTGGATACGCTCAAATCCAAAGATGGACTTATCGGAGCCATCTTTACCGAGGCGCAGAATAAAATTCAGAAACCCGCCATGCTCAGAAAACTCATCAGCATGATCGATGAAGAAAACTGGTTTAGCATGGAAGGCGATATCAAGGGAGTCATCTACGAAAGCATCCTTGAAAAGAACGGACAGGATAAAAAGAGCGGAGCAGGTCAATACTTCACCCCGCGTCCGCTAATCAACGCCATGGTAGATGTTGTGGCCCCGAAAATCACGGAGACCGTAGCAGACCCTGCTTGCGGAACGGGCGGATTCTTGCTTGCTGCTTACGATTACATGAAACGCCAGAGCAACGATATCGGAAAATTAAAATTCCTGCAGACAAAAGCATTAAGCGGAAACGATATCACGCCATTGGTCGTGACTCTTGCAAGCATGAACCTTTACTTGCACGATGTAAGCCCGAATACAACGCCAATCAAATGCGTAGACTCGCTGGAACATGAACCCGAGCATTTGGTGGATGTCATCTTGGCAAATCCACCTTTTGGTACACGTCCCGCAGGAAGTGTAGATATTTCCACTATGCGCACGGACTTGATTGTAACCACGACCAACAACCAGCTGAACTTTTTGCAGCACATGATGCTGATGCTCAAGGATGGCGGTCGCGCAGGCGTTGTGCTGCCGGACAATGTTCTCTTTGCCGATGGCGCAGGTGAAACACTCCGCAAAAAACTTCTGACTGAATTCAATCTTCACACTATCCTTAGGCTCCCTACGGGCATTTTCTATGCCAATGGCGTGAAGGCGAACGTTCTTTTCTTTGTGAAGGGAACTCCCACCAAGGAAACATGGTTCTATGATTACCGCACAGGTATAAAGCATTCGCTTGCCACACGCCCCATGAAGCGCAGCGACCTTAATGATTTTGTGGAATGCTACAACGCAAAGAATATCGCAAAACGCAAGGAAACCTGGAGCGAAGAAAATCCGACTGGTCGCTGGCGCAAGTATAGCGTCAAGGAATTACTTGCACGCGACAAGACTAGTCTTGACATTACCTGGATCAAGGACAAAGACGATATCGAAGACGTGACTCTTGCAGACCTTCTCTCCAATATAAAGGACGAGGCGAAAGAAATTGCTACTCACTCTGAAAAACTCGCCAAAATGCTCAAGGGAATCGCGGAATGAACACGAAACTCCTGAGACAAAAAATTCTTGATCTCGCTATTCGCGGCAAACTTACCGACCAACGCAAAAGCGATGGCACTGCCGCCGACTTGTTGAAAGAAATCGCTGCTGAATCTCCGTCATTGCGACCCTCAAAGAGGGGAAGCAATCCACAACAAAAAGAAATAACACCCCTCGACAAAAGCGAAGCTCCCTTTGAAATCCCAGATAATTGGGAATGGGTGAAATTAGGGGATTTCCTGGATGTTAGAGATGGCACACATGACTCTCCTAAATATGTGGAAAAAGGTTATCCTTTTGTCACCAGTAAAAATTTAGTAGATGGTCGAATAGATTTTTCTACATGTAAACAAATATCAAAGTCCGACTACGATAAATTTAATGAAAGATCGCATGTTGATGATGGAGATATTCTGTATGCAATGATAGGAAGTATTGGTAATGCGGTATTAGTAAAAAAAGATAGAGATTTTGCAATTAAGAATGTCGCTTTATTCAAGAAAAAAAACTCTCAGACCAACATGGGGTATGTTTATTATTGGCTTTGCTTTATAGAAAAAACTTTAAAAGGGAATGCTGCGGGGGGATTACAACCTTTCATTTCTTTATCTATGTTTCGCGAACAAGCTTTTCCACTTCCTCCTTTAGCGGAGCAGCAGCGCATTGTCGCGAAAATCGAAGAAGCCTTTGCAGAAATTGACGCTGTTGAAAATAACAAAGAACTTCTTAAAACTCACATCAAGCAAACCCGTCAAAAGATTCTTGACCTAGCCATTCATGGAAAACTCGTTCCGCAAGATGAAAACGACGAACCTGCTAGCGTTTTGTTAGAAAAAATCCTGCAAGAAAAAGCCCAAACCGACAACAAAAAGTCCTCAAAAAAGAAAAAAACTGACGATATCGCAACAAGTGATAACCGCCCTTATGAGAAGGTAACTGTTGATGGTGAACCTTTTGAAATTCCAAGTTTATGGGAATGGGTTAAACTGGGTAATGTGTGCAATCCTATAAAGCGAGGAAAATCTCCCAAATATGCAGAAAAAAGTAATGTACTAGTTTTTGCACAAAAATGCAATCAGAAGAATGGGCCCATTTCTTTGGAAAAGGCGCTTTATTTAGATGAGACCACTTTAAGCAAATATCCTCAAGACGAGTTTTTGCAAATGGGCGATGTTGTGATAAATTCCACCGGAACAGGGACTTTGGGGCGAGTCGGTTTCTTTAATGAGGCCTTACCTCATGACATAAAAGGAATTGTCCCGGATAGTCATGTGACAACAATACGTTCTTCCGTAGTGAATTCCCGTTATCTTTATTATTTCTTAAAAAATAGGCAACCATATTTGGAAGAAAATGGCGAAGGCTCTACAAACCAAAAAGAACTGAAACCCCATACAATTTATGATTTGGAGTTCCCGTTTCCACCTTTAGCAGAGCAGAAACGAATCGTAGACAAGATTGAAGAAATCTTCAAATCACTAGATGAGATTTCTCTCCATTTGGTCTAACGTAGAAAATAGTTCCTCAATTTTAGAAACAATACGGGATTGCTCGTTTAACGGTGGGAATGCCAACAAACATTCCTTTAATTTGGATATACTAGTTCGCAATCTTGTCGTTCCCTGAATATTTCCATTCACCTGTTCCCTAAAATAAGGCGAGTTCATGGAGTAACACAGATATTTCTTGTTAATTTGATCTATAGGAACTAGTTTTACAGCATCTGAAGAAAGAACATACATTTTCTCTAAAGAAGGACAAATCATTGTTCTTCCTGCTGGCATCATTTTGGCAATTACGAGATTTCCTGCTTTAACAACGCTTCTCGAGATGTTTTTTTGAGCGTGTTCAAATGTTGTATATCGAACATTTTCATCACGCCACCCATTTTCAGCGATATTACTCAATTGAATGATTCTTGCTTCTTTTTTCTCGGTATAATGTTCAGCTTTTAGATTACTCCCAAACGGACCATCAGCCATATCAAGAGCAATATCATTTATTCTTACCCATATCCAGTTTTCTGGTATTTCAAAGGGAATATTCTCTACCTTCTCATAAGGGCGGCAGTGTAAACTTGCAAAGTAATTCTTTGTTATAAATCGATATCATCATTTAAACAAAGGAATCAACATGCCTAAACAAAAACGGAAACAAACGCCATTTGAACGATATCTGCGGAAGCAGAATCTTTCTGAAAACACTCTCACATCCTATTTATGGACTCTCAAATATTATTCCGAACATTATGAGGATTTTTCAAAGGAAAATCTTTTGGCGTATAAGGAATATCTTATTGAATTCTTCAAGCCCAAGACGGTTAATCTTCGTTTGCAAGGATTGAACAAGTATCTGATTTTTATCAAGAAAAGAAAACTGCAACTGAAATTTGTTAAGGAACAGCAGAAAAATTTCTTGGAGAACGTCATCAGCAATGCGGATTATCAGTTTTTCAAAACAATGCTAAAAACTGATGGCAATTTGGAGTGGTATTTTGTGGTGTGGTTCCTAGCGGCAACAGGAGCGCGCGTAAGCGAACTGACGCAAATCAAGGTGGAACATGTGAAAATTGGCTGGTTTGACCTATATTCCAAAGGTGGTAAACTTCGACGGCTGTATATTCCCAAAATTCTCCGCAAAGAAGCTCTTGAATGGTTATCTAGTATTGACCGACATTCCGGTTTTATCTTTTTGAATCGCTTTGGCAAGCGAATAACTACAAGGGGGATTGCGTCTCAATTAAAAACATACGCCATTAAATATGGAATTAGCACCAAGGTTGTGTATCCGCATTCTTTCCGACATCGCTACGCAAAGAATTTTCTAGAGAAATTCAACGACATCTCGCTCCTTGCCGACTTGATGGGTCACGAAAGCATTGAAACAACTAGAATCTACCTTCGCAGAACTGCAAGCGAGCAACAGGAAATTGTTGATACAGTCGTAACTTGGTAGTTTACTGACATTCCTTTTCCATAGCATCAAGAACAGAAAACAGCGACTCTACTTTTGATGCTATGCGTTTTTGCTCTGCAAGAGGGGGAAGAGGAACACAAACTTGAACTAAATTCATCTTGGAGATTCGTTTTCTCGTTGTTCCTGCACACAAATCCGAAACTTGCGAGAAATAATTATTTGATTGCGTAAAATAACAAAAGTATTTTTTGTCAATACATTCTTTTTCCAGACGTATAATTGTACAGTCTACAGCTGTAATCATTTTCGTTTTTATGTCGGGAATTTCGCAAGATCTTCCTACCGGTTCTGGCAAACGAGAAACCAGAATGTCGCCTGGGAATATTTCCGTGCAATTCAGTTTTCTAAAAGTATCTTCTGAAATGTAATGATGATTTTTCTCTTTATCTTTAAATACCCCATTGCCAATATTGCCTGTTTGAATCAGGCGAATTCCTTTATCAGATTGATCTTTACTTTCAATCCAGTCTCCATCCAAAAATTCACGACAAATGGACTCTATTCTAGTCCACTCCCAAGAATTGGGTATATCAAAAGGCGTATCTTCCGCTGAAAATGAACCATTCTTCTTGTAGGGGCGGTTATAGGTAGAGAATGTTTTTTACGTTTTTTTCGCAAAATAGCCAAAATGTCATAATATGTCATCGTAAAATAATATATTTAGTGGGAATAGGTTTTTCACTAGGAGATGGTAATGAAAGTCCTTTTAGACACAAATATCGTGATTCATCGAGAAAATGTGAAGGTGACGAATCCGTCAATCGGGCTTTTATTTTACTGGCTTGACAAGCTACATTACGACAAATGCGTCCATCCGTGGTCTATCGAAGAATTAAAACGTTATAAAGACAAAAATATGCAGGAACTTTATGAAACAAAGTTGCCTGCATATACAATCCTGAAATCAGTTTCGGTGCCACAAGAAGATTTCCTGGCACGACTGCCCAAAGAAGAATCTGCCAACGACAAAATTGACCACCAGCTGCTTTGCGAGGTATTCAATTGTCGCGTAGATTTGCTGATTACGGAAGACAAGAAGCTTCGGGAAATGGCCCAAAAACTTGGTATCGGGCAAAAAGTCTATTCAATTAATGAATTCGTTTCAGAAAAGACCGAAGAATATCCCGAATTAATCAGCTATAAGATGCTCTCTGTCAAAAAAGAGCTGTTTGGCGATGTTGATTTAAATGATGCGTTTTTTGACAGCCTTAAAGATGCATATCCTGATTTTATTCCTTGGTTCAACAAGAAAAGTGAAGAATATGCTTATGTTTGCCGTACTGACGAGCAAGAAACAAAGGGTTTTCTCTACATTAAGACGGAAGATCAAAGCGAAAACTATTCCTCAATTGAACCGAAATTTTCGCCTAAAAAGAGACTGAAAGTTGGCACTTTCAAGGTAGACGCGTCTGGATTTCGACTAGGAGAACGCTTCATAAAGATTATTTTTGATAATGCTCTGTATCGTAAAGTAGATGAAATCTATGTCACCTTCTTTGAAGATAGTCCGAATTTGGAGGCTCTCAAGGGCTTGTTAGAAACATGGGGCTTTGTGCGACATGGCATAAAGCATTCCTATGGGAAAGAAGAGTCCGTATTCGTCAAGAAGTTGGGTGCATACGATGCCGACGCAACTGCCAAGGCGAATTTCCCGAACATATTGTTCAATAAGCAGAAATTTATTCTCCCAATAATGGCGAAATACCATACTTCGCTATTGCCGGATTCCATTTTGAAAACGGAAAAGCAAATTAATTTTATGGGCCCTGATGCGCAAAAATATGCTTTGCAAAAGGTCTATATTTCGTGGGCTCCAGAGCGAGACATCCATTCTGGTGATTTGATTTTATTCTATAGAATGGGCGAAGAAGGCTCAAACAAGAAATACACATCGGTTTTGACAACCTTGGGTATGGTCGATCAGATATACTACAGTTTCAAGACGAAGGAAGAATTCTTCAGCCATTGTCAAAACAGAAGTGTTTTTTCAAAAGATGACCTTGATTATTTCTGGAATCGACATCGGGGCAATCTAATGGTCTTGAAGTTTGTTTTTGTAAAAAGCCTGAAAAATCGCCTAACCTTGGATTATTTGCAACAACTTGGGGTAGTGGAGCCTCCAAATGGTCCGCGTCCGTTTATGCGGATTTCTGACGATATTTTCAAAAAGATCCTCTCAGATTCTAAAACAAATGTTAAATTTGCGGAAGCATAGTTATGTGTACGATACTTCTTTCTATTAAGCCGGAATATACAAACCGGATACTTGAAGGCTCAAAGAAATATGAGTTCCGCAGAAGTGTCGCCAAACGCAAGGTGGACCGAATTCTGATTTATTCAACCGCACCTGAAATGAAGGTGGTTGCGATGGTCGAAGTCCTTGGTGTGATGAAAGATTCTCCCAAAAAACTCTGGGAAAAGACTCATACCCATGCCGGGATTTCTCGCCCGAAGTTCATGGATTATTATGCCAACAGATCGGTGGCATACGCATACCAATTAGGCGAATTGCAAAAATTCGAAACGCCCAAGACTCTTGCAGAATACGGCATTACAGCCGCTCCGCAATCCTTCGTGTATATCGAAGGGTAAACATTCTAAGCACCAATTTCAAAGTGGTCGAATCCGACCACTTTTTCAATCCCCGCATCTTTTCTAGCATGTTGACCATAATGACTAAAAAAGATAAATTATGGGGGAATTATGGCTCTTGAAATAAGAAACATTCCGGTTCTAACAGGCTCTACGGCAGAGTCGTTTGTGCGTGCTGCCGAAGAACGCGAAAAGAACCCCCGTCATCTCGGGCTCAAGATTTCCTTCGCCCAGATTGATGAAATGGCCGCCCGCGCCCGTTCTTATAGAGAGTCCCATAATGGAAAGAATCCGTTTAGCATCTGATTACAAGTCAGATTTCGCATCGCTGAAAAATTGACCGCCTCACCACACTACTAAAAAAAACTCCCCCAATCTGGAGGAGTTTTGAAGATAAATGGCAAAATGTCAGTTAGCGAGGTTTACTCGTACAGGCCCTTGCTGAAGTAACGGTCGCCGCGGTCGGGGGCTACGAACACGATGTTTCCGCGTGCGCCCGAGGCGATGAGCTTTTTGGCTGCGGTGAACGCGGCACCCGAAGAAGATCCTGCAAAGAGTCCTTCTTTCTTGGCGAGTTCGCGAGCGCCGCCAAAAGCGTCGTCATCGTTGATTTTGATGACCTGATCCACAAGCGACATGTCCATGGTGTCGGCGATAAAGTCGTTGCCAATTCCTTCGATGTTGTAGTCGCCGTGTTCGCCGCCGCCCATAGTAGAACCTACGGGGTCTGCGAGCACGCCCTTGATGTTCGGGTTCTTTTCCTTGAGCACCTTAAGAATTCCGCTAAAGGTGCCGCCACTGCCTGCGCCTGCGACCACGTAGTCGATTTGTCCGTCCAAATCTTCGTAGATTTCGGGGCCGGTGGTTTCGTAATGGGCCAGCGGGTTGGACATGTTGCGGAACTGCCTGAGCGAAACAGAGCCGGGAATTTGAGTCAAGAGTTCTTCGGCTTTCTTTTCGGCACCGAGCATGCCGTCTTCACGCGGGGTGTTGATGAGTTCTGCTCCGAGAGCGCGCATGAGCGTCTGCTTTTCTTGCGAGAACTTGGTGGGCACCACGAATATCACGCGGATGCCGCGGTTGAGGGCTGCAAAAGCGATGCCGAGGCCGGTGTTGCCTGCGGTGGCTTCGACAATGGTTCCACCCGGTTTCAGGAGACCCTTTTCAATCGCGTCGTTCACCATGTAAAGGCCGGTGCGGTCCTTCACGCTACCCGAGGGATTCCAAAGCTCGAGTTTGGCAAACAGGTTTACACCTTCGGGGAGTCCCACGTGCGTAAGCTTTACAAGCGGAGTTTTCCCGATTAAAGATTGCATCGATTCATAGTAATGCATATTATGCTTCCTTCGCGGCGTTGATGCCGGCGTTCAAATCCAAGATAATGTCATCGACTTTTTCGATACCTACAGACAAACGAATGAGTCCGTCGGTAATACCCACCTTCTCGCGAATTTCCTTCGGAATAGAGGCGTGGGTCATGGTAGCCGGATGGCATACGAGGCTTTCGACGCCGCCCAAACTTTCGGCGAGAGAAATCAGTTGCAGAGCCTTGAAGAATTTCTTGATGTCGTAACCTTCGTACAGTTCGAACGAAATCATGGCGCCGCCGTTCTTGGCCTGCTTCTTGTTGATTTCGTAACCCTGAGCGGTCGGAAGGCCCGGATAATAAACATGCTTTACGGCTTCATGCTGTTCCAGGTAGCGAGCAATGCGTTCCGCATTTTCGGTATGGCGATCGAGGCGCACGCCAAGCGTTTTGATACCGCGAATCAAGAGGAAGGAATCAAAGGGGCCGAGCACCGCACCCACGGCATTCTGATTGAATGCGAGCTTTTCTGCGATTTCTTTATTGTTGGTCACTGCAAGGCCAGCCACCACATCGCTATGGCCGCCCAAGTACTTGGTCGCAGAATGCACCACGATGTCGGCGCCAAGTTCCAGCGGACGCTGCAAATAAGGAGTCATGAAGGTGTTGTCGACAATGGTCAAAATTCCGTGCTTCTTGGCGATGGCAGCGACGCCAGCCAAGTCCGTCACGGTCAGGAGCGGGTTTGCCGGGCTTTCGATAAAGAAGGCCTTCACATCGGGCGTCACTTTGGTATCGAGCGTCGCCAAGTCGGTGGTATCTTCGATAGAATAGGTAACGCCGAGGTTCTTGAATACCTTGTCCAAAACGCGGAAGGTTCCGCCATAAACATTGCTCGAGATAATAATGCGATCGCCCTGCTTAAAAAGCGAAAGCACCGTAGAGGTTGCAGCCATGCCGCTACCGAAAGCAAAGCCTGCTACACCGCCTTCGAGGTCAGCAATCAGCGCTTCGAGAGCTGCACGCGTGGGGTTTCCCGTGCGGGAATATTCCCAACCGGTATTTTCGCCGAGACCCGCCTGCTTATAGGTAGAAGTCTGATAGATAGGAACGTTGACAGCTCCCGTGACCTTGTCGCCATCGATGCCGCCGTGAATGAGTTTCGTTTCGATATATTTAGAAGTTGACATTTTTGAAGTCCTTTAGCGCCATGCGCCTTTTATTGTTTAAACTCGAATAAAAAAATCCCGCTCCGGAGACACAGCCGAGCGGGATTCTGTTTTAGATAAAAGCCTAAAAACTAGTCGCCCGTTCGACATCGACCCCAACAGCAACAACACATGTTCATCAAGTTTTGAGTCATTCCTTATTTTCCTATCATTTACGTAGGGATAATATAGACAAAAACAATAACGCTGTCAACCAAAAATGGGCTATTTGGTTATACTATTTTTCTTTGGTTTGTTATAGGTTTTTGCTATAAGCCTAAAATTCCAGCCAGCCGGTATCTAGGCCTGTCACGGGCACAATCCGCTTCACATCCTTCTGCGCGTCAGTAACCACGGCCATGCCGGTCAAAAAGTTCATCCAGCACTGCGGCGAAAACTGCATCTTGCAAAAGTGCGTGAGGCACGGAACCACCCAAGCATCATGCGTCGCAAAAATGTTGAAACGGGCGCTACCCTTTTCGAGCATCATCGAAAGCATTTCTTCGGAGCGCGCAGGCAGCGGCGCAAAAGCTTCTTTATCGCCACGCGGGTTACCTGCGGCCTCATTTTTTAGCCATTCACAAATACCTTCGTAAAATCCGGCGCGCAACACCTTGGTATATTCATCGTAATCTTGAACAAAGTATTCCGCCAAGCAATCGAGCTTTTCGATATGCGGATTTTCAACGCCACGGCCCTTGCCTATGAATTCAGCCGTTTCAACACAGCGACCCACCGGGCTAGAATAAAAGCAGATATCGCCCTCGGCAGGAATGCACTTGCCAAGCGACAGGGCCTGCTCGCGCCCACGCTCCGTAAGGCCCACGTGCGCACCAAAGTCAGGATCATTAGGCGTAATATGGTTTCGTTCACCGTGGCGCACCAACAGGAACACGCGCTCATCAGGTGCAAGCGAAGCGAAGAAATCGGAAGCTTTTATAAAATCTTTCATCTTTTAGATCCTTCGACTCCCCCATACAGGGGTCGCTCAGGATGACACCCTAGTTAAATCCCGAGCATTCCCGAGACCGGAATCCAGATCACATGTGCAATCGCAAAGCTCAAGACACCCAGCAGGAATCCGCAAATAATATCCGTGAGCCAATGCACGCCAAAATACACGCGTAAAAGCCCCCATGTGAGCGGCAAGAGCATCATGATCCAGCCGTACTGCGGCACCGCATAGAACACCGCCGAGGCCACCGCCAAGTTGTTCATCGTGTGTCCCGACGGAAAACTGTACTTGTCGAGCGGCGGGACCTCCGCCTTAATCTGTGGATTCGCCGCAAAAGGCCTCGGACGCTTTGTGCTAAGTTTTACGCCCTCGTACAGAACAAGTGAAACTACCAACGCCACCAGCGCTTGCGCCAAAATCGGCCAAAAATTGGACCACCCCAACTGCAAAAAAACAAACAGCGCAAAAATTCCCCAAATGTAGCCGTCACCCAGACGCACATAAAACTTGAGAAACTTCGTCGTCTTCGCGGAAAAATGCCGGTTCGTCCAATAGACCGAAACCCGGTTGTCAAACTCTGCAATTTTCTTGAACATTTGCATAAATTTAGAAATCCTACAGTTCCTTAAAACTCCCGTTCCAGCCAGCGAGACAGGAATACATCATAAACTTGGTATTCCTGTTTTTCTTTGGATTCAAGCGTCAACAACAATTCCTTTTCTTGCAAGGATTCTGCCGCACGGCGAGCGTTCGTGGAGCTACCAATGTTGTATTTCTTCAAAAACACGGTTGATGTCAGCTTACTCACGCTACCTTCTTTTGCAACGGCCACCAAAAGCAACCACTGCTGACGAGTAAGGAGTTCTCGGTACTGCAAAAAATAATCGGATTCTCTTTCTAGAATCCTGTTTGCGGCATTTTTCACCACATCAATAGTCACGTTGCCACCGACAGCAAACACTTCGTTGCAAAGGGTCTGGGTATAAAATGTGTGGCGACGCGTCCACTCCAAAATCCAATCAACAACACCGGCATCAATCGTTCTTCCCACCTCGGAAAAATGGCCCCGAATAAATTCAGCATACTTATCGGAATCGATTTTTCCAAGTGTCAGCAGTTTGGTGCTAGAAAAGAACGGACGACCCGCACTTGTAAACATTTCGGCCATCAACTTCTTCTTACTGCCACAGAATATAAAACGAATGTTTTGCATAGACTGCGTATAAGTTCTAAGCAAGGCTTCGGCTGTCTTTTCGGGATACTCCGTAATTTGTTGGAATTCGTCAAACGCCAACACAACCGGCTTTTCGCGGGTATTCAAAAATTCAAGCAGACTTTTGAGAGTCCATTCCTTTTCCGAAACGGTTCCGTAGTTAAACTGCAACTGCGGCGAACCCGAAATGGAATCATAAGTAAGCGTGGGGCGAAGCGTCTTCAAAAAAGTTACGAACCCTTTGCCAATAGATGTCTTTTCAGGAAATTTGATCAGGATGGCTTCTGCCAGGGTCTTGGTAAAATCTTCCAAGGTCAACGTCGCGAATATGTCAACATAGAGAGTTTCGTAATTCAGGCGCCGACGCTTCATTTCGGCAAAGGTATGCAAAATCAATCCCGTCTTTCCGTACTTACGCGGAGAGACCAGTGTCGTATCGGCACCGTTCTGAATATTCAATATAATAGCGGCAGTTTCGTCATCTCTGTCGCAGAAATAGGCCGGCGATTTATACCCTTTGACAATGAACGGATTTTCTTGCATAAAGACCTCTCTATACTAATATACAAAAATTGCCTAAAATAGGCAACCTATTTTAGGCAATTTTTCAAAGTCGGCCCAAAACGGCCATTTTTCCCGCCCCCAAAGCCAGCGGCCCCCTAAAATGCTATTTTTTTCCCATAATCAATTACCAAGGTTTTTAATATGCGCGTACTCGTTCTTAATTGCGGCAGCTCCTCGGTCAAGTTCGCCGTTATCGACACCCAGACCAAAGAATCCATCTCCAGCGGCCTCGTCGAAAACATCGGCGTGAATGGCCACGTCAAGGCCAAGGGCCCGAACGGCAACATCGATTTCAACTTCGATTGCCCCACTCATGCCGAAGCCGTCGCCGAAGTCCAGAAGTTCCTCGCCGAACAGAAGCTCATCGACACCATCGAAGCTATCGGCCACCGCGTGGTGCATGGCGGTAAGTACATCAAGAGCGAACGCGTCACGCAGGAAGTCATCGACTACATCCGTAGCATCACTCTGTTTGCCCCGCTGCATGAACCGGCTCACGCCACCGGTATGGAATGCGCCACCAAGTTCTTCCCGACGCTCCCGCAGGTCGCCGTGTTCGACACCGCCTTCCACCAGACCATGCCGCGCAAGGCCTACCTCTACGGCATCCCCTACAAGTTCTATGAAGAAGATGGCATCCGCCGTTACGGCGCCCACGGCACCAGCCACCGTTTTGTGACTGCCGAAGCCTGCCGTATCCTTGGCAAGAAGCCCGAAGAAACCTGCCTCATTACCGCTCACCTCGGCAACGGCTCCAGCTGCTCCGCCATTTTGAACGGCAAGTGCGCCGACACCACCATGGGTTTCACTCCGCTCGAAGGCCTGATCATGGGTACCCGCTCTGGTTCCATCGACCCGGCCATCCTCTTCTTCATCAGCAAGAAATACGGCTACGACATCGACCGCCTCGACAAGCTTGTAAACAAGGAATCCGGTTTGCTCGGCCTCTCCGGTCTTTCTAACGACATGCGCACCTTGACGCAGGCCGCAAGCGAAGGCCACGTGGGAGCCCAGATTGCTCTCGAAACATTCGCCTACAGGCTCACCCGTGAAATCGGCGGCATCGCCATGGCTCTTCCGCGTATTGACGCCCTCGTGTTCACCGGTGGTATCGGCGAGAACAGCAAGCTCGTCCGCAAGATGGCGATGGACAACCTCAAGATTCTCGGCTACCAGATCGACGAAGCCCGCAACGAAGACAACGGCAAGAACTCTGGCCACATCATCAGCAAGGACGGCACCCCGACCGCTATGGTCGTCGCCACCAACGAAGAGTTACTCATCGCTCTCGACACCGAAGCTTTGGTGAAGTAAGCGATTTTAATGCATTAAAAAAGCCCCGCTTCTGCGGGGCTTTTCTTGTTAACCAAAGTCTATTTAATCGTCCAACTCTGCTTGTTCACTTGCAGGATCTTTCTGCCCTGTACCTGAGCGGCAGCGGCGCGGACCTGAGCCTCAGACACCGGGAGCTTGGCCTTCCACATCACGCGGCCCTGCATATCGAACAGTGCCACAGCACCGCGGTTAGCAAGGATTGCGCTCTGCCAGCTGGCCTTCGGAGCGGCAGCAATCGTCGGGCCAATAGAGGTCTTCGGATCATTAGCCAAAATCAGGCGGATGATGTTGGAACAAGAATCTGCACCATCCTTTGCAATAAGGGTGAACTGGAAGACCGAGCCAACATCGTGCTTCTGGCCGGATTTCGACTTCACAATCATGATGCTGTCCTTGACTTCCCATTCAAGCACCTTTTCGGCAGCCTTCGACGTCACCGTAAATGTCAGAGTATCTCCTTCCGGGTCATACACAAGCTTCTTCAAGTTGATCGTATCGAGCACTTCTTCCTTGGCACCAACATACACCGTATCGATACTCTTGTTGGCCCTGGGCTTATCGTTGACACATTCAATGCTAGCCGGAATCACAAGTCTCGTCGTAGCGCCCTTGGTATCCGTCGCAATCACGATCAACTCGGCTTCGCCGCAAGCATCCGGAACGGAGTTCACCATCAAGTTTCCGCTATTGAACGACGGAGCAAGCAGGCTGTCCTCACTTACTGCCGTAAACGTCAGAGCAGTAATCTTGTCGGTATCGTCGGTGAACCAACTCTGAATTTCAGCCTTGGTGTACTTCTTGGCAATCAGGAAGTCTTCCTTGAGGCCAGCAAGGCGCGTGCCCACCGTATCGGCAACACCCTTCACAATAGACGGAGCCTTGTTCTTGTAAACAATGGTCAGGTTCACAATCACCGGTTCAGAAGTATCGCCTTCGGCATTCACGACCACATAGACAAACATGTCTTCGCCTTCTTCTTCGGGAGCGGCGTAGGTGAACGAGCCATCTTCAGCGAGTTTGACCGTACCATACGTGCCATCTTCAACCAGAACTGCCGTGAGCAAGGACTTTGCGTTGTCGGGGTTCTTGTCGTTTGCAAGCACACCCTTCTTCGCGGTAATTTCATTCACGGTATCCTGCATGACTTCGTAAGCGTCAGCCACGGCAATCGGCGGGTCTGCCACCGGAGTCACCTTCACGTAGAAGAACACGCTTGCAGTATCCTTACCGTCTACAGCAAACACGGTCACCTTGGCAACACCGTTTGCATCTTTAATCGATTCCAAATCAATCACATGGTCCGTACCGAATTCGGCATACGCCACTTTGACAATACCGCTAGACTTCACCTTAACAGGCACCGTTTCGCCAGCAGCGACATCCGGATCAACGAACTGAAGGTTTGCAAGCGGAATCATGACCGACACCGGATCGAAATCTTCGGCAACCACGAGGGTATCGCCAAGCTTGTACGAATCTTCGCCGAGAGTCAAGGTGGAATCGGCAATCACCACAGTGAGCGGGTCATCCACATTGGTCACCTTAATCGTAACCGTTCCGACGTCACTCGTTTTCGGATCATCTTCCTTGGATTCCACAAGCTGGTAGGTAAACACATCTTCGCCAAAGAAATCCTTTTCCGGCGTATAAGTGAATCCACCCGTCTTTCCGTCAAAGGTCAAGGTTCCGTGAGCCGTCGGTTCAACGAGTTCAGCCGTAAAGGCATCGCCATCCGGGTCGTAGTCGTTTGCCATCACGCCGGTAATAACGGTCGACTTGGCAAGCTTGGTTTCTTCCTTAACCGTATAGGTATCGTTCACTGCAACCGGAGCGTTTTCACGGTCAACCGTTTCAATGGCGAACTCATAAGCAACCGACTTTTTAGTAGGATCGGTAGCCGTAATGGTGACAGCCGTAGAACCCACCGGATTCGACTTCGTCATCAAATTGAGGATCTTGGTCTTTTTGTAGAGCGTATCGGCAAGCAGAACGAGCTTTGCGTCTTCAATTTCTACCGCATAGGTGAGCTCTTCTTCATCGGCATCGACAAATACCTTGGTGAGGTCAAGGTGCAAGGTATCGCCTTCGTTCAGAATCACTTCGTCACCAGCGGCATAGCCAGTGCCCAGTTCCGGAGCATGCTGTTCACAATTAGAGCCCAGCCATACTGCAGAAACCGTAATCGTATTCGTGGTTCCGTAGTCAGCCACAAAGGCCTGCTTGTAACCAAACTGGAGTGCCTGTTGCTTGGTAAGGTCCAAGGCCTTTGCTGTACCCCAGCCTTCCTGTTCCAAATCTGCGAACGCGATAAAGGTCGTCGTCATTTTTGTCGCAGCCGGAACCATCGCTCCGTAAAAATCGTAATCCTTAATGGTCGACTGTTTGAATTCCAGTCTGAACGGGACTTCTGCGGTATAGGTCAAGCACACGCCCGCATAATCTTCGAGCGAAATCACCCCGTTGCTTTTTGCCCAGGCAAAGCCCATGCCGGCAGCGCTGCTTTCATTAGTCTTGCTCACAGACAAAGTAAGCACTTTGCTCTTGTCCGTCGCCGTTGTAAGCGTAGCCTTTGCGCCAGCCGCTTCAGTTGCGGTAGCCTTTGCATCGGGGTAAGAATACCATCCGTTTACCGGAGGTACCGTACCGTTTCCATCAGCCGCACTCCACACCGTTGCAGAGGCAGCGTAAGCAGAACCTGCCAGAGCGCACAATGCGCCCATCCATGAAATCATCTTTTTCATCATAATTGACCTCTCATGATTTCCCAAATTATTCCATCATTCCAAATCTATATTCTGTTACTTAATAATGCAACTTGGGATAATATGATTTTAAGGCTTTTTTATCCACAAATGTAAACTTTCTGAAACAGACTAGGACCGCTAGTCCGATCCTAGTAACACGCTATCCTAGCGCGTCAAGTTCTTCGTAGCGTTCGTAGGCTTTTTCCAGCTCGGTTTCGCGGTCAGAAATTTCTTTCTGAAGTTCCACGATGCGGGCGGCATTGGTGAACACTTCGGGCTTAGAAAGCTCCGTCTGGCGTTCGGCGATTTCGGCTTCGAGCTTTTCGATTTTTTCGGGGAGGGCGGCGTATTCGCGTTCCTCGTTGTAGCTACGCTTTTTCTTTTTGGCCGGGGCTGCGGCACTTGCAGGTGCTGAGGCTACAGTCTCTTTTTCAGCCGCGATGCGGGCAGCGTTTGCCGCTTCCTTGTCGCGAACTTTCTTTTTGGCCTCGTAGTCGCTGTAACCGCCTACCGATTCAAACACGTTTCCGCCATCTTCGATTGCCAAAATACTTGTCGCGACAGAATCCAAGAAGGCACGGTCGTGGCTTACGGTAAGCACCGTTCCCTTGTAGTCGGCCAAGAGTTCTGCGAGCAGATCAAGCGTTTCCATGTCCAAATCGTTGGTCGGTTCGTCGAGCACGAGCACATTACTCGGGTGACTAAAGAGGCATGCGAGCAGCAAGCGGTTGCGTTCGCCGCCGCTCAAGGCGCTAATCGGGCCACGGGCACGATCCGCCGAGAAAAGGAAGTCTTGCAGATAACTTAACACATGGCGCTTGACGCCGTTCAGCATCACGTACTGCTGGCCATCGGCAATATTTTCGACCAGCGACTTGTCTTCGCGAAGGCGGGTGCGCATCTGGTCAAAGTAGGCCACTTGCAGGTTCGTTCCCAAGCGAATATCGCCGGTATCGGGCGTAAGTTCGCCAAGAATCAGGCGCAAAAGAGTCGTCTTGCCCGAGCCATTCGGACCCACGATTCCAATGCGGTCGCCGCGAGAAACTTCAGTAGAAAGTCCACTGATGAGCGGCGCGCCGTCATAGGAATAACTCACATCGGTAAGGCGCGCCACCAGGCGACCCGAACGGTCCGCCTCGGTGATCTGCATATTCACATTGCCCGTTCGGGTGCGGCGCGCTGCACGTTCTTCGCGCATCTTGATCAGCGCACGCACGCGGCCCTCGTTACGGGTCCGCCTCGCCTGGATTCCCTTGCGAATCCAGACTTCTTCTTCGGCTAGGCGCTTATCGAAAAGCGCATTCGCCTTGTCCTCTTCGGCCAAGGCTTGGTCGCGGAACTGTACGAACTTGTCGTAGGGGAAATCCCAGCTACGAACACGGCCTCGATCCAAGTCAAAAATACGGGTCGCCACACGGCGCACAAAGGTGCGGTCATGGCTCACAAACAGTAACGCGCAATTCAGGCGGGTCACGATTCCTTCGAGCCACTGAATCGCCGGAATATCCAGGTGGTTCGTGGGTTCGTCAAGCAGCAACAAGTCAGGATCTTGGGCCAAAGCCTGCGCAAAGAGGGTGCGGCGTTTCTGGCCACCGCTCAAACTGTCGTAAAGAGCCTCGGGATCAATTCCCGTTTTGCCCAAAATCGCCTCGGCATGGGTATCGTGGGTACCGTCTTGCATGACCCCTGCCATGACCACATCGCGGACCGTACCTTCGATATGCGCCGGAATTTCCTGGATCATTCGCGAAATTTTAAGGCCAGACTTCTTCACGATATCGCCCGACTGCGCCTCGGCCTCGCCCGAGAGCACCTTGAGCAAGGTGCTCTTGCCGCAACCATTGCGGCCGACCAGACAAATCCGGTCGCCGGCCTCGATGTCAAAGCTTACATTGTCGAGCAAGGGAGCATTCGCCCCGATGCGTAAAAGAAGGTTCTGAGCAGAAAGAATCGGCATACCCCAAATGTAGAATTAAATTTTTTGTTCACTTTGATAGAAATTTTGTTATAATTAAAAGCATGAAACTATTTCCGCTGTCAAACCGCTTCGCTATTGCACTTTTCGCAGGCTCCCTTGCCGTCTCTGGCGCTTTTGCCCAGGGCGAATTCGAAGGTTCCGGTGAAGTGGCCGACCCGAACTGCGTAGGCGACGGTTGCGGGTTCATATCCGCAGAACAAGCTGCCCAGAACAACAGCGACGAAAACGCCCAAAACTATTCCTATAGTTCAAATGGCGAAAGCACTACCGACGAAGCCTGGCCCGATACCACGGAGCAGGCCGCAGCAGACAGCATTCCCCCTGCAGACTCGGCCAAAGTCGCCACCACGAATATCGACGAGGAAGACGAAGATACTCCGCACTACATTGACGAAAATGCCGCCGAATACCGCGCCCGCAAAGAAGGGTTCTCCAAGGGCGTTCAATTCGGTATTCGCGCCGCCGCCGGCACAAGCAAGAGCTTCGGTAAAAACTCGAGCGACTGGAACCTCGGCCCCGAATTTGGCGGCGGACTTATGGCAAGACTTCCGCTCGGCAGAACATTTGCCGTTGCGACCGAACTGGACTTCAGCTACCGCATGTACAGCTACGAAGGCGAATCGGACTACGGCAAAAACGAAGCCAGCATCAAGGAAATGCTTTTTGAAATCCCGGTCATGGGACAGTTCGTATTCGACGAAGACGGCTTCTTTGTAGGCCTTGGCGTAAACCTCGGACTCAAGATGAGCGGCGATTCCGAATTCAAGCAAACCATCAATTTCGAAGGCAAAACGACCAAGGACAAGCGATCGAACACCGTCCCCACCGTGGGTGTAGAAATCGGCGGTCTCTTCGATATCGGCTATGTTGTCAACCGCTCGTTTGTGGTCGATGTTCGAGCCGTGCAGAATTTGACCAATCTGCTCGACCTGAACCTCATCGCCGAATCCGCCCTTATGCATTCAAAACTTTACACAATGCATATTACTCTGGGCGCCACATTCTTGCTTTAAATTTTTTCGGGGCATTTCGTTACGCCCCTAGCTAGGTAAAAAAAATTTTCTGCACTATTTTTGCACACTGAATTTATTTTATAGCCGGAGTTTTCACGCCCATTTATTATAATTAGGCTATGGATTTGAAGAGATTGAGTGTTGTTTTTGCTATGGCATTGGCATTTTCGGTGCCGGCCATGGCTCAAGATAATTCTTCTGATGACGATGGTTGGGTAAGCAGCCCCTCTACCGAAAGTTCTTCGGGCAACGAGGCTGGCTCTTACGACGGTTCCACCGACAGCGAATTCGCAAACGACGAAGAATACGCTAGCGCCTATGCCCGTTACAAGGCAGAAACCACCAAGAAATCCGAAATCAACCGTTTAAGAAACGAAGGATTCCAGCGCGCCGTGTTGCTCGGTATTCGCGTTCAGGGCGGTATCAACACGTTCTTCGGCGAAAACTCCGATGGCTGGAAGATCGGCTACCAGGGCGGTGGCGGTCTCTTGCTCAAGATGAACTTCATGGTCAAGAACCTGAGCCTTGTTCCCGAACTCACCTTCAACTACAGACATTACTCCTACGAACAGGACATGGATGCTTACACCAACGAAGCAAGCATCGATATCATGATGTTCGAAATCCCGGTGATTTTCCGCTACACCTTCGAAGACTACAACTTCTATGTGGGTCTCGGCTTGAACATGGGCCTCAAGTTGAACGGCTCCTCTGAATTCAAGACCAGCGGCGGCAAGCGCGAAAATACGGTCGCTACCTCCGGTATGGAAGTGGGCGGCGCCTTCGACCTCGGTTACATGCTCACCCGCTGGGTCAGCGTGAACGTCCGCGTGGTGCAGTGCTTTACGAGCCTCCTGAACAAGACGCTTGTGGCAGAAGAAGCCTTCTACGATTCTTCGCTCAACACGTTCTATACCACTCTCGGTATGAACTTCTTGTTTTAAAGAAGTTCAACAAGTTTAAAAAAAGGAGCCGCAAGGCTCCTTTTTTTGTTTATTGCTTGTTGCTGAGTTTTCTTCTGAGTTGCTGGATTTCGCGCTCAATCAGGCGCTTTTCGACCGCGAAGAAGTCTTCGTTCTTTTGGATCGCATTCTTGTAGATTGCATCGGCAAGTTCCGGCTCACCTGCCAAAAGCGACAGCACAATGCAGTTACGCAGGAATATGTCGCCCATGTCGTTCATTTCGTAGCGGTCAAAGAAGTTTGCAATCAAGAGAGCCGCCTGCTTGTAAACGCCTTGACGAGCGGCCTCAAGAATCCCGAATTCGTCGGCAAAGGCCCGCGGGAAAGCATTCATGGAGACAAGATCGATTGCCTTCGTGTAAACCTCGTCAGAATCGCGGCATTCAATCGGAATCATGCGAATCCATTCCACAAAGTTTTCGCGGAACTTCTGGTAGCCCACAGACGTCTCAAGTTCAGCAAAGCGCGGATTTTCGGACACGACGCTATCCAAGACAACGCTGTCACCTTGAACAATCGTATCGACTTTGACAAGCACGCGGGAGAACGAATCCTTCGCGGCAGCCGCTTCAAGTTCTTGCATGTAAGAAAGCAAGGCTGTCTTCTTGAATTCATCCTTCGGTTCGGCAAGCATCGCCTTTATGCGGGCAGGACGGCGGAGTGCATAGTCCTCGGGATCCAGGTACTGCTGCCAGCAAACTTCGCAGCTGTCAAACACCTGCACAATGTGCGCTTCGGAGTGAACAAAGCGGGCTTCTTCGGCCTTGTTGTCGACCATCGGAATGAACAGGCTATTCGGCTTCACGCCTTCGAGCAGCGACTTCAGCATCTTGTTCGTGAACAGGAAGTTCCTTTCGCCAAAGAATTCCGGATCGCGATGAATGCGGTTGAATTCAGCCACAAGTGCTGTATCAGTCGAGAAACGCCCAATGCCTTTCTGGAATACCGGCTGGTCACTTGCAATCATGATGATATCAGGTTCATCGGTCGACTTGTACAAGCTCACGTACGGGAACACCGTATCGAGCGCCTTCAGAATATTCAGGAACATCAGGTCGTTGAATTCATAAGTCTGAATCCACTGCACCCAAAGGGCGCCCGGTTTCATGTAGCGGCGCATCTTGGCATAGAACTCATGAGCGAAGAGTCCTGCCACGCCACTCACCCACGGGTTGCTGGGCACGCTGATAATCATATCGTACTGACGGCGGTTCGTATGGAAGAACGTGGTCGCGTCGTCAATATAGATATGGATGCGCGGGTCGTCATAGCCGCGGTAGTTCCACGGATAAAAGCCCTTCGCCAAATCCATCATAGCTTGCTCGATTTCTACGCAGTCAAAGTCCTTGAGCAACGGGTCAGCGAGCAAGTAATGCGCGCCCATGCCGCTACCGAAGCCCACCATGGCGGCGTCGTACGGTTCCGTCTTCACAGCCATCGGCATGAAGGCTGTTGCGGCCTGCGTCAGTTCATCACTTGAGATCGGAGCCTCACGGTTCTTGCTCATGCTCGCGTCGGCCTTACCGTTCGTCTTCACGTAGTAATGCACCGGCGATTCGTGGAAGCTGATGGTTGCCGTCTTTCCGTCAATCACCTGAATCTTTTCATTCGGATGCATATTCTTGTAGCTGCGGAACACGCCCGAAGTAATAAGCGACGGATCGAACTTTATAAAGACCGCCGGCATAATCATCACGCACACCATGATGTAGAACATCACGCTGTAGCGGAAGCGTTTGCGGTAAATCACCAGCAGCAAGAAGCCAATTGCAAAGTCAAGCAACGCAGCCGTCACAAGAGCGCCCTTGAGCTGCAAGAGCGGCAACAGCACAAGACCGCCGCCTGCAGAACCGATGATAGAGCCCAGCGTATTCCAGCCGTAGACCTTGCCAATCGGGGCTTCGCTCTTGAAAGCGCGAGTCAAAATCAACGTAATCAATGGGAGCGTCATACCCGCAAAGAAACTTGTGGGAATCATCCACAGCATCGAAAGCGCGTACTTGAACAGGCTCCAGCAAACGTAACCGTCAGAGGTCGGATTGAAAATCTGGTTCGCCTCGTTCATCATGCCCCAGAAAGGCTGATGGAAGTACAGCGTGCAAAGTGCAAAGAAGGCCATGAAAATCTGCGCCATCGAAAGCACAATCAAGCTGTCTTTCTTAAGCAACTTGCCGCTTACTGCAGAACCCAGCGCAAGTCCCAAGATAAAGGCCGAAAGCATCTGGTCAAAGCTATGGCTCGAAGATCCCAGCAACAGCGACAGCAAACGAATCCAGACAATTTCATAGACAAACGAAGTAAGGCCCGTAATCGCCGCAATCCAGAACCAGGTGTTCTTCGGCGGCATGGGCAACTTGTGTTCAGCCACGTAATCTTCGTCATGAACTTCGGGCGCATCGTCATCTTTAGGCGGCACCGGCGAAGTCGCAATACCGATAAAGCTGAATACCGCCGCGAGCAAGAAGTTGATAGAGGCCGCCACGCACAAGGTAGCGTGGTTACCGATTTCAGGAATCAACAAGTAGCTTGTCGCCAAGATACCGATGGCAGAACCCAGGCTGTTCGTAAAGTAAAGCATCGGGAGCGAAACTTCGGCGCCACTCTTGCGCATAAGACCTGCGGCAATAAAGGGGAACGTCATGCCGACTGCAATCGCAATCGGGAGTGTCGAGCCCGTCGCAAGCGCAACCTTCGCGATTTCTGCACCGCGCGGCGTAAGCGAAGCGGTCCACGCAGAATCGTAGAATATTCCGGTAAGCCAAATGTACAGTGGGTGGTATGCAACACCGCCAATACCGATAGCCAGTTCCACCAAGCCGTATCCCAAGAGCGGTCGCTTGGTTTTCTCGACCATCCTGCCCGCAATAAAGCTGCCTATGGCAAGGCCGCCCATGTAAATGCAGAGCGTGAGCACCTGGCCGTAGCTAGAATGCCCCAAGAAGAGTTTAAGGTAACGAGCCCACGAGCCTTCGTAAATCAGGCCCGCGAACCCGGACAGGGCAAACAGGAAATAGACGAGGATATTCATACCCTAATTATAGTAAGAAGTAGACCGTAGGAAGTCGGAGGTGTTTAATTTGGTCGTATACAAAAAGGCCCGCTGAAGCGAGCCCCTATCAACCCGTACAAACGCGTTTTTTATTGCTTTTCTGCGTATTCAACAGCAGCTTCGGCTTTTTCTGCCGCTTTTTCAGCAGCAGCCTCGGCAGCCTTGATTTCAGCCTTCCACGGGGTAAGACCTACCACGTTGTCGACCGGGAGCGAAAATGCGATTCCCTGGCCCATGGTATCAAGCCCCGCCTTCTGGTAAAGGGCATGCAAAACAGCGTCCTTGATCTTGGCGTCCACCAAAATCATGACGATTTCTTTTTCGGGCTGAATCGCGATATGGAAAAACGACTCGGCTTCCTTGTTCGCCGTACCGCGGGCATTCAGAATCGTACCGCCACGGGCACCGGCATCCTTCGCCGCTTCCATCACGGTTTCAGAGAATCCGGTATTCACAATACAAAAGATGACTTCGTGATTGAATCCGCTCATTTTTCGTTTCTCCGTACCGCATCGCGGTTGTCGCTTAAAAAGTTGAAGATAGACTTGCCAATGATGCTTGCCATGGGGATGGTGTAGGCAATGCCCTTGCCACCCACAATCGTATTGAACTTCTCGGCAAGGCTATCGAGGGCAGCCTGCAACTGGTTTTCTCCAATCACGCTGATAATCACAGCGCGGTCCGAATCGGCAAGGCCCATGGCTGTTGCAATTTCACGCGGGGCAGTTCCTTGGCCAAACAGCACCATCTGCATGTTCACGCCAAAAGACTGAATGTGGTCCATGTAAAAGTCCGCCTTGGCACGGCTCACCACCGTAATCAAAATCTTGAGGCGGTTCATGGAAACCTTGGCACGCGTGCTTCCGCGCAACACCCTGTTCCTTATTTTCTTTTCTACATCCATGGCGCCCCCTACATAAAGTCGATAATCTGTTCGTCGTCGGCATCCTGGATGCGACGCATCATCATGCGGTTACGGAGCGCCGTCGAAACGGTTGCCCTGAAACCGAGCACCTGTATAGTAATCAAGGGCGTCATCGCAACCATCGCGACAATACCGAAAGCATAATTCAAAATCGAATCGCCACCGTCACGCAGGCCCGCGCATGCACCAATCGCCAAGGGCAGAATAAAGCTAGAGGTCAATGGACCGCTCGCCACGCCACCGGAGTCAAATGCAATGGCGGTATAAAGCTTAGGCACAAAGAACGAAAGTCCAAGCGAAATAAAGTAACCCGGAATCAAGTAATAAATAATCGGGAATCCGACAATAATGCGAATCATCGAAAGACCAATCGAAATGCCCACGCCCACCGAAAGCGCAATCAGCATCGAGCGCTTGGTCACCAGGCCGCCAGTGACTTCTTCGACCTGCTTGTTCAGCACGTGCACCGCCGGTTCTGCAAGCACCACCACCAAGCCAAGCACAAAGCCCGCCACCACAAGCGCACGCGGCATGGCACCCAGCTGCTTGCCCAGTTCAAATCCGATCGGCATGAACCCGACCGCCACTGCCGTCAAGAACACCACCAGACCCACGAACGTGTATACAATGCCGAACGCCATCGGAATCAGCTTGGACCAAGAAAGGCGAAGCACCGTAATCTGGAGCAGCATAAAGAATATCACAATCAAGCCCAGCGCCACAAGCACTTCTTTTGCAACGCCCCAAATGACCGGCAAGAAGTTCATGCCGAGACTTGCATCAATCGAATAGGCCGATTCCGAAAGCTGATACGTCAAATCACCCTTTGAAAAGATCACGAGCCCCATGAGCGCAATAATCGGGCCCACCGAGCAAAGGGCAATCAGACCGAAGCTGTTCTCGTTTGCGTTTTTACCGCCAATGGCTCCCGCCACACCCACACCGAGCGCCATGATAAAGGGAACCGTAATCGGGCCCGTAGTCACACCACCCGAATCAAAAGCCAGCGGAACAAAGACATCTTTTCCGAAGGTGACCATGACCATGCCAAGCATGAACAGAGCCAGGTAAAAGAAAATGATAATCGTCGAAAGGTCGCGCTTAAATACAATCTTGATAATCGAAAGCGCCAAAAAGCAGCCTACGCCAACACCAATCGTTGCAATCAAAAGTGTCGGCTCCACCGCCGCACGCACCTGCTCGGCAAGCACCGACAAATCGGGTTCCGCAACCGTAATGAGCACGCCCATCACAAAGCACACCGAAACAAGCAACTGCAGGCGCCTGGATTTGGCAAGACCCGAACCCACATGTTCGCCCATCGGGGTCATGGCAAGGTCGGCACCTAGGTTAAAAAGCCCGATGCCCCCAATCAAAAAAATCGCACAAATAGAGAAAACAACAAGCTGTTTAAAGGACAGCGTTACCAGCGGCGTGCATGACACCGCAAGTACAATCAGCGTGACCGGCAAAACCGAGCCAAACGCCTCTTTCAACTTGTCCTGCAAAATCTTAAACATTTGCGGGAAATATAGAAAAACGCAAGAAAATGCACATTTTTATAATTATTTTTCATAAAAATGCAACCGATGCAACTTTTAGTGCATCTAAAGGGTACAATGGACGAAAAAGTGATTCTTCAACACCTTAAGGGCGGCAGCCGCGAAGCGTTAAGCCTGCTTTGGCAGGCGCACAGCGCGAACGTACTGAACTTGGCATTCCGTATGCTCAAGGACCGCGACGAGGCCGAAGACATCCTGATGGACATTTTTGTGCAGATTCCGAAGAAAATCCAGGGTTTTCAGGGGCAATCGGCATTGGCAACGTGGCTTTACAGGCTCACCGTCAATGAATGTCTTATGAAACTTCGGGCGCAAAAGCGCCACCGCGAACTCGAAGAAGAACACTTAGACACCATCGTGGAAGAGGCTCTCGGCAAAAACGAGGACTTCGACACGAGCGGTTTCAATCCGGAACTTTTGGAAAAGGCCCTGAACACGCTCAACGCCGAAACGCGAAGCATGCTCTGGCTTAAAGACGCCGAAGACTTGGACGTGAAAGACCTGGCGGAAATCTACAGGATGCCCGAAGGAACCATCAAGGCACGCCTCAGTCGCGCAAGGAAATTGTTAAAAAAGGAGCTTAACCATGTCTAATAAAATTGACTTCTCGAAAATGGAGCGGTTCACTCCTCGGGCTGACTCGTGGGACAAAGTCTGCGCCCGCCTCGACGCCGAAAACGCAAAGAGCAAGATTATCCCTATCAAGAGCTGGTACAGCGCCATTCCGCTGGCTGCAAGTTTTGTGCTTGTGAGCCTGACCGCGATTTTGCCGTCATTCACCAGCGATATCGAACCCGCCGAAACGGCCGTGACCGAATTCGTTTCGATTAACGATTCCGCGCCGTCCGAAGTATTGAGCTGGTACGAAAATCTCGGGAATTCCACCAGCGACGAATTCGAAACTTTGGAAGAAACTGTCGGCTTTAATTATTTAATCAAGGAGTAACTCTATGAACGGAAACAAACTCTTCGCGGCAAGCATCGCAATCCTTGCCCTCGCCCTGGGATTTTTCCTGGGAAACCTCCATATTGGAGGCTGTTGCTGTAACGGCATGGGCATGTCCTGCTGCAAAAAAGGCGCCCCTTGCGAACACAGCTCGATGAACGCCCCCTGCGACTGCACCAAGGGTCTCCCCTGTTCTTGCGAAAAGAACGGTCAACCTTGCCATTGCCCGAACTGCGCCAAGCATGGCCACAAGGGTCCGCATGGCGACTTTGACAAGGGTCCCGGTCCGAAATTCAAAGGTCCGAACTTTGAAGTAATCGATTCCTTGCTGCAGGTGACGCCGGAACAGAAGGCCGCCATCGAAGCCAGCCGCGTGAAGGGCGATTCCATTTTCAAGGAACTCCGCAAGAGCAAGCACGAAGCCGAAAAGGCTCTGGGCGCCGCCCTGGAAAGCAAAGATGAAGCAAACATCGAAGCCGCCAAGGCAAAGGTTCTTGAAGCAGACAAGGCTCTGCTTGAACACCGCATTAACGGAATGGCTGCTCTTGGCAAGATCTTGACCGCCGAACAGCTTGGAAAGTTCAACGCCTTCCACAAGGAACAGATGAAGAAGTTCCGCGAGCATAGAAAAGGCCCGCACGGCGAACACCATCACGATGGTCCGCACGGCAACCCGCCTCCTCCGCCTCCGGCTAACTAAGATTTGACTCCCTCAAAAAGCAAAAAGTCCTCGGCTTCGCTGTCGAGGACTTTTTGCTGTCTACCGTCTACTTCCTACTGTCTACTGATCATTTTTTCATGAACGACAGGTTCTGCGCCACACGGAAAATACCCTCGGCGCGGTGCTTATTGCTGGCCGATTCTCCGTTAAGATTCTCCAGGAACCGGGTCAATTCCAGCACGCCGCCGCCCTGCTTGAGCACATGGACGGCACAAAGAGCAATCACCCCGAGAGATGAATTGATTATATCCAAATCGGTTCCCGCCAACTGGAATGCCGCCAACTGGTACGCATCTTCCGTATTCGCTTTGATCATTTTGTCTATATCGCCGAGAGTCGTAAATCCAAATGATACGAATACAGCCAAGAACCGCGAAAGCGATGTCTCGTGAATTTCAGCCTGATTAATGGAGGCAATGCGCTTGTTCAATGCATCGAAAGGGTGTAATTCTAGGTAATTTCCAAACGAATCGCCGTTCAGCTCCACTTCATCGAAACTGCCCGAACTCACCAACGACTGCACCTGACGGCGGTAGTCATTGATTCCCGTACGAATCACGCAAAACTGTTCGTCAACCAGTTCTAACATTCCTGCAAGGCGGTTCAAGTTGCGCAGATATTCCTTGGGAACTTCGAAACCCGACTTATAACCCGTATCATGATCCAATACAGCCCACACATGCTGTAAGGCGGTGCGCATCTGCACTTCGAAACGGATTTCGTTCATTTGCGGGTAAGCAGGATCAAAATATCTTTCTTTGGGCAAGCGACAAATAAAATGTAGCGAATTATAGCCGAAGCTGTGAATTTCGTGCATCTTGCGTTTGTCGATACTATTTTCCCAATCAATTTCGAAAAGGCGACCCACAAGGGCGGCGACTTTATCCACCTCATCACTGTAGAAGGTAATAACGCGAACGCCTAAAATATCCGTCAAGTCTGCAAGGGAACTGTACTTGCCCGACTTGCGTTCGAGTTTGCCCGCAAGGCTATCTTCTGCCTTGACACGGCCTTCGATAGCATTGATATAGATTTTATTTTCTTCGATGCTTTCGCGAAGAATTCTCTTGACAACCCTCAGCAGCTTTTCAAAAATAGGGCGCTGTTCGCGGTATTCTTCCAGAATCAGCGCTTCTTTAGGCGGCAGGCGATAATCCTTCTTCTCTTCGTCCATGGCTCACCTTACTTCTTGAAAACCTTTTCGACGGTATCAAAGAATTCATCGTAAGCGAAAGTTCCCTTGAGGCTAGCGAGTGCACGGGCAAGCCCGCGGAAATGCCATTCGTGCGAAGCCTTGTCCTTGACACAGAACAAGTCCCACACCTTGTCGCCAATCGCCTGGTAATCACGGTAGATGGCGCGAATATTACTTAATTTATCTGCAATCGCTACGATTTTGACTTCGTTCGTCGCCGTCGACAGGCGTTCAATGGCTTCTTCTTTACGAAGGTGCCAACTTTCTTGGCGGCTTTTGCCTTCAAATTCAATATCCGATTCGGCCTCGACTAGTTCCGCAATGCGCTTGCCAAATTCGCGTTCGACATCCTTGAGCGTGACCTCCGTATCTTCTACGGTGTCGTGCAGGGCTGCAGCGGCCAGAAGTTCCTGGTCGTTTGTCATGGTGGCGGCAATGGAGACGGCTTCCATCGGGTGGACGATATACGGGAAACCCTTCCCCTTGCGTTCCGCTCCCTGGTGTGCCTTGACCGCAAAAACAATCGCTTTGTCGAGAATTGAAGTATCCATGACACTAAATGTATATAAAAATTTTTCTATTTTTACCCACGCAACAAATAACCGCGCAGCGGAAAGGATTAATCTATGTCGAAACTGACTGATTCTCAGGAATGGAAGGCCCTTGAGGCCCACGCCGAAGTCGCCAAGACCTGGCACATGAAGGAACTCTTCGCAAAGGACCCGGCTCGTGCCGAAAAGTTCAGCGCCGAAGCCTGCGGCCTCTTCCTGGACTACTCCAAGAACATCATCACGGACGAAACCATGGCCAAACTCCAGGACCTCCTGAAGTCTGCCGGTTTCGAAGACATGCGCAAGAAGTACTTTGCCGGCGAAAAGATTAACACCACCGAAAAGCGCGCCGTGCTCCACACCGCTCTGCGCTACAAGGGTAACGATCCGATTTGCGTCGACGGCAAGGACGTGATGCCCGAAGTTCGCGCCGTGCTCAAGCACATGGAAGAATTCACCGTGGTGAACATCGGTATCGGCGGTTCCGACCTCGGTCCGGTGATGGTGACCGAAGCTTTGAAGCCGTATGCCGACAAGCCGGCTGCTGGCGAATACTCTCCAGAAGTCTACTTCGTTTCTAACATCGACGGCACCCACATGGCCGAAACCCTCAAGAAGGTGAACATCGAAGAAACGCTCTTCATCGTTGCTTCCAAGACCTTCACCACTCTTGAAACCATGACCAACGCCGAAACTGCAAAGGCCGCAGTTCTCAAGGCTTTCAATGGCGACGAAAAGTCCATCGCCAAGCACTTCGTGGCTCTCTCCACCAACACTGAAGCCGTGTCTGCATTCGGTATCGACACCGCTAACATGTTCGAATTCTGGAACTGGGTGGGCGGTCGTTACTCCCTGTGGTCTGCAATCGGTCTTTCGATTGCACTCCGCATCGGTTTCGACAACTACATGAAGCTCCACCAGGGCGCCTACGAAATGGATCAGCATTTCAAGACCGCTCCGGTCGACAAGAACCTCCCCGTTATCCTCGCCCTCATCGGCGTGTGGTACAACAACTTCTTCGGCGCTTCTAGCTACGCCATGCTCCCGTACGACCAGTACCTGCACCGCCTCGCTGCCTACTTCCAGCAGGCCGACATGGAATCCAACGGCAAGACCGTTGACCGCGACTCCAAGCGCGTGAACTACCAGACTGGCCCGATCCTCTGGGGCGAACCGGGTACGAACGGCCAGCACGCCTTCTACCAGCTGATCCACCAGGGCACCAAGATGATTCCTTGCGACTTCATCGCCCCGGCAAACAGCCACAACAAGGTCGGCGACCATCACCAGAAGCTCCTCTCCAACTTCTTTGCACAGCCCGAAGCCTTGATGAACGGCAAGACCCTCGCCCAGGCTCAGGAAGAACTCCGCAAGGACGGTAAGTCCGAAGAAGAAATCGCATTCCTCGCCCCGCACAAGGTGTTCGAAGGCAACAAGCCGACCAACTCCATCATGATGGACTACGTTTCTCCGGAAACGCTCGG
>CADCBQ010000028.1 GCA_902799745.1 Fibrobacter succinogenes | reverse complement strand
GTTTACGATGTGCGCGGTCGCCTGTTGGGAACTGCGGACAGCCCGCGGGTAAAGGAAATGCGTTTGCGCAAGGCCCGACAGCCCGTTTTTGCGAAGTAAAAAAAGCACCGCAGGTGCCCACCGTAGTCTGTGGACAACTGTAAATTTCTTTTACCCTACCCCCGGAGCAAATCCGAGGGTATTTTTGTGGGCAGAAAGGAGTTTTGTATGGGATGTTTGAACTCTATTCGCGTATTGGGCCTCTCGGCGGCGCTTGCCTTTGCCGCATCGCCCGTCATCAAGGTCGATTTTGACATGAGCGGCCGCAATTCGAGCGAGGTTACGGAACCGAATTACGTGCCCTGGGTGGTTTCGGGTGTCGCTTCGAAAGATACGACGCTTTCGGGCGTGAAGGTGAATGTTGCCGGAAGCGCGAACCTCAAGGCCAACTGGTACAAGGCCGGGGTGCAGTCCCCGAGCTATGCGCGCCTTGTGTGCGACGGCGTGATGGTCGAAGGCGGCGGGGCGATTACGCTCACCTTCTCGAATCTTGCGGCAGGGACGCACAGCCTCCTTTTGTACCTGAACAATGTCGATGGGACGGCGGTAAGCAACAGCATCGATGTCTATGTGAACAACTCGAAGCAGGCGTCGGTCAAGCCCACGAATCGTGCGCTCTCGACAGGCGAGGCGGCGATTGCCTACGTGACTTTTAATGTAAGCGGTACGGGTGCCTCGACCGCGATAAAGTTGAATACGGGCACGGTTACCCTGAACGGCTTTGAACTGAACGTGCCCAATGCGGCGGCACAGGCGACAGGGCCTTCGCCTGCGGATCTGGATTATCACGCTCCGCACGAAAGCGGGGCGCTGACGCTTTCGTGGACGGCGGCGAAGTCGGCCGTAAAGCATCGTGTCTATTTCGGGACGGATTCGGCGGCTGTGCTTGCGGCAACGCCCTCGAGCACTGCGGTTTACATGGGTGAACAATCCGGTAGTTCGTATAAGGTGAGCGGTACGACTCCGCTCCAGACTTACTACTGGCGCGTGGATGAAGTTGATGCGAACGGAACGGTTACGGCAGGGAATGTCTGGTCGTTCAAGCCGGGGCGCGTCGCGTTCGAGGGGGCCGAAGGTTACGGCCGCAATGCGGTTGGCGGGCGAGGCGGCAAGGTGGTGTACGTGACGAACCTGAACGATGACGGAGCAGGCTCCTTGCGCGAGGCGTGCACAGCAGAAATTGGCCCGCGTACCATCGTGTTCAAGGTGTCGGGAATGATCCAACTGAAATCGCGCCTGGTCTGCAATCAGGATTACGTGACGATTGCGGGGCAGACGGCTCCCGGCAAGGGTATTACCATCAAGAGCGCTCCCATCGGGTTCACGGGCAAGGATATGGTTATCCGCTTCATGCGCGTGCGCCTGGGCTACGGCGCCACCTACGACGGTATGGGGCTCACCGGCGGCGACCACAGCATATTGGACCATGCGAGCATCTGCTGGACGATTGACGAAGCCTTCAGTAGCCGAGGCGGCAAGAACCTTACGCTGCAGCGCACGCTGATTTCGGAAGCCTTGAACATTGCGGACCACCAGAACTATGCAGCGGGAACGGGGCACGGGTACGCGGCGACTATCGGCGGCGATATCGGCAGTTTCCACCACAACCTGCTTGCGCATAATGCGGGCCGCAACTGGAGCCTGGGCGGTGGCCTCGACGGGAACGGCTACTACGCGGGTCGCCTTGACATATTCAACAACGTTGTCTATAACTGGGTAAGCCGCGTGACCGATGGCGGTGCGCACGAGGTGAACTTCGTGGGCAATTACTACAAGGAGGGCGCCGCCACCACCTTGCACGGCTATACATTGCGTGCGCAGTTCGAAGGTACGGGCAAGGGCTCGCAGGCGTATTACTACCACAACAACGTTCTCGAGGCTGCGGGCGGCAAGTTCACCTGCGATGGCACCAACGACAATTGCGGTCGCGAGTATTCGCTTTCCGGCGGGCAGGTGCTGGATTGGGAACCCTGGAACAGCAAGCCTTTCTTTGCCTCGTATGCGACTGTCCAGAGCGCGAAGGCCGCCTACAAGGATGTGCTGAGCGATGTGGGCCAGCGCATGCCGGTACTTGACAATCACGATACCCGTGTGATAAACGAGACCAAGAACGGAACCTACAGCATGAAGGGTTCCGTGGGTGGCATGGCGGGCATTCCCGATCGCGAAACCGACGTGAAGGATACGGCGAACATCAAGGGCTGGGAGCCTTACCCGAGCGAGATCCGGGCCGACGACTACGATAGCGATTTGGACGGGCTTCCGGACTGGTGGGAAAATATGTACGGGTACAATCCGAAGTCGAAGAGCGGTGACTTTAGCGAAGCGAACAGAGACCGCCTGGGCGATGGCTGGACGGAACTGGAACGCTACCTGGAATGGATGGCCCGCGCGCACTACACCTTCGCGAAGGGCGAAATCCAGGTGATAGACCTTTCGCAGTTTACCCGCGGTTACGATGGCGGAACCTACACCGTGTCGGCGCCGAGCGGCGTGACGGCGACCGTGAGCGGTTCCAGGTTGACGGTGAAACTCGCCGACAGCTTTGCGGGTGCGGGCTACGTGCAATTTACGCTGAAGGACAACGCGGGCGATACCTTTAGCCGCTACATTGGCGTGACGCAAGGACTTGCCGTGAACGCTTCGCAGGACGGACAAGACGAAAACGACACGACATCTGTTGTCGCGGGCGATACGACTGCGACAGGAGATTCCACGACAACATCGTTAAGGCCGCGTGCGCAGAGAAAGCATGTAAATGGCCTTGGACGCATTTACGACACGCAGGGACGCCTCTTGAAGCAGCGAAAACATAGGGGCTTTTACCTGACGCGATAAATTTTTAGTATAATAAGATGAAAGGATGGTTGATTATGGGTATGTTTGGTTCAAAAGCAGTTGTTCCGGCGTTCGGACTGTTGATGTGTGGCTTTGCCTTGGCGGGTGCCGAGCCGCTGGCTTTTCCGGAGGCGCTTGGTTTTGGCGCGCAGGTCACGGGTGGCCGTGGCGGCAGCGTTTATCACGTGACGAACCTGAACGATGACGGTGCAGGTTCCTTCCGCGACGCGGTGAGCCAGGGTAATCGCATTGTGGTCTTTGACGTGGGTGGCATCATCAACATCAAGACGGCGGTTTCTATCAAGAGTAACATTACCATCGCGGGGCAGACGGCTCCGGGCGAGGGAATCGCCATTCACGGTGGCAAGCTCAGTACCGGCAAGCAGAGCAATATCATCATCCGCTACCTGCGTATACGCCCGGGCGAAAATACCGCCTCCGAAAAGGATGACGCGCTCAACCTTTACGATTCCAAGAATGTAATCGTGGACCACTGCTCGGTGGAACTTGCACCGTGGAACAACTTCGGCGGTTCTTCGGACAATGCAAGCTACCGCGTTACGGGCATTACGGTGCAGAACTCGCTGATTGCAAACCCTATCGGGCAACAGTTCGGCGCGCATATCGAATCGGTGGATGGCACCTGGGCGTGGTACTACAACGCCTTCGTGAATACGCACAACCGAAATCCGCTTGACAAGATTAACGACGTGTTCGTGAACAACATCCTCTACAACTTCGAGGCGGGCTACACGACACATACGAGCACGAATTTCAATCACGATATCGTGAACAATTACTTTGTCTATGGCCCGAAGGGGAGTAACCCGTGGTTCCAGGTAGACAAGAACCAGAGCATCTACGCGAGCGGCAATATGATTGATACGGACCGCGACGGAAAACTGAACGGCGGGCCTTCTAGTATTTACTACTACCAGGGTGTGGGCGAGGAACTTTCGAAACCTTGGAGCGAACTTACGACATCGGGCCCGATGCTCAGTGCAGCAAGTGCTTGGCGCTATGTGACGTCGCAGAGCGGCGTGCTCCCGTACGACGATATTGATTCCCTAATATGGCACCAGGCGGGGACACTTGGGAAAGAAGGAGCCCTAGTGAAAAGCGTTGGTGCCATGGGAATCAAAACCAACAACGGCTGGGGCGAGGTGGTTGCGGGGAAGGCCGCGACCGATTCCGACAAGGACGGCATGCCGGATTACTTCGAAGATGCGATGGGCTATGACAAGTCAAAAGACGATGCCATGACCAAGGAAAGCGACGGTTATGTGCGCATCGAAAAGTATATCAACTGGCTGGGTGCCATGCACGCGTCGGTTGCGGGCGGCACTCTCGATTTTGACCTGCGCACGATTACGCGCGGGTTCAAGGATGTATCGCCGACCTACAGCGTCTCTGCTGCGGAGAACGGAACCGTGGAACTTGCGGGAGACGGTTATACGGCAAGGTTTGCGCCCAAGGCGAATTTCAGCGGGCTTGCTTCGTTCAAGTACACCGTGAAGGGTAACGACGATACCGAATATACGGGCCGCGTCGAGGTGCTGGTGGAAAAATCGGCTGAAGCGGATTCGACTACTACGCGCCTCGCTGACAAGTATCATCTTCGTGCAGAAGCTGTTACGGTAGGCGTCTTTGACATGAACGGCCATTATGTGGGCGTGACTACGCAGGGACTTCCTCAAGGCCGCTACATGGTCCGCCAGAAGGTGAATGGCCGGATTGTAAATAAGCTGGTCCGGAAAGACTAAATTGATAGAACCAAACAAGGCGTCCCGACGAATGTCGGGGCGTTTTTGTATAAAAATTATGGAAAATTATTTCCCGCCGACGGGGAACAGTGCAAATTCCAGTTGGAAAACTTTATCGCTCCCTTCGTCTTCTTCGGCGAGGAGCGCGATTTCTTTACGGAAGGCGTTGATTCGCTCTACAATGCGTTCGTAGCCGTCTTGGCTGATTCCAAGCGTAAGGCCCGAAACATGGCGCGTGCCAGGAGCGTCGCGGTCAATGGAATCTGCAGCGAGCTTTAGGCAATTCTGGTGATAGCCGCGGAGTGCGAGTTTCGAGGTGCGATCGCCGGTGGTAATGGCGCTTTCGGTCAGCACGTACTTGCCCGATTCATCTTTCTTGATGAGTTGACATTCTTCGAGTAGCTTTACGGACTGTTTTGCCTGTTCGACAGTGATGTTCGGATGAACTTGCTTGGCGAGCGCCTCGTAGTTGCCGTCAAAACCGAACATTCCGATAAGGCTGCGGATCGTGAGATGCCGCCAGTCGGAATATACCATGTACTGAGCATGCCCGAGCAGGTGCTGCTTTTCGGCGAATCGTACGACTTTGAGTACGGCCTGCATTTGCTCGAAGGCGGCGTTGCGTTCGTCGGTTGTTTCGGCCTGGTTGAACTTGACAAGCGCTACGAAAAATTCGGTTTCGTGCTTGCCGAGGCGAAGCCCCGAAGCCACTTTGGGAATGCTTTGGCTCGAAAGGTTTTTGTCGCCGTTCATGACGCGGCTAATAAAGTCCTTGGCCTTGAAACCGATCTTGTCCGAAAACACGCGAAGCGAAAAGGCGGGGTTCGCCTCTTTCTTTGCGTTGTAGTAATCTTTCAAAAATTCCCGGTAATCCAGGTATTCGAAGATCCTTTTTGTCGGTTTCTTTTCGCCCATGCCTTAAATGTAAGAAAAATGGTTGCGAAGAGGGGTGATAGTGCAATATTCCCGTTGTCTAGAAACAACGCGTTATAATAGGGAATATTTGTTTTCCTTTTTAGCGAAACTATATTTATATTAGTGGTGATGGATACTTTGAAATACTTTTTAGCGGGTTTCGTTGCCCTTTTTGTGGGTTGTTCTTCGAACAGCCAAGTGGCGGGCAATAGTGCCGAAACGGGTTCTCCGGAACTCGCGGGTATCTTGGTGCTTGACAACGGTAAGCCTGCCGCCCGTACGAAAGTTCAGTGTGTGCCGGGCAACTACAACATCATTGCCGCAAGCGAGGCCGAACAGGTTCTGCCTTCCGCGTTCGAAACCGAAACGGATGAAAACGGAAACTATGAATTTGACACCATTCCGTCGGGCAGTTTCTCCTTGGAGGCTTTCCACCAGGAATCCGGCCAGATGCTCCTGTTGCAGAACCTGAATGCCGAAGAAGACGAACCCCTTGCTGTAAACGATACTTTGCGTAATTCAGGAACGGTCAAGCTACTCGTGCCGGGCGCTTTCCGCGAAAACCAAAGCGGCGAGGCTATCGTCATCGGGACGACCATTCGCAGAAGGGTTTCTGTGCAGAACGGGAAAATCGTGGTCGATAGCCTCCCGGCAGACACGTTTGAACTTATTGTTTACATGGATGGCATGAGCCCGTTTGGATTTAAGGATGTTTCCGTAAAGCCTGAAGAGACTACAATCTGGGGCGATTCGGTGACATACTCCTTCAAGGCTCCGCTCGCGCTCCCCGAAGAAATCGATTCGCTCGGCACCGTCGTGAGCGATTTCCCGCTGGCCATTCGCTTGACGGAAAAAGAAATTACCTTCGATTCCGCGGAGGTGGTGAACGGCCGTTGGGAGGCCGTGCGCATTTCGCAGGACGGAAATCGCAGCAAGAAACTCCCGATCGCGCAGACCTACTATGACGCTCAGACCAAAGAGGCTGTGTTCTGGGTGCGTGTCGATTCGCTGAATGTTTCAGATTCCCTGGAACTCCATTTTGACAATACCATGAACCCCGCGTACGCAAAGGATGTGTTCCCCACGAACCGCAGCTATTCTCTGGTGTGGCATTTCGATAGCGGCCTTGCACCTGTGGGCGATGGAGCGGAAAAGGGATACTTTGAAGGTCTGCCGACAGGGGCCGTGGCTGCCGACGGTGTTATTGGTAGGGGAGTGGGACTTGATGAAGGCGACGCTATTGTTGCCGAGAATTCGAGTGCGGCTGATTCATCGCGCAAGGTGAACTTGAATTATGACGGCAGCGGATATTTCTGCTTCTCGGTGTGGGTAAAACTTGACAATCTCGAAGAAAAACAGGCCATCTTTGAAAAGTCCAAGGAATATGCGTTGCGCTATGATCCGGAGAAGGGCTTTGTGGTTGACCTCTGGGTTCCCGATACGAGTTCCGATTCAATAAAATACGCCTGGGTGTCTGGAACGTCTGATATTAAGGCGGGCGAGTGGGTCTATGTTGCCTTCAGCCGCCACACGACTTCGCAGTCCAATTTCTACGTGAACGACCGCAAGATAGAAACGGAGCCGGAACAAATCGCCTGGACGGGCGTCCGTGAACTGGCCGACTTCAAAGTGGGCGGCTTTACCGGCATGATTGACGAACTCATGCTTGGGAGCTGTTACCGCGATGACGACTGGACGCGCCTTACCTACCTGAACCAGCGTCCCGAAAATTACTGGCCAGCCCTTTCGGCCCGCTAGGCGTAATCCATAAATAATTATTTTTTTTGTAAAAATGAGAACATTTTTGCAAAAAAATCGCTGTATCTATTGACTTTATGAAAAGAATAACTTATATTCTGTTTTGATATTTTGAGAACATTTTTGAGAACGAAAATGAATGTTTGTCGGAATATCAAAGGATGTACTTGGGATGAATTATTTGAAGAATATCCGCTTGGTGGAAATTTTGACGGCAGCTTTTGCCGTTTTGGCGCTTGCCGGGAATACCCATGTAAAGCCTGGCGACGATTTTATTTCGGCCATGACTAAGGCCTCCGCCGGAGATACCGTCTTTTTTGAAGCGGGAACATACCAGGTGCCCTATACAGAGGGTCAGGCGAATACGATTACACTTTCTAAGTCAGGAATGGCGGACAAGCCCATTGTGTTCTATGCGGCGGGCCATGCGACTGCCGTGATAGACTTCCAGTTCCCGGAACTCACCTATGTCGACAAGGGCGTGGGGCTGAGCATGACCGGCAGTTATTACGAACTTCACGGTCTCGCCATTACCCGTGCGGGATACCAGGGAGCCTATGTGACAGGGTCGTACAACAAGTTCTACAACATGTCGTTTTTCGAAAACCGCAATTCCGGTTTGGAAATTAACAAGGGCGGGAATCATACGCTGGTGGTCAACGTAGATGCGTACCGTAATTATGACCCCAAGAAAAAGGGCGGCATGGCTGACGGCTTTGCGAGCAAGCAGACTCAGGGAGCAGGAAATGTGTTCATCAACTGCCGTGCTTGGGAAAATTCCGACGACGGTTTTGACTTTTTTGATTCACCCGACAGTGTCATTGTCTATGATTCCTGGGCGTTCCGGAATGGGGTCAATGTTTTTGGCTATGCGGCCGAGCTCTTTGATGGAAACGGCAATGGCTTTAAGATGGGCGGCAATAAAGCCCAAGCGAATCACCGTTGCACGCGTTGTATTGCGTTTGACAATCCGGTAAAGGGCTTTGACCAGAACAACAATACGGGTGGCATTACGGTGGAACAGAGCCTTGCTTACCGCAACGGAAGCAGTGGTGCCGCCAATTATGGAATGGGTGGGGCGCTGAATGCGGGGCAAAAGCATCACCTGCGGAACAATATCTCTTATAAGGGCAAAAATGCCGACTCTTTTGGTTCGTCTAGCGAACAGAAAACGAATTCCTGGAGCATTTCGGTGACTGTGAGTGACGATGACTTTGAGTCGTTGGACACGAGCCTTGCGACGATTGCCCGAAATGCGGATGGACTGCTCCCGTACACAAAGTTGTTCCGCCTGAAAAAAGGGAGCGTCTTGATTGACAAGGGGACGGAAATTGGCTTTGATTATGTTGGCTCGGCACCGGATCTTGGTCCTTACGAATATGGCGAAATTGCAGCAGAATCCAGTTCTTCGGAAGTGTCTTCTAGCAGTGCTACAACGACTGTTATTCGCCGCAGGGTGGCCCCTGCTGACAGGCGTAAAGATGCTCCGAGGTTCAATGCATTGGGGCGTTCGGTAAAATCCGCGGAACCTTTCCGTTGGAGTGTCAGTTGGTTTTAATAAAGAGGTGGAAAAATGAAAGCAAAATATTTGGCAATTCTCTTGATGAATGTGGGGCTCTTTGCGGCTACCCCTAACTTCGATATGGTGGGGTATGCCACTTTGGAAGGGGGCACTACCGGCGGTAACGGGGGCAAGGTTGTGGAAGTCTCCAACTTTGCAGAATTTAAGCAGTACGCCGAAGATTTGGAAACTCCTTACGTCATTATCGTGAAGGGTGAAATCAATACCGGTATCAAGACGTTTATCGATGAAAATGGCCATGTGGCCTCTTCGGGTACGGCAACGACTTATGGCGAATTGGTCTTGGTCGGTAATAACAAGACGATCATAGGTAAAGGCGAATCGGCGTTCCTTAATCGAGTGGGCCTGATGATTCAGAATAAACATAACATCATCATTCGTAACATCAAGTTCACCATGAGCGATGTTCCCATTAGCAAGACCGACGAAAACAAGGTGATCGCTTTCCGCAATGGGGCAGAAGTTGTCCTCAATGACCCGGACTGCATCGCGATTTCTGCGGACTCTGCTGCCACTAACTGGGCTGACAAGAATAAGCAGGGAAGCCATAACATTTGGATCGATCACTGCGAATTCTATAATGCCTACACCAGCAACAAGGACCGCTACGATGGTCTGCTGGATGCCAAGAACAACATTTACAATGCGACTTTTAGCTGGAATTATTTCCACAACCATCATAAGGGAAGCCTCATTGGCAATAGCAACGGAGATAGTCTTCGTCATGAAATAACTATCCACCATAACTTTTATAAGGACCTGGATGCGCGTACTCCCATGATGCGCCATACTAAAATTCACCTTTATAACAACTATGTTCTCGGTCAGGGAACCGGCAACGGCCCGAATGTTCGCTATGGTTCTGACGACTACTTTGAAAATAATCACTATGCGGGCCTCAGCAAGGCGATTTTCGCTGGCGATGATGGTGTGGCTACCATTGTTGGAAACTATTACGAAGGCTGCGCCAACTTCCAGAGTAGTGGCTGTAACAGCAAAAAAATGAAGATTTCCGTAAATCCCGGTACTTCGCTTACTTCCAAGGATACCGCATGGGTCACTTACGATACGGAAATCCCTAAGGGAACTTTCAATCCCAAGAGCGTCTACAGCTATAGTGCAGATCCCGTAGGCGATGTGAAGGGCTTGGTGACAAATTATTCTGGCATTGGTAAAATTGATATCAGCGAATATGAAAAAGGAACGAAAATCGACCCGGTGATTGTTAGCTCAAGTTCTGTCGCCGAAGTAAGTTCTAGTAGCGTTACGAGTTCTTCAAGTAGCTCCGAAAACACAACGCGGTTGATTGCAACCGATGTTGAGTTCACCATTTCGCCTATGACCAAGGTGCAAATTTTCTCCTTGACAGGAAAACTGATCAAGCAGGGCTTTTACAGCGAATGGGAACAATTGAAGTCTAGCCTCCCGCAAGGCCACTACATTGTGCGAGGGCTTCACCAAACATTAATATTCCAGTCCCGAAGAAAATGCTCTCGTCTTTAAGGTAGTGGAGCAATCGTTGTCCTTAGACAACGCGTAAATAAAATTTTCAATACTCCTTGGCCAGCTAGGGAGTATTTTTTTTATTGCATAAAAGTTGGAGTGTGTTATGCAAAAAAGTTGTTTGGGATTGATTCCGGGCGCCGTTTTGTCGGCTGCCCTAGGTGTTCACGCATACGCGGCGTCGGGCGATGCCTACACATGGCCCGGCTACCGCAGCGACTTGGATTACGACACAAAGTCTAATCTGGGCGACATTCAGCCGCCGACCAAGTTCAATAACAATTGTTCAGGCGTTACCGGAAAGAAGGCCGGTAAATGGTGGGCGTTTTATTGGGGCAAGGATCGCGACAGCCGCATTACCGACGTGACGATTGATTCGATCCTCAAGAAGTACGATACCGATTTCGAGTACCTGTACAATGAGATGGGATGGGCGCCGGATGCCCAGGCGCAAGAAGGCCAATACAGTGCCGTTTATTACTATGGCTCGGGCACTTGCGCCGGTGGTGCGAAGGACGATACCACGGGTGGTTGGCAGACATGGGTGGCAGGCTACACGGCGGTGGCGGCCTCGTTCTATCCGCTGTACAGTTTCAATACGAGTTGCCCCTACCGCGATCGCGTGGCGCAGATGGATGCGATGATTCACGAGGGAATACACTCGATGACGAACGGCTACCCTGGCGCAAAGGATGCGCACTGGTTCCAGGAAGCGGGTAACACCTGGATTCAGCAGGATATGTTCAGCCACCGCGATGGTGTATACAGCGGTATGGGATTTCTGAATGCGGCGACGGTTATTGCGCCGTTTATGCCTATTGAAACCTATTCGGGCTGGCTGATTGACGGCACTTTCGGTGGCCCTGGTGGCGGCGCCGATGGCGGTGGCGTGACCGGTAAGAATCAGCGTTACCTGCTGGGCGGCTCGCAGTATAGTAACATTTTCCCGACGTTTATCGGCACGTGGATTGGTACGGGGGCTGTTCGCTGGATTTACGGAAACGCTTACGGTAAGACCAAATACCTGCTCGAGACCTACGGCCTCGACAAGGGGCTGGGCGATGCGGGCGTGCGCAGGCTCATTACCGAATTCCGCGCAAGGCTTGCGATGCTTGACATGAAAAAATGGTCCGGCGAAATCAGGAACCTGCTGAACCAGAATTTCGGAAGCGACACCTACTGGGAACAGGACATGTGGGACAACAACAGGAAAAGCTACACCTGGACCATGACGCCTTACCAGACGGTAACGGAAAGCAACGGTTACCTGGTTCCGGATCAGGAAACAACTCCGGGTTGGTCGGGCTCGAACGTGGTTCCGCTGAAGGTGCAAAACGGCGCAAAAGAAGTGACGGTGAGCTTCTACCCGAACGGTGCGAATTCCAACAACACGAATATGAACTTCTTGCTGTGCTACCGCGCGACCGACGGTACGCCTGTGTACAGCGAACCCATTACGGGCGAAGGTTCCGCGACGCTTCGCCTGGACAAGACGCCTTCTTCGACGAACGGCACGCCGATGGTTTTCGCGGTGATCGTGAATACCGATTACCAGTACACCGGCAACACGGGAATTCGCAAGCTGCATTACGATTATAAGTTGAAACTGGAAACGGGCGTAAGTGGCGCAGGTGCGGCAAATGTCAAGTATTACAACGACTTCAAGCTGGATTACAAGTGGCCTGAAATTGGCGAAGTCCCGTCGTCCAGTAGCTCTGTAGCTTCGAGCAGCTCTGTCGCTCCCGCAAGTTCCAGCAGCGTGGCGCCGCCTTCTTCGAGTAGCGAAACGTCGACGGCAATTGCTTTTGAACCGTTGAACGTGCCTTTGCATATCAATGTCAAATTTAAACGTGGAATTGTAACGGTTGACTATGCTTTGTCGCAGCGTGAAAATGTGATGGTTAGCTTGTTTACGGGATTTGGTGCTTTAATTGCCCAAGAAATGGTTGGCGTGCAGAATGCCGGTGCGCATACGCATTCTTTTGACCTAAGTCAGATGCCGGCGGGATCCTATATCGTGAAGGTGACAACCGGCGGCTACCGCGAAGCGAAATCAATAAACATTTTCCGATAAATCGATGATACCAAACAAAGGCGCCCCGGCGAATGCCGGGACGCTTTTTGCTGTGGCTTGGGGAAATTTTCTATTTGGTGTAAATCTTGTGCTCTGCCATATAGAGGGCCAGATAGTCTATGACGCCGGAATCGGTGCCTTTTACAGGAATATAGCGCAGGTTGTTTTGCGCATCGGCAATAACGGCTAGCCCCGCGATATAATTTATCCAGTGGTAATCTTCGTAATATTTGAGTGAGACTTTCTTTTGTGAGCCGAAAACGGCGAGTGGCATCACGAAGATATCGTGCGACACCATGATGGTGACGCGATTCCACTTGGGCAGGTTCTTGAGAATGACTGCTTGCATGAATTCTTGTGCGCGGGGTTCCAATTCGTAAAATGTTTCCGGGTATCCAGCCTCGTATGCCCAGCGGGCCATCAGCTCTATGGAACTGCCCTTCAGGCCAAGCGCGGTCGCTTGCTTTGCGAGAGAATCGGCCGAAATTTTTAGGAACCAGTTACCGGTAATGTCGTAATTCGTGATGAGTTTCGGGGACGTCGCTTCGCCGCGCCCTTTCGAGATTTGGTTTGCGGTTTCGTTCGTGCGCACGAATCCCGAAGTGACGTACGAGAATTCTTCTTCGCTCTTGAGGGTTGCCCCTAGATCCTGTGCCATCTGGATTCCGTTTGCGGTGAGTTCGGTTTCCAAAGCCACGTCATCTTCACGTTCGGAATGGCGGATGATAAAAACCGCCTTTTCGTCGGGGGCGAGGCTCTTGTAGACGTCGGCGACCGTGGCGAATCCGTCTTTGTCCAAAACGATTTTCGGAGCGGTATCCATGATTGCGGACGAAGAAGATTCCTCAATCGAGGAGGAACTGCCGACTTGCAGTTCTGCTGAGGATGATAGGGCGAGCAGAAGATACTCGCTAGAAGAGGATGCCGGAATGGCCGAGGATGACATTGCCAGAGAAGGCGTTGCCGAAGACGACCATTCCGGGGAATCTTGCTCGGACGACGGCACGGGTATCCAGGAGTGATTGGAGACTTTGTCGGACGAGCTTGATTCAATATCGGGGCTAGAAACTTTGTCATTGCATGCCGTGAGTGCTGCAATACATGCGGTGGCAAAGATGAAAATGTACGTGCGCATTATGACCCCCACTGGTAATCACCTGCTTCGTAAACGGGGTTTTCTCCGTTGAAGCCGCGGGGGCGTTTGATTTTGTCATCGTAAAGGGTCTTGTTGAATATGCGGAAATCTCCTCGTTCATAACTTTGGAATGAAATGTGGCAGAAAATGGGGCCTGCGGGCATATATTCGCTGTAGCTCATGGTGCGTTCGCCGGCGGTATAGAGATAGTTGAAGTATTTCCCGTTCAGCACAATGTGAAGCCCGATGTTGCCTACGGTGAACCAGCGGCCCTTTGCGAGAATATTCTCGTGGTGCGTATCGTCGTAATCCATTACCACGAATTCGGCGTCCCCATTCTTGTCGAGGTGGAATCGGTATTTGTGGTTGCCGCCACAGCAACGCCCGTCAAAGAACCAGGTGTATCCGCTAGCAGCGGCAATACGCGGGTCGCGTACGCTTGTATCGGGGTGGGCAAGCTGTTCGTCTGTCACGAGGCGCTCGGGCTCTACGGCGGCAATCAACTGTTCCAGTGTTTTCGGGTTGCTTACAGTCGGGGTGCTCACCTTATTCTTCGCTTCGCTCATGGCGCGACGGTACAGTCGGTAAGGAATGCCGTCGTCACTGATCATGGTGAGTTCGTCTTGGCTGAACACGTAGTAGGCGTACGTTTTGGTTCCGGTTTTGGTGACCACGTTGAAACTGCGGTTGTTGAGCGTGTACCATTGGCCGGAAACGTTCGGGAATCCTGAAACCGCCGCAATTCCGTCTTCGCCGATGATAACGGTATAGTCGTCGCTGATCCAGGCTTCGTCAGCTGCGGTAATGAGGCGGCAGTCGCGGTTTTTGTCTCCGACACAAACCGCATCGCTCGGGTTCGCCGCTTCGCAGGCGCTGATCATTCCCGGCGGAAGTTCGGTAGAGGCCCCTAGCCTAAATCCCATGTCGGCGGCGCCATCGCGGCTACGGATGGCCCGGCGGCTCACCCGAGCGAATTCGGCAGGTTCGCCGTAACTGCCGCCACGTCGCGTCTTGTTGCCAGAACCCGTGAGCTGAACCGGGTTGACTTTATCGCCTGCAGTATAACCCACAAGCCAGTCGTACACCCATTCCCAGGAATTGCCGCTCATGTCGTAAAGCCCGAGCTTATTCGGCTTCTTGCTGGCGACGTCGTGTGCCTTGCCTCCGCTGTTTTCGGAATACCAGGCGACATCGTCAATGGCGTTGCCTCCTGAGAATTTGAAGCTGTCGGCAATCCCATCCTTACCTCCGCGAGCTGCAAATTCCCATTCGGCATCGGTAAGCAGGCGGTATTGCCTGCCTGTCAATTGCCCTAATTTACAAGCAAAATTATTCGCATCAAACCAGCTTACACCTATTTTGGGGGCGTTTCCTGATTCCCAAGCGTTTTTCTTGCCGCCCATGACGGCGTTCCATTGGCTGACCGTGACTTCGGTTTTGGCGGCAAAGTAGTCGCTGACGGTTACCTTGTGCGCGGGTGTCTCGTAAATTTTGTCTTGTTCGGCGCAGTTGTCACACCCGCGTGTGTACGAACCTCCCGGAACATGAATCATGTCAAATAAGACGCCGTTTACAGTGTCGGAAAAATTTGCAGGTGCAATATATGAAAATCCGGTTCCGCTTGATGAACCTGGAGGGACAGCAAGTTCACCAGACGAGGAGGAGCTAACAAAAAAGACGTCCGATGAACTTGTTGCAGTGAGTCCGCTCGAAGAATGGGTGTCGCCTGCGCTGAAAGCGGTTTCGGAGCTGATTTCCTGAAGAGAATCAGCGTTTGACGAATCCGGAAAATTCGTTGCTGAGGAATCGCCCTCGGTGGGGGGAGTTAACCCACTTTCGGGCGATTCCGAGCAACCTCCAAACATCCCGGCGATAAAAGTAACCGCTATAACACCCGAGGAAAACTTGTGCATGCGCACCCCCATCGAGTCTACATCCTTAACCGGTTTTAATATAAACTTAAACTAAAAGGAAAAGGCGTTATTTATTCTTTTACTGTGGACAATTGTGTCAACACCAATGTTTGCGTTTCAAAAAAAAAGAAGCACTCCGTTCGGGGTGCCTCTTTGTTTGGTTTAGGAAGATTTGCGCTTTTACTTTACCTGTACGATACTTGTCTGGACTGCGTTTTTGCTTCGGATAATGGCTATGTACTGCCCTGTCGGAAGGTTTTCGAATTGCACTTGTCCGTAATTTTCAGAAAGAGCCTTTTGGGAAATGAGTTGCCCCGTTGCAGAAACAAGGGTTACGGAGGTTACATTTAGTAAGTTGCCTTCAACGAAGATATTCTTGCCTTGCGCGTAAATTCGGGGGATCATAAACGTGCCTGACATCTTTAAAGTCGTGGAGGAGTCTGGCGTTTTGGTGGCGGTGTCGCCTGCGGCATACAAGGGGGCGAGCGCTTCTGCCCACAAGTGGTGCATGGCTTGACCGCCCTTGGTTTCGGCATTCGGGTGTACACCGTCGCTCGCCAACAATTCGGGATGTTCCTTAAAGTAACTGTAGAAATCAGGACCCTGCGGCAGGTTATTCTCTTTGACGAGTTTGTCGACAGCCTCCAAAAATGCCGGATTGATTTGCCAGCCCGCCTTTGCGGAATCGGTCGCGATAATCCGTGCAATCACGGGCGTGATTCCGTGAGCCTTTGCTGAGTCGATAATCGTCTGCATGTTGCTCACGTAGGTGTTCAGGTTCCAATCGCCACCGCCCCAGGCATCGTTGGTACCCATTTCGATTGCCCAGAATTTGACGTTGCCAGCGTATTCCAGATATTCGTTCAGGTGTTCCACGACTTCGGTGCTGTTGATGCAGCCGATGCCTCCGCGCAACATGGCGGGCGTGTATTCCGGGAACTTTGCATGAATGAGCTGCGCCGTGGTGGAATCGGTATCCTGTTGCTTGATTCCCATCTGACTGATGCTTGTGCCCATAAAGAACCAGGTGTCGGTTCCGCCTGCGCTCATGTCGAAGGCTTCAATTTCAAGAATTTTGCCCACATCGTCTTCGCTTGCGAACTTGAACCAGGATTTGCCCGCAAAGTCGATGGTTACGCCACGTGCCATCACGGGGTTGTTCTGGATGGTGGCGGCCACTTCCCAGTCTCCGTCGGTACCATCGGTGGAATTCGCCGAAGTCAAAATCTTGAAATTCGAGAGTGCGACTCCCGAGTGCCCGCAACCGCTTGTGAAATCGGTCGCCCAGGCACAATCGCCGAACGATTCCCAGTTGATCAAGAGCTTTTTGGGGCCTTCGCCCACATTCAACGCGATTTCCTTGGCGCTGCTACTCTTCCAGTTGGTCAAGTAACCGTCCGTCAGATAATCTGTCGTTGTGGCTCCTGTATGAGCCGGCAAACCGCCAGAAACCAACTTGTTCGGGGTAATCCCGTAAGAGGCGCACATTCCGCATAACAAAAAAGCTGCGGTTGTGTTCGCCTTTTTTAAAGTAAAACAACCCATAAACACTCCAATTTAAAAAAGCGACGCTCCAAAAATAAACTCCAACCCCCGTTGTGCATTCATTTTTTTTCGCGTCGCCTGTAAAATTCGTTGAAACCGACTCAATAGTTATTTTTTGATGTATACCGCATTCAAGTTGCGTCCCTGGATTCTTTGACGCACGATGTAGCGCCCCTGCGGAAGTCCCTGCGTAGTGAGTCCCACATAGTGGCCGTTCATGTCAAAGATGCCGATTGTTGTTGCAGGGCCGTAGAACGGCGATACCTTTGCAAGACGCGTCGTAGAGGTATCCTGGTTGGGCTTGTATTTGTCCCAGCCGGGCATGTCCTCGAGCGAAATAACACGTTCGTCACCCATGTTGCTCTTCCACACGGCATCCTTCGTCTGGCCGGGCCAGGTTCCGCTCCAGGTGCTGTACCACGGCATCCACCAGCTCCATACGGCCTCGTCGGGGTGCATGTTGTTCACGTCGGGAATGGGCCCGTTTTCGCTGAGTGCAAGAATCTTCGTGGAATTCGATGCGTTCTTGAACTTGTCAAAAGAACTCGCGTTGCTGGAATGGTCATTTGCGTTGTTATAGATGTCGATGGAAAGCACGTCGTAGTATTCGCTGCCCGGATCCCAGGAGGTGACGGTAGAACCTTCTGGGTTGAATACCCAGATCATGTTCTTCACTCCCTTGACCTTCACCATGCGGTCAAATACCAGGCGGTAGAGGGCCGCGAACTGCTCGCCCGAATTGATACTCCACCAGAACCACTTGCCGCCCGCTTCGTGCAGGGGGCGGAAAATGCCCGCAACGCCTTCTTTTTGCAGTTCGAGGAAGTAGTCGGCGATGTGGTCGATGTCGGCGACAATTCCCTTGTAGGCCGCACTTTCGGTGTCCCATTCGGTGGTGCCGCTCTTGAATCCGGTAGAGAAGTCGAAGTCCGTATATTCGTTGGTGCCGGCTGCGCTCTGGATGTAGAAGGCGTCCTTCTTGTCGAGCGGGTCTTTCCAGTGCCAAGTGAATGCGGGAATGCCGCCAGCCTTCCAAAGGCCTTTTGCAATGGAAATCGCCTTGTCGGTGTATTCCATGTTCCAGCCTTGAGACGCGTTCGGGCCTGTTGCAAAAAGGAAGTCGAGACCGACGAGCGCCGGGTACCTGCCCGTACGCGTGTAGATGTACTTTACGTCGTCGTGGGTCTTGAAGTCGGCTCCCAGCGTGTAGCCGCTCATGTCGCCGGTCATGATTCCGCTAATTGTTTTCTTGCCGAAGTTTTCGCGCAAGAAATTGTAGAGCTTTACTGCGCTTTCGGTCGCGTTCGGGGTGACCGGGCTTGCGGAGAGCTTGAAGGGCTTTGATTCGTAGGCAGAAATGTCGATGTAGTCCACGTCGATCCAACCCCAGTATTTTTCGATAGCGACGGTATTTGCACCTGCCTTGAGCGTGACGGCGGTCGTGATGTCTGCCCACCCGGTCGTTGCCGCAAAGTCAATCGTGCCTGCGGTCGCTCCGTTTACCTTGAGGTAGTTTGCCTTGAAATCGCCCGCCTTGTAATGGATGGTGAGCGTGTACTTGCCTGCGGATTCGGCGGTGACTCCCGTGAAGGTGATGTTGCCTTCTTGAAGGCTTGCATAGCCTGTGCCAGAGACGCCGCTGCTGTTGACAATTTTTGCCTCGCTAGATACGGTTGCCGATTCGGCTTCGTACTTGGTGGCGAAAGCTGTTGTTGCGAGGGTTGCCGCAAGAATTGCGACTGTATTTCTTTTAAACATTCAAACTCCTTGATACACCATTGTACCCTAAATTTATGCTTGAGAATGCATTTCGAGGAGTTTTTTTTGGGGAGGGCGTGGACAAAAATGTCAACAACTCCGAAAAAAAACATTAAAAAGCAGTTGCGAAAATAGATTATTTTGATAATAGAAACTATATTATTGGGGCGGGTCAACCATGTTCGCAAGAAACAAAATCAACATATACGATTACACCGACTACCGTAAATTCCTGCAGGACTTTTACGAACTCGAAAAGTCGCTCGATCCGACCTTCAGCTATCGGGTCTTTGCGTCTGCTGTGGACATGGACGCAAGTCTCTTGGTGAAAATCTTGCAGGGTAAGCGTCATGTGTCTTCGAAAGGTGTTGAACCATTCGTTGAATTGTTCCGTTTCAAAGAGGCGAAAGCTGAATATTTCCGCGAAATGGTCGCTTACGGCAAGGCAAAGACCGACGAAGAGGTGCGCAAACATTTTGAAATACTCCAGAAAATGCGCCCTGCGACATGCCGCGAACTTGATGAGGCTCGCTACCGTTATTTTCAACAGTGGTACTATCCGATGATTCGCTCGGCGCTCGATGTATTTGATTATCGGGGCCCGCAAAATGCCGCCGCACTCGCCGAGACATGCATTCCGAAACTTACCGCTACGCAGGTTGAAAAAGCGGTCGAGGCGTTGCTGCAGTTGGGGCTTGCCCGCCAACGCAAGGATGGCCGTGTGGAACCCACCGAGGCGCATCTCCGCACGCAGGAACACTGGCTGAGTGCTACCATTAGCGACTACCAGGGACGTATTGCGGAACTGGCGCGCGACTCGATAGCCAACACGCCGAAGGAAAAGCGCGATATCAGCACGCTCACCATGGCGCTTGACTCAAAACAGATCCAAAAAATCCGCGATATTCTCGCCGAAACGCGAAAATCCATCGTAAATGTGGTCAATGCGATGCCTTCGCAAATTTGCGACAGCGTTTATCAATTAAATTTCCAGTTATTCCCGATGATGAAAAAGGAAGAACGGTAAAAATGTTCCAGGTGTTTAGGATTCATAAATTGTTTTATTTTGCGCTCGGCCTGATTCTGGCGGCGTTTTCGGGCTGTTCCGACAGCGGCCCTGAAACTGCCGGAGCCACGAGCGAAACGACGAACGGGATTGCGGTCGTTGCGCTTGATGGGGTTCACAAGCCGATTCCGCAGGCGCGCGTTACCTTGTATCAGCGTCTTGGCGACGTTACTGCGGAAAGGCTGTCCAAAGGAATGACGCCCCCAGTAGTATCACAGTTCTTCCCGTCCTATGTCACGGCGCTCGAAACCGCCACTGCGAATGATTCCGGAAAGGTACAGTTTGAAACTCTGCCGGATCAGTGCCAGGATGCAAGGTGCTATGTCGAGGGAATTGCCGGCGAGGATTCCTCGCTTATGGTGTGGACAAAAATCAATGCGGCAGATTCCTTGGCAGAAGAAATCGAGCTCTTGCCGTCTGTATCGCTTACGGTGCGTACCGGGGCGGCCGTTTCCGATTCTACTGTCTTGGGCAGTTCCGTGATGCTTGATGCGACTCCCTATTGCGCCAAAAATGATGGAAACGATTTCGTATTCTCGCATGTTCCGGCGGGTCTATATACCATTGTCGCGAATAGTCTGCCCGTTGGCGATATTTCGCTTGACGCGGGCACTTCTGTTGACACGCTCATGTGGTTCCAGAAATTTACTCACGAATACGTTTTCGAGGATTTTGACGACGGCGACAACCTGAACAATTTGGCGAAAACATACCCGAATTACGGTTGGTACTACCTACCGCACAAGGGAGCGTCCTTTGAAAGCCCCGACAGCGTGGGTGGTTTTGCAGGGGCGCTCGTAGATGACGGAGCCCGTGGCAAATATCTCTCGTTAAAGTTTACCATCCAAGATACGGGCTATGTCATGCTCGGAACGCGTCTTGGCCTCGATACGGGTTATTACGACCTGAGTGCGCTCACAGCCGTCCGGCTGAAAGTTCGCGGTGACTGCATGTTTGCCGTTGCGCTTGAACATTACCGCCAAATCGAGAATAACAACTATAACAAGGCGCTGTGGTTTACGAAGGCGAGCGATGAATGGACCGAACTGGTCTTACACCCAGGCGAAGAAATCGTGGACAGTAAGAATTACCAAGTTTTGTGGGACGAAATCTCAAGCGAAATTGGCATATTCAGCATCTTTATCTATAACGGATCTTTCCTGGAAATAGATGAAATTGTATTCGAAGGGATTGGCTCGATTGAATAATAGACGGTTTCGGCCGTAGTCCGCGGACAACCCTAAATTTCGAAAACCCTACCCAGCACTCCGATAGGAGTGTATTTTTTTTTGCGTAAAACGGGTTTTTACAATCGTTGTCAACAACCAAACACATATTAACGTGCTTGGCAGATAACGTTTTGAAAATAGAGGTGTCATAGTTAAATTATAAATGGTGTAATAGCTCAAAAAAGAGGAAAAAATGGGAGTAAAAAAGGATGTTGGGTTGGCTTTGGCGGGCGTTGTCTCGCTTTTTGGAATTTCTACAGCTGCAATTCCGGCGACAGAAGTGGTGGCGCTTCCGAGTGACGCTGCCTATGGTGGCGGCGACAAGGTCGGTTCCCAGCTGATTGCGGCGACATACAATGCGGGCGAGGGTCCGGGTATCTGGATCGTGGCCGATGGCGGCTACAGGCTCTACCATAATGGCGCGCTCCTTGCCCAAGATAACCAGGCGGGCCGCGTACGCTTTGTTCCGATGACGTTCCTCCCTGGCGAAAATGCAATTTCGGTTGTGGGCGTGAACGGTAAGGGCGCCCCGGGCGTCTTGGTGCAAATTGATGACCTCGACAAGTCTTACTATTCCGGCAGTGGTTGGAAATCAAAGCCTACAGTGAGCAACAACTCGTGGAAAAACAAGGGCCGCGACCTTAGCCAGTGGGGCGGTGCGACAACCCTCAACTACGCAAACAACAAGCTTCCGAGCGGTGCGGCGCTTTCCGGCTTTGCGGCGAATACGCAAGCCAAGTGGATTTGGACTTCTGCCGAAACGGATCCGACAGCGGTTCTGCTTTTCACGTTCAACGTGAAGGCCGAAGGATTTGGCGCTTCGACGACGGGCGGCGCTGCCGGCAATATCGTTTTCGCGAGCGATTCCGCAAGCATCCGCAAATACTTGCAGAGTAACGATGCGGTGACAATCCTTGTGCCCGAAGGCACTTACGATTTTAGGCAAATGCGCAATGCGGTGACCGAGGCGAACAAGCAAGGGCGTACTTGGTGCCGCACGACTTGCGGCGAGACGAATCGCGTGACAGGCAAGACGAATAAGTTCTATCGCGTCGCCTTCGAGAAAAATAGCTGCGCGAGCCTCGGCGAATCCGGACTCGAAATCGTGAAGGAATCGGACAATCTGCAGGCGTGGAGCAACTGGATTACCACCAAGCCCAACAAGAGTCTTGTGGGCATGGGTCGCGGCGCAAACCTGCGCGGTGCCTCCATCGTAGTGCGCAGTAACGAGGGCTCTTACAACCACATCTACCGCAACCTCGCCATTTACGACGTGAACCCGCACTTGATCGAAGGTGGCGATGGCCTCGAAACAGTAGGTACAGCCTCGAAGCATGTGAAGGGCTTTTGGGCCGATCACATCAGTTACAAGTGGATCAGTGACGGCATGGACATGGAATTCGTGGACGATGCCACCATCAGCTACTTGGATTTTGACGGCGCGAACGAATACAACTGCTGGGGTACCGACCCCTACATGGCACTTGTCGAAGATGCTCACCTGACATACGCGAATAACTACTGGCACAATACCTACGGCCGCGTGCCGAAGGTCACTGGCGAAAGCAACGGTTCGCAGGTGCATCTGTACAACCAGTATGTAGATTACAACCGCTTCTTTGTGGCGGGTGCAAACGGCCATAGTGCAAACGCGAAGGCCTACGTACGCTACGAGAATAGCTATATCGATAACGGCCAGGGTTACCTCGCCGAATGGGGCGACAACGGCTATGTTTACTTTAGCGGAGTCACGTTCGGGAGCGGAACCAAACAGCAGCACCGCTACAACGGTACGGTGACGCAGGGCGTTCCGCAGGCGCAAACTTTCAACCCGAGCTACAGTTTTGAAAAACGCACCGTCGCAAACCTCCCGAAAGAAATCCCGAGCCTAGCAGGCGTGGGTGGCCGCTATGGCAAGATGCCCGAATACAACCAGGGCTTTGGTCAAAGCAACAAGGCTGCAAGTGTTTCCATGACAGCGCCTTCTGCAGGGGCCAAGTTCGATGCCGGCAAGGCTGTCACCTTGAGTGCCACCGCCAAGGATAACGACGGCTCTGTCAAGAAGGTTGATTTTTATGTCGGAACGACTTTAGTCGGCTCTGCGACGGCGTCGCCTTACCAGGTGAATGCCGAAGGCCTTGCTCCGGGTATGCATTCTGCCGTTGCAGTCGTGACGGATAACTCCGGGCTCACTTGGATGTCGGAATACGTCACGTTTACGGTCGAGGGAACAATTGAGCCCGAATCGTCTTCGTCCGAAGTCGCGGAATCTTCGTCGAGCGCAGAACCTGAATCCAGCTCGTCTGAAGTCGTAGAATCCAGCAGCGGGACTACCGCAATTGCCCAGCGCATGAATCTCGGCACCGAGGCAGAAACTGCCTTCTATCGCGTTTTCGACTTGCAAGGCCGTCCGTTGTTTACGGGAAAGCAAATGCCAGCCAAGATGCCTGCCGCCCACGTGATGGTGGTGGAATATTCGAAAAATGGTAGCGTTAATCGCCGTTACTTGAAGAGTCGGTAAGCGCTTTGTAGGAATCCAGGATCTTTTGCGCTTGCTTAGCCAAGATGTCGGTTTTGTTCATCTCGATGACTTTTCGCAAGTGCTTAAGACCTTCTTCAACGTCAATTTCGCGAATGACGCAGGTCTCGCCCAAGGTATAGAGGGCGCGCCTTGCGAAGTTCTTGTCTTTTTCAAGCGAAAGACCTTTCTTTAAGAGCATGATAGCCGCTTCGGGGGCGTTCTTGTTCTTCGCGAGTTCGCCCCACTCAAGCCACTGGTTGCTAGAAACTTCGATGTAGAGTTTGTTCATGCTGTCGGCCAGCGAAAGCACCGCGGCCTTGTCGATGGGGTGTTCCTGCAAAAGCTGGACCATCGATTGCGTCAGCAAGCTCAGAGCCTGTTCGGGGCGACCGCCCTTGGCGTTTTCGATACCCGATTGAATCATGACGCGAGTCTTGTTCTTCATTTCGGCCATCGGGTTTCTGCTTTCAATGCGGCGGGCGCGTTCCTGCAAGGCTTCTTGCTTGAGCTCGTAACGAGTCTTGCGGCGTGTTTCGATCTTTAATCCGGCAATGGCGCCTGCACCAAAAGCGACCGGCGAGAGCACGGTGACCGCACCGAAAATGTTCGGATTTGCAAACCAGTTGACGGCCATGTCGAGAACAAGCCCTGTAAAGCATACGGCCGATGTTAATTGCGACACCATGTCTTTACGGGGGGCGAATGCGGTTGCTCCAAGTAAAAAGGCAATCGTAAGGCTCATGCCCATGTAGCGTTCGCCACTGTAATGGTCAAAGAAACTTGTGCCGGTCAAAATGCTTACCAGAACGCCTCCGCCAAGTGTCCAACCTACAATGCACCCCCAAAGAATAAACCACTGCCAACGCTTTTCCAAATGCACTAAAGCAAATACAAAGAGCACGGCGAACAGAACATAGTTCCATATGCTCGGGAACAAAATCCAGCTTGTGAGTAGGCGGTCGTACTGTTCCTTTTTGGGAACGAACGCCATGTTGTAACGCGCGAACTTGTCGGTATAATTGTCAATCCATTGCGCAAGTTCATGCCTAAAGTCGGATTCGCTCGGGTAACGGTTGTTCTTTGCTGTAAATTCTTCCTTGCCACCACGGATTTCCCACCACTCGCGGAAATCCTTTTTCATGAGTTCGACACGGTCTTCGATAATGTACGAAGGCTTTAGGTCGAAAGCCCTGTTGCGGAATTGTTCAAATTCTTCCTGCCTGATTTTTTCGTCGGGTTCGATGCCAACCACTTTAAATTGGTTGGCTCCTTCTTCTTCCCACCATTTGTTGAAGGATTTCTCGATACCCCTTTCGTAGCGATTCTGCTTGACTTGCGGCATGACCGCAGTAACGGCATTAAAAACACCAAGGGCGATAATGCCCGCAATCACCAAATAATGAACGGGCTTCACTTTTTTCAAAAGAACAAAATATTTCAGGATAGAAGTTTTTTTCATACCCTGAATATAACTAATGAATTAGAAAGTGAAAATTTTATTTTTATTAAAAACGATTGTATTCGCGCAGCTGGTTCCACAAGAAGTCCGTGTTCACATCACGGTAGCCTTGGGCGTTTACGCGTTCGCGGAGTTTGTGAGCAATATCAAACAAATTCGGACAACTTTGCATACGTTCGAAGCTGTCGAAAATGGTGAGGTTGTCAATCCATTGCGTGAGTTCCGGGAATCTCGGATCGTGGAAGCGGTTTTCGCGACCGGTCTTCAGATATTCTAAGTATCGGTCGGTAATGCGATAGCCGTCTTCGATAAAGATGTCCATCGAATGCGGGAACAGCTTTTCACCGGTCAGGTATTCGTGCACGATAATGCCGAAGCTGAAGTAGTCCACCGAGGCTGACAGGTTTTCACCCATGATAGCCTGTTCGGGAGCGCTGTAGCAAGGCGTCATCTGTCCACCGTACTCGGTGATGGTGTCGCGCATTTTTGCCTGAGCGTAACCGAAGTCGCACACGAGAATCTTGTGGTTGTTCTTGTGTTGCGGATTTTGGCACAAGAGCAAGTTCTTGGGCTTTAAATCTTTGTGCACCACTTGGTAGTAATGCAACTGGCTAATCGTATTTGCCAGGTAGGCGAGTTGGGCGACTCGATGCAGGATTTCGTCGTCACTTAGTTCTTTCTTGAATAACCTATCCAGAGAGCAACCCTTAATAAACTCCATCTTGAGGTAAGGGTGTCTGCCGGCAATGCCGCCGCCCATGCTCTGCACCACGCCTTCGATATTGGTGGCGTGAATCAGGTTGTTAATGCGGATTTCGTCTTGGAAAGCGCTCAAGAGACTGTTCAGACGGTGAAGTCTGTTCTTGCCAGGGCTTGCCCAGAACTTGCAAATCTTGACGACGATTTCTTGCTCCACATAGCGGCTGGGGTCGTTCGGGTGTTCCAGCCAGTATTGGGCGCGGTAAAGGTTGTTGGTGCCTTCGAGTGTCAGGGGCTCGACGAGCTGAATGTGCTGCATGGCACCGTTGTGCATGTATTCTGGATTCTGGTCGAACCACCGCTGGTATTCTTCCATGGTGTAGTTCGGGCGGAGAGCCAAATTTCTAGATACTCGATCTAATGTTTCTGCCAGAATGTTTCGAATCATGCCCCAAATTTAGCTAATCCCCAAAACAAAACAAGGTGCCGCAGAGCGACACCTTGCAATAAAAGTTATTTGAGATTAATCCATAGTCTTTTCGAGAGCCGTTGTAATGACATTGTAAGCATCTTCTACGGTATCGCAGAAATGGAACAGCTTGAGGTCGTCCTTGTCGATCATGCCTGTTTCGGCGATGTAGTTCCAGTTGATGACCTTGTTCCAGTACTTGCTGCCGTAAATCACGACGGGCATCTTGTCGCCGTATTTTTTTGTCTGGATCAGCGTCAAGATTTCGAACATTTCGTCGAGTGTGCCGAAACCGCCCGGGAACACCACAAGTGCTCTGGCCATTTTCATGAACCAGTACTTACGGATAAAGAAGTAGCGGAACTGCAGGTTCAATTCGTCGTCGATGTAGGGGTTTGGGTGCTGTTCGAAGGGCAGCTTGATGTTCAAGCCGGCCGAAGATGTACCGACATCGTTTGCACCGCGGTTACCCGCTTCCATAATGCCCGGACCGCCACCGGTCATCACCGCAAATCCGTGGTCGTGCTGCTTGTTTGCCCAACGGCCAAGTTTTGCGCCGAGTTCGCGTGCGGCGTCGTAGTATTCAGCGACAGCTTCCAATCGTTTGAGTCGGGCAAGTTCGGCTTTGTTCTTGCAGCTCTTTTGGCGTTTCTTGAGTTCGGCCATGGGGAGCGTGCGGGCAGAACCGAAGAACACGATGGTGTTCTTGATGCCTTCTTGTGCAAAAATCTGGTACGGACCCATGAATTCGGAAAGAATTCTGATCGGGCGCCCGACATCGCTATCGATAAATTCCAGATTATGGTAGATCATTTTGCCGGGGGTCAGTTTGATTGCCTTTTTCGTTGCCATGGTAAACTCCTTGGTTGGGTACACCCAACAGCTATATTATATCCCTAAAATACACTCAAAAAGGCAAAAAGCAACAAAAAAACGCTTTTTTTCTGCTTGCAAACAAAAAAAACTTTATATTTATAACATGCTAGTAAAAATTTGGACTGACAGCTTTATTATCACGGGCGAAATCGATACGCTCCGCGATGAACGTCTCACGGACTACATCCGTGAAAACAAGGACTTTATTGCCGTCACGCAGGTGCGCGTGAGTGACAGGAGTGAAAAGGACCTGTTCCGTACGCACTTCTTGAACGTGAGCACCCGCCATATCGAGATTATTCTCCCCGCGGAATAAGATCGTTGTTCATTGTAATTAAAAAAGACCGTCCAAGTGAAGTGGACGGTCTAAATTTTTTTGCCTTAACAGGTCTTCTTGATTACATGAAGAACCAGGTGGCGTAAACGCCAGCCTTCAGGCCGAAGTCAAGACGGGAAACGTTTGTTTCGATAGAACCACCCTGGTTGCTGACTTCGTTTGATGCAAAGATATAGTCAAAACCGAGTCCCACCTTGCCGGACAGAATCATGTTGGGCACGATTTCTGCGTGGACTCCAAATACGATATCGAACATGAAGTCGCCAGAGGAATTGGTGGTCGTTGTCTTTGTAGCTTCGTCAGTGACTTCGGTTTCGCCGTTGCTGGCGTAAATCATGTCGGCACCAATAGATGTCGGGAGGAGCGGCATGGGCAAGAAGTAGTCGAAACCGGCACCGATTGCGATAGCAGTATGGTTGTCGCTTGCGTCGACGGTTACGGTTTGGCCGGCGGCCTTGGTTTCGGTAGAGGTTTCGCCAAAGTGGTAGAGGCCGAGGATGGCGGTAACCATCATGCTTTCGTTCAGCTTAATTTTGACATCGATATTCTTCAGAGTCTTGTCGCCGAAATTCGAGGTGAGGCCCATTCCGATTCCGAGGAATGCGCTGCCGTCAGAAGACTTCTTTTTCTTTTCGACTTTGGCCGGCTGGACAGATTCTTCTTCTTCATCGTCTGCGCTAGAGGTCTTTTCTACACGAGCCGGGGCGTCATCTTCGTATTCATCTTCGTACTCGTCGTCCTGGGCATAGCTGTAAGAACACAGGGCGAGTGCCGTCACGGCTGCTAGAAACATTTTTTTCATAAGTAACTCCTTAAATGGTTTTTCAATAACCTTAAAGGAATACTAATAAAAAAAGACAAAAAGTGTTATAACCTTTGCGAAAGTTTTACCATTCCATCGCGATTTTCTTGATTAAATAGCGGCGAGAGCTTTCGTCAAGTTTTTTCGGATCGAATTCCACGCCCATCAAGGCTGCGTAAATGTTGAACGGGCTCACGGTTGTGCCCATGTTGTTGCACTTGACCTTGGTGATAATGGCGCCACCGGCAATCTGGATTCCGAGGAGATGTTCATTCAGGTTGATTTCCTGGCCGCGGTGGTTTTGGACCACGGGAAGGGTCTTGTTTTCGAACTTATCCATGATGCCTTCGGGAATTGCATCGGGCGTGAACGAATAGATCATCGCTGTCGGCATGTGCTTAGAAAGCTTTTCCTTGAGCGGTTCTATGTTCACGATTTCCATGCCTCGTGGGAACGGCCTCGAAAGTTCGGCCATGATCTTCGGCAGGTTTTCCTTGGAAATATCGAGCGGTTGCAAAAGGTCTACGCTGATAACTTCGCAATAAGTTTCAAGACCGAGCGGGAGCGCGCCCATGTTCGAAATGCGGGGCTTCGGGCTGAAGCCTTCACTAAATTTGATAGGAATGCCTGCGCAGAGGAACGTACGCTCGAAGAAACTGAGCATGTTCTGGTGCGGCAGGAATCGGCTGAGGCCCGTTTTTTTGAAGGTAATCTTGTAGCTGTGGCAGCTCTTTTGCGTGGGGCGGCGTTCGGCGACCAGTTTCTTGATTTCTTCGGGCGTGCGGCTCGGTGCCTTGTGGCGTACCGGGTCGTTTGCGAGCTTGATTTCGGCGCCAAAGCCCGGAATGCCGCATTTTTGGCAGTCGCCCCATTTGCAGTTCGGCACGGGGGCGGAGTCTTCCTTGAATGCCTTTTCCCATTCGCCGCGCAGGTACTGTTTGCTTGTACCGGCGTGAATGAAGTCCCAGGGAAACACTTCGTCTTTTTCGCGCATGCGGTACACCCAGCTGGTGTCGTAGCCGCATTCTTCCCAGACCTGCTGCCATTTCTCGAAATTGAAACGGTAGGAATCGCTTTCGAAGAGGATACCCTTCTTGTAGGCCGCGTAAATCACGGGGCCGAGCCTGCGGTCGCCGCGGCTGTAAATGGCTTCGAGGAAACTCGTTTCCCAACCGGCCCAGTTCACCTTCACATTCGGGTGTCTGAAGAATCTTTCGCGCACGTAGCGGATATGCTTGAGGGCGGTTTCCTTGTCCATGAACGGTGCCCATTGCAGACCGGTAAAGGATTTCGGAATCAAAATGCCCATACTCACGGCGATTTGGCATCCGCGCAGGTACTTGCGGCCGATTTTCACGAGGTTTTCGATCAGGTTGCAGAACGCTTCCATGTCCTGCTCGTTTTCCGTTGGAAAACCGATCATTGTGTACAACTTAATCTTATTGAAGCCGCTGCTGAAGGCATGCTCGGCGGCGTTGTACATGTCCTGGTCGCTGATGGTCTTGTTGATCATCTTGCGGATTCGTTCGGAACCCGTTTCGGGCGCGAATGTCGCGCTGCGGCCGCCCTTGAGGGCTGAAATCTTTTGGGCAAGCGTTTCGCCGAAGGCGTTTACGCGGATGCTCGGAAGGCTCACATCTACGGTGTCGAAGAACGGGTCGTCGATAATGGAGTCGGTGAGGCCTTCGACCGGCTTGTAGTCGGCGGTGGAGAGCGAAAGAAGTCCAAGTTCGCGTTCACCTGTGGCCTTGATCCCTGCCTTGGCAATGTCCAGGACATCATCGGGATCGAGTTCGCGGCAGGGCCTGTACCAGATGCCAGCCTGGCAGAACCTGCACCCTTGGGCGCAACCGCGCATGACTTCGACACTGAATCGGTTATGCACCAGTTGCATGTTGGCAATCAGGTTCTTGATGGGGTAGTTCTTCGGGTCCATGACCGGAATAAACTGTCTGCGTACGCCGTTCGTGTTCTGGTAGCTGCCCTTGGCGGGCTCTGCCGGTACGATGTCGCCGAATTCGTTGGTGACCACGGGGCGTAAACTCGGTACATACACGCCGTCTATTTTAGACAAATTCTCTAGAATCTGGGCGCGGGGAAGCTTTGCCTTGCGGCCTTCGCCTACGCAGCGCAGGAACTTCACAATCATGTCTTCGCCGTCGCCAATCATGAAGGCGTCAAAGAAGTCCACGACCGGCTCGGGGTTTGCCATGGCAGGGCCGCCAGCGACGATAATCGGGTCTTCTTCTTTACGATCCTTCTGCCAAACGGGAATGCGGGCTATGTCCAGAACATAGGGGACATTTGTAAAGTTGAGCTCCGTCTGGAGCGTCATGCCGACCACTTCGAAGTCGCGCACCGGCGTGTAGCTGGCGTAACTGTATAGCGGAATGTCGTATTTTTCCATTTCTTTCGCCATGTCGTCCCACGGAGCAAACGAAACTTCGCAAAGAAGGTCCGGTTCGCGGTTGATGACATGGTACAGAATGCGAATTCCGTTGTTGCTCATGCCGATTTCGTACTTGTCGGGGAACACGAATGCCATGCGGGAAAGCATCTGGCTGTGGTCCTTTACGACGCTGTTTGCTTCGCCGCCCATGTATCTAGCGGGACTTTCGACGGCGGGGAGGGCAAGGGCAATCTTTTCAAGAATGGTCATATTTACAAATTTAGCTAAGTTCCTGTTTTTTTGCGGTTATTTATGAGTCGGCTGTCAACATTTTCCCTTTTTAAGCTACATTTATTTACATGAGTATGCTTACTTATTTCTTTTGGCTAGTTGCGTTTGTCGCAGGAGTCGTCATCGCATTCTTTGTGCCCGAGACGTCGGTTCCTGTGGGTGGAAAGTTCGTCTTTATCGGGGCATGGGGCGCAGTCCTTGGCTTGGTGCTCTACAACGTGTGCAAGCGAAAGCTCGATATTGCCGAAGAAGACTTTAACGAAGCGCTTTACTCCATTAAAGATTCGAAGCTCTCCATGACGACGGGGGTTCCGACGACGGAACCTGACCCGCTGGCCTCCACTCCCGAACCCGAAGACATGCCGCTCCCGGCCGGTGCCGTTTCTTCGAAGGAAGCTCTCGCCAAGAAGGTCGAAGAAATTTGCGTCAAGTTCCCTCTGGATGCTTGGAAAAAGTATACCCGCAATCTTTTGAAGGACCGTCCGGTTCCCGAAGTAATCAAGTCTCTCCAGGATTTGCTCCCGCAGCTGTTCCCGAACGCTTCCGGTATCTTGTATATGTATGCAGGAACCCAGACCGATTTGCACAAGGTGCTTTCGTTCGGTGAAACCGTCTTCAGTGACGATGTGATTCGCCCGGTCGAATGTGCCAGCTTCGATGCCGGTGATATTGTCATTACGGATTATTCGAATCCGAGCGTAAATGGTGGTTGTACTCACTTGCATCACCATCCGCACGGAATTTCGTTCTGCGCGCCGATTGAAGGCGTCGAAGAACATTTCGGCATTTTCTCGCTGCAGACTGATGCCTTGCCTGATAACGAGACCTTGGATGACTGGCATGCCAAGGTGAGTGCGGTCGCAGCGACATTTGGCCTTTACATTGCAACCCAGAACTTGAATGCACGCTACAAGCAGCACAGCATCCGTGACGGCCTTACGGGGCTGTTCAACCGCCGCTACATGGAAGAATCCTTGATTCGTGAAGTTTCGGCTGCAACCCGTCACCGTTCTCCGATTGGCCTTATCATGATCTTCCCGGATTCCGTGGCGCAAATCCAGGAACAGCGCGGCCGCCACGCTGTAGAACAGCTCCTGTGGGAACTGGGACAGCGTCTGCCGGGTTATGTCCGTAACGAAGATATTCCGTGCCGCTACGAAGGCAACATGTTCTGCGTGATCCTGCCGGGTGCAGACCTCAAGATTACGCGTGACCGTGCCGAACGGATCCGTAACGAAATTTCTCAGCTCAAGATTGCCTATGGTGATACGGTTCTTGAAACGACGCTCAGTATGGGTGTTGCCGTAATGCCTGCGCATGCGGGCGATGCCCGTGGACTCTTGCAGGCTGCAGGGGAATCGATGCAGATGGCTGCCCAGGCTGGCGGCAACCGCGTGATTCTTGCCGAGGCACTGGCTTCCAAGAAGTAAATCCTCAGTTGAAATTTGTTAGTTTGTCTGCAAGGCTTTTGCCTTGCAGATTTCTTTTATTAACTGAAATTTACGAAAGAAAAAAACTCAGCTAACTTGCGTTAGCTGAGCTTTTTGGGGGTTAGGAGGAGAACAAAGAGTTCTTGACTGTAAAGATAGAAAATGAGGGGGTGGAATAAAGGCATTGCGTTGATCTTTGCTGAAAAGTGTTGAGAATTCTTCAACATTCTCAACGGGTTTTATTGGGCATATTTTCATTTTTTTACTATTTTTAGACTATGAAAAAATTTTTAGCTCCCATTGTGTTGCTTGTCCTGGCATCCGCTTTGGCTGTTTATCTGTTGATGGATTTCTCCGGAGCAAGTGGCTCTTTTGACGCCGAAGCATATTTGACGGCTCGATCTAAAATTGATTCATTGGAACTTGCGCTTTGGAATTCAAAGTCGGATCCGGATCTTCAGGTAAATATTCGCTTGCAGCTGGATTCTGCATGGGAAGAATTGTCCTCGATGCGTTCGGCTCCTGCCGCCGCTTCTGCAGAAGGCGCTGCGGTTGAAGGTGCTTCCAGTACCTCTGATATTGTCAAGTGGATTTTTGGCGGCATTCTTGCGATCGCCGTTTGTGTAGTGGTGTTGGTCTTTGTATTGAGAAAGCGCCAGGAAATTATTACTCGCCGTATGGAAGCCATTAAGGCTGAACGATTTAAGGAACCTAAGGCTACCCTCGACGACGCTACGATTCCGCCGCGTCCTCGTCGTGAAAAGCGTTCCATTATTGCCGACGCCGAAGCGTATGCTGCCCAGAAGCGTGAAACGATGGCTCATGAATCTACGGCGAAGGTGTCTGCACCCGAAGCATCCCCGAAGGTAGAATTCGAGGACGAAAACGGTGTTCCGGAAAACAAGATCTTGACGAGTGCAATCGACAACAAGCCGACACTCAGACCTACTGCCAAGGAACGGATTACCTCTGCAATGCAAAACTTGTCCGATGTATTACGTGCTCCGCGTGGTCTTTCTCGTGAACACACGATGAAACTGCGTGCCCAGAGCCGTAACCTGACTGGTGACCCGAACCTCAGAAGCCCGCTCGAAGTGACTCGCTTTGATCGTGAATCAAATGAAAAGATGAAGATCCTCCAGATGTCCCGTCGCGGCTTCCCGGCCTCGGCTATTGCCTCTAGCCTGAAGATTTCTCAGGATAAGGTCGAAGCGGTCATCAAGGATGCCATGGGCTAATGCGTTATCGATTCCGCTGTGAATACCTGGGATCGGCTTTTTATGGCTGGCAGGCCCAGAACGAGGGCGGAAAGACCAAGTTTGTCACGGTTCAATCTGCACTAGAAAACGCTTTTGGTATCGCACTTCGTGTGCCGGTACGTATTACGGGGTCTGGTCGAACCGATACGGGGGTGCATGCCCGTGGGCAGTGTGTGCATTTTGATTACGATGGCGAAATTGATTGCGCTAAGCTAGTCCGTTCGATTAATGGGCTTACCCAGAGGCTTATCCGCATTCGCGACCTTGAACCGTGTGCGCCCGATTTCCACTCGCGTTACGACGCCTTGTGCAGGTATTACCAGTATACGATTTTTACCCGCCCGGTTGCCCTGTTGCGTGACTTCGGTTGGGAGTGCGGCTCCTTGAACCTTGATCTTGACGCCATGGAGCAAGAGGCGCAGTCCTTCCTGGGACATCACGATTTTATCGATTTCTGCATTCCCCGAAACGACGGTAAGCCGACGGATTGTATTCTCACGGAATTCCGTCTGGAACGCCTGAACGACTGGAGCTGTATGTTCCACATAAAAGGCAATCGCTTTTTGCACCGTCAAGTGCGGGCCATGGTCGGAACATTGTTTGATGTCGGTCGAGGCAAGCTTCCGCTAGGAACCGTACAAACTATTTTTGAGAAAAAATTTAAGGGCGAACGCACGTGGGCGCCGCCCCAAGGGCTTGTACTTCAGAATGTAGAGTATAAGGATTACTAGGGTTTGCTATTGTCGTTCGTCGATGTGGCACTACATTCTGCAATGTCACCCATGGACCATGTTACGGTTAATGACTGACAATTTGTGGAATTAAAGATTTGCTGGTAGTTGACGCTGTTGCCATTGCTGGGGCTCATCGAAACGGCCCAAAGGCTTCCGGCCGGGCAGTCGTTAAGGCCCGTGAGACTTGCAATCCTAAGCCCGATGGCATTATCAAGGGATTCTAGATCTATATCGCCCGAAAGACAATCTGAATATTGGAAGTAAGAGGTTGTGCCTCTACCCGGAGCGATAAATCCGATGCTCTTCCATGTTCCGACTTCTGGCTTTTGGGTGAGGTGCGCGTCCTGGAGTTTCATATAAGCTCCTGCGGCAACAGGAATTTCGCTTGCCTTGGCTTTGGCGATTTGCCCAAAAAGCTTCGGAAGGCCAACGGCTGCCAGAATGCCAAGTACGACGATGACGACCATGATTTCAATTAATGTGAAACCGCGTTTCATTTTTTTGCCCCTCTAAAACTTTTTTTTGCCTTTAAAAAGGAAACCGGGTTTCCTTTTTAAACCTTGATTGCATCGAGCATGTCGCGAATGGCACGGTCAATGCCGACCATTACGGCCTTGCTTACGATGCTGTGGCCGACGATGATTTCGTCAATGCCTTCGATTGCGGCAATCGCGCTTACATTACGGTAGTTGATTCCGCGACCGGCCTTGACCTTGAGGCCGTATTTGCGGGCGAGAACCGTCATGTCTTCGAGAGCCGAAATTTCACGTTCCACTTCTTCGGTGCTTCCGAGCGTGCAGCTGGTAGCGTACTTGCCTGTGTTGAATTCTACGAAGTCTGCGCCGATTTTTTTTGCGGCCTTGACCTGTTCCGTTTCGGCATCGATGAATACGCCGACAGAAATGTCGTTGTTCTTGAGAGTCATGACCGGCTTAATGAGGTCGTTTGCCTTGGCGGCCACGTTCAGGCCGTCTTCGGTCGAAAGTTCCGTATGAGTTTCGGGGACAAGGGTCACGGTATCGGGCTGGTTGTTGATTGCCACCTGGAGCATTTCCTGCGTGGGGCTTATTTCCAGGTTCATCTTGGTCGTTGCCGTGCGGCGCAAAAGCTGAACGTCGCGGTCTTGGATGTGTTGCTTGTCTTCGCGCAAATGCATGGTAATGCCTGCGGCACCTGCAAGTTCGGCAAGTACGGCGGCTGCAATCGGATCCGGTTCGCAAATCTTGCGTGCTTCGCGGATGGTGGCGATATGATCAACGTTAAATCCAAGTTTTACGGTCATACGGGACTCCTTGTCATTTCTTCATAAAAGTAGATAAATTTATAAGAGTGGTGCCTTGAGCCTTCACTTTTTCGGGTAAATCGCTCAATTTGTCGATAGAGCTTGCCGTTAAGGGGAGAATCATGACTGCAAGCCCGTTGCGCTTCGCTTCCCGGATCTTGGCTTTTGTATAGTCGTCTAGCGAGCTGTTTTCGGGGTTGTAGGCGACGGCGTCTTTACAAATCATTCCGAGTTCCTTGCAGACCTGCGGGACAATGGAGCGCCTGTTTGCAGAAATATCCATAAACCAAAGGCTGCGGTCTTTTGCCGGCTTTAAAATGGCCTGCAAAAGTTGCCTATGCTCGACTGCCTGCTCGCCGTAACGGGAAACGATTCCTCTCGCTTCGGGGAATTTTGCGCTTGCGTCCCCGATAACCGCTTCGATTTGTTCTTCGGTATGGTGGATGCGTAACGGCCTTAACTTGTTATGTGCCTTGTTCAGCTTGGTCGATTCGAGCGTGAGCCATAGCGTGACATTGAGGTTGTTTATTTTGTCTAAATAACGGTATTCCTCGTCGCTCAAACCGAATGGCGGAATCAGCAAGTCGTAGGGGTAGTTCATTTTCTTGAGTTCGGCAAGCAACTCCGGCGTCAGTTGCGTCACTTGGAACGCTACAGCAAGTAATGAAGCTCCCAATTTAAATTCGTTGCGGGAAACCTGAATTTCGATATTGAGCGAATCGCCGTTATCTTTGAGCAAATCAACTCTTGCAGCCTGGAAAACCTCATTGTTGTTGTAGAGTTCTTCCATGTAGAGGACTTTTCCGCCCGCCTTTTTCACAAAGCGCTGCGTTTGCAAAAGGTAGGTGATAATGGTTTCGCCGCCGCCCATCGTCCAGATGTGGCGTTTCTTTCGTTTGGAATAGCTGACTTCCAGCGGGTCCAGGGCGAGTTTCATTTTTTCTTCGAATGAAAGCGTGTCGTTCGCCGAGGCTTGAATGGCGGTCGTGTCTGTCGCAGCTTGTTTAGAACCCTTGATGCCTTTAATTAGCGGAAGGTCGTTTAGTCTGGGCAGTAAATAGACAAAGCCTCCGATTAAGACGGTCAGGACGATTATTATGGCGACAATGTGTTTCATTTTTCCCATGGTAGCTGCTAATATAACTAAATTGCCGGTATGCCTATTGTATTTGCGTTAGTCGGAGCAACCGGAATCGGGAAATCGGAATTGTCCCTGCAACTTGCAGAGCGTTTTGACGCTGAAATTATAGGTGTTGATTCCAGGCAGATATACAAAGGCTTCTCTATTGGTACCGCGCAGCCGGATGCGGCTAGCCTTCAGCGGGTGAAGCACCACTTGGTTGATTTTCTTCCTCCGACTGAAACCTTTTCGGCGGGTGAGTTCTGCCGTCAGGTGAAGATCTTGCTGGCTGAAAACCCCGACAAGAATTACATTTTGGTGGGGGGGACAGGACTTTACATACAAAGTCTTTTTCTGGGCTTGCCGAAGATTCCTACCGTGCCCGAAACCGTTCGCCGTCAGTTAGAAGAATTGGCTGCGAACGAAGGGGCTGATAGTTTGTATAAAACTGCTTGCGAGGTCGATCCCGAATCTGCTCAGAATGTGAATCCGAACAATGTGTTGCGACTGGTACGAATTCTGGAGGTCTTTAAGGCGACTGGGCGTAAGTTGTCTGACTATCAAAAGGAACGCGAAGGCGGAATTGGCTCGTTGCCAGTCTTTTGGCTGCAGCGGGATCGCGATGTTTTGTACAAACGAATCGATGCCCGCGTAGACCAGATGATTAAGGATGGCTGGATCGAAGAGGCTCGCGAACTCTCTAAAACGGTGCCGCTTACGGCCCCCGCATGGCAAAGTTTGGGCTATCGCGAGCTTTTGCAGGCGAAAACAGCCTCTGAAATGAAGAATATTGTTGAAGAAGTCAAGAAAAAGACCCGCAATTATGCCAAAAGGCAGCTGACATGGTTCCGTTGGCAACTTCAGAACACTTCAATCGACATGGAAAATGCCCCTTTTGAGGCGATTTTGTCCAATCTTTCAAAAATCGCTTAAAGAAAGTTGTGAATAGTTTGTGAACTCTCGGGTAATTCCCTGCGCAAGAGTCGTGTTATTCCCGTTTTTTGCGAAAATAAGAAAAAAATGCGATTTTTTCTGCAAAAACACCCTTGCAAATGTTCCTGAAAATTCTATAATTGGCGTCGTTCCTGAGAGGGACGGCCGAAAACGAAACGCTAAACGCGAAGAACCAAGTAAGCCGCGATCAAGGGACAGCAATCCGAGAGATTGCTGAGTAGTTTGAAGGAATCGGAGATGTGCTTAGTGACGGGTCCAAGAAATTTCTTGGAATAGTCAATGATACGAACGTGATTAACGGGACCAAGACTTTAAAAAATTAATGAAGAGTTTGATCCTGGCTCAGAACGAACGCTGGTGG
>CADCBQ010000027.1 GCA_902799745.1 Fibrobacter succinogenes | reverse complement strand
TCTTGCCAAAGTGGTAGAAAATGGTAGATTTGTATCGTGTTGTGGTAAAATGTGTCAAACTAGTATGAACTTTACGTCTTTCATAGGTCAAGCCCAAACGGCTATCGATGGAAAGGGAAGGTCTTCCTTCCCCAGGGAATTCCGTCGTCAGCTCGGGCCAACCGAAGGGGATGAATTCGTGATCACACGTGGTCCGAATCAAACTCTACGGTTGTTTACCTTGCCGGAATACGAAAAGTTCATGGCGGACTTGGACTCGAGGTCCGACCGCCGTCAAGCTGACCTAGTTCGGAGAGGCCTTGCGCCCACAGTCGTGGAGCTCGATGGTCAGAACCGCATTTTACTTCCGAAGATTTTATTGGAATATGCTGGTCTTAAAGGAGAAGTCCTTTACGTACAAGCTAGCGGAAAAACTCTTGAACTATGGAACCCTGAACGCTTCAACGAAAAGTTCGGATTGCAGACAAACGAAGCAATCGCCGCATTCGATGCCGCGTTCTATGGAGAAAGCTTGACGGAGGATCTCGATGGCAAAAAATAGCCTCTGTCAACATTCCGCAGCTGCTCTGGCCGGCATTGAAAACGGCGTGTTCTATCACGATCCGGTAATGCTGAAGGAATGCCTCGAAGGCCTGAATATCAAGCCGAACGGAACCTACGGCGATTGCACCTTGGGTGGCGGCGGACATTCTTACGCTATTGCAAACAAATTAGATGAAAATGGAACGCTTCACGCTTTTGACCGCGATGAAGAAGCCGTAGCCTTTGCTACCAAGCGCCTTGCGGGTGTAAAGCCCAAGTTCATTGTGCATCCGGTTCGCTTTGGAGAACTGAAGAACGAAATTCCGCCGAATTCCTTGGACGGAATCCTTTACGATTTGGGAATCAGCAGCCACCAGGTAGATGATTCGGCTCGCGGCTTTACCTTTGTAGGCGATAATCCGCTTGACTTGCGCATGGACCGCCGCGAAGGCGTGTCTGCCCAGGAATGGCTCAAGACGGTCGATGCCGATACGCTTGCCGCCGCTCTCCGCAAGAATGCTGATATGGACCGTGCCTTCAAGCTTGCGACTCGTCTGATTGAAATGGCTGCGTCTAAGGGCGATCAAGAAATTTTGCCGTCTGATGTGAAGGCGGTGGTGGAATCGGTGTTCCCCGACAAGCGCCGCGAAGTCAACGGACTCCTTGCTCGCGTGTTCCAGGCGATTCGCATGGAAGTGAACGGCGAACTCAAGGAAATCGAAGATAGCCTGCGCGCTGCCGTGGATTGCCTCAAGGTGGGTGGTCGCTTGGTTGTCATGAGCTACCATTCCGTGGAAGACCGCTGCGTCAAGGAAACGGCTGCCGAATTTGAGAAGGCCTGCATTTGCCCGGAGAATTTGCCGGTGTGCATGTGCGGTGGCAATCACCAGCGCTTAAAGAAGGTGAATCGCAAGCCGATTTTGCCCTCTGACGAAGAAATTGCGAACAACAGCAGGGCTCGCTCTGCGAAACTTAGGGTGTATGAACGGGTATGAGTGAATCTAGCAAGAAATCCCTGTTCAACTCTAACCGCACCATTGTGTGGGTGTTTATCTGCGCCGTAATGGTGGCAGGGCTCTTGCTGATTTTGCCGTTGTACATGCAGAACTGCCTTACGAAACTTTATTCGAAATCGAATGAGCTTTCGTTTAAGATTGGACAGCTGCAGCGCGAAAGAACTTTGCAGGAACTTGAAATCAACAAGTTATCTTCGCTGGAAAATTTGTCTGCGTTTGCGGACAGTGTTGGTCTTGACTTGAACGGCGTGCCGATCAAGGTGCGTATTACGGGGGCTCCATGAATATGATCAATATGGATGCCCTTTCGGTTGCAAAGATGATTGTGCTGGGTGCGATTGGCGTACTCGCATGGCAGACTTTTAACATTCAAGTGTTGAACCGCGAAGTTTACCAGAAGGAAACCAAGGACCAGACAACCCGTACCAAGAATATCTACGCCGAACGCGGCGAAATCTTGGACCGTAACGGAGTCGTGTTTGCCAAGAACTTGCGCGATACGGGTAAGGCCGAAGACTACAGCCGAATCTTCTTGCAGGGTAAGCTTGCCTCGCAAATTGTGGGCAAGGTCAATTACGATGGCAAGGGCAGCATGGGCATGGAACGCATGTATGACCTGCGTTTGCGTGGTAATGAAGGTTTCCGTGTGGGCGTCAAGGATGCCAAGGAACGTGAAATTTTGGGCCGTTCCGAAAATGTGGCCGAAGCGAAACCGGGTAAGAATCTGGTGCTGACTATTGACCGCGATATGCAAGAAATCGTGGAAAAGGCCCTGAAGGACGGCGTCATTGAATTTAGCGCCGCGAGTGCCTCTGCTGTGGTGGTGGATCCGTACACGGGTGAAATTTTGGCCATGGCAAGTTATCCGACCTTTGACCCGAACTCTAAAAAGCAGGGTGTGGGTAAAATGGCGAAGAACGACATCGTTGCGATGTCTTATGAACCGGGCTCAACCTTCAAGGTGATTACGGCTGCGGCTGCCCTGGAAAATGGTGTGGTGCCTGAAGATACAGTGTTTGTGAACGAAGGCAAGTGCTGGAGCTGGAGCGCTCGTGCCGAACGCATTTGCGATACCCACATCTATGGCGATATGGATATGGCCGAGGCGATGGTTCAGTCTTCGAATATCGTGTTCGCCAAGGTGGCAGACAAGGTGGGTGCCGAAAAGCTTTATCGCATGGCCCGCAACTTTGGCTTTGGCATGAAAACTTCCGAAAACCTGGCGGGTGAAGAAGCGGGTCGCTTGTACATGCCTTACGAACTTACAAGAGATGACCGTACCCTTAAAACCATGGGCTTCGGCCATGCCGTTTCTGTGACGCCGATCCAAATGGTGATGGCTTACGCAACGATTGCGAATGGCGGCACCTTGATGGAACCTATGATCGTGAAGGAATGGCGCGATTCTGACGGTAACCTGGTCGAAAAGATGGAACCGGTGAAGGTGCGCCGCGTGATTTCGGAACGTACGGCGGCCTCGATTCGCAAGATGCTGAACCGTGTGGTGAACAGCGGTACTGCAAAGCGCGTGGCGAGCAAGAAGATTCCGGATGTGATTTTTGGCGGCAAGACCGGTACGGCTGAAAAGTATAACCAGGAAACTGGCAAGTATGATCGCGAACACCAGGTGGCATCGTTTATTGGTCTTGCGCCGGTTGAAGATGTTCGTTACGTGTGCATGGTGCTAGTGGATGACCCGAACGCCGATAAACTTTATGGGCATACGGGTGGTGCAACGGCGGGCCCGATTTTCCGCCGCATTATGGAAGGCATTTATTACCATCCGAAGCTTTCGCCGGCCTCGCATGAACTTGCCTTTGTGAGCAAGAAGTCTGCTTGCGAAGGAGATTATGTGGGCATGCTGGCGCAGACGGCAAAGTCGGTGGCGGCCACTAAAAAATGCCCTGTGACTTTTGAAGGCGAAGGTTCTCGCGTGCTTGCCGTGCGCAGAGATGTGTCGGATTCGGTTGGACTTGTTTTGAAATTGGGCGATGTAGATGCATCGACGATGCCCGACTTGAAGGGGCTTTCGCTGAAGGATGCTCTTGAAATTGCCGGAAATATCCGTATGAGCGTGGAATACACCGGAATGGGCCGCGTGGTATCGCAAACCCCGAAGGTGGGCGAGACGCTTCATAAGGGACAGATTTGCAAGCTGACGCTTAAGGAGAAAGGCTAAATGATTTCTGAAACATTGATGCAGAAATTGAATGTGCAGGGCCTGTGCGACGACTCCCGCCGCGTAAAGGCTAAAGATTTATTTTTCTCAATGCCGGGCGATAAGTCCGATGAATTTGCAAGAAGCGCCGTGGCATCGGGTGCAGTCGCCGTGGTGAGCGAAAATGTTGCTCCCGAAGGACTGACATCTAAGTGGATTCAAGTGGCCGATGTGAAGGCAGCACGCCTTGAAGCGGCAAAGATTTTCTATAAGGATCCGTTCGCAAAGCTGAATGCTCATGCGGTAACGGGTACGAATGGTAAAACAACGAGTGCGTTCCTGATGGATGCAATGCTTACGGCCGCAGGCCACAAGGTTGCTCTCCTCGGAACCATCAAGAATAAAATTGGCGAAACTTCGGTGCCCGCTACATTAACGACGCCGGGGCTATTGGATTTGTATGCCTTTGCCGCAAAAGCAGTCGAGGCCGGTTGTACGGACTTGGTGATGGAAGCGTCTTCGCATTCCTTGGATCAGGGCCGTATGGCAGGTGTGCTTTACAAGAGCGCCTTGTTCAGCAACCTGACGCAGGACCACCTCGATTACCATAAGACGATGGATGCCTACTTTGAGGCAAAGAAGCTTTTGTTTACGCGTTACCTTGCTGATGATGGTGTTGCCGTTATCAATATCGATGATGCGTACGGAAAGAAACTATACGATTCCCTAGCCGGGATAGAAGCGGACCGGAGGGTGGCTGTCTCGCGTCTAGGGGTCGTTAGTGCTTTAGTGAAGCCCGAAGGCGCTGTGCAGAATACCGAAGACGGTCTCAAGATGCTGTTGCCTGCCATTAGTGCAGAACCGTTTGAAACTCCGTTGTGTGGCGACTTTAACGTGGACAACGTGATGCTGGTGCTTGCTTGGGCAAAGTCGATTGGCCTTGCCGAATCTGCCATGCGCAAGGCTCTGGCAGAAGTCCGCGTTCCGGGCCGCTTTGAAAAGGTCTGGAACAAGAACGGCCGCCATGTGATTGTGGACTACGCTCACACACCCGATGCCCTTGAACGCGTCCTTACGACCGCTCGTAGCCTCTGCCGAGGCCGCCTCGCATGCGTGTTCGGCTGCGGCGGTGATCGCGACAAAACCAAGCGCCCGATTATGGGTGCAATCGCTGAACGCATTGCGGACAAGGCTTGGCTCACCTCGGATAATCCGCGTACCGAAAATCCGACCGACATCATTAACGATGTTCGCGCCGGCATGAAGACGGACAAGTTTAGCGTCGTCGAAAAGCGCGAAGAAGCGATTGCCAAGGCTTGCGCAGAACTTAAGGATGGCGACTGGCTCGTGATTGCGGGCAAGGGCCACGAAGACTACCAGATTGTGGGTAAGACCAAACACCATTTTGATGACCGCGAAGAAGCGGTGAAGGCAATGGAAAATGTATAAGCTGGACTTGAAAATCAAGGAACTCTTGGAAATCCTCGAAACCTACTCGGTAGGCGTAGATGGCCGTACCAAGAATCGCAAAGTGAATCTTTGCATGGATTCCCGCGAACCTGCCAAGGGCGTGGTGTTTTGGCCGATCAAGGGTGCCCGATTTGACGCCCACCAGTTTGTAACTCAAATGGAAAAAAATGGAGCATTGATGAGTGTCGTGAACGCTGATGCCGAAGGCATTGAAAACTTCAAGATGTATGCGCCCGTCGACGATACGACGAAAGCGCTCCTCAAGCTCGCCAAGGGCTATCAGAAGAATTTCAAGGTGAAGAAGGTTGCCATTACGGGCAGCAACGGCAAGACGACTACCAAGGAAATGGTAAAGGCCGTTCTTTCGCAGAAGTATAACACGCATGCCACCGCCGGTAACTTCAACAACCACATCGGTGTGCCCATGACGCTGTTCCAGCTCAAGCATAGTCACGAAGCGGCAGTCATCGAAATGGGCACAAGCGGCCCGGATGAAATCCGTCCGCTTTCGCTCGCTGTCGAGCCCGATGTGGCCGTAATCACCAACATTGGCGCTTCTCACTTGGAACGCCTCAAGGATTTGGATGGTGTGTTTGCCGAAAAGAGAACGATTGTCGCGGGCCTCAAGAAGAACGGCGTGCTCATTGTGAATGCTGATGATCCGCGTCTTTGCAAGTGCCGTAGCAATACCAGCTACAAGGTGATTACCTTTGGCGTAAAGCGCGGCATTATCAAGCCCGAAAAGCTCGAATGGAGCGAAGACAACTGCGCAACCTTCTTTGTAGACCGTACCAAGTTTACGCTGAATGTGCCGGGCATTCATAACCTGTATAACGCTCTCGCCGCTATTGCCGTGGGCCAGCAGTTCAGGGTCCCGAAGGCAGAAATCGCAAAGGCTCTCGCAAACTTCCGTTCGACCAATATGCGCATGGAAATCAAGAATGCGAATGGCTTCAAGATTGTGTCGGACTGCTACAATGCAAACCCGTCTTCGACCAAGATGGCTTTGCAGACCATTGGCAACATGAAGGTGAACCGTCGCATTGCCATTTTGGGCGATATGTTGGAACTCGGTGCCCAAACCGACGCGCTGCATTTGGAAATGGGCGCCATGGTGCCTGAAATGAATTTCGATATGCTCCTGACTGTGGGCGAAAAGGCGAAGCTTTATGTGAAGGGCGCAAAGTCCAAGGGCATGAAGGCTGCTCACCATTTTGCCTCTGTGCAGGAACTGATCGACACCCTCACCGAAATCGTGGCAGAAGGCGACGTGCTCTTGATCAAGGGTAGCCGCGGCATGCACATGGAGCAGGTGGTCGATGCCATGCTTAAACTCACGAAGGTCAAGGCTTAGTAAGGAACTTAGGAACTGATGGAAAACACGGTTGCAAATACAGGCATGAACAAGCTACTCCTGGTAGTAGTGTTGCTGCTGATTTGTATTGGTGTGCCTATTGTCTATACGGCATCGGCACATTTTGCCGTGTCCCATGGACTTCCTGCAGAATACTACCTGCAAAAGCATTTGATCAAGGCCGTGTTCGGTTTGGTTCTGATGCTTGGTCTTGCGCGCTTCCTGGATTACGGTCACTGGGTTTGGCTCGGCCGCATTACTTTCTTTGTGGGCGTTGTCCTTACGATTGCAGCTCTTGTGTCGGGACACGGTGTCAAGGGTGCAAACCGCTGGATTTTGGGAATTCAACCGTCTGAAATTATGAAGCTTGGCATGCTCATTTGCATTTGTGGCAAGTTCTCGCAGGCGGGAGACAATATCAAGAGTGTCGCATGCACTCTGATTCAGCCGGGAATTTTCTTTGGTATTACCGCGTTCCTCTTGATTTTGCAGCCGAACTATTCGATGCTCATGATGCTTTCGATGGTGGTAATCTGCGTCATGCTTACGGCCGGAGTGAACTATAAGTACCTTGCGATTACCATTGGTGCGGCCATTCCGCCGGGAATTATCATGTTGCTCATGACAGGGCATTCGAGCAAGCGTATTCAAGCGTTTACGGCGGCCGAAGGTGAAATGGTTGCTTCGAACTGGCAGGGTGAACATGCGTTGCTTGCTTTGGGTAACGGCGGCTTCTCGGGAACGGGCTTTGGTCTTGGCGTGCAAAAGTTGGGCTACCTGCCTGAAGTGCATAAAGATGTGATTTATGCGGTGGCTGGCGAAGAATTTGGATTCATGGGAACCTTCTTCTTGCTCGCTTTGTATGCGGTTTTGTTTGCACAGGGATTCAAGATTGCACGTCAGTCTTCGACCCGCTTTGGAAAGTATTTGGCGGTGGCGCTTACGTTCTCGCTTTTCTTCAACTTTTTGGTTCACGTCTGCGTCTGTGTGGGACTTTTCCCCACAACGGGCCAACCTCTCCCGTTTATCAGCTTCGGCGGAACCAATTTAATTTACAGCTGTGTGGCAGTCGGAATCTTGTTGAACATTTCAAGACCCAATACGGGCAAGATGATCAAGGAACCCTACATGAGCGGCGCCTCGCTCGAAAGTAGTGCCTACAGAAACTATGAATATTCAAGGAGTGGCGTATGAAAAAGTTCCTTTTCGTATGTGGCGGTACCGGTGGCCATATTTTCCCGGCCGTAGCCATTGCAAATAGCCTTAAGAAAATGGGCGTGACCGACATTACTTTTGCTGGCCGTAAAGATTCTATGGAAGAACGCTTGGTGGCAAAAGACTGGCCCTACGAATACATTTCGGCTGTTCCTCTGCATCGTGGCCCGTTCCTCAAGAATTTGGCTTTGCCGTTCAATTTGTCCAAGGCCTTGGTGCGTGCCAAGAGCGTGATTAAGAAAGTCAAGCCCGATGTCGTTGTGGCGACTGGCGGCTATGTGTCGCTCCCGATTGTGCTTGCCGCAGGTACTGCCGGTATTCCGGTTTATTTGCAGGAACAGAATGCGGTTGCAGGTGTTGCCAACAAGGTGGGTGCACGCTACGCAAAGACCGTCTTTGTAACCTCCGAAGAAGCTGCTAAGTTCTTCCCGGTTGAAAAGTGCATGATTTTTGGCAACCCGGTTCGTGAATTGCCGGTGGGTGATTCCTTGCCGCGTCCGGCTGAATTTGCTCCGGGTAAAAAGGCCGTATTTATTGTCGGCGGCTCCCAGGGCGCTGTGGGCATCAACAACAAGATTGAAGAAAGTATCCAGAAGATTGCCTCCCGTGACGACGTGTCTGTCGTATGGCAGGTGGGCGTGAAGAATGTGGAAACGATTAGCTCTCGCGTGGGCGAAGTCAAGAATGTGGCAATTCGCGGTTTCTTGGACGGCATTTATTCTTACATGAAACATGCCGACTTGATTATCAGCCGTGCCGGTGCTTCTGCCCTTGCTGAAATTTTGGCCTTCGGTAAGCCTTCGATTCTTTTGCCGTTCCCGCACGCTACTGCGAACCACCAAGAACATAATGCCCGCGTGGTTGAAAAGGCGGGTGCCGCTTTGGTGGAACTCGATGCCGAAGAAAATCACCTGTGGGAAAAGGTGGAACAGCTCTTGGCTGATGAACCCCGTTTAAATTCCATGGCTCTTGCAGCGAAAAAGCTCGGAATGCCCGATGCTGCCGACCAGATTGCTCGTGTTATCCTGTCTAAGGAGAATGATTAATGCAGATTAATGATTGTAAGCGTGTCCGTAAGCTTCATTTTGTAGGTATCGGTGGTGCCGGTATGTCCGGTATTGCCGAAGTGCTCCACGACAACGGTTTCGTGGTGAGCGGTTCCGATACCGGTGAAAGCCAGGTGATTGATTACCTGAAGGGCCTCGGCATTAAGGTGTTCTCGAAACACGAAGCATCGAATGTCGAAGATACGGACCTGGTGGTTTATTCTTCTGCTGTTCCGCATGACAACCCTGAACTGGTCGAAGCTCGCAACCGCCATATTCCGGTGATTCGCCGCGCCGAAATGCTGGGCGAACTCATGCGCATGAAGTACACACTTTCGATTGCCGGTACTCACGGCAAGACCACGACGACTTCTATCGTGGGCCAGATTTGGGAAGAAGCTGGCCTTGACCCGACCATTATCGTGGGCGGTGTTGTTAAGGGTAAAGGCTCGGGCGCTAAGGTCGGTAAGGGTGACTACCTGATTGCCGAAAGTGATGAATTTGACCGCAGCTTCCTTTCGATGATGCCGTCTTCTGCAATCATCACCAACATTGACGCCGACCACTTGGATACTTACGAAAACATCGAAGATATCAAGGATGCCTTCGTGCAGTTCGCGAACAAGATCCCGTTCTACGGCCAGGTGATTGTCTGCCTCGACGATCCGAACGTGCAGCAGATTTTGGCTCGCCTCAAGAAGCCGGTGATTACTTACGGCTTTACGCGTCAGGCAAAGTACCGTGTGGACAACCTCCGTTTTGAAAAGGGTTATCCGGTATTTGAAATTTTGAACGACGGCGAAAGCTTGGGCGAATTCAAGCTCCAGATTCCGGGCCGTCACAACGTGCTGAATGCAACCGCCGCTGTTGCGCTTGCTATCGAAGAAGGAATTTCTGCCGATGTCGCTCGCAAGGCATGCGCCGAATTCGAAGGTGTCAAGCGCCGCTTTGAATTCATCGGCGAAAAGAATGATGTCCTGGTCTTTGATGACTACGCACACCATCCGACCGAAGCGACTGCTACCTTGCTCGGCTTCCGCGATGCTTTCCCGGATCGCCGCATTATCGTGGCCTTCCAGCCGCACCTGTTTACGCGTACCCGTGATCAGCACGATGCCTTTGGCGGTGCATTTGCGAACTGCGATGTGCTCCTGGTGACCGACATTTACGCTTCCCGTGAAAAGCCGATTGAAGGCGTAACGGGTTCGCTGGTGTCTAACAGTGCCTCTGACCGCGGCCACCGCGATTCCCGCTTTGTGGGCGACCAGATGAACTTGCTGCCGATTCTCAAGAAGGAATTGCAGCCGGGTGATGTCGTGGTGCTCATGGGCGCCGGAAACATCTGGAAATTGGGCGAAAGAATTCTGAAGGAATGCCTGTAAGGTTGAAAGAATTAGGGAATTAGAATTGACTGGAAGTAAAACAACATTGCTTGGCCGCCGTATAGGCACCAACGAACGATTGCGCAAGCAGGAGCGCGTCCGTAAAGTAAAGAACGGTGTGTCTTCGGCGTGGCATTGGTTCAAGCGTCGTGGCTGGATTTTGGCCGCGGTGGTTGTTGTGCTTGCAGTTCTTGCGATTCATAACCGTTTCTACTTGCAGCGTTTCAATCCGCTGGAACTGCGCCATTTGCAGTATGTGGAAATCGAAGGCAACCGCATGCTTTCTTGGGAAGATGTGATGCAGGGTGCCCAAGTTGAAACGGGAATGCTCATGTCGGAACTGAATGCCGATTCTGTCGAAGCTTCTCTCATGCAGCTTCCGATGATTCTTTCGGCAAAAGTCGAAAAGAAGTTCCCGTCTTCGCTGTACATCAAGCTTCACGAAACGTCGCCGGTGCTCACGGTACTTTCGGAAGGCCGTGCAACGATTTATTCCGAAAAAGGTTTCCCGCTTCCGTTCTCGGTGGCAACGGCGATGAGGCTCCCGGTAATGGATATGGCGGCTATGGAACATGTGAAAACGATTACACAGTTCTTGGTTGAAATGCGTAATTACGATGCTGAACTTTATAACCGAGTTTCGCAGGTGACCTGGTCTACCGAAGACGATTGCATGAAGGTCTATTTCAGGGATGTGGGCTTTACTACGCTCTTTAAGGATCTTGAATCGAACAAGAACCAGTTTACGCTATACAAGTCGCTCGAAAACGGCTTTGCGAAAGATTTGCTTTGTGCAGGAGAGGTCGATATGCGCTATTCGGGCTTTGCCTATGTAAGAAATTATGATAAGAGGTGCGTCAATGGATGACAATAAACAGGACAAGAAAAAAGACGAATACATCTTTGGCCTAGACATTGGGGCTTCAAAAATCAACCTGTTCGTAGGTGTTTCCGAAGGCGAAAATGTTCGCGTCGTTGAATGCGGCGACTTTCCGCTCAAGAACGCAGACGATCTCGATTCGGTTGTAGAGACCTTGCAGCAGGCTGTCCAAGTCATTGAAAATACGACCCGTGTCGATGTACATGATGTGTATGTAGGCATTGCCGGAAAGCATGTGCGTTCCTTGGATACCCAGGGTATCGTAACGCTCCCCGTGGGCGAAGTTCGCGAAGAAGATATCGATAATGTGACGAAGCAGGCGAGTACGTTGCCCGCCTCGGCCGGCGAAATCATCCATATCTTCCCGGGTGAATACTCCTTGGACGACGAACCGCATATCCGCAATCCGAAGGGCCGTTCGGGACGCCGCCTGGGCGTCGATGTTCAGGTCGTTACCGCAAAGCAGAATGCGCTGCAGAACCTTGCCAAGTGCGTGAACCGTGCTGGCCTCAATGTGGCGGGCTTTGTTCTTGAACCTTTGGCGGCTGCCAGTGCGGTTCTCACGAATGATGAACGAGAACTTGGCGTCGCTCTGGTTGACCTTGGCGCAGGTACAGCCGATATTGCCGTATTCGTAAACGATTCCGTGCGTTTCACCACCTCTGTAGACTATGCCGGAAAAGTGATTACGAGCGACATTAGCAGTTGCTTGAATGTGCCGATCGCCCTTTCGAAGGCCGAAGAAATCAAGAAGAAGTACGGCACCTGCACGATTAGCAATTTGATTGAAGATGAAACCTTCCCGGTTCCTGCAGTAGGTAACCGCGGTGATGTTTCTTGCTCGCGTAAGTTGCTTGCCGAAATTATCACGGCACGCGTCAGCGAAATTTTCTCGATGCTCAATGAACAGCTTAAGGCCCATCAGCTCGATACCATTATCAACGGCGGTATCGTGCTTACGGGTGGCTGCTGCGCTTTGGATGGTATTGAAGATGTGGCTTGCAAGGTTTTTGGAAAGCCGGTTCGCATCGGTCGACCGAAGGGAATGAGCGGTATTCAGGAAGCGTATCAGAATCCATCTTACGCAACGGGTATCGGTCTCCTTTACTACGCGAACATGCAGCATCGTGAAAAGAAAAACCGTGAAACGGGAACCCAGATCGCTGTTTCTGTCAAGAAGGGCTTCCAGCGTTTCATTGAAATCATCAGGACTTATTTATAACAAACACCAACACTCAACATCAGGGAGATAAACACATGAGTGATATCGATAACTTCAACTTCGAGGTAAAGACTCGCGTTATGGGCGAGGAACCATCTTTCAACAACGCCAAGGTCAAGGTGTTCGGCGTCGGCGGTGCCGGCGGCAATACCGTGAACCGCATGAAGCGTATGAACATCGATGGTGTGGAATACTATTCCATCAATACCGATGCAATGGCTCTCGACTTGAGCCTTGCTGACCACAAGATTCTGATTGGCGAAAAGACCACCAGAAACTTGGGTGCCGGTATGGATCCCGAAGTTGGCCGTAAGGCTGCTGAAGAAAATCTGGACGACATCAAGGACGCCATGAAGGGTGCCGACATGGTGTTCGTGACTGCCGGTATGGGCGGTGGTACGGGTACGGGTGCTGCACCGATCGTTGCAAACATTGCCCGCGAACTTGGCATTCTCACGGTCGCTGTGGTTACCAAGCCGTTCCGCTTCGAAGGTAACGCTCGTTCCACTATCGCACAGGAAGGTATCAACGCCCTCCGTGCCGCAGTCGACACCATCATCGTTGTGGAAAACAAGAAACTCTTGACGCTCCTCCAGGCCTCCAACCAGAAGGCTACTATGGATGAAGCCTTCAAGATGGCTGACGAAATTCTCGGTAACGCAGTGCAGAGCATTTGCGGTATCATGTTCCGCCACGGCCTCGTGCATGTTGACTTTGCCGATATCCGTAAGGTCATGCTCAAGGGTGGTTCCGCTCTCATGGGTACGGGTTACGCTCAGGGTGAAAACCGCGGTATTATGGCTGCCGACATGGCTCTTGCCTCTCCGCTTCTCGAAGACATCAACATCGAAGGCGCTTCTGGCGTGCTCGTGAATGTTGCCCACGGCGAAAACTACTCCTTGCTAGAACATAGCGACGCCATGGATCACATCTACGAAAAGGTCGGCGAAGAAGGCAATCCGAACATCATCATCGGCGATATCACTGACCCGGCTCTCGGCGACAAGGTTTGCATCACCATTATCGCTACTGGCTGCGGCGGCACTGCCGTGAACCAGCCCAAGGTCAGCTCTGCAGGTTTTGGCTTCGGTAACTTCACTGTTCCGCAGCAGGCCGCTCCGAGCGTAGCTCCGGCTGCTCAGGCTCCTGCCGCTCCTGCAATCCAGCAGGCTACTCCGCGTCCGACCGGTTTCAACGTGTTTGATTTCAACACCACCAAGGAAGCTACTCCGGAAATGTTTACCCGTCCGCAGTACACTCCTGCTCAGCCGGCTCCTGTTGACGAAACCTCTTCTATTCCGTCTATCACGGAAACGCGAGTGCAGCGCGCAATCGGTTCCGCATTCTTTGCTGATCCGTCGTTCGACGCTAAGGCTCCGGCTGAAGAAGAAGTGATGTCTCAGGGTTCTGAAACTTCTGAAATGTCTGCTGTCGCTGAAGAAGATCGCATGAACGGTGGCACGCCGGCTTACGAAGCTCCTGCTTCTTACGCTGATGTGTATGCCCAGCCTGCTTACGCTCGCAATGCCGCTAATGGCGCAACTGTGACTATGGAACGCCCGGCTGCAACGCGTCAGGAAGTTGTTGAAGAAGCCGCTCCCGCTCAGCCGGCCGTGGACTTCAGCCTGCCTGCATATCTGCGTAACAGAATGAATACGAATAACTTCTAATGAGTCTTGCTGAATGAATCAGCAAGAACTGTTCCGTGGCGTAAGCCCCGGTGGGTTTTGCTGAATTCCCTCAAGAAATAAACACACACACAACGAGTGCGCGAGTGCGTACTCACCACAACACAAAAGGGTCACCCGGGACTCCCTGCCTGGGTGATCCTTATTTGTTTTTGGTAAATTTTTTATTAATTTTCTGCTATGCGAATTCGTACTCTTTTGTTGACCGTTGGCTCTTTGGTGGCTTTGGCTTTTGCGGAATCTTCGGACTCTGCGGCGTATAAGGGCTATTTTCAGATAGGTACGGATTTTAACTTCGGGTTTAACGGTGGTCCGACGGATCCGACGTTTGCTGTCGATACCGCTGAGTATTACGGCAAGAACTGGCGCGGGCTTCGCGTGCCGCTTGAAAACGGCCGAAGCTACGAAGAACATATCGAACCGTTCTTTACGCTCAGTTTCCGCGCGGGCTACGGGAATTTCCACTTCTTGATGGAAGCGCCGCTCCGCAAGGATATCGAAGCTTGGTACGATAGCGACCTCAAGACGAACTTTACTTACAAGCCCAGCGAACTTGACATTGGCGTGCCCATTAATGCCTATGCCTTGTGGAATAACCCGGTAGGCTATGTGCAGTTGGGTCGTTTCGACCCTGATTTGAAAGTCTCTCCGAACGACCTCGCCTTGGGCGGAGCCCCTTACCACGATGGTTTGCATTGGAAGTTCAAGGCCGGCATATTCCGCTATGACTTCTTGGTGAGCTCGTTGAACGCTTGGCTCTTTGACGATGTCCCGGGCGCAGCGGACGAAACGGGCTGTGTTTACCCGAAGGGCTCCGAAGCGGCTGAACAAAAATGCCCGGCGCACGGCAAGCAGGCGAGTAACCAGCGCGACCGCATTTACGATGATAACGTGAAGAATCTCGTTTACCACCGCATCGGTGTTGAAACGTCGCATTTTTGGACTTACGTGATTGAAGAAAGCATGGTCGGCGGCAAGGACCTGGAATTCCGCTCCATGAACCCGTTCATGTTCCTGCACAATAATTTTGCGGGCGGCTACACCAAGGCTGTGACTACGCTCGAACTCGGCTTCACTCCGATTCGCACATCCAGGTTCTACGGTCAAATCAACATGGAAGACATCAACAGCCCCGTAGGCGAAGACGACGACAAAGGCACGAACCGTAGCATGATGAGTTTTATGGCGGGCTACTACCAGGAAATTCCGACGCGCCGTTACGGAACATTCTCCTGGCGCTTCGATGTAGTTCGCACCGACCCGTTGCATAACAATGGCCGCCTCCCGCTGCTGGAATATTCGAGCCGTCGTCTTTACCGCAGCAACTACCGCGAACAGGACGATCCCGATTACGCCGACATGTACTTTGTGGATTACCCGATCGGTTACCGCCGCGGCTCCGATGCGTTGGACATGTGGCTGGATCTCGGCTGGAAATGGGGTAGGCACAACCTGAAAATCACGCTTGCCTGGCTGCAACAGGGCGACAAGGAACTCTACACGGATTACGATGTTGCCATTCAAGAAGAAAAGGCCCCGTCTGGCGTGAAGGAATCCCAGGCGCTGGTCGATGCGCTTTATTCCATGCAGTATAACAGCTGGTTCGGATTCTACCTTGGCGGTGGATTCCGCAGCTATGAGAACTTGGCGCACGACAAGAACGAAGATGGCAAGGACGGCTGGATCCGTTCCGGCATCAAGATGACCTTTAATCCGGTCGATACGAAGTTCTGATTGAAAAGAATCCCTTTTTCCCTGTTAACTTCCTACTTCCAACTGTCTACTATATCTATATTTTCCCTGTAAATCAAGGAGTATTTTATGGCAGAAATCGGTACACCTCTAAGTTCTAGCGCCACCAAGGTCCTCTTTTGCGGGGCCGGCGAACTGGGTAAAGAAGTTATCATCGAGATGATGCGTCTCGGCGTCGAAGTCATTGCCGTAGACCGTTATGCCAATGCTCCTGGCATGCAGGTGGCTCACCGCAGCCACGTGATTAACATGCTCGACGGAGCCGAACTCCGCCGCGTGATTGAACTGGAAAAGCCGGACTACATCGTTCCCGAAGTCGAAGCCATTGCGACCGACACGCTCGTGGAACTCGAAAAGGAAGGCTACAACGTCATTCCGACGGCCAAGGCTACCAAGCTTACTATGAACCGCGAAGGTATCCGCCGACTCGCCGCCGAAGAACTCGGCATCAAGACGAGCCCGTACCGCTTCGCCGATAATTTTGAAGACTTCAAGGCTGCTGTCAAGGAAATCGGCATTCCGTGCGTCATCAAGCCGGTCATGAGTTCCTCGGGCCACGGCCAGAGCGTTATCAAGACCGAAGCCGACATCCAGAAGTCTTGGGATATTTCTCAGCACGAAGGCCGCACGGGTCACGCAAGCCGCGTGATTGTGGAAGGCTTCGTGCCGTTCGATTACGAAATTACATTGCTCACGGTTCGCCATGTGGCGGGCACGAGCTTCCTGGAACCGATAGGTCACCATCAGGTGGGCGGCGACTACCAGGAATCTTGGCAGCCGCAGCCGATGAAGCCGGAACTGCTGGAACAGGCCAAGGTGATTGCAAAGAAGGTCACCGACGCTCTCGGCGGTCGTGGCATCTTTGGCGTAGAACTCTTTGTGTGCAAGGACGAAGTCCTGTTCAGCGAAGTCTCTCCGCGCCCGCACGATACCGGCATGGTGACACTCATCAGCCAGGACCTTTCCGAATTTGCGCTGCATGCTCGCGCCATTCTCGGCCTGCCTATTCCAAACATTGCTTTCCACGGCCCGAGTGCCTCGAAGGCCATCGTCGTGGACGGCAATTCCGACCACGTGAAGTTTGGCGGCCTCGAAGATGTGCTTGCAGAACCTGACACCGCGCTCCGCTTGTTTGGCAAGCCCGAACTCAAGGGCCACCGCCGCTTGGGCGTGCTGCTTGCTCGCCGCAATAGCGTCGAAGAAGCCAAGGCCCAGGTCATGGCCATGCGCGAAAAAGTCAAGGTGACGCTGTAGTTTTTTATTGCGAGGGGAGACCCCCGAGCGAACCGTTACATCGTTTGGTGATTATTGAGAAGAGGATTCTATGAAAAAAATCCTATTTCTCGCTTTGACGTCTATGGCGTTTGCTGCCAAGACTGTTACGCCGTCGGTTCCCACGCTTGATACCGACGGTTGTTACGCCGTTTCGACAGCCGACGAACTGTTCGGCTTTGCAGACATCGTGAATGCGTCTGAAACTCACGACGAATGCGGCAAACTCATGAATGATATTGCCGTAAATGAATTTGTCGGTAAAGGTGGTATACTCAGCGTAAAAGGGGATTCGGTTTTGTGGACCCCGATCAAGCTTTTTAGCGGTGTGTTTGACGGACAAAATCATACTATTTCGGGCTTGATGAACGAGATGCAGGATTCTTCGGATGTAGGGCTGTTTGCAGAACTTCGCGGAAATCTAAGCGATAGCAATGCTCCTGAAAAAAAGGCAGTCGTGAAGAACCTGCGGTTGGTCCAAACGTATTTTTGGGGAGGTGAGGGTTGCGTTGGTGGAATCGCCGGAAAAGCCGAATCCGCTGAGATCCTGAATAGCCAATCTTCTAGCTTTGGAACTATAAATTCTCGAAAGATTACCGGTGGCTTGATTGGTTGTGCGAGTGATGTTAAAATAAGCGAATCGTCCAATCATGCCTATGTTTCTACATCGTCACGGGATACGGTTAATTCTGCTTCAGGAGGCTTGGTGGGCTTTAATAGCGGCAGTCTTTCTATTGTGAATTCTTACAATTCTGGCTCTGTCCGCGGTAATGTTGTTGGTGGTTTTGTTGGTTCTTCGGTAGGAAAATTAAATATAGTCAACTCAATTAATTTGTATGCAGTTTCGGGAACCTCTGAGTCAACGCCTATTCGCATTTTAGGTAAGTACAATGAGGCCGAAACCTATGTTGATAATTGTTTTTATTATGGAGACCGTGAGCATGAGGCAAATTCTTTTGCGGCTTTGGCAGATGAAGATAATCTCGAAAATGGCGTGATAGCAATGTTGCTGCGTGGCTACAATAAGGATGGCGTAGATGGTTCTGTATGGGGACAACGTATTGGAGCGTCCGGTCTAGAATTAAGTGGAAAAATGTTGGTAGAGTATCATATAGATATGTATGATTTTGATTCCCTGGTTGTCAAGACTCCTGCACTTGTTGATGATTGCTACCAAATCGGCTCGACAGAAGAACTTTATGGATTCGCTGTTATCGCGAACATGTATTCGTATAAAAAAGTTCCTGTGTGTGGTAAGTTGACAAAGGATATCGTTGTCAACAAGGACATTCTCAAGAACGATACGCTGAATGGAGATAAATTCGGTCGAATTCGTTGGTATCCGATAAAAGATTTCAATGGATCATTCGATGGAGCAGGACATACGATATCGGGTCTGTTTTTTGAAAATGATTTTCCTGGCACCGCTGCGGCGGAATTACATATGGGACTGTTCGGCTCGGTTAAGGGAACCGATAGCCTTCGCGAAGTAAAAATTGAAAACCTTGGCATCGAAGATTCGTATTTGATGAGTGACAACGTTGCGGGAGCCTTTGTCGCGCTTGTTGATGCTGACCATAAGGGAACTTTGTCCATAAAAAATTGCCATTCTTCATCGTACGTGGGTTCGCTGACTTCGGGTGGACTTGTTGGAAAACTGAACGGAGGAAATCTCGTTATCGAACAGTCCTATACGACAGGGCGAGTTGACGGTACTTTTAGCGGAGGCTTAATCGGTAATGCGTATGCGAATTTTAAAATTGTCAATTCCTACAGCGTTGCCAGTCTTCAAAATGGAAACGGTGGTGTGTTGATTTCCGGTGTCGGGTATAACTCCAAGGGCCATGTTATCAATTCGTATGGACTCGATTTCGGTGCCAAGAAAATGTCACGAGAAGTTTTACCGTTAGTCGGTCAAGTCGATGACGGTTCTTCTGTAGAATACGTCAATGCGTTCTCTGAAAAAATGCTGGGTGCTGAAAATTTTTCGGATGGGACTGTGGCCGTACAGCTTCATTACTACAACGCGGACGGCATCAATGGCAACGTATGGGGACAGAATGTGGGTACGGACCTTTATCCGGTCTTTAGTAAGACCGTCCCGGATAGCACCGGAAAGACTTCGTTTGTCGTTTCTCGCGCGGCGTCGCCTGTGAATGTTCGTAGCGCTGGCCGCATGGTCGAAATCTCGGGCGTGCAAGCGGGCGAGGGCTACGAACTCATGGATATGCAGGGTCGTCTGTTGCAGCGCGGCTACGCAAGTGGTTCAAGCGTGAACCTGAATGTCGTACGTCCTGGCCGCTACCTGGTCCGCGTCGCGGGTCAAGTGAAAACGGTGATAGTTCGTTGACTTAGAGAATCTTTCCTAAACCAATAATCGCGGCAGTGCGCGCACGCAAGCGCGTATTGCCCAAGTTCAGCAAGTGGACCTTCCCGTTCTGGAAGGTCTTTATTGCTTCTATCTCGCGCGGCGAGAATCCGCCTTCGGGGCCGACGAGCAGGGTGATGGGCGCATCATTCTCATTTGCGCCCGAGCCGTCGCCAATCAAGTTCAGTTGGCGTTCTCCGTCGATGTCGCAGAGAATCAAGTCGCCCTGGTAGCTTGCGAGCCACTTGTCGAATTCGACGGGGCCTTCAATACCTGTCATCCAGGCTTTCTTGGATTGTTTCAGGCTTACGAGGCTCTTGAGCTCGGCGCGGCGCACGGTCTTCTTAAGGTCGGAATTCTTGGGTTCCTGCGAAAAGTCCGTGCGCAAGAAGATAATTTTGTCGATTTCGGTTTGCGCCGCATGGAATACGACTTCTTCCAAGGCGTCGTCCTTGAGACAGGCGATTCCGAGCGACACCTTGGGCCGCGGGCGTTCCGCCTCAATCACGTTGTCCACCCGAACTACGCAGGCCTTTGCGTCGGCCACCTCGATGACTGCGTCAGCGAAGTGCCCCACGCCATCGGACAGCTGCAAAACATCGCCTGCGCACGCCCTGCACACGCGCACCGCGTGCGTGCTCTCGTTTTCGTCAAGGGTAATCGTGCCGATTGTAATCAGCGGGCAATAAAAGCGGCTGTCAGGAGTTTTCATACCACCAAAGATAGAATCTTTTGCTATTTTGAGGAACATGCCGAAGCATGCTCCCGTAAAAGCAGTCGTGTTTGACCTCGATGGAACACTCTACCTAAGTGGCCGCCCTTACCCCAAGGCGGTAAAGACGGTCTGTCGCGTGGCCAAGCAGGTGCCTGTCTACTACTTGAGCAACAATACCAGCAAGTCGCCGGTCTTCTACGAAAACCGCCTCAAGGTCATGGGGCTTCCGCTTGCTGACGATGCCATTATCTCGGCTTTGTACCTTTCGCTCGATGCCATTCACGAAGAAGGCATCAAGAATGTGTTCTTCTTTGCAAACCCCGAAGTCACGGAATGGTTTGCCGCCCAAGACCCGACGCTTAACCTGCGTCCGGACGTTGCCGACACGGAACTCGTGCTGATTGCTTACCATAACAGCTTCGACTACCGCGAACTTTGCGAACTGTCGTTCCGCGTGCAGCGCAAGATTCCGTTCTGGGTCACGCATACCGACTTTGTCTGCCCTGATGCAAACGGCCCCGTGCCCGATATCGGAAGCTTCATGGCGCTCCTTAAGACCGCTTACGGCGTAGAACCCGAGCGCAGCTTTGGCAAGCCGAATCCTGCCATGCTCTCGGGCCTCCTTAAAAAGTACAAGCCCGAAGAAATCTTGTTCGTGGGTGACCGTCTGTATACGGACTTTGAACTTGCCAAGCGCAGCGGCTGCCGGTTCGTGCTCCCGCTCTGTGGCGAAACGAAACAGCAAGATTTGGACAAGCTGATTGACAAACCTGAATTTGTTGTCGATATGGTAAGTGATATCGACTTTGAATCCTTCTTTAAGGGTGAAATCTGATTTTAAGAATGGAGAAAATATGAAAAGCAATTTGAGAAAACTTGGAATTTTAAGCGCCACGGCGCTTGCATCGACAATGGCGCTGGTGGCTTGCGGCGATGATTCCGGCTCGGGGATTTTCAGCATGGATGAATCCTTCGAGATGGTTCTCGAAAAGGCAAAATATTCTTTCAACAAGAAGGACTCTACTTTCAAGCGAATTGAACCGGTCTGTAAAGAAGGTACGCTTGGAAACTTGGTCGGCCCTGACGATACGGATTTGTGGGATACGCTTGCCTACAAGGTGCACGAACATAAGGGCGTGGTTACCGTTAAGAATGGCCCCGGCGATCCGGTAGAATACAATGTCGAAGAAGGCTCGTTTCCGACGGGCTTTTGGGCAGATCCCGATAATGATTCTCAAAAGATTCAGGGTGGTTTCCGCCTGACCAAGAAGAAAATGATGAACCGCGTCATCCGTTACGACGGAAGCTGCTTCATGAAGGATTATTATTCGCTGTTCCGCAAGAACTTGCCGGTTCTTCAGAATATGAATGACAAGCTGAGGGAATTCTATAAGAGCTTCTTGCCGGAAGGCGCAAAGTTCGACGATGAACAGATGCTCCTGGACATTAGCGCCCTCAACTGCGAAGAACTTTCCTTGTACGACGCCTTGGTGATTCTCAAGCTTGAAGAATTCAAGGAATCTTCGGGCAAAATCAAGGTCTCTTTTGACAAGAGAACTTGCGAAATTGATTTCCACCTGCGTTACGCTTATGAACAGGAAGATTGCCAGGCCGCCTTTGACGATTACAAGGCCGAAAAGTCCAAGGAAAAGTTTGATTTCAAGAATTACTTCTTTGAAGTGACTCACGGTGGCGATAACGATGATTACTGCCTTGATCACCTGATTCTTGAACTTAAAGAAGCTAAAGGCATTCCGACGAAGAATGTGAAATCGGCCGATTTTGCTCGCGGAGTCGTGAACTTGATGGTCGGTGGCCTCAAGTAAGCTCCTTCAAAAGTGTATAAAGAATGCCTCCCGCAGGGGAGGCTTTCTTTATGGAGGAAGTTGAAAGATCTTAGCGGAGGTCAGCTACGCAGCGCACGTAGAGACCCTTGGAGAGGCTTTCGTCGGTGCGGTTGATGCTGTGGGCCATGCTGCGGAATTCCCAGGAGCGGGCGGTGTTCTTTTTCACCTTGGAAGCGGACCAGTAGTGACCGGTGTTTTCACCTTCGCAGTAGCCATCCCAGTCCTTGCAGCCGCCCTTGCCCAGGTTGTTCCAGTCGAGCTTGGACTGGTCCTTCTGATAATCGCGCCATTCGCCGTCATCGGGCAGGTGCCAGCCGTTGGGGCATGCCTTGGTGGCTTCTTTATGGCTGTAGAAACGTCCGAATTTTTTGCAGTTGCCTTCTTCTTCGAGCAGGCACTGCTTGGGAGTCGAAAGGCTATAGGAAAGATTGTTCTTCATCCATGCCTTGTCGCCCCTGATTTCAATTTTGTAAGTCTTGCCGTCGCGAGCGTCGGTGAGCGTGTTGCCATCTTTGGAGATGTTCTTGCTCTGGAGTGCGAGTGCAAAGAGTTCTTCTTCGCTCAAGTTCTGTTCGGGTTGTTCGATCTTGGCGGCCTTGCCCTTGTGAACCAGGTTCGTCTTCTTGGCAGAAACCTTCGTCATCTTGTGCATGCCCATCTTCTTGTTGGGACCTGCGGCAAAGCTTGTTGCACAGCAAAGAGCCATGATAGCGGTTGCAGTGACCAGATGATTGAAGTTGATACCAAACATTTCACACACTCCTGAGGCATTTTGTTTCGCCTACGTTTTGAATATATACAGGAGTTTTTGAAAAGGTATCTTATAAATTTGTTTCAAAAGCGGAGTGTGACGCCGGCGACATTCGGACCCACCCATACTGAAAATTTTTCGTTACGAACCCGGTGCATTTCTAGAATTCCGATACTTACACCCGTGCCGACAAGGGCTCCGACGACAACGTCTGTAACATAATGTTTACCAGCGGCGACTCGGAGTATGCTTTCGAGGGTGGCAAGCGAATAGGCAGATGCCCGCATAATTCCTTTGTATGGGGAGTTCGGGTAGGTTGTCCTGAACCATTGGTCGGTGAAAGTGGCGACCGTAAAGGCGGCGGTGGCGTGTCCCGAAAAGAACGAACCGTAGGCTTCGGACTTGGCGTTTTCGGCTTTTTCCTTGCCTTCGCCACTTTCGGCGTACATGTAGGGGCGTGGCCAAATTTCGAGCGAGCGCAGGGTTAGGTTGAGTCCGTTTCCGATGCCAATGGCCTCCAAAAACATTAAGGAAAATGTCGCAAATTCGGCTCCGCTGGAGCTCCCGTCGTGCCAGGCGATACCCCCGACTACAAGCGGGGCAACTGCCAAAACGCTCCCGATATCGCTAGCCTTGTCTGCATTTTCGCTGTAACGACCGACCAAGGGCTTGTCCCAGGGCAAAAAGTCGTCTTTGTCTTTTAAGGTTGCGGGGGTATCCATGCGGGAATAAAGAAACATGCCGAGGCCGAACATACCACCGGCCGATAAGGTCAATGGTATGTCGGTTCCGAAGTCGATCTTGTATTCCGGGCGCTCTCCGGCCTGAACCAAGCCGATTAAGCATAAACTTGCTACAATCAATGACCTTTTGAAAATTCGCATACAGCTCCTAAGCTAAAAAAATTATATTGCTTTATAGTAAACGAATGGAGCTTTTGTGGCAGATTCTTTAAATACTCGCGAGCCGATTGTACCCAGCATGGACCTTTTCGGAGCCATTTCCGACGAAATGCGCCTCAAAATCTTGTTGCTTCTGGACCAGGCGGAATTTACCGTCAACGAAATCAAGGATATTCTGGATATCCACCAGAGTAACGCAAGCCGCCACCTGGCAAAGCTTTCTGCCTGCAATTTGCTCAAGGACCGCCGCGACGGCATTAAGGCCTATTACCGCCTGAGCGAAGAACTTTACCTGAGCACCCGAATGCTTTCGATGATCCGCGACGCCTACGAAGAGCTACCGGACAAGGACATTCTCAAGTGCCGTGCTGCCCAGGTGCTCGAAGAACGCACCGACAAGACCAAGGGCCAGATCCACAAGCTCGACCAGGCGGGTGGTAGCCTCAAGGCTCAAATCAGCCTGTTCGGCCGCCTCATGTACCCGTTCGAAAACGCGGTGGACGTGGGCTGCGGCGAAGGCGGCGACCTCACGCTCATGCTCTGCAACAGCTGCAAGCGCGTGACTGCCCTCGACTACGACCCGAAAATCATCAGCGGGCTCCAGAAGATTTTAAAGCAGAAGAACATCCAAAACGTGACGCCCAAGGTGGCCGACATGGTCAGCACGGGGCTGCCCGACAACTTTGCCGACCTCGTGCTCATGAGCCAGGTGCTTCACCACGCCAAGGATCCGCGCCTTGCCCTCAAGGAGGCAGTCCGTATCCTCAAGCGCGGCGGAACGCTTGCCCTGCTTGACTTGGCGCAGCACAAGGAAGAATCCTTCCGCACCACGCACGGTCACATTTGGCTTGGCTTTGACCGCAGCCAGCTCGAATTCTTTGTCAAGGAATTCAACTGCGAAGTCGTTTCCAGCGAAATCATCCCGAGCGAAAACGAAGTCGACAAGAAGCTGCCCGTCATCTGCATGATCCTGAAAAAGAAATAGTTTTTTCTATTGCGTATTGAGCGAAAATTGTATATCTTTTAGGAAAGAGCTTTTTATAGGAGAATATCATGGGAAAGATCATCAAGTATGTCGCCATTGCTGCCGCATGTATCATCTCGGCTTTCGGCGTGTATTGCCTTATTAAGTATTCTTCTGCCGACGATAAGCTCGAAAACCAGTCGGAAGAGTAATTTTAAGTTTATCTTGTAAATGAATCGGCTATGCGATATAGCCGGTTTTGTTGTTTGTACTGACGACTGTCTAATTCCAATCGTCTACTTTAACTAAATTAACTGCATGAATTTCTTAAACAAGAAGCCTGCTTTCTTTGTGGCGCTTTCCGCCATTTTCCTTGGAATCTTGCTGATCGTGTTCCGCGATTTCGCGTTCGACCCGAACCAGCTCATGCTCAACAGCGACCAGCTGAACGGTATCGGTAGCCGCATTCTGCGTGCCGAAAGTGCCATGCTCACGGAATGGGATGATTCCCGCCTGGGCGGCGTGCCCACGATCGACGCCTTGTTCGCCGACGCCTACCATCCGCTGGTATGGGTGCAGTTTTTGATGGACCCGGCCCGCGCCGTGGGCTTCAAGTTTATCCTCACGCTGTGGGTGGCCTTTATGAGTGCCATGCTCCTTGCCTGGAACCTGACGGGGAACCGTTGGTGGGCGGGGCTGCTCGGCATGCTTTATGCATTCTCGCCGGAATACTTCACCTACATTTACGGTGGCCACGACGGCAAGATGATGGTTTTTGCGATTACTCCGCTCGCGCTGCTTGCCATCCGCAAGATTGTGCGTACGGGTAGCATTCCCTATATGATTGTCCTTGCGCTCTCGGTCGCATGGATGATTCTCGGTTCGCACCTGCAGCTCACTTACTTGTTCTTGTGGGGTGCCGGCCTTTATACCCTTTACGAAGTCGCCTTCCATTGCGATGCTTTGAAGACCCGCGGTAAGCGCCTTGGCCTTGCTGCGGTGGGTCTCGGCTTTGGCCTTGCGCTTTCTTGCTTCCAGATTGTGCCGCCTTACATGTACACCACGACGCAGTCGGTGCGCGGCGACGATAGCCACACCAATTACGGCCACGCTGTCAGCTGGTCCTTGCACCAAGAAGAAATGGCGCAGATTCTGCTGCCGGGCTTTGTGGGTGTCGACGTTTACGATCAGAACGAAAAGACGGGCGACCTCGAAGGTTCCTCTTTCGTGAGTTTCTCGATGGATGAATACCGCAAGTTGCAGGGCGGTTCTCCGTTCTATTGGGGCCACAATGCTTTTAAACTCGACCATAACAATGCGGGCGCCTTGCTGACCTTCCTCGGATTCCTTTGCTTGTTCCTGCCGGGCAAGCGTCGCTATGCGGCGTTCTGGGGCCTGGGTGCAGTCGTTGCCTTGAGCTACGGCATGGGTGACCATTCTCCGCTGTTCAAACTGTGGTACAATGTGCTCCCTGGCGTCAAGAACTTCCGTGCTCCGGGTATGGCCCTGTTCTGGTTGCCGCTCTTGCTGGTGATGATGGCGGGCCCGGTACTTAAGGCTATTTCTGCCGAAGGCAAGACTCCTGAAGAAGCTGCCGAAGCCGAAGATAACCGTCGCGCTCTGTTGCATGGCTCTGCTATGTATGGCGTGCTCTTGGTGCTTGCGCTGATTGCCCGTTTTGCTTGGACAACTTTTATTGGCCCTGTCGGCCTGGTGGTCATGATTCTTTATGCAGCTCTCTGCCTTGGTGTGATGAGCCTCGATGACCAGAAGAAAAAACTCACGGTTGCAAACTTGACGGAAGCTTTCCAGAAGGGCCTTCCGGCAACTCCGCGCGCGTTGCAGGCTTGCATCTTTATCGGTTTTGCCTATCTCGGCGTGATGCTCATGAGCGGCCAGAAGCTCTTGGAAGACCCGATTACCGCGCCTTATTTTAAGCCGCTTAACGAAATCGTGATGAGTGCAACTGCCGGCAAGACCATTCCGAGTTTTGTGCTGGTGTTGGTGATTATCGCGGTGACGCTTTTTGTGTTCAAGTGGAAGGCTCCAATTGCCCAGAAGGCTGGCGTGCTTGCTCTTGCCGCAGGTCTTGAACTCTTCTTTATCGATGGCGCGTTCATCCAGAATGTTGCGGCAAACGAATACTTGCAGCCGACGAACCCGGTGGTTGCCGCCTTCAAGGCTCCGTACAAGGCCGATTCCCTGAATACGCCGCGCGTGCTTTCGCTTTCTCGTAACAAGGCTTTGAGCGGAAACGCATTCCCGCAGTACAACTTGCGCAATGCCGATGGCGTTCACGATAACGAACTTGCGAGCTACCGCGCCTTCCGTGGCGGCCAGAATGACGCCAACTATCTGATGAATATCAACGAGCCGACGGCAGTGCATCCGTTCCTTGACTTGATGAACGTGGGCGCTATTATTTTCGATAGCCGTCAGGGTACGACTTATATGCCGATTACGACGGCGATGGGCGAGGCTTACCTCTACGGTGAAGCTGTCGTGATGGATGATTCTGCTGCCATCAAGACGCTCCAGACTCAGGCTGCAATCCGCGAAAAGAAAGTTGCAGAACCGGTGGCAGAACCCGTTGCTGATTCTGCTGCCGCTCCGGCCGATAGTGCCGTCGCTGATTCCGCAAGCGCTGTGGCTGCAAAGCCCGCTGCTCCCGCTGCGCCTGAATTCGGCGATGAACCGGGTAAGTTCTTCTACCGCGAAAAAGTTATTTTGTCTGAAAAGCCGGAATTCGATGGCAGGGGTAGTGTGGCTGCCAAGGGCCCGATACAAGGTTTTGCAAAGCTTGTCGCAAGCCCGAAGATGGATACGCAGGTATTCAATGTGACTGCTGACCGCGAAGGTTTCATGGTCGTTGCCGGTAACTATCACCCGTACTGGAAGGCTTATGTGAACGGCAAGGAAGCTAAGGTCTACAAGGCGTTTGGAACTTTACGCGCCGTGCAGATCCCGGCTGGAAACTCCGAAGTCCGTATGGAATACCGCAGCGCTCCGTTCCACAAGACGATTCTTGTGAGCGTGATTGCCGCCGTGCTGCTGATTGCCCTCGGTGCAGTCGCTGCCGTGCGTAGCCGCAAGAAGTAATTCGCGAAACGAACTTCGAATTAAAATTTAAAAGGACTGTTGTGAAACAGTCCTTTTTGCAATCCTTTGTGATTAGCCGACGCGTTCGCCTTTGTTGTTTGTTCCGGGGGGCGCCTTTACGAAGTAGATGGCGCACGGAACGACGATACATGCTACATAGCAGACGCTAAGGAACGTATCGAACCCCGTAGTTTCGGTAAGTGAAACGGGTAGGAGCAGAATGCTGATCAGTTTCAGCGCTACGGCGACAAGAAGGCCAACAATAATTCGTGCGATGATTTTACTCATACCAAGAATGTAGTATTTCTTTGGACCAAAGGGAATGTTTTTGCTGTAAAATTTGCTAAATTGAACGCATGAATATCCGTATTTCTGCGATTGCATTGGCATGTTTGGTGGGTCTATCGTTCAGTGCTGACCCGCGAATGGAACAAGGTGCCCGTTTCGAGGCGAAAGGCGATTTTGAAATGGCGCTCGGTGAATACCGCGCTGTTCTGGCCGAAAATCCGAGAGATGCTGCTGCCTACTTCGCCGCTGCGCAAGTTCGCATGAAAATGAAGGATTACAGCGGGGCGCTTGCCAACTACCGCCTTGCTTATAAGTTTGAACCGACGATGAGCGCTGCTTACGAAGGTGCCGCCAAGGTTTATGAAGTTCTCGGTCAAAAGGCGAAGGCCGATGCCGAACGCGCCAAGGATCCGAAGAATAATCCTGTTGTAGAAGAACCGATTGAAGCAGCAACTGTTGCAGAACCTGCTCCAGAACCTGCTAAGGCTGAACCTGCCAAGGTTGCCGAACCCAAGCCGGAACCGAAACCGGTCGAAGTGGCAAAGCCGGAACCTGTAAAGGCTGCTGAAGCTCCGAAGCCTGTGGAACCTGCGAAGGCAGAACCTGCTAAGATTGATGCGGCTTCGAACGATCCGTTTGAAAAGGGCAAGGCACTCTATGCTGAAGGCAAGTACAAAGAAGCTGCTCCCATGTGGCGCGAAGTCTTGCGCAAGCAACCTGGACACGCCGGTGCGTATTTCTACGCGGGTCTGACCCGTTACCAACTCGGTGAAATGGATAAGGCTGAATTCAACCTGAAGAAGGGTCTTGAATACAAGGAAGAGGGTAACGACGCCAACTACTTCCTCGCCTTGATTGCAAAGAACAACAAGAAGCAAGATCAGGAACTCAAGTTCTTGGCCGCCTATATGAAGAAGGCTGCACCGAGTGCCAAGTACCGTGCTGCTGCCGAAGCCCGCATTGCTGAAATCAAGGCTGAAAAAGAAGCGAAGAGCCAACCCGCTGTAGCTGCTCCGGCAACCGAAACAGTTGCAAAGGTCGAAACGAAGGCTGAATCGAAACCGATCGAATCTGCTCCGGCAAAGGCTGTGGAAGAAGCTCCGGTTGCAGAACCGAAGGTGGCCGACATTGCCGATGCACCATCTGGTGCACCGACGCTTGCCAACGCAAACTTGCTCTACAGTGCCGGTAGCATTGAATCGGCTGTCAAGATGTACAAGGCTTTGCTCGAAACCGAACAGCAGCCCGAAGAACGCTACTTTACCATGTTGCAGTTGGGCAATGCTTACCGTGAACTCCGCGACTTCCATAGCGCCGTGGTGCGTTACCGCGAAGTGGTGCAGCAGTTCCCGGATTCTGACTGGGCTGCTGAAGCCGAACGTGCACTCGAAGATGCCGTGTGGCTCGAAAAGCATGCCTCGGAGCTACCTAGAAGAACTAGATAATTGTTGATACATTTCCTAATACGCTTGCAATCTCGATTGCAGGCGTTTTTTCTTGCCTGCTACTTAATTTTTTCTTTGAGGAAAGGCTTCTTGAAAGTATATTTAAGAGACAAGTGTTGGGTGAGGATTGGATATGAAAAAATGTTTTGTAATCTCGAGTATTGTGGCTTTGTCGGCGTCGTTCGCGTTCGCCGACCCGCCGGCGAATTTTAGCGGTTGGGAAAAAGTGTTCGAAGACAACTTCGACGGCACAAGCCTCGACAAGTCCAAATGGAACCCGACGTACAACTGGGGCCCCACTCACAACCACCGCGCCTACTGCGCCGAAGAGAACGTGATTGTCTCTGACGGCACACTCAAGCTTAAAGGCGAAAAGAAAGTCCACCCGAATGCCAACGGGAAAAAGGCAAAGTTTAACAACAAAGAAATTCCGGTAGACTACACGAGTGGAGCCATCGATACCAAGGGTCACTTCGAAGTCAAGTACGGTTACATTGAAGGCCGTTTCAAGGCGCCTTCGCAAAAGGGAACGTGGCCTGCCTTCTGGACACTGCAAGACGGCTGGCCTCCTGAAATTGACATCTTGGAAATTCCTGCTTCGCGCAAGCAGCACCATTACTACTTGCATTACACCGACCCCAGCTGGTATAATAGTCACGGCTCGGCGTGGGATCACGAAGCGTCTTTCGGTGGCCACAAGGATGACGACGTGGATCGTTCCGCAGGATTCCACAACTACGGTGTGGAATGGGACGAGGGTACACTCAGCTTCTACTTTGACGACAAAAGATTTGCGAGTTACAACCGCCCGACCGAAATCAAACAGCTGGCGGCACAGTATATCATCGTGAACTTGGCTATTGGTGGCTGGGCCGGCGATGATATTGATATCACGACCGACAAGCCCGCGTATTTTGAAGCGGATTGGGTGCGCGTGTGGCAAGCCAAGCCTGCGAAGCCCGATACGGTACGCATTTTCTCGATGAACTTTGGAACCTGCATGGTGCGGACTGCTGAAGACAAGCTTGCTCTCGGCGATTGCAATTCCGATGCTGCCGTCGTAACGATCACTCCGCTTTCTTCGACGACGTACCGCATCAACTTCGGAGACATGTCCATTGACACTCCGAATGAATCGACGGATGCTGGTATTACGATGGGACTGTACAAGTGGAACGGGGGCGGACACCAGAAGGTCGTGATGGAAAAACAGTCCGGCTACGAGGGCTCCGTGGTGCGCATGAAGATGCAGCACAGTAACATGTACCTGCGTGCAACCACGGATGGCGAACGTGTGGTACAGAGCTGGGCTGATGACTGGGAATGGAATCAGATGTGGCGCCTGCTCGGCAAGGACGATGTTGTTCCCTCGAAGGATACGAGTACGACCTCCCTCGGTAATTTCGCAAGCGTGTACGGAACATCTGTTCATTATGTCGGTAATCATTTGTTTGTAGAACTGGCGAGTGATTTCAAGGATGGTGCAAATGTGAGAATCCTTGATTTACAAGGCCGCGAAGTCATGCGCCAGCGAGCGGAACATTCTGCGGTTCTTGATGTAAAATCGCTTGCTGCGGGAATGTACCACGTGGTGGTGCAAAATAAGAACCGCACGGATGTCCGGCGGTTCAGTAAATAAAATTACTTTTCGAAGTGGAATACATGGCGGTTGTAGTTCGAAGTTAGCAAGTATTGCTTTTCGCGCTGCACCGTCATAAACATATTCACGAAATACATGCGGAGGCCAGTTACGGATTGTTCGAGGTCCGTGAGGTCCATAATCTTTCCATCGTCCTTGATGACGACAAAGAAGTCATCTTTTTTCATTTTGATGGAAACTTCCAAGAAAACTTTCTTGCCCTTATTGCTTTCGAAAACGGTCATTCCGAGTTCTTCGATGAGCAACATGGCCTTAAGCTTGCTCTTGCTGCTTACGGAACGGTGATCCATGAGCTTGCCAATGCTGTCAAGGTAATGAATTAAGTTTTCGGGAGTAAGGTCGATATCGTGGGTGTACCAGTAGTTCTCTTTCGAAAAATGCTCTAAGAGCAGTGGGAAGTGTTGCTTGCCGTAATGAGCTAGCTGGAAAATGACGCCTGCGCTGAGAGCAATAAAGGGGGCTATGCCAAAACCGAGCCAAACATATCCTGAGCCAATGTAGGAATCGATTGCGATAACGCTGATCAGGGGGCATGCGAACGAAACGAGGAAAATGAATAAGAAGGAAAGAACGGGTTTTTCGTGAACATGGAAGGCTGCGTATATTTTTACTAGCGCGAGAGGCAAAATCCCGATAGCGCAGGCGCGGATGGCAAATGCGGCTTCTATAGCGGTTTCTTCGGTTTCGAAACTGAAAATTCTTGTGAGGGTCGGTGCGAAAAAGAAAAGGAACGCTGTGGTAAGCAGGCTCAACTTGAAGATAGTCCAATTGACAAAGCGCATGGTTTGCACGATGCCCTTGTTGTTTTCTTCGCCGCGGTAAATGTTGATGAGCGGCTCGGCGGCCATCCAAACGCCGTTGAATATGACGCTTAATTCAATGATTTCGTATACGATAGAAAGTATGGAAAACTTGGTGCTTCCGATGTGGCTTGCAAAATACAAGTTCATTAAACCGGCAAATAAGGCGAAGAATAAAAATTCGCAAGCTTCGGCCATACTAAAGCGAATGACCGAGGCGATGTCGCGCATGTTAAAATGCCAAATGAATCGTAGCGAATTATGTTTTCTTGCAAAGTGCGTACTGAGAACAGATGTACTGAGAATGACTGAAATGACGGTGCCGAGCGCGATGCCGGACATTCCCCAATAATGACAGCATATACAAGATAAAATGACGTTCCCTAATAGCAGTGCCGCGTACGAAGCGTTGCATGTTTTGGTGTCGCCGTCCACATACACCATTTCTTGCAAGGTGTTGTTTAGCGGAATCAAGAACGCGAGTCCCAAGAACCACCCGTAGAATTCGTTTACGAACTGCATTTGTTCGGGCTCGACATTCATGTAGCTGAACAGGAGTCGCTTGCCTATGGCGAAAGCGATGACCATTAAAATGCCGATACCAACCGAAAGAATAATGCTCTGTCCAAAGAATCGGTCTGCCTTGTTCTTGTTCATACGCCCGAGTTCAATGGAGTAGCAAACGAGACTTCCGACCATTACAATCGAACTGGCGAATAGAATGACCGAAAAGAGGGGCGTAAAGAACGAGATAGCGGCAAGCGCGTTTTCGCCCAACATTCGGGCGGCAACGATTTTATCGATAAAGATGTTTATGAATTCTGCACAGACAGAAAGCGATGCTGTAAAAAGCATGGACTTGAATCGTCTACCGCAAAATGTCTGGTTAATGCGCATAACGAATTCAATATAACAAGATTTTCGAGGCTATACTACCTGCACCAGGAGCCCCTTCAGGTATTGTCCTTCGGGGAAGGCCGTATTCACGGGGTGGTCGGCGGGTTGGCCGAAGCGTTCAATGATTTGAACGCGTCGATGGGCATCGGCGGCGGCATCCGCGATAATCTTCTGGAACAAGTCCATTTCCATGAGGCCCGAGCAGCTAAAGGTCGCGAGCATGCCGCCTTCGGCCAAAAGCTTCATGGCGAGCAAGTTGATGTCCTTGTAGCCGCGGGCACCCTTCTGCAGGTTGTCCTTGCTTTCCACGAACTTCGGCGGGTCCAGCACGATGAGGTCGAAAGTCTCGGCCTTGTCACGGCACTTGCGCAGGTACTGGAATACGTCGGCTTCCACATGGGTGGCGTGGGCGGTGCTGAGCTTGTTGCGCATGATGCCTTCCTTGGCAAGCTTGAGCGCGTCCTTGGAAACATCCACCTGATAAACTTTTTCGCAACCGCCGCGGAGAGCGTAGAGCCCGAAGCCGCCGGTATAGCAGAAGCAGTTCAGAACCTTTTTGCCCTTGGAAATTTCACCAATGCGGCGGCGAGCGTCGCGCTGGTCCAGATAGTAACCGGTCTTGTGACCGTTCTTCACATCGATGGGGAAGAGAATTCCGTTTTCGTTGATGATGACCGGTTCGTCCGGCACTTCGCCGTAGACGCAACCGGTGCGCAGCTGCAGGCCTTCTTTTTTGCGCACGTCAGAATCGCAGCGTTCGTAGATGCCGCGACAGTGCGTCTTTTCGGCGAGCAGTTCGTAGATGTCTTTGCGATGGACTTCGGCGCCGGCGGCCAAGATTTCCACGGAGTAAATGTCGGCGTACTTGTCGATAATGCAGCCCGGAATGCCGTCGTTCTCGGCGTTAATCAGGCGGAAGGCCGATTCCTTGTCTTCGATGTCAAAGCCGCGGCTCTTGCGGGCGGCGATCGCGCGGTCCAGCAAGTCGCTAAAGAATTCGCGGTCAATGTTAGCCTTTTCGCCGAACGTCCAGAAACGCCCGCGGATCTGGGACTTGGGCGAGTACGCCGCAAGACCCAGAAAATCGCTCTTGTAGCTGTAAACTTCAACGGTGTCGCCAAGTTCCGGGTCGCCGATAACTTCGTCAACGGCTCCGCTAAAAATCCAGGGGTGATATCGCAGTGCGGACTTTTCGCGTCCGGCTTTCAAGGTAATTGCTTTCATGGGGGTAAATATAGTAACCTGCGGGGGCGCTTCTCGTCTATTATTCTATCTTTGGCGCCAAGATGTTTGAAAGCGTGTTTGACAAATACCCCTTCTTTAGAGCCGTGCCTTGCGTGCTCTGCATGGCAATCATCTTTAAACTGTCTTCGCTCACGACTGAACAGCTTGAAGATTTTCCGCACATTTGGGATAAGCTGGCTCACTTTTGCGAATATGCAACGCTTGCCGGTTGCTATGCCATGCTCTGGACTCGTAACGAATGGTCCAATCGCCAGTGGCTGCGTGTGCTGGTAGTGGGTATTCTTGCGCTTGCTTATGGTTGCACCGACGAATATCACCAGAGTTTTGTCGATGGCCGCGACAGCAGCGTGCTCGACTTGGTGGCTGACCTAACCGGTGGCTTGATGGGCGGTGTTGTTTACGCCATCGTCACGCGAATCTTGAATCGCTTTGATCCGGTGCCGGAAGAAAAAGTAGACAGTAGGCAGTAGGAAGTAGACAGTGTCATCCTGAGTCCTGAAACGAGTTCAGGATAAACAAGTCGAAGGATCCTTACTCAAATTCCCCAAGCAGAATAATTTCGCGGTGCAGTTGAATGCCGAATTTCTCGGCGACTTTCTGCTGTACGTATTCGCTTAATTGCTTGATATCGCTTGCGGTAGCGCCGTCGGCGTTCACGATGAAGTTCGCGTGTACTGTGCTGACTTCGGCACCGCCTATGCGGTAGCCCTTGAGACCTGCTTGCTCGATGTAATAGCCCGGCGCGATTTGTTGCGGCATGTCGGCGGTGCCATGCTCGAGGCGCTTGAAGGTGGAGCCTGCGTTCGGCATGTTGAGCGGTTGGCTTGCCTTGCGCTTGGCCATGCATTCGGCGAGTTCCGCTTCGAGGTCGGCGACAGTCTTGCTTTCTGCACTTGCAGCGGGCAGCTGGAAGGTTGCCGAGAGGATGATGGCCTTGTTCTTCTGGAAGATACTTTGTCTATACCCGAAGGCGCAGTCGTCGTTAGAAAATTTGTGTATGTTTCCGTCGCTGTCAAGAACGGTCACTTGCGTGCAGCAGGTTCCGATTTCTTGGCAGTAGGCGCCTGCGTTCATGTAGATTGCGCCACCCAAGGTTCCCGGAATTCCGGCGAGCTTGTGGATGCCTGCATAACCTTGCTTGAGCACGCTGCGGGCAAACCTGCCGAGCGGGGTAGCCGCTCCGACCATGAATGCTCCGTTTCCTAAATCTTCGATGGCAGAAAATTCTCCGGCGAGCGTGATGACAACGCCGTCAAACCCCTTGTCCGAGACAAGCAGATTCGTTCCGTTTCCTAAAATAAAGGAGGGGAGACTTTTTTCGCGGGCCAATTTCAGTGCGTTTTGGAGGTCTTGTATGGTTTCCGCCTTCACATAATAGCGTGCGGATCCACCCACTTTAAAGGAGGTGTGCTTGCTCATCAATTCGTTTTCGAGAATCTGCATATTGTAAATATAGCTTTGCCAAGAAAAATTGTATATTACCTCGCGATGACTAACGAGGAACTGAAACAATTTAAGTCGGCGATTTCTATTACCGCCGTTGCGCAGAGCCTGGGGGTAGATGTATCCCACGGCAAGTGCCGTTGTTTCTTTCCGCAGCGCCACACGCATGGTGACCGTACGCCGTCGGTTTCAATTTCCGAAGAACGCGGAACGTTCCGCTGCTGGGTTTGCGACGATGTTCGCGGCGACGTGATTTCGTTGGTGCAAATTGTAAAGGATTGTAGCTTTGTCGAAGCGCTTGGCTGGCTTATGGCGCAGTACCCGTTCTTGGTGCCGCCCTCTGCTCGCAAAGAAATGGAACGTCTGACCGAACGCGCGCAGACGACGCAAGGTCATGCGCCGGTGAATGCACAATCGGTGCCCGAGATGGTCCGCCCGGTGGAACCCGAAGAACCGCCCCTTGTTTCTGAAGACGACCGCAAGAAAATTATCCTTTCGTTCCTCAAGCGTCTAAGCCCTGTCGACAACACGCCTGCAGGCAAGTGGCTTGCTCGCCGTCGCATTTACAAGCCCGTGTGGGACAAGATGCTTTTGCGCACCATTAGCAATTACGAAGAGGTGAACAACAGCCTCAAGGCGGACTTTGGCGAAGAGGTGCTGAAGTATGTGGGCCTCTTTAACGACAAAGGTCACCTGCGCTACTACAAGCACCCGCTGATTTTCCCGTATTTGGACCCGCAACGCAGAGCGTTCTATTTCCAGTCTCGTGCGATTGACAATACGGTGGTTCCCAAGGAACTTAACTTGCGCGGCACGGTGCCGTACCCCTACAATATGGTGGCGCTGGATCAAAAGCCGGGGTGGGTCTACCTGTGCGAAGGCGTCGTGGATACACTCACGTTTTTAGGACAAAGGATTAATGCGGTCGGAATTCCGGGTGTCCGCAGCTTCAAAGTGGAGTGGTTGAATCTTTTTAGAAACAAAAATGTGGTACTTTGTCTGGATCACGATGAAGCGGGCCGCTCTGGTATGGAATATATCGGTAACTTGTTCACACAAGCGGGCATTCATAATGTAATTTTAGGCGAAGGAATGGAAAACTTGCCCACGGCCATGAAAGAAGGTGAAGACATCAATGATTGGTTCGGAGGAAAGAAGTAATGGATAAAGTGAAGTTGTATTTTGGTAAGGTCAAGGACTTTTTTAAGTGGTTCTTTGGAACCAAGTTTGCGAAAGTAGCTGGGTTTATACTCAAGTGGCTTTACCGAACGATCAATTTCATTATCCGCCAGGCATTGCTGATTCTGATTATCTATTCCGCCATTTTCTCGGTGGCTGCTTCTTACGCCTTGTACCGCGCCTTTATTTATGGCTATGATATTTATGATGGCGTGGCGCAACTTAAAGATGCCCAGCCTGAAATGAGTAAGTACATGGAAGCTCTGCGCGATTCGAATCCGAATATCGAAATCAAGCACACCTATGTACCGCTCGATTCTATTAGCCCGTATCTGCGCAAGGCTGTTATTGCAAGCGAAGATGCCGGTTTCTATTTCCACCCGGGTTTTGATATCCGTGCCATTGCCGAAGCTTTGGATGCAAACCAGATGGCGGGGAAGACCAAGTTCGGTGGCTCTACGATTACGCAACAGCTCGCGAAGAACCTGTTCTTGAGCGGTGAACGTTCCTTCAACCGCAAGTTCAAGGAACTTGCCTACGCGCTCCTGATGGAACATGAACTCGGCAAGGACCGTATTTTGGAACTGTACCTGAATTACGCCCAGTGGGGCAAGGACATTTTCGGCTGCCAGGAAGCCTGCCGCACCTATTACAAGAAAAGCTGCGCCAAGCTGAGCGTCGACCAGGCAATCAACCTGGCCGCCATGCTCGCAAGTCCGGGTAAGCACCACCCGCACATGCGCGAAAGCCAGTTCATGGCTAAGCGTCGCGCCGTGATTTACCAGAACATGTTCCCCAAGAAGGACAGCGTGCTGGTGGATTCCTTGCGCCAGTTGATGGCCCCGCCGCCAAAAGACAGCTCCGCCAAGGGCTCCAAGGCATCGGAAAAAACTATGGAAAAGGGCTCGGCTAAAAACCTGGACAAAAAGCCCGAGAAGGCCTCGGAGAAAAATTCGTCGAAGACCTCTGAAAAGTCGGCGAAAGCTCCCGCGAAAGCCTCTACAAAAAAGAAATAAAAGTTTCTATATTTCACTCGTCTAAAAATTTTCTTAAAGGACGCTAAAAATGGCTAAGAAAGAATCCAAGAAGAAGGTTGTCCTCGCTTATAGCGGTGGACTCGATACTTCCATCATCATCCCCTGGCTCAAGGAAAACTACGACTGCGAAGTGATCGCTTTCGCTGCTGACCTCGGTCAGAACGACTTCCCGGACGCTAAGGCCCTCGAAGACAAGGCTCTCAAGACTGGCGCTTCCAAGTGCTACGTTCTTGACCTCAAGAAGGAATTCCTTGAAGACTACGTTTGGCCGACCGTTCGCGCCGGTGCCAAGTACGAAGGTACCTACCTCCTGGGTACTTCTTTCGCCCGTCCGCTCATCGCCAAGTACCAGGTGAAGATTGCTGAAAAGGAAGGCGCCTATGCTGTTGCTCACGGTGCTACCGGTAAGGGTAACGACCAGGTACGTTTCGAACTGACCTACGCCGCTCTCAACCCGAAGCTCGAAATCATCGCTCCGTGGAAGGACCCGAAGTGGACGTTCCATAGCCGTGAAGACGCTATCGACTACGCTGCCGCTCACAAGATTCCGCTGAACGGCATCAGCAAGAAGAAGATTTACTCCGAAGACGGTAACCTGTGGCACCTCTCTCACGAAGGTGGCGTTCTGGAATTCCCGGAACAGGAACACAAGTACGAATTCCTCAAGCACACCAACACGTATGAAAAGGCCCCGAACAAGGCTGATCACGTGACGATTACCTTCGATAAGGGTAATCCGGTTGCTATCGACGGCAAGAAGATGGGTGCTGTCGAACTCCTCGAATACCTGAACAAGATTGGCGGCAAGAACGCTTGCGGTCTCTTGGACATCGTCGAAAACCGCCTCGTTGGCTTGAAGAGCCGCGGCGTGTATGAAACTCCGGGTGGCACGCTCCTGTACAAGGCTCACGAATGCCTGCAGCAGCTCGTGCTCGACAAGGAAACCTTGTTCGAAGCCCAGAAGATGTCTATGACCTATGCCAACCTCGTGTACAATGGCCAGTGGTTCACTCCGCTCCGCCAGGCTATGGACGCCTTCTTCGCTGAAGTGAACAAGGTTGTTACCGGTGACGTGACCCTC
>CADCBQ010000026.1 GCA_902799745.1 Fibrobacter succinogenes | reverse complement strand
TGGGCACCGAGGATAATCGAGATGGCCTGCATGAGCGTAAGGAGCCCCGCATTAACAAAAGAGACCGTCATCAACGTGGTGGCGGTCGAACTTTGTACCGAGGCTGTAACGAACATGCCGGTGAGCATTCCCGTGAAACGGTTCGTGGTCATGGTTCCGAGCACATGGCGGAGCTGCGGACCAGCCATTTTTTGCAAAGCCTCGCTCATGGACTTCATGCCGAACATGAGGAGCGGTCATAATTATAGGACCTTCCTATGAAGCGCCACTACCGGATCATCGTCGCTGCCTTTCAGCTAGTTCGGGCTCATGGCGGTGAATTGTTGTTTGTAAAACTGACGTAAAATATAGAAATAAGTCAAAAGCCTTGCTGTAAAAGCAAGGCTATGAAAACAGAAAAAATTTATTACAGCCAAAACGGCCGCAGTATGACGGAACAGTCCGTTTCAACTTTAACGGATTGTCACTCTGCGGGATTCATTTCCATTACGCACAATGTAAACCCCGGCCTTCGGAACAGCGAGAGTCGCGACAGCCCCCACAGGTCTAGCCGACGCCACTAAGTTTCCCTGCATGTCGAACGCCTGCACCGGGCGGTTCGCGACAGCCCCCCAAACTGAAATGTTTCGGGCAGAGACAGCAACCTTCAGATTCGTAATAGACACCTTCGGAGCAACAACAGTCTTGCCTTCTTCTTCAAGGAAGGAAACCTCATAAGGCTTATCGGAATCACCGAAGAAATCGGCAATCACCTTTACGGTGCAAACCGTATTCGTATCCGTCTTCGCCTGAGCCATGCAGTCCGTCCGCACCCAGTTACCGCCGTCATAGATTTGAAGGGCCTCCTTCATTTCTTCAAAGCCTAAAGACACCAACGAATCCTTTTGGTATATATTCGTCGGATCATCCGAGTATTTACCGACTGGGGGAACCTCTACGCCGCCATAATACGATCTATACATAGAATTGTTGGCCCCTGCAAATTCATACACCAGCGAAGCGGTATGACTCCCTGTCAAAGTATCCACATAACTATAGTTGCCCGCAACCGAGCACCAATCCACTAATGCGGCAAGGCTTCCCGTATATCGATTTTTCGAAGAGCCTTCGTTTTTCACGGTACCCCTATTGTAATCCGCCGAAATTAGCGATCCCGTTATATACCCCGCAAGGCCGCCCGCATAGGCAAAATCTTCGGACGCCTTGACTGTCACCGGGCCGTAATTATAGGAGGTTACTAACCAGGAAACACGACTAAGCGTTTCTCCCACCATTTGGAGTTCGCCATAATACAAGCCCACTATACCGCCGGCATAGACTTTCTTACCAGAAAGAGCATGAACTCTACCCCAGTTGCCACAGTCTACTACATTCTGCGTAGAATCGAGCCTGCCCACAATTCCACCCACCGTAAGCGTTCCCGATGTAGACTTGCCTTCGATCAAGCCCGTATTTTTCAGGCCGTTAAATGATGTCTTGTGAGCATATCCCGCGATACCGCCTACTGAAACAGAGCCGCTTCCATTACCAAGAATCATTCCATTGTTAGAGCAACCTGAAATCGTTCCTCCGTCTGTACCCAACTTATCGCCCGTGCCCACAAGGCCGCCTGCAACACGCCCCGACACACGTCCGCTGTTACGGGAGTTTATTAACACATAGCGAAGCGAGCCCGCAAGACCGCCTGCAATATTTGTCGAAGAGACAAAAGAGTTCTCATTGGTATCATTAAGCATCGCGCCATCGTTATACGCCACAAGACCTGCGGCGATGTCTACACTTTTCACAACGCTGTTACGAATTTTCACGTTACGGACACATGCATTTTCTTTTAAGTGAACAGCAACGCCAGCAGCAGACAAGCCTTCATCGTTTTCAAAACGGCTATTTGCAATCGTCAAATTTTCCACAAGATTTTCGACGCAGTAGAACATAGCTCTAGACATGTTCAAGCCGTAAATCGTATGGCCTTGACCATTGAGATACAAGTTCGTGCATCGTCCGCTCGTATCGACAGTCATTTTGTTCTTTGCCAGATGAAGAGTATCCTTGCCCATGACAAGGTCTTTCTCAATCAGGCCAACGACATAGCCGTCCGTTTCGATTCGCACTCCTTCGAGCAGTTTTTCAAATTGCTCAGCAGTAGAGATCTTGTAATACAGCGTATCTCCGATTCGTTCAAATTTATCTTGATCGAATTTCGTCGAATCGCCTATGGCAGCAAACGCTACCTGGGCAACCAAAGTCATTGCTACAGCCAAGCACTTTTTCAACATAGCGAATCTCCTAACAAAAAATTCTCTAGGTTATCGGACAACAATCAAGCGCGACTGTTTGCCGCTACGGACCAGGTAACGGCCCGACTTCGGAATCATCAGGTTCACCGAAGTCCCATGGAATCTAGCCGACGCCACCATGCGGCCACGCATATCGAACACCATCACAGGCCTATTCTCAAGCAAGCCCGTCACGGCTACGTTACGACCAGAAACTTCCACCTGCAACAACGAAACCACCGGCTTCGGCAACACAGGAGTCAAGCCGCTATCATTCGGATTCAACGTAGAATCTGCATAGAAGACGTCTACAATATAGCCCACCTTATACGGTTCGTCTGCATCGCCAAAGAAGTCCTTGACCACCGTTACCGCGCAAGCGCTCGTCGTGTCATAACTGAATACCGGCAAGCATCCATTATCAACATATTTTTCGCTCTTGAAACCCGGATGCAACTGCATCACAGACGGATACATCATTTCTTCAAAGCTCAGAGGTTCCACAATGGAATCTCGCATGTCCGCCGAAGCGCCATTATAAGCCGGATAATTACCCATATCCGCGTTATAAAGCACATGATTGAACGTGTCGAAGCCCGTAGCTTCATACGTCACGGCAGCCACCTTTTTGCCGGTCAAGGTTTCGGCAAAGGCATACGTCTGTGCTATAATTGCAGAATCCACTGTAGCAATTACACCACCCGTTACGGCATCGGCGACATTCGCCTCGTTTTTCACGCTGCCTCTGTTATAAGCAGTTTGCATCGTAAAGCCCTTGCCCTTACCAATGAGCCCACCGGCATAGGATTCTTCAAGCGCGCTCTTTACGGTCACGGGACCATAGTTAAAGCTGTATGCCACAGGAGTAATATACACAAAATTTTCGCTATTCGTGATTCGATAGATATATCCATCAATGCGTCCCACTAAGCCACCCGCGTAGACCTGTTTTCCGTTCAGAGCATGCACGCGACCCCAGTTACCAATTGTCGTTATGGTCGAATTGGAATCTGCCACGCCAACAACGCCACCCACCGAAAGAGAGCCCGAAATAGAAGACCCTTCTACCAAGCCTGTATTAAACACATTACTCAAGGTAGACGAGCGCGAGTAACCGGCAATGCCACCACCGACAACAGCTCCGTCTCCAGAAGCAACAACAGTGCCCGTATTGTAAGCGCTGCCGACAAGCATCGAGCTACCACCATACATATAATAAGGAGACGCATTACCCACAATACCGCCTGCAAGACGTCCGTACACCCTGCCAGAATTGCGAACACCTCGCAACACGCCATCAGACTGTCCCACGATACCGCCTGCAATATTTGCCGATATGACCGTCGTGTTTTCGTTTTTGGAATCCAGTATAAGACCCGCTTTCACATTATGGTTATCGGCAACAAGGCCGCCCGCAGAATATCCGCCGCGAACAAAGCTATTGCGAATCGTTACATTTCTGACGCATCCACTGTTTTTCACAGTCACACCAGCGGCAGAATAGCCCCAGTCATTTTCGAAACGGCTATTTGCAATCGTAAAGTTCTCTGCAACTGTGCCAGAATCGATGCAGAAGAACATCGCTCTAGACATATTGAGTCCATAGATGGTATGGTTATTGCCATTAAAGTCTGCGCTCACGCAGCTAGCATAGCCTGTATCCGCAGACATTTGACGTGCCGACAAAAGCGTAGAGTCACGCCCCATCACGATATCGTTCGCCAGTTCCACCTTCACTTTCTTATAATGGAAGTTTTCGAAATAACGCTTCATTTCCAAGAAGGCTGCCAATTCCTCCGGTTTAGAAATAGTATAAACCAGAGTATCGCCATCTGCATGGGACGGCGGCATCGCATAGCGCTGGATATCTAAATAGGTGGAATCATTCTTATACAGGCTATCGAACTTGAAAACCGGATAACCGCCACGACGCACCCACAGGCCGCGATTAGCAACAGTTCCGCCAGCCGTATTCAGCAAGTCAAGCATTTCATCGCTTTGCAGTTCTGCAGTCGTTTTCTTGCAATCCGTGCAAACGGCACCATCATAGTAATACCTTCCCATCGTCGCAATATCAACAAGAGAACCATCATAGTACGCATTCGTCGGCGCCACATACGATCCCGTAAATCCAAACAGGCCACCAATGGTATCGCCCTTCACAACGGGAGCTGCACTATAGGAATTCTTTACAGACGAATCGGGATAAGTCCAAAAACCGACAAGGCCGCCCGCTTCGCTATTGCCCATGTTCAGCTTACCCTTGGCAATCACTTTACCACGGTTATAGACATCGCTAAAAATTGTATAATAGGCATTCCCCAGAATACCACCCACATTCAGGACTCCGTATTCAGTCGGATTATCTGTGACAGATCCTGTAATATCGCCATAGTTATACGATAAAGACAAAGCAGGAATCTGAGAAGAGCCACGACGTTCCATATAACCGGCAACGCCACCCGACCATACACGGTATGGGCCTTCAGCAGAGACTGTGCCGCGGTTTCCTAACTTTTCGAAGCCGCGAACATCCGTATAAATCGAGGCATTACCGATAATACCGCCGGCATAAACCTTTCTGTACGCACCAGTACCATAGGCTTTGATAGCACCCTTATTCAGTGCATTGCGGAAAGCGTTATTCCTGTTTTCACCAAAGATTCCACCCACCATCAAGGTGCCTTCGTCAAGTGCAGACTCGACGATTGCCGTCACATCGCCCTCGTTCACAAAATCGCGGGTTTCGCTAGTTTCGTTTTTATGGAAATGCTTACTACCGGCAATACCTCCGACATAAAGAGTAATTTGCCAATCAGAACTTACCGTATCGCAAGTAAAGGCCGTCTTCGCAGAAACATTTCCGTAATTCTGGAGGTTCCTCACAGAGCCCAACACATAACCGACAACACCCCCCGCATAAGACAGCGCCGACCCAGACACCATTTCGATATCACCACGATTAACGCAATTTTCAATAGATATACCATCTCGAGCATCGGCATCACCCGCAATACCGCCAACAAACACATTGTAGTCAGGCCCCACTTTTTCATTCTGTACAAAAGTGACCTTCGCCGAATTGGTACAACCGGCGACGCGCCCATAAGCCGTTCCCACGACACCACCCACATAGGTGCTACCTTTAACGGAACCACCAATCATATTGCAGCTCAAGATATAAGCCAATTGAGCATCCGAAGGGCTCAGCATTCGGGCAACAACGCCGCCTGCGATAAATCCACTACGAACATCCGTATTGATTACGTTTACGTTCGAAAGCCCCGATTGCATTTCAGTCACTACCGCAGCTGCCATGTAAGCCGTATCGCTACCAAAAGAACTGTTTGCCACATTAAAATCGTGAACAAAGCCTCCCCCCTGGCCCACGATTTGGAACAACGAACGTTCCGCATTCAAGCCGTAAATGGTATGGCCCTTGCCATCAAAATCGCCTTCGAAGTACTCGCTACGATTACCGCGTTCCCATCGTTTGGAACAAAGCTTTGACGTATCCGCGCCGAAGACAATATCGTTCTTCAAATAAGCCCTGAGGCTTGGTTTGCCCATATTCGCCGTCGTCACGGAATCCAAAAAACCGATTAATTCTTCAGGAGAGGTAATCTCGTAATACTCAAGATCACCGGTCTTGACCTTTTTCGGAATTTTGACGGAACCATCCCAAGCAGCAAAGGAAACCTGCACGAGCATGAAAAGGGCGATAAACGCAAGCCATCTTTTAGACATAAAGTCCTCCTAACTTTTCTGTAAATATAATTAAAGGAAATGCCGAGCTCAGCCCGGCATTACATCAAAAACTGAATATTCAGCACAAATGAGATGTTGTCTAAACTTTCCAGTCGCAAAAATTCCTGAGCATGGCAAGACCCACGTCGCCACTCTTTTCCTGGTGGAACTGAGAGGCGATTAAGTTGTCCTTACCGATCAGTCCCTGGAAGGTCTGCGTGCCGTAAGTCGTTTCGGCAAAAGAATATTCTGCGGGTACCACCGGGTGGTACGAATGCACATAGTAAAAGTCGCTACCGCTGCGGATACCCTTCATAATCGGATGTTCGCGGGTGAAGTTCACCTGGTTCCAACCCATGTGCGGAATCTTGAGACCGGGTTCTTCCTTGAAGCGTACCGCTTTGCCCGGAATAAGTCCAAGCGTCTTGACGCCACCGTCTTCTTCGCTTTCTTCAAGAATAATTTGGCAGCCGATGCAAATGCCGAGCACCGGGTTACCGGCCTTGACCACCGCCTTAATGGCATCGCCAATGCCCGTGCGGGTGAGCGTTTCCATGGCAGAGGCCGCAGCACCCACGCCCGGGAAAATCAGGCGAGTCGCCTTGGAGATTTCGTCTGCATCGCGGCTAGACTTTGCATAAGCACCAATGTGGTCAAGGGCGTTCATCACCGATGTCAGGTTACCGGCATTGTAGTCAACCACGATAATAGGATCTGCAGACATAAAAACCTCTCTTTATGTGAGCCAAAGATAGAAAGATTCCGTATCAAGTACGAAATGACTGCTTAAAGGCTACGCACCATGGCAACAGCTTGGCTTGCAACACCTTCGCCGCGGCCGGTAAAACCGAGCTTTTCGGTGGTAGTTCCCTTGATACCAATCTGCTTGATATCGAGGCCGAGCACGCGGGCAATGTTTGCCTTCATCTGATCCTTATGCGGGTTCACCTTCGGACGTTCGCACATCACGATGCTGTCGATATTGATGATTTCGTAACCGGCCTTCTTGACTTCTTCACCGACCTTGCGCAAAAGTTCCAAGCTATCGGCCCCCTTGAATGCCGGGTCCGTATCCGGGAAGTAGGTTCCGATATCGCCGAGACCGGCAGCCCCGAGCAAGGCATCGCTAATGGCATGCAAAAGCACATCGGCATCGCTATGACCGAGGAGTCCCTTTTCGTACGGGATGTCTACCCCGCCGATAATGCACTTGCGGCCTTCCACCAACTTGTGAACGTCAAAACCGATACCCGAACGATAAATCTTGTCCATAATAATTCCTTTTTTTATTCCTTCGCAAATTTAAAATAAAAAAGAGGAATGTCTTGCGACATTCCCCTAAAATCAGATACCTGTAACCTAAAGCCTTACACAATCAGCGCAAGCTTCGGGAAGATGCCGATGACAATCAAGGCGATTGCAGCGAGCGTCACGCCAAAGCGGAGCAAGTAGGCAAAAGCCGTGTTCTTGCCACAGCAGCACTTGCATTCACATACAGCCTTCATGGGCATAAAGAGCACAAAGGCGATGCGCAGGTAGAACACCGCAGCCACAAGCGAAAGACCAAAGGCAATCGCCGCGATCAAGCCAAGGCCACCGGCCAAAGCATCGGTAAACAGCGTGAACTTGGCGAGGAATCCAGCAACAGGCGGCATACCGGCGAGGCTTGCCAAGCAAACCGTCGTAGCCACAGCCACATACGGACGCTTGCGACCACGACCCTGGATATCGTCCAAAGATTCATTCTTGTCATCCTTGCCGGCAAGATAAGCGATACCCGTAAGGGCACCGGCACTGCCGATGGCGTAGGTGATCAAGAAGTAGTACATGGCGCCCATCTGCACCGTGCCTTCGGTCGCGTAGTCCGGAAGCAACAGGCCAATTACGATAAAGCCAGCGTTCATCACGGCAGAGTAGGCCATAATGCGGCGGATAGACTTTTGAGCGAGACCGCCGAAAGCGCCAATCGCCATCGAGAGCACAGACACCACGATAATCACGTAGAACAGGCTCTTATTTTCGCTATGAATCGTCACCTGTTCAGCCAAGTTCCAAGCCGGAGCCGAACCGATGCGGGTCACGAGCGAGCCCAGCCAAAGGGTTCCGAGAGCGGCAAGAGCACCGACCTTCACGACGGCGGCCATAAAGCCCGTCACCGCGACAGAAGCACCCGTATAGACGTCTGCCACCCAGAAATGCACCGGAGCTGCACCCGCCTTGAAGAGGAGGGCGAACAAAGCCAGAAGAACGCCCATGCCATAAAGCATGCCACGGCCAGCAATGACGGCAGCAAAGATATGGGTCGAACCGGTTGCACCGTAAATGAGAGCGACACCATAAAGGAAAATCGTGCTGAACACGGCACCCGATACGAAGTACTTAAAGGCACCTTCGCTTGCGTTCACGTCTTTGCGGCGAAGTCCCACCAAGGCGTAAATCGGGAAGCTGGCCAGTTCCATACCCAAGTAAAGGGCAAGGAAATCGATAGCCTGCGTCATGAGCACGGCACCGCTAGAGGCAAGCATCAGAAGACCATAAGCTTCGCCGCCCTTGAACTTTTCGTGACCGAGAGTCCACTGGAGACCGGCAACGCCAAGGAAAGCGCACAGGAGAATCGAAGCACCGAGCACGCGGCGGATCGGATCCATTGCGTACAGGTTCATAAAGGTATCGGTCGTGGTGATGAAGTAAGAACCAACTCCGAGCGCGATAAAGAACGTAGCCACCCAAGGAAGCACCTTGTGCTTGTTTTCGTCTTTAAGGAACGGTTCTGCGGCAAGCGTCACCAAGGCACCAAAGGCCACCAGGATTGCCGGCAAGAGATTCACGATATTACTCATTTTCAGAAGCCTCCTTTGCATTGGCCTCGTTAGATTCAGATGCGTTTTCCGCATCGGCAACTTCAGATTCGCTCATGTTCTTGAGCTGGGCAATCAGCGAAGCGCGTTCTTCGTCGGTAAAGCCGTTTGCCTTCAGGTTGGAATCCAGCTGACGCAAATCGTCTTCGGTCATGGGCTGAGCCACGGCCGCAATGTTTTCGTCGACCACGGCTTCGCCGGTCGAGTCGGCAGAAGCTTCGACCGTTGCATCGGTAGCGGCATCGGCCGGGTGCGTAAGTTTGTTCATTTCCTGCACCGCATTTTCATCGAAAAGCTGGAGTGCATTGGTAATGAAAGCCGGATGCATACCGAACACCAGAAGCATCACGCCCATAATGCCAATCGAAGAACCTTCGAGAGCGGTCATGCGCTTGCCATCGGTGTATTCGCGAGCGGGAGTACCAAAGATAACCTTCTGCACAAAGCGCAGCATGTAGGCGGCAGAAAGAATCAAGCAAAGGCTTGCGGCAAGTGCCGGAAGCGGGCCCATATCCCACAAGGACATAAGCACCGTGAATTCACCCACGAATCCGGCAGTACCCGGAACCGCAAGAGAAAGCACCGCCAAGAAACCAAACAGAGAACCGAACACGGGGTTGCGTTTGGCAAGGCCACCAAGCTGTTCGATATCGCGGGTACCGGCAAAGCGCTCGGCAATACCCATCAGGTAGAACTGGGCACCGGCACTCAAACCGTGAGCGACCAAGAGAACGAGCACAGCCGGAAGCATGGATTCAGACAAGCTGAACACGCCTGCAACCGCAAGGCCCAAGTGGCTCATGGAGCTGAAAGCCAAGAGTTTCTTGCCGTCCGTTGCGCGGAGAGCCATCAAGGCGCCATACACAGCAGTCAAAAGGCCAAGCCAAAGCATGGCATCGACCAGTTCCATGGAAAGCGGGAAGATCGGAAGGATCCAGGCAATAAAGCCGAACACGCCCGCCTTACTCATGGCACCCGTAAGGATAGCCGAAAGCGGAGCCGGAGCTTCAGCATAAGTGATTGCCTGCCAGCCGTGGAACGGGAAAATCGGAGTCTTCACGATGAAGGCGAGCAAGAAGCAAATCAGGAGAGTCTTCTGCATGGACGGATCCAGATTCTGGAGCGCCACCGCCAAAGAAAGCACCAGGGAATTGTCAGCCTTCGTAATCAGGTACCAGAGGGCAACCATCATCGGGGCCGAACCGACCAAGGTGTAAATCGCAAACGTCATAGCGGCCTTCTTGCGTTCAGCACCGCCGAAACCGGCGATCAGCACGGCAGCCGGGAACACCATCGCTTCGAAGAAGAAGAAGAACAGCACCGCATCTGCCGCGAGGAAGGTGCCGTTCATGGCACCCATCAAGGCGAAGATGGCGATTGCAAAGTTGCGGTAGTTCGTTTCGAACGTGTTGCGACCCGTAATCAAGGCCACGAGCGAAAGGCTCGTAGAAAGGAACACCATCCAGGCGCCCAGACCATGGCTATACAGGTAGTAATAGACAGAGCCCTTTGCACCGGGAATCTGGAACCATTCAATGGCTTCGGTCGCCTGGTTGCCGGCGGCAATCAGGGCAATCGACAATGCCACGAAGGCGATGCCAAACAAGAATGCAAGTCTAGAAGAAGACTTCGGATCTTCCTTGGAGGTTGCCATCATCAAAATGGCAGCGGCAAAAGGAGCTAAGACGAGGAGATGTAAAAGCATTAGATCAATCCTCCGGTCATAAGTACAACAGCGATTAACGCAACCACACCCACCAGGCTAAGCGTAAGCTGCACACGCACCTTGCGGGCCTGGAAAGAACTTACACCGTCGCCCACGATTTCGACAATGGCACCCACAGTCCATTGGATACCCTGCAAAACCTTGTCGACGAACATGTCTGCGATAAAGGCGAAAGCCTTCGTCATGACAATGAAAATTTCATGGATGTAGTCAAAGAAGAAAGTCCAGTCGGCCTTGAAGCCTTCGGGAGCGCTGCTCCACTTGGCGTGCAGACGCGGCAACTTCTTGCGGCCATAAACCGCATAAGCGATAAACATACCGAGGAGAGCCGCCGCCGTACCGAAGCAGGCGAACGTCATCGGATTCACATGGGCAATGTCGAGCTGACCGAGAGCGTAGTTCTGAGCGACACCCACCACCGGGGCAAGCGTATGTTCGAAGAACTTGATGCCCATGGAGTCGGCCCACAGGTAACCGGCAAACACAGCACCGAAAGCAAGGATCACCATCGGGATCAACATGCAAGCCGGAGCTTCGTGAATGTGGGCTTCCTTTTCCTTAGGACCGCGGTATTCACCGAAGAACGTCATGATAATCAGGCGACCCATGTAGACCGCCGTAATTACTGCGGTAAGGAGACCTGCAAAGTAGAAGAATTCACCGAACGGAGCGTTCGTGTAGAGGCGTTCCAGGATCAAGTCCTTGGACCAGAAACCGGCAAAGCCCGGGAAGCCGATAATGGCGAGGAACGCAAAGATCATCACGCAGGCGGTAACAGGCGTCTTCTTGATGAGGCCACCCATGCGGCGCATATCCTGTTCGCCAGCGAGCGCGTGAATCACGGCACCGGCACCCAAGAAGAGGGCTGCCTTGAAGAAGGCGTGGGTAAACACATGGAAGATAGAGGCATCGAAGGCGAAAGCGCCTGCAGCCATGAACATGTAACCGAGCTGAGAAATCGTCGAGTAGGCAAGCACCTTCTTGATATCATTCTGGAAGAGGCCTGCGACCGCAGCCCAGAAGGCAGTGAGCATACCGACAATCAGAACGATAATCAGAACTTCGGGAATCACCGAGTACATGCGGCTCAGACGAGCGAGCAGGTAGACGCCAGAAGTCACCATGGTAGCAGCATGGATGAGTGCCGACACGGGAGTCGGACCGGCCATAGCATCCGGGAGCCAAGTGAGGAGCGGAATCTGAGCGGACTTACCGGTGCAACCCACGAAGAACAGGAGACCCGCAATCGCGATAATCGGAGTGGCTAGCTGCACATGGCCACCGGCAATCAACATTTCAATGAACTTGTTCAAGGCATCGTAATTGAGGATAGCGGAGCCGCCCAAGGTAGCCAGGCAAAGCATGCCGAGCAGGAATCCGATATCGCCCACGCGGTTCACGATGAAGGCCTTGTTTGCGGCCTTGCAGTTGTTCAAATCGTGGTTCCAGAAGCCAATGAGCAAGTAGGAGCAGAGACCCACGCCTTCCCAACCGAGGAAGGTCAGGAGCAAGCTGTCGGAAAGCACGAGCACGATCATGCTGAACAAGAAGAGGTTAATGTAGGAGAAAAAGCGGGTAAAGCCGCGGTCACCGTGCATGTAACCAATCGAGTAGAGAGCGATGAGGGTACCGATACCGGTCACGAACAGGAGCATCACGCGGGAAAGGCCGTCGAACAGGAATCCGAGATCGACCTTGAGCATCGGGATGTCAATCCAGTTGCAGAGCGTCTGACGGATACCTTCTTCAGGCATGCCGAAAGCGAGCAGCACCACGCACAGGAACGAAATCGCGGGGAACAGCACCGAGAGAGCGCCCACGAAACCTTCGGAGGGGCCCTTCTTGCTACCCGACGAAATCAAGGCGATCGTGCCGAGCAGAATCGTTCCCAGGAGCGGGAAAAGAGGAATAATCCAAAGCGGTAAATTTGTCATTGCTTACCCCTTCATATTGGAATAGTTGTCGGAATCGACACTTTCGCGGTTACGGAAAATGAGGATTACGAGTGCAAGGCCCACGCAAGCTTCGGCAGCAGCGACAGCAATCGAGAAAAGCGGCACAATCTGGCCAGCCACGCTCAAATCAGCAGGAAGAGTCTTTGCAAAGCCCACGAAAGAAAGGTTCACCGCGTTCAAGGCGAGTTCGACGCCCATGAGCACGAAGAACACGTTACGGCGAGCAAGAGCCGTAATGAGGCCAATGGTAAAGAGCACCAAGGCGAGAATCTGAATGTAAATCGGTTGGAGTTCCATTACTTTTCCTCCTTGTTATCGGAGTTATCTTCGACAATTTCAGAACCCAGACGTTTCTTAGCCATCAGCACGGCGGCACCCATTGAAGAAAGCAGCAACAGGCCGAGCACTTCGAAAAGCACGAAGTAACCGGGACCGTCCTGAGCGGTATTGAACAGGTTCGAAGAAGTCATTTCGACAGAGCCACGGAGCGTCGAAGCATCGAAGCCCATCGGCGAAAGCACCAAGGCGAAACCGACGAGACCGGCAAGAGCAAGCACGCCGATAATCACGAAAAGCGAAACACCGTCGAACATGGGAGTCTTATTGTCCTTGGCCGCATTCAAGACCGAAATCACGAACACGAGGAGCATCATAATGGCACCCGCATAGACCATGATCTGAACCACTCCAATGAAGGGGCTACCCAACAGGCCGTATATGCCAGCGAGCGAGAGCATGGTAAGAACGAGCGAAAGACCACCGTAAAGCGGATGCTTCGAAAGGAACACGCAGAGAGCGGCTCCCACGGCAACCACGGCAAGAATGATAAAATAAATCAAGGCTAGCATCAGTTTTTAACCTCCATTCCCCAGACCTTGCGGGCCTCGGCATTCTTGGTACCACCCGGAGCCACTTGACTCTGTGCGTCATCGGGGTAATCCTTCGGATTCCAGCTTGTAAGCGTCTGGAGGTTTGCCACGAATTCGTCACGGGTGCGGTGTTCAAAGATGATTTCCTTGGTATCCATACGGAGTGCATCGACCGGGCAGGCTTCAACACAAAGGCCGCAGAACACGCAAGTCAAATGGTCGATATCAAAGCGCTTGACCTTCTTTTCGATACGCGGATCGTCACTGGCAGTCGCTTCGATATAAATACAATGGGCAGGACAAGCCGCAGCGCACATACCGCAAGCAACGCAACGGGGCGTGCCGTCGGCACGGAGCATCAGACGGTGCTTTGCACGGTAAGTTCTACGAACTTCGGGCTGGCCTTCCGGATAAGAAATCGTCGGAAGTTCTTCGTAGCGGAACAAGCCACGAGCAGCATGCTTGAGCGTTGTCCACAAGCCGCGAATTGCCTCGAAGATGTAGAGGCGTTCCACCCAGTTCATGGGTCTCTGTCTAATAACGCGGGCCATTAGTTACCTCCCATCAGCTTCGCGACCACGGCGGTCACGACGAGGTTCAAAATAGCGATGTTCAAGATAATCTTCCAGCCAAGGTGCATAATGTGGTCGTAGCGGAAACGCGGGAGCGTCCAGCGAACCCAAATCCACACCCAGCAGAAGAACACACTCTTCACCAGGAGCACGAGCAGGTGAATGAGAGCGGTACCGAGAGCGGCACCCAGGCTATTCACCACCACACCGTTCACCATGGAGTATTCAGGATTGTAGTACAACCAGGAAGCAACACCGGCGCCAATCAGCACGAGAGTTGCAATCCAAGCCACACCCTTATAGAGCTTGTATTCCTGCAAGATTTCCATCTTGTTTGCCTGTGCCGAAGCACGGAGCTTGCGAGAGTAACGGTAAATCATGTGGAGGAAAGCGAGAGCGAAGAAAGCGAGCACCCAGCAGAGAATGGCAAGGGAGCCACCCATATGCGTCTGGATGGTTTCGGTCGTGACAAACGGAACCGAGTAGCCGCCCAAGAAGAGCGTTGCCACCAAGAGGCTGCTGATGCAAATGTGGGAGTATTCACCCATGTAGAACAAACCGAACTGCATGGCACCATATTCAGTATGGTAACCGGCAACGAGTTCAGGTTCACCTTCGGCGACATCGAACGGAGCACGACCCGTTTCAGCAATCGTTGCAATCAAGAAGCAGAAGAAGGCCACCGGCTGGGCGACAATGCCCCACACGTGGTGTTCCTGCCAGCTCACGATATCGGTGAGGCTGAAGGAGCCCGCGAGCACCAAGAGACCCATCATCGAAAGGCCCTGGCAGACTTCGTAGCTAATCGTCATTGCAGTCGTACGCAGAGAACCGAGGTAGCTGTACTTGGAACGGGAGCTAAGACCGGCAAGCACGGCACCGTAGGCAGAAAGCGAACTGAAACCGAACAGGAGCAGAATACCCACTTCGGAATCAAGAATCGGACCTGCAATGCGGACAACCTTGTCGCCCCATTCAAAGACCATCGGGCCAAACCAAGGAATCACGCAAGGGCTAAGGAACACGATTGCAAACGGAATGGCAGGAGCCACATAGTAAAGGAACTTCTTGGAACCCTTCGGCGCAAACATTTCCTTAAAGAACAGCTTGGTACCGTCGCACATGTTCTGCACATAGCCAAACAGGCGAACCTTACCGAAGAACGGAACCTTAATGTAAGAGCGGTTCGGACCCTGACGGTCCTGCATAAAGCCCGCACCACGGCGTTCCATAGGAATCAACAACAGGATGTACAGGACAGGCACAAAGCAGAAGCCGAACTTCGCGATGGTAATGACCCATTCCACCCAGGTTTTGGATTCGATGATATCCATTAGGCGTTACCTCCTTCGAGCAACTTGCCTGTATTCTTGATGGTATCGTAAGAAAGTCCTGCAAGCACGCTTGCGTACTCACCCGCCTTCTTAAAGGCATCGAATGCGGTTTCGAACTTGCTTCCGGCAAGTTCAGAAAGCACTTCATAAGCCGGGCGAAGTTTTTCGTCGGGGCATACCGGGCAAGCGGAGAGTTTCTGCAGAATGTTCAAGCTATTCACCATGGTACCCTGGATTTCGCTCCAGTGGCGGATACCGAAGGCAAGCGTAGCCTTGTTTGCAGTCGCATCGTTGAACGGAGTGAAAGCGATGCGAGTCGGAATCTTTTCGAGGGCAGAAGCAGCAGCACCACCATCGCCAAAGACATCGTTATTCACAGTGACAAGCACCTTGAATTCGGAAGCACGCTTCACGAGGTCTTCAAGATTGTTGTCGGCAATACCGAGCAGCTTGAAACCAGCGCGGTTTGCAAGCGGGTCGCCACTCATGGCGATACCGTCGGGGGCACCGACCTTCTTGAAGGTCCCGCCGAAAATTTCGGCGGAGTCGCCCAAGGCTTCCTTCAGCAGGCGAATTGCGGCGAGATCTTCGTTCGTGCAAGAGCCACCGGCGACGAGGGCGACCTTGCCCCCGTTCTTCTTGGCTTCAGCAATCGCTTCCTGAATCACATGGAAACCCATGGCCGGGAGGCGGTTCTTGTCGAAGTTCTGGAACGCAAGACGGCTCGTGTTGGAAAGCCAGCTGCGGTTCACTTCGGGGTTGCAACGCGGCATCACACGGTAAATGTGACCATCGGCGTGGTCCAGCCAAATATTTGCACCGAGAGAGTCGTCCATCGAAATCGTCGGCGTGTGGGACAGGAGCCATACACGCTTCTGGAAACGGAAGTACTTCGCGGTCATAGCGCCCACGGGGCAAACGTCGGTCACGCACAAGTCGTATTCGTGATCCAGCTTTTCGCCCGGGAACGTGGTAATGTAAGTATGGTCGGCGCGGCCGGCAAGCTGCAGCTGTTCGGAACCGGCAATGGTACGCATAAAGCGCACGCAGCGGTCACACTGCACGCAGCGTTCTTCGTCGAGCAAGACACGAGGACCGAGGTCCACATGCTTACCGCCACGGAGCTGACCCTTGGCATCAATGAACTGGTGAGCCGGATTGCCGTGGTAGTTCTTGCCGTATTCGGGGCGCATGCGGGATTCGTTCTGGCCCGCTTCCATAAAGTTTTCCTGCAAGGTGCATTCACCGGCCTTGTCGCAAATCGGGCAATCGAGCGGGTGGTTCACCAGCATGAATTCCTGCGTTGCCTTGCGGGCATTCTTCACACGGGCAGAGGATGCCGGCGTGTAAATCTTCATACCCGGCATAACCGGCGTGTAGCAGGCAATCACGAGCATACGGCCACGCGGGCCTTCTTGCTCCACCAAGCACTGGCGGCAGTTACCGGACACCGGCAAATACGGGTGGTAACAGACGTGAGGAGTTTCAATCCCGACAGCCTTGAGGGCTTCGAGCAGGTTCGTATCGCCAGGAACCATCACGGCCTTGTCGTCCACGAAGATTTCCACCTTCGGGCTATTCTCGGTCGGGAGTTTCGGCATGTTGTAGAAGTTACTCATATTATTACCAGAAAATTCCAGGACGATAGTTATCCTGAACACGGGCTTTCCCGTGGTCGGGGTTCTTTGCGATTAATTCATCAAAGTCGGCTCTGAACTTCGCCGTGTAGGAGCCCACCGGGCCACCGAGCGAAATAGACAGCGGGCAAATCGTCACGCCACCAAAGCCACCAGAAAGACTCTGCATTAGTTCCACGTCACCATCGTGACCCTTGCCATCGACAATCTGGTTCAGAATGCGATGCAGGAGGCCCGTACCTTCGCGGCACGGAGTGCACTGGCCGCAAGATTCGTGGCTGTAGAAGTTGCCGAGCACGTTCAGGAGTTCAGCCATATTGTGCGTATCGTTAATCACGATCATGGCGCCCGAACCGAACATCGTCTTCATCGAGGCGAGGCATTCATAGTCCATGGTGGCTACGGCACATTCGCCTGCGTTCAGCGGAGCGCAAGAAGAACCACCCGGAAGCACAGCCTTCAGGTTTCCGCCCACGACACCGCCGGCATAATCGTTAATCATCGTCATCATCGAAGTGCCAAGCGGAGCTTCGTACACACCCGGATTCTTCACGTCACCCGAGATACAGAACACCTTGGTACCACCTGCACGGGGAGTACCCATCTTGGCGTATTCGCTCGGATCGTGCTGGAAGATCCACGGGAGAGCCATAATAGTTTCGACGTTGTTCACGCAAGTCGGAGACTTCCATGCACCGCTCACCGCCGGGAAAGGCGGCTTAAGGCGGGGCTGACCCTTCTGACCTTCGAGCGAATTAATAAGAGCAGTTTCTTCACCGCAAATGTAGGCGCCAGCGCCACGGTGAACAAAGATATCGAAACTGAACTTGGTTCCGCAAATGTTTTCGCCGAGGTAACCGGCGGCGTATGCCTGGTTCAAAGCCTTGTTCAAGCTTTCGATGCAAGGCAGGAATTCGCCACGGCAGTAGATGTATGCGGCGCGGCTACCGAGAGCCCAAGCTGCAATAATCAAACCTTCGATCAAGCGGTGCGGATCTTCCATCATCAGGAAGTGATCCTTGAACGTACCGCCTTCACCTTCGTCAGCGTTCACTACGATGTACACGGGCTTGCCGGAATTGCGCGGAACAAAGCTCCACTTCATACCGGTCGGGAAGCCTGCACCGCCACGGCCACGGAGACCGGAACGCTGCACGTAGTCAATCACTTCGAACTGGCTCATGTTGAACAAGCGATCCGAAATGTTTGCGTAGCCGCCCAGCTTCTTGTAGACTTCAATGTCCTGGGCGCCCTTGCCAAAATTTCCTGTACAAACTTTTACTACTTCAGCCATAATTACTTAGCCTCCTCTACCGGAGCGGGCTTCTGAGTGGTAACCGCTTCCTTGGAAGGTTTTGCAGTGCGTTCGCCCGAAGTGGCAATCATGCGGTACACATCGCCGACCTTACCGGCTGCATCCACAAAAGCCTTGTCCTTCACGCCGGGTTCACCGACAGCAACCCAGTTGCTGCCGTCCTTCTTTTCGACGACAATCTTCGTGAATTCAGGAGCGCCCTTCCAAGTGAGGGTAGCACCATTTTCGTCAGCTTCAGCCTTCACGTTCAAAGCCGGAGAAGGCGGAGCATAGTCAGCAACCTGCGGCTTTGCCGTAGCGCCCGGAGCACCGGGGTGACCGCCGTGGCCCTTCACGATTCCGCCGAGAACATCGTGTTTCGGCATGTCGTTCACGTGAGCCTTGCACCAGTCGATAATGCGGTCGATGCTGGCTTCGGTAAGAGTCGTACCGCGCTTCATCTTGAGCTGACCGTCGACCACATCGGTGGCAAAGTCATCGTTCACAAGCATCATCGGGCCGTTGCCGCAGCTACCGAGGCATTCCACCTGGAGTACGGTAAACATGCCGTCGGGAGTCGTTTCGCCACTCTTGACGCCAAGCTTGTTTTCGACATACTTGATGAGCGGCTGGGCACCCTTGATAGCGCAGCTGATGTTGCGGCAGAACTGCAACAGGAACTTGCCCTTGGGAGCGTGATTATACATGGTATAGAAAGTGGCAACGCCGAGAGCGTGAGCCGGAGCGCAACCGCAAACGTTTGCAGCCCAGCGGATACCTTCGGTCGGAACCCAACCGAACACGCCCTGCACAAGCCAAAGGACTTCAAGCAGCGCGCCCTGACCAACCGGATAACGGCTGAGCAAGTCGGCGCAACGTTCCTTGATTTCAGGAGTGTCGAGCTTTGCGAGCACTTCCTTCGGAGCGGGCTGCGGAACAGCCTTGTTCACGTAGCCAAAAGTCTGACCCGGATCCGGGAGAGCGGGAATCGCTTCGCTCGGACCGTCGAACTTCAAGTGGTTATTCGATACAAACTGAACTGCACCTTGAATATGTTGTGTCATCGGTCAAGTTCTCCAGCAATCATGTTGAGGCCAGGCAGTGTTGCCATAGAGTCGGCAAGGGTAAGGCCTTCGACCAGTTCGTTAAATGCAGACACATGGGCAAACGACGGGGAACGCACCTTGATGCGGTACGGATGGCCAGAACCGTCAGAAACGATGGTAAAGCCAAGTTCGCCGTTAGCGCATTCGCTTGCGCAGTAGTATTCGCCTTCGGGCACGCGGATGCCTTCGTACACGCTCTTGAAGCGGCCGATAAGAGCTTCCATGTCCTGGTAGGCAAGCTTGTGCGCGGGCACGCGGATGCGTGGGTCGACAATGTCGACCGGGCCCGGAGCGAGGCGCTTCAGGGCCTGGCGCACAATCTTCACAGATTCTTCGATTTCGGCAAGGCGCACCTGCAGACGGTCGTTGGCGTCGCCCTGCGTGCCGACCACGACTTCCCAATCGTAGGTTTCGTAGTCATAGTAAGGTTCATCCTTGCGGAGGTCGCTTTCGACACCCGTCGCACGCAGACACGGACCGGTCCAGCCGTAGCTGATAGCGCGTTCGGCAGAAATCTTGCCCACGCCCACGGTACGGTCGAGGAAGATACGGTTACGGTCCAAGCAAGCGTGCAGATCCTTGAGGGCCTTTTCCACCGACTTGCAAGCGGCGAGCACGTCTTCTTCGAAGCCGTCGTAGCTGTCGCGGTAGAGGCCACCGATGCGGGCAAAGCTGTTGGTGAGGCGTGCGCCCGTGAGCTTTTCCCAAATCAGCATGATTTCTTCACGCGGGTTAAAGGCGTACATGAACGGAGTCGTACCACCCAAGTCCTGGAAAGCGGCAGCCACGCAAATAAAGTGGTCGTTGATACGGGAGAGTTCGTTCACAATCACGCGGAGCACCTTGGTGCGTTCCGGGATTTCGATACCGTACATATTTTCGACTGCACGGCAGAATGCAATGTTGTTCATCATTGCAGAGCAGTAGTTCAAGCGGTCGGTGTACGGGATTACCTGCTGCCAGGTGCCGCGTTCGACCATTTTTTCAAAGCCGCGGTGCATAAAGCCAATTTCATGGACACCGGCCACGATGGTTTCGCCATCGAGGGCAGCCAGCAAGCGCACGCAGTGGTGGGTCGCCGGATGCGTCGGGCCCACGTTCAGGGCCATCAGGTTCAGCTTTTCGCCATTCGGGTCAAGTACGATCATTCTCTGATACTCCCTTCAAGATATTCTTCTTCGACAGGCATGATTTCCTTGGAACGCTGGACAATCCTGTAGCCCTTGTCTTCCAAGCGCTTTTCGAGTTCCGGAATCAGGAAGTCGGTCGTCGAAAGCCACTGACGCTTCTGGGCAGGGTAATCCTTACGGAGCGGGTGGCCCACAAATTCAACATGGTTCAAAATGCGGCGCAGGTCCGGGTGACCTTCAAACACGATACCGAACTGGTCGTAAACTTCGCGTTCGAGCCAGTTGGCACTTGCATACAGGTCAGTCACGGTCGGCACCTTCAGGTCGGCTTCGCTGACTAGCACCTTAAGACGGACGCGGCGACCCGGGTTCTTCATGCTCTTGAAGGCGTAGCTCACCGCAAAGCGGGGGCCTTCGTGATTCGGGTAAGTGAGGTAGTCGATACCGGCGAGGTCGAGGAGCATGTCCATCTGCATCGAGGGATCGTTCTTCAAGAATTCGACAGCGTTGTGCAGGTATTCCTTCGGGATCACCACGCAGGCATCCCACTTGGCCTTTTCGTCACGCTTGCCACCAAACTTGGATTCAAGGATGTCAATCACGGATTCCATCATTACTCCTTCCAAAACTGGGCTTTCTTGACAAGTTCCTGTTCTTTTTCAGCCACAAATTCCTTGATTTCGGCAGTCTTTTCACGGGCAAACTCGCGGGCTTCCGCCTTTGCCTGTTCGGTCTTAGCCTTGATCATTTCGAGCTGGTCTTTCACGCGTTCAGCACGCTGCTTCATGTAGGACTCGTCTTTGATCTTCTTCTGCAGGTCAAACATGGCCTCGAAGAACGCTTCCGGACGGCTGGGGCAACCACCGATATAGACATCCACCGGGATAATATGGTCGATACCCGGAACGGTGCAGTAACAGTCATAAAATCCGCCACTACTTGCGCAAGCACCCATGGCAATCACCCAGCGGGGTTCAGCCATCTGTTCGTACATACGCTTGAGAATCGGAGCCTGCTTATAAGAAATGGTACCCGCGACCAACAGCACATCGGACTGACGCGGCGTAAAGCGCACATATTCAGACCCGATACGTGACAAGTCGTAGCGACCCACTTCGGTACTCATGAATTCGATTGCACAGCAGGCAGTTCCATAAGGAAACGGCCACAGGGAGTTGGTACGGCCCCAATTGACTAGAAAATCAAGAGAAGTCGTAATGAAATTCGGCTTTTCTGCCTCATTACTCATAGGAGATTACCTCTTTAAATGCGGGCTAAAAGATAGAATTTTCAGGGGGCGGTTTTTATGTTTTGGGCCCTATGTATCAAAAAAAGAAGAGATATTCCAAGTTAGACTAACCTAACAAATGTGCGTGATTTTTTTGTGACGGGAAGCACATTTTTCAAAGAAAAAGGATATATTGAGGGGTATACAACGCGTTTAAAGCCGGAGTTTCCAATTTTAACTTGAAAGCCCCGTCAATTTTTTGTAGTTTTGGCGCGGTTTTGGTATGTTGAGGAAGTAATGGATATTCCGTTGTTCAATAGTATGTATCTTGATTTTAGGTCCAAGCTCTTGGGGCCTATCTTTAGTACAGACGAAATATTCGCCACCATGGCCCGTCACTTGCCTCCCCTCGCCCAAAGCGCAAACATCGGACTAGTCCACTGCATTTTTTACGCACCGGTCAGCCAATTTGCCCCGAACGGACTTTCCGGCGAGTTTACCGCCTACCATAATAAAGAAAAACTCCCGACAATCCCCAGCAATCCGGATTTTTCCGAAACTATGACGACTGGAGAACAAGGTTCCTTTACCTTCCAGGCGCATCCGATTGAAGGACATGTATTTACAGATTATGAAAGACAACTGATCCAGTTGTTGAGCTGGGACTTCTTTATTCTTTCGGGTCGTGCACGCCTCATGGGCAACACCCGTAAGATCGCCATTTCGGACGCCATGACCGGCGCCTACAACCAGGCAGGCATTTTCGCCTTTACCCAGCTGTTCATCGGGGAAAACCTCAAGGACTACACTGCCTTCTTTATGAACCTGAAGAACTTCAGGTATATAAACAAGGCAATTGGCCACCAAATGGGCGACCTCGCCCTCAAGACGCTTGTAAAACAGATCCTTCTGTTCCTCGACAAGACCGAAATGATCGCCCGCCTGGGAGGCGACAACTTCTTCGTCTTGACAAAGAAGTCCCACCAGAACGAATTTATCGAAAAATTCAGCGCTTGCGATCTTTCCTTGAGTCAAGGTCCCAAGCCAATGAACCTTCACATTCAAACCCGAATGGGCGTATACTCCATCGAGGAGAATGTGATCGTAGGCGACGCCTTGAACTGCGCCGCAACAGCCGTACAGGCCGCTAGAACGATTAGGACTCGCGATGTCGTTTTCTTTACCAAGGAAATGCAGATTCAGTCTATCCACCAAAAGGAAATTTCGAGCGAGTTCCACAACGCCCTGCGTAACCGCGAACTAGTCGTGTTCTACCAGCCCAAGGTCGATCTCAAGACCAAGCAGCTGAACGGCGCCGAAGCTCTAGTACGCTGGCTTCGCCACAAGACGATTGTCCCGCCGATGGACTTTATTCCGATTCTTGAACGCGAAGGAACCATTTGCGACCTGGACTTCTATGTTTTTGAAACGGCCTGCAACGACATTTGCGAATGGCTGAAGGCGGGCGTGGAACCGGTCCGCATATCGAGCAACTTCTCGAAACTGCACCTGCGCAACGAGGACTTCGCCGACCGTATTCTCGAAATTATGCATAAGTTCGATATCAAGGGCAAGTACATTGAAATCGAGCTGACCGAAGTGTCCGACTTCGAAGACACGATCGCCATGCAGAAATTTATCGACGTGATGCACCAAAACGGCATTGCCGTCGCCATTGACGACTTTGGCACCGGCTACTCCACCCTGAACGTGCTCAAGGACTACAATATCAACGTCGTCAAGATCGACAAGTCGTTGCTCAACAACATCGGCAAGGCCGACTCCCACGATGAAATCGTCCTGAGAAACGTGGTCAACATGGCTCGCGAACTTGACAAGGACGTCATTGCCGAAGGTGTGGAAACCCAGGAACAGGCAGACTACCTCAGGGGCATCAACTGTCATAGCGCCCAGGGGTTCCTGTTCGACAAGCCCCTTGTACGCGACGATTTCGTAAAGCGCATGACCGGCGAAGTGATATATTAATTTCTATATTCTTCTTTAATGAAGAAGCTTGTTCACGACAGAAAGATTTGTCTCGCCTGCGCGGGCTGTGTGGGCACTTGCCCTAAAATGGCCCTCGACACGTACGGGCTGGATTTGCAAATTGATCACGAAAAATGCATCAAGTGCGGCATTTGCACTAGAACATGCCCCGTAGGTGCATTGAAAATCGTGGAGGTGAACGATGCTTGATTCCCGTTACGATGTCGTAGTCATTGGTGCCGGCCCCGGCGGTTGTGTTGCCGCCCGCAATTTGGCTCGCGCTGGTCACAAGGTGTTGCTGCTCGAAAAGCGCGAAAAGATCGGTTACCCCGTACGCTGTGGCGAAGCGAGCACGACGCTTGCCGACTTGAAGACTTACGGTCCGATTGACGACAGCTGCATCGAAAGCATTATTAACGGGCTCTACATTTACGGCCCTGGTGGCGTGAACATCGAGGTTCCCAAGCCTGCCACCGGCATCATGCTCAATCGTGAAATTTTTGACCCGTGGCTTGCAAAGCTCGCCGCCGATGATGGCGCCCAGGTAGAAACCTGCGCCCGCGCCGAATTCGTAAGCGATGTCGAAGGCGACGAACGCATGGTCCGCGTTGTCCTCGGTAAAGGCGACGGCAACGGGAGTGTCACCGAAACGGCCACTCAAGAAATTTTCGCCAAGATGGTCATCGCCGCCGATGGCGTCGAAAGCCGTATCGGACGTATCGTCGGTCTCGACTGCGGTCAGAAAGTGATGCAAACCTGTACCGGTGTCGACATTCAGGTGCAGGGACTTTTGACCAAGCCCGATTACTTGACCTTCTGGCAGGGCCACGATTTTATTAATGACGGTTACATCTGGAGCTTCCCGAAGCAGAAGTCTAACGTCACAAACTTCGGCGCAGGCTTCCTGATAACCAACAAGAACCGTCCGAACATTCTCGAAGTCACCATGGATTGGCTCGAAAAGCTTTTCCCGGGCGCGAAAATCAACCATACCGTCGGCGGAGTCATTCCTGTTTCGAGCATTATCAAGGATTACACATTAGACCGCTTCGCCCTGGTGGGCGACGCTGCCCACCACACCAACCCGCTCACGGGTGGTGGCATTGCATCCGCAATGAGGGCGGGCAGATTCTGCGCCGAATACGTAGACCAGGGTCTTAAGGCGAACAACCTCTCGAAGGAATTCCTGAAGCAGTACGAAAAGCGCTGCTACGAATACTTCGGCAAGATGCACGACTTCGAATACAAGTTCCGCAGGTTCCTGCTCGCAATCAACCGCGCAGACCAAATCGAACTTTACAAGGTCCTGCAAGGCTTCGCTCTTAGCGGATACAAGAAAAGCGCCTTCCTCAAGACGCCCATTAAGACCACGAAGTTCCTGTACAAGTTCTGGAAGTTCAAGTAATCTCTAAAACAAATCATCCACTTTCGTTTGGGCAAGCACACGGTTGTAAATAATCCGCTTGCCTTTTACACCATCGGTAGCACACACATGGTCTGTAGGCGGCTTCAAGACCGAAGTCACCAAATGCGCGGCCACTGTTTCGGCATGCACCGGGCGCACATAAGCCGGGATCCATTCCGGATGTGCACCAAAAATCTTTTGCAACAGATCTTCGCCAAAGCGCTTATCCTTATGCTTGCCAAGCAACAGCGAGGGGCGAACAAGCGTAAGCGTTTCAAAGCCCATCATGTCAAGGCCTTCTTCCAGCAGCCCCTTGAGGCGGTTATAGAAGTACGGCGAATGACTGTCGGCGCCCATGGCGCTCACGCACAAGAAGTTTTTCACGCCCGCCTTTTTGGCAATGGCCGCAAGCTTGAGCGGGAGTCTCAAATCGACTTTTTCTTGGGCAGCCTTGCTCCCCGCCTGTTTCCTCGTTGTACCTAGGCAACAGACAACGGCATCGCAACCGACGAAGCCCGCATAGAAAAACATACGCGACACTTCGTTATCTTGTTCAAAATCAACTTGTTTAAAGTCTAGTTTTGACGCCCCTTCCAGAATTCCAAGATTGTTCAAATCAGGAACATTCCTTACAGGGCAAAAAACTCGCACGACCTGCGGGAGGCGCACGAGTAATTTCAAGACATTTTTGCCAACAAGGCCCGTAGAGCCTAAAACAGCAATTTTCATTGTATTCTACGGATTCTGCAGAGCGGCGAGAGAATCAAGCGTAGCCTGATGCTTTTCGGTATACATATAACCCAATTCGATTCCACGAACCGGGAGCAATGTCACGAGGTTCGCTTCATCAACGACCACGGCCATACCGGAAAGGTAGTTTGCCCACTTGCCACTTTCATAGAACTTCAGGTCAACCGTTCTATTGGAAGCATAGGCAACCAGCGGTTCAATCAGAAGGTCATGAGAGATAAGAACATTCACACGCTTCCAGTTCGGCAGATTTGCCAAGATAACTTCGTTCACAAACTGGTCACCACGCGGCATCAGATCATACAAGTATTCCGGAATCTTGTCCTTGGTGAATCGAGACGGGTTCGGATCGTCATAAGCCCAAGAAGAAATGAACTTCCAGGAACCGCCACGGTTTCTCACAAAGGCATCCATCGTATCTGTCGGCACCTTCAAGAAGTAGCCACCATTGATACCTTCCCAGGTAACGACTTCAACGCCAGTTTCGCCACGGCCCTTGGCAATGTTTTCAGCAGTCGTACGGGTGCGGATAAAATCAGTCGAAGAGTAGTAGAAAGATTCATCGCCACCGGCAAGCTTCGCGCCCACGCTCAAAGCCTGCTGCACGCCCTTTTCAGTCAAGAGAGATTCCTGGCCTTCGCTCGTTTCGCGTTCGGCATGGCGCATCACAAATACCAACTTAGAGGTCGCCGGCACGGCATTGTAGACATCGCCCACATCGTAGAAGCCCGTGCTATCCGGAGCAACAGCCAAGCCAGCGGCAGCCGGATCACGGTTGAACGAAGACACCGTTGTTGCAGGGTCCGGATTGACAACGGGATCCGTCGAAGTCGCCGCCGTATCTGTCGGGGTTTCCGGGTTCGTTACAGGATCGGTCGGATTGGTAGCCGGGTCGGTCGAAGGATCGGTAGTCGGGTTCGTTGCCGGATCAGTCGCAGGGTCCGTCGTAGGATTAGTAGCAGGATCGGTTGTAGTCGAAGGATCAGTCGGGGTAACCTGTTCCGGGATAACGGAAGATGTCGGCGTAGAATTAGAAGAATCGTCACCACAGCCTGCAATAATTACCGTAATAAAGGCCGCGCAAATCATGGGGAAAGCCTTGCGGGCTACAAACTTTTTCATATTCATCGTTTTTTCCTCTAGTTTATTATCTATTCCCCTAATTTAACTATTTGCTCCACACAAAACCCGTAAATATTTCTAAACTTAATGGTGTAAAATTTTAACCCTAACCCATAGGACCGTCTTATGGCAAAATCATTCAAGAAAGCAGAAGAAGTGACCGTGCTCGGCAACGACGCGGAATCCTTCCGTAAGGCCTTTACCGACCACATCCACCACACGCTCGCCCGTAACAGCGCGACCGTGACCGACCACGAAAAGTTCCTCGCCGTGGCATACGCCGTGCGCGACCGTCTCGTGGACCGCTGGATCAAGACGCAGGAAACCTACTACCAGAAAGACGTGAAGCGCGTCTATTACTTGTCCCTCGAATTTTTGATTGGCCGTACCCTCGGCAACTCCGTTCTGAACCTCGACGTCGAAAGCGCCGTGACCGAAGCTCTTGACGAACTCGGCATGACTCTTGAAGAACTCCGCGAACAGGAAGTCGACGCCGGCCTCGGTAACGGTGGTCTCGGCCGCTTGGCAGCATGCTTCCTCGATTCCATGGCAACGCTCGAACTCCCGGCTACCGGTATGGGCATCCGCTATGAATACGGTATGTTCAGCCAGAAGATCGTGAACGGCGAACAGGAAGAACAGCCGGATAACTGGCTGCGTCTCACCAACCCGTGGGAAATCGCCCGTCCGTCGAACGAAGTCAAGGTGCCCATGTACGGCTACGTGGTCAGCTTTACAAGAACAACACCGTGAACAACCTGCGCCTCTGGAGCGCCAAGTCCACCGACGACTTCGGCCTCAGCTACTTCAACAACGGTGACTACATCGCCGCTGTGCAGGACATGGAACTTTCCGAAACCATTTCCAAGGTGCTGTACCCGAACGACGCTTCCATGAACGGTAAGGAACTGCGCCTCAAGCAGCAGTACTTCCTCTGCTCTGCATCTCTGCAGGACATCATCCGCCGCTTCAAGAAGCTCCACGAAGGCGAATGGAAGGTGTTCCCCGAAAAGGTCGCCATCCAGTTGAACGACACGCACCCGGCAATTTCTATCGCCGAAATGATGCGTATCCTCCTCGACGAAGAAAACCTGGAATGGGACGAAGCATGGGAAATCGTGACACACACGTTTGCCTACACGAACCACACCTTGATGCCCGAAGCTCTTGAAAAGTGGCCGGTCAGCCTCTTCGAAAAACTGTTGCCGCGTCACCTCCAGATCATTTACGAAATCAACGCACGTTTCCTCCGTCAGGTGTCCCTCAAGTGGCCCGGCGACAACGCTCGCCTTGCCCGCATGAGCCTCATCGAAGAAGGCGGCTGCAAGATGGTTCGCATGGCTTACCTCTCCATCGTGGGTTCGTTCGCCGTGAACGGTGTGGCAGCACTCCACTCCGACCTCTTGAAGACCACGCTCTTCAAGGACTTCTACGAACTGTGGCCTGAAAAGTTCAACAACAAGACGAACGGCGTGACGCCGCGTCGCTGGGTCCGCAAGGCAAACCCGGCTATGTCCGAACTCATCACCTCCAAGATCGGCGAAGGCTGGGTCAAGAATCTCGACGAACTCAAGAAGCTCGAAAAGTTTGCAAAGGACGCCAAGTTCCAGAAGGAATTCATGGCTGTCAAGAAGCAGAACAAGGAACGCCTCGCCAAGTACCTCAAGGCAACGCAGGGCGTCGATGTCGACGTGAACACGTTCTTCGACGTGCAGGTCAAGCGTATCCACGAATACAAGCGCCAGCTTTTGAACATCCTGCATGCCATTCACCTGTACATCCAGCTGAAGGACGGCAAGGAAATCATGCCGCGTACCATCATGATCGGTGGTAAGGCCGCTCCGGGTTACTGGATGGCAAAGCAGATCATCCGCCTCGCTAACGCCGTGGCCGCAATCATCGACGCTGACCCGGTTTGCAAGGGCAAGCTCAAGATGGTGTTCCTCGAAAACTACCGCGTGTCTTTCGCCGAAAAGATCATTCCGGCTGCAGACCTCTCCGAACAGATTTCGACCGCAGGCACCGAAGCCTCTGGTACCGGTAACATGAAGTTCGCCTTGAACGGCGCACTCACCATCGGTACGCTCGACGGCGCTAACGTCGAAATGAAGGAAGAAGTCGGCGACGACAACATCTTCATCTTCGGCCTCACCGTGGAAGAAGTCACCGACCTGCTCGCCAAGGGCTACCGTCCGCGCGACTTCTACGAACACGACGACGATCTCCGCCGCGTGATCGACCTGATCGCTTCTGGCTTCTTCAGCCCGGATCGTCCGGACCTGTTCAAGCACATTGCCGAAAAGCTCCTCTCCAATGACACCTACCTGCTCTGCGCAGACTTCCGCAGCTACATTGACATGCAGAAGAAGGTCGCCGAGGAATACTTGGACAAGAAGACTTGGGCAGAAAAGGCAATCCTGAACGTCGCTCGCATGGGCAAGTTCAGCTCCGACCGTACCATCAAGCAGTACGCCGAAGAAATCTGGAACGCCAAGGGCTGCAGCATCAAGCTGTAGTTTAGACGAGAGAACGCTCACTGCGTTCGCTACAGACGAGAGATTAGGTCGCGATTTCTATCGCGACCTTTCTTTTATGACTGCTCGGCTCACGCATTGTCTATATTTGGGCTATGGAAATCAAGAAGACGAACGCGGCGAGAATTCTAGACCGCCAGAAAATCTCTTACGAGCTCATCCCCTACAAGGTCGACGAAAACGACTTGGGCGCACAGCATGTGGCCGACAGTCTCGGCGAAGATATCAATCAAGTTTTCAAGACGATTCTCGTTCACGGCGACAAGATCGGCTACCTCGTATGCGTGGTGCCGGGAAACCTTGAAGTGGACTTGAAGGGAGCCGCCAAGGTGAGCGGCAACAAGAAAATTGACACCGTTCCGCTTAAAGATTTAACGCCGCTGACCGGCTACATTCGCGGCGGTTGCAGTCCGCTTGGACTCAAGAAGAACTTCCCGATTTTCATTCACGAAACGGCAATGAATTTCCCTTACATTTACGTGAGTGCAGGCGAGCGCGGCTTGCAACTGAAAGTTGCACCCGCCGACCTTGTGAAGGCGACACGCGCCACCGTGGGCGTGATCGCACGAGTCCCGCCCGAAGCCCCGCAAGATTAGGCATAGAAAAGGCGCGCAAAGTTACTACGCAAAAAAAGCCTCTCCCGAAAGAGAGGCTTTAAATTTTTGCTTTGTTGCGAACTGGATTACTTCACCGAGATGCTACGGACAGCGCGACCCTGCTTTACCATGTAAACGCCGGAATTGTACTTGGCCTTAATTGCTGCATTCAGGGATTCTGCATCAGCAGCTTCAAAAGAACCGAGGTACTTGCCCTGAGCATCAAACACGAGCGATGTATTGCTACCGACGGTCATAGGACGAATGCCCTTGATAGATTCGGTCGAGCTACTAGATTCGACAACTTCTTCAGAAGAGCTGGACGGTTCCGCACCTTCAATATAGACCTTGGCATACGGGAAGTCGTACTCACCCTTGGCGTTTGCACCCGAAGTGCTTCCGGCTTCGCCAAGAATTTTGGCTTCGTGCATCTTACCCATCTTCATGCCGAGTTCTTCCCACTTCTTGAAGTGGGCGGTAATGTCAATGGTACCGCAATCGCGCTTACTCTTACGCACGCTAAAATACTGTTTGAAGTATTTATTGTCTCCATCGATGGAATAAGAGGTACGGTCACCTTCGTAAACCGTATACTGAGCGCCATCGATTTCAAACACGCCATGATTCTTTGCAGAAGAGCCCTGAGCAACCCAGTCGCCCGGCATATACTGGCTACCAGTGTTATCCACAATGTACCATTCCACCAAGGGTTCACGGGTCCAGCCATAAATGCCGATGTAGGAATAGTCGATTCCAGAAAGACCGCTCTTGACCAGCTTGAAGTCCGCCTTCATGTGACCGATTTCTTCGTGAGTCTTATCGCTATTGAAAGCAAGACCCGTACGGCACAGGTAGTCCTTGGCACCTGTCATCTTGCAGTTAAGGGAGCCATCGGAATAGAACGTCGCAGAACCACCGTTGCCGCCTTCGTTCCAAAGTTCGTAACCAACGTCGCCGATAGTACCGACCTTGTTCGAAGACACTTCCACGGATTCACCGCTATGGGTTGTCGTATTACAGAAATCCTGAGCAAATGCATTTGCAGTCAGGGAACAAGCGGCGATTAAGCCGAAATTAAGTATTTTTCTCATATACACCTTCCTTTAAGAATAAATTTAACACTATAATCATTTTTTTGCAAGTTCGAGTTCTGTCCGCAGAACCTGTATAAGCGTCTTATATTCTTGCATGAAGGCTTCGTGGTTTTGCTTGACATAAGCAAAGTTGCTTTCTTTGCACGCCATTTCGAGCGCTTTTGCATCATCCGAGACCTTGATAGCCCCAATGGTAAGCGAGGTACTTTTTACGGCGTGAACCGTGATGCGGTAATACTCGAAATCCTCTTTGTCAAAGTACTCCACCAATTCCGCCGTTTTGTCGCCGTTCACATACTCGCCAAGCATTTCCTTGTAGAATCTCCGATCGTTCATGCAATAGGCAAGGCCGGTCGCCTCGTCCAAGAAATCGGACAACTTCGCCGAAGCCCCTTCCGCAGGCGTTTCCTTTTCAATGTCCGTATCTTCTGCAACGGGTTTCTTTTCGATAGGTTTAACCAAATCCTTGCGCAAGAATTTCTTGAGGCACGAAAGCAATACCTCTTCGCGAATTGGCTTTGCAATATAATCCGAGAATCCTTCATCCATGTATCGGTTCTTGGCATCGACCACGGCGTTTGCGGTAAGCATCACGACCGGCGTAATCACATTCGGATTTTTTTCGAGCAGTTTCATCTGGCGGAACGCTTCGATACCATCCATGACCGGCATCATGTGATCCAAGAAGATTACATCGTAACGATTCTTTTCAATAAGTTTCAACGCTTCAGCGCCGTTAATCGCCGTATCGATTTGAATCTTGGTTTCTTTGAGCAAGCCCGCAAAAACCTTCAGGTTCATCTGCATGTCGTCAGCCAAAAGGACTCTTGCATCGGGCGCAATAAACCTTTCATGAGCGACATCAACGACATTCACCTGTTGCTTGTAAAGCTTATAGAAATCGCCTAGAGGTTTTTCATCGCTGACCTGTTGTATCAAGTGCACTTTGAAAGTCGAACCTTCGCCATAGACGCTGTCTACGCTGATAATGCCTCCCATCATATCGACCAGTTGCTTGGTCAAATTCAAGCCGAGTCCCGTTCCTTCGATATTGCGGTTTCGTTTTTCATCAAGGCGGACAAAGTCCCTGAACAATTTTTCACGGTCCTTTTCTTGAATGCCGATTCCCGTATCCTTCACTTGAATAAAGAGTTCTACGCGGCTAGTATTATCTCCCTGCATCGGGTCGACATCAACCTTTTCCGCCCAAACAGAAAGTGTGACAGATCCTTCGTTCGTATACTTGACCGCATTCGAAAGCAAGTTGTTCACCACCTGTCTAATGCGAACTTCATCGCCAAACAAGGCCGACGGAATATCCGGCGAAATGTCCATGACCAGTTCCAAGTGTTTATCTTGAGCACGAACCGCGACCATATTGTAGCAGTCGTTCAGCACCGTAAACACGCTATACGTAACAGGCAGAATTTCCATTTTGCCGGATTCGATTTTAGAAATATCCAGAATATCGTTAATGAGAGACAGCAGCGTCTGGCCGGCACTTTGAATATTCAAGGCATAGTCGCGCAAGTTTTCATCTTTACATTCCTTCAAGAGCATCGAATCCATGCCCAAGATTCCATTAATCGGCGTACGGATCTCATGGCTCATATTGGCAAGGAATACACTCTTCGCCTTGCTCGCACTTTCAGCGTTTTCTTTTTCGCGAAGCAATTCCTTGTTTTCGCGCGCCTTCTTTTCAGAAAGCACCACATAAACCATTGCAATGGTAAACATGAAAATCAAAAGGCCGAACACCCAAAGAATCAAGAACGAAATACCGTCTTTTTCTGAGGCCACCTCGCTGGCAGGCACCACGCCCCGCAAAGAAACTCCCGGCAATTTGAGTTCGGCGACAAAGTAATAGTATTCCACTCCACGGACATTCAAATGTGTCGCGGCAGAAATGGAAACATTCAAGCCCGCACTCAACTTGTCGCGAACAGCCAAGAAACCTTCTTCGCCCCACAGCACATCTGTTCCAAGCGAATCATTCGAAGACTTGATGATAATAGAATCTCTCGCATCTCTTAAAGTTGCGTAGCCTCGGCCACCATAGCTTTGTACGCCAAAAATTCTAACAACCGCATCTTCTTTGTACATGCGGAACAGCACATACTTGATGTTTTTCCCACTGTACACAGGAGCCGAAAACATAAGGCCAATTCCCTTGGAATAGCTTATGGATTTTACTCCATGGAACGATTCCGAAATACCCTTAAAATGCGAAGCATCGATATGAGTCGTATCGCCACTATAGACAATTTTACCGTTCAAGGCTATCACGCCATAGTAATAATTGCCATTCGGGTCTTCAAGCGTTGCAAGCATCCGATCAAGATAATGCAGGTTCGCCGAAAGGCCCGAAGAAATTCCTGCCAGAGATTTCAATTCAAGGTCAAGCCTTTCACCAGCCGCAGCTGCATAGCTTTCGGCTTGGTAGGCCACCTGCTTTTCGACATAGTTTTCAAATAGGCTTGAAAACTTGACACGCAACAACACCCCCACCAAAAGGAGGATCAATACGAAAAACAAAATGCCTACTAAGGGCCGCACCCCAATCTTTTTTATCATGGTTCTATCGCACCCTTTATAAGCCAATTCATTTCATTGTGTAGAACTTCGTCACTAATCGTTTCGCCTTCTTCGGAACGAATTTCTCCATGGATATCTACAATTCTCCCCGAGAACACATTGTAGCCCGCCTTGATTTTTTCGGCAGCCGCATTTACCAAGGTCTTTACGCTATCAGGGACCTCACTAGAATAGAACGCAAGCCCCACCGCATCTTTTTCAAGACCGACCCAATAGTCCATATTTTCGTTGTCTTTTTTCTGGATATAGTCCTGGATAAAATCCTTATAAATAATGGACCAATTGATAGCGATAGAAGTGAGCATTCTCGGCGAGAAACGGTTATTTTCTACATGGTTTCCAATGCAATAAAGTCCGCGCTGTTCGGCAACCTCAATAATAAAGGCCCTGTCTTGATGGAAGGCAATCACATCGATACCCGAGCTATCGATCAGCTTGTTCGCATTTTCGGTTTCCATTCCTCCTTCGTTCCAGGAATTCGTCCAGCGAACAAACACTTTCGCTTTCGGATTAACGCTTTGCACACCCAAAATAAACGCATTCAAGCCCCTATAAACCTGGATATTCTTCATCGCGGCAACAAAGCCCACATGATTCGTCTTGGTCATGGATCCCGCCACAATTCCTGCAAGGTACCGAGCCTGGTAAATGCGCGCAAAATAGGCTTTATAGTTAGGGGCATCATATTCCCAGTTGATTCCATAGAAAGTCACATCCGGATGCGATTCAATAATATCCTTGATCAAGATGGGATAACTATAGCTCGTAAGCACAATAACTTTCAAGCTATCGGCAATCATCTCATTCACCGCTTTCGCAAGGGGTTCACGTTCTTCGGGAATATCAATCACCAATGTTCTTTGCACGCCAAGAGAATCGCAAGCGGCCCGGATACCCTTATAGTGAGTTTCATTCCAGCCATTGTCAGCCGTATCACTTAAAAGAACAAAACCGACACGGAGTTTTTGCGATTCAGTCTTCTTGACCGATTCCACGTGGTCGACTTTTGTAAACACCACATACAGCAACACAAAAAAGATGACGACAGCCGTCAACGCCCCAATGGTCACTTTACTCTTCATCGATGATCACCCCCTTTACGAACCAGTTGAAATTATGCAGCATGTCGCTATCCGACATACTTTCCCCTTCATTAATGCGAATGGTTTCGGAATCATCTTCGATGGGTCCGTAAAAGACATCAAAAGAGCCGTTCTGAATTTTTTCGCGTTCGCGGTTCACAAGCTCAACCGCTTCCGGCATCACATGGCTTGTAAGCGGAGCCAAGTCAACTACGCCCGAATTAACACCGCTCCAATAATTTCGACCCACAAATTTTTTCTTGAGCACCTCAAGAATGTGCGGCGTATAGAAATTTTCCCAACGCCACACGGGTGCCGTCAAGAAATGTTCCGGATAGAGTTCCGCATTATCCAAGTTGTAGCCCACAAGCCAAATTCCAAGCGAATCCGCAATACGCAGGGGTTCTTGGCTGTCCGTATGCAATGTGAGTACATCGATGGAATCTTGGTGAGCCAAAAGGGTGCGCGTCGCTGTTGCACATGCGTAATCTTCGTTCCAGGATTTGGTCCAACGAACATACACATTCGCATCCGGATTCGCCTTTTTTACGCCCAAGGTGAAGGCGTTTATTCCTCGAACAACCTCGGGAATATCGAACGCCGCCACATAACCAATTTTGCCGGTTTTCGTCTGCATACCGGCGACAATGCCCGAAAGGTACCGCATCTGGTAAATGCGGCCAAAATACGTCGACACATTCTTGGCGTATTTCAAACCGGACGCATGGAAAAATTTCACATCGGGGTGCTTGACGGCAACATTTTGAACATAAGGCCCCAGCTGGAATGAATTCGCCACGATAACCTTGACGCCAGCCGCAATAAGACCTTCCATCACCTCTTCCGAAGTCTTATCCGCCGGAATCCTTTCGCGGAACAGAACCTCCAGATTCAACTCCTTTGCCGTCTTGCGCATAGCCTCGTAATGCGACTGTCCCCAGCTACGATCTTCAATCGAACCGTTCATAATCATCGCGATTCTCGTCTTTTCGCGAGTAATGTCGGTGTTTTTCTTTTTCACATTGAACGTGAGCAGACCCGCTATAATAACAGCAAAGATTAACGCGGGAATTACATAAACCATCTTCATGCTACAAATCCCCCGTTGCAAGATAATCAGACAATTTTTCCAAAATCAACTTGTAATCAGCCATACATTTGGCATGTTGATTTCGAACAAAGTCAATATCACCTTCTTTACAAGCCATTTCGAGAGCCTTGGCTGCATTCGACAGTGCAACAGCACCAATCGTAAGCGATGTACTCTTTAACGAATGAATCGTGATGCGGTAATTATCAAGGTCACCATTAGCAAGGAACTTTTCCAAATCGGCGCGGCGGTCGTTTCCCACATATTCGGCAAGCATTTCACGATAAAACGCTTTATCGTTCATGCAGTAACCAAATCCCGTAGCCATATCTAGAACACCTGCAAGCGAATCCATTGACTGGTCTGACTTATTTACAGGTTCAGCATTTTTTTCGACTACACCGTCTTCGTCAATCAGTTCCGGCGGTAAGAACTTTTTCACCGTCGACAGCAGAACTTCTTCGCGAATAGGCTTCGTGATATAATCGGTAAATCCGGCTTGAATGTAAGCGTCTTTGGCTCCAACTACCGCATTGGCCGTAAGCATCACCACGGGTGTCTTCGTGATATCGAATCCCTTGATATCCTTCATGCATTGGAGGGTTTCAATTCCATCCATGACAGGCATCATGTGATCCAAGAGAATTAGGTCGTAACGATTCTCTTCTACAAGGGCAAGAGCATCTTCACCATTGGTCGCCGTATCAATTTTGATTTCCGTTTCCTTGAGAAGTCCACAAACTACCTTCAAGTTCATGGCCACATCATCTACCACCAACAACCGGGCCTTTTTCGCCTTGAATTTTTTTACGCCGGAATTAAACGAAATAAATTCCTTATGGCGTTCCATAAAGTTGCCAATAGGAGCATCGCCCTTGACAGGCTGCGGGATATGTACCTCAAATACGGAACCGGAGCCGTAAACGCTCTTCACCAACACGCGGCCATTCATCATCTCCACCAGCTTCTTGGTGAGATTCAGGCCAAGTCCCGTACCTTCAATATTCCTATTGTGATCCAGATCGATTCGTTCAAAGCTCTGGAACAATTTATCGCGATCATCGGAACGAATGCCTATACCCGTATCGGCCACAATGATTACCAGTTCTACACGTTTTTCCGTATTTTCCGCCGGCAAGTTCTTGAAATCAACCAACAAGTCCACCGTTCCCGCCGGAGTATACTTAACGGCATTCGAAAGCAGATTGTTCACAATCTGACGAAGACGAACTTCGTCACCCATGAGCAACGAAGGCGTTTTGGGATTCACATTGATATTGAATTCCAAGCCCTTGCTTTGAGCGCGAGGTTCTGCGACACAAAAGCAATCGTTCAAGACGGCAAATAAATCATATTCGCCAACAAAAAGTTCCATCTTGCCCGATTCTATTTTCGTAATATCCAAGACATCGTTCACCAGAGACAAGAGCGTGTGTCCCGCATTCTGGATATTCTGCGCATACTCCAGCAACGACGAATCCTTGCATTCCTTCAGGAGCATGGCGTTCATTCCCAAAATACCGTTGATAGGCGTACGAATTTCGTGGCTCATGTTGGCAAGGAAAAAGCTCTTGGCCATGTTCGCCGATTCCGCATTCTTGCGGGCTTCTTCGGCCTCGGCCCAAGCACGGCGCAATTCATCGGAATGTTGAGCCTCTTTGCGGGCATTATCCAAGTTTTCAAGTAAGTGGTGAGTCAACTTGGCAATGGTAATACACAAAAGAGTCATGGCAATGGCTTCAATCAAAAAGCCCGCCGAACGGGAAATCCACCAGAAGGTATCCGAAGAAAATTCACCATGGTTTGCGCCGGGCGCCCTAAAGTAAAGGGATACCACAATCAGCACATAACTGAATATCGAAATTTTAAGGGTAAACGCTGCATTAAAAAACAACAGGCTAGTGACCATGGCAAGAGTATAGGTCATATAAACGCCGATGTTTTCATTCGTCGCAAGCGTCGCAATAATGCAGCCCATTCCCAATACGCAAAAATACCTACGCACCATCAGCGAAGCACCCATGCGTTCAATAAAAGTCGGTAGCCACAAAATCACAAAGGCGATTACCGTCAAGATATTCAATTCGTAATAGTCGATTTTAAACAAATGAACAAAGTTTCCGAAATAAATCAACGGAAACATCGCCCACAGCCAACGCATGACACGCGTCAAGGTACGCAAGACGCGGCGGTCATTTTCATCAAAAATGTCATTGGATTCCATAGTTGACACCCCTCGATTTTCGCTACAGTCCCTGTCCATCATCGCGCATTTCGTAATGGGAATCATCATCGATCATTTGGAGCATAATATCGGCAAAGTCCGGATCAAATTGAAATCCGCGACCTTTCACAATTTCTTCGCGCACCGCATTCTGTGGGAGCGCCGAGCGGTAACTGCGGCGACTGGTCATGGCATCGTAGGCATCGGCCACGGCAATAATGCGCGCAATTTCAGGAATATCGTAACCGGCAAGGCCTTCGGGATAACCCTTACCGTCAAAGCGTTCATGGTGGTAATGCGCTCCGATTTCAATATTCGGCATTTCGGAAATATTCTTGAGGATTTCGACACCGATACTCGGATGCTGCTTGATAGTCTCGTATTCTTCGTCAGTCAGCTTGGAGCGCTTGTTCAGGATATTGTCCGGAACACCGATTTTTCCGATGTCATGCAAAAGAGCCACGATGTAGATTTCATCTTGGAACTCAATCGGCTTACCTGCCCGGAGCGCAATTTCTCTACTGTATTTAGCCACGCGGCTCGAATGGCCGTTCGTGTAACGGTCCTTGGCATCAATGGTCGATGCAAGCGTTTTGACAACCTGCAACGAAAGTATTTGAAGCTTATGTTGACTTTCCTTAAGTTCGGCGGTGCGGCGCACCACTTCGCTTTCAAGGGAATCCTGTAACTTTTGCAGCGAAAGGATGCGTTTGATTCGCTCCAGCACCACTTCGGGAACCAAGGGCTTTTGGATATAGTCCTGGGCGCCATCCCTAAACACCCGAACCTCGGTCTCGCGGTCGCTGTCCGCGGTCAAGAACACCACCGGCAAACCGTCACAAGATTTAATCTTTCGAATTTCCGCCAGGAGCTCGAAGCCGTTCATGTCGGGCATATGCACATCCAAGAGCGCTAGTGCGGGCCGATCCTTCGACAGGTAAGCCAACGCCTCCTTGTACGACTGCGCCATTACAACATTGTACACCGAGCTCAGCATGTGCTCGGCGAACTTCAAGTTCATTCGATCGTCGTCGACCACCAGGATCGTATCCTTCGGGTCAGACGCGGAATTATTGTTATACGAAACCACCATGTTAAAATCCCTTTACACATAGTAAATATATATTAGAAACAGTCCCATTGGAGCAATTTGTTAAAAAAATATTGTGTAAATGTGACGAAATTATCACAATACCACACAAATTTGCCGAATTTTTAGGAATTTAGCCATGTTTTCCTTAAGTCTTAGACATTTCGTTCTATGTGCAGGCACCACCGTTTTCCTGGCGGCCTGCTCCTCGGACTCCTCATCTAGCGCAGAATATCCTGATCAATGGGATCCATATCCCGCGGAAACACCCTCCAGTTCCGCAGAACAAGTTGCAAGCTGTTCGAGTGAAATCGCAACTAACTCGAGCGAGGCCGCAAAATCTTCCGCTGCAGACAGAAGCAGTTCAAGCAATGCCGCGAGCAGTTCAAGTGAAACCGCAAGCCTCGCAAGCAGTTCGAGCGAAGTCACGAGCAGCACAAGCGACATCGCAAGCAGCTCTAGCGAGAACCTTTCAAGCGACAGCCAATACCTTTGGCACGACGAGTTCGACGGAAGCTCCATCGACACCGAAAAATGGACATTTGAAATTGGCACCGGTGCAAGCGGCTGGGGCAACAACGAATGGGAATACTACACCGACCGCAAGGAAAACGCCTACGTGCAAGACGGCATTTTGCACATTCGCGCGAACAAAGAAGACTTTGAAGGCTCCAAGTACACCTCCGCCCGTATCATCACTAAGGATAAGTTCAGCTTTACCTACGGCACCGTAGAAGCTCGCATCGCACTTCCCGTGGGCAAGGGCATTTGGCCCGCCTTCTGGCTACTCGGCCAAAACATCGATGCCGTAAGCTGGCCCGCCTGCGGCGAAATCGACATTATCGAAACGGTGAACAGCGAAAACATCGTGTACGGCACCAACCACTGGGCAAATGGCTCCGAATACGCGACCTACGGCAACAACACCGGCAATTACCGCGATCAAAAATTCGAACTCGATGTCACGCAATTCCACAATTACAAGTTCACATGGGACGAAAAGTATATCCGCATGTTTGTGGATGACTTTATGTACCACGAGATTTTAATTGAAAACAACGAAGGCGACACCGAAGAATTCCACAAGCCTTTCTTCTTTATCTTGAATGTCGCCGTTGCGGGCAACTGGCCCGGATTCGAAGTAGACGACTCGCAATTCCCGAACGAAATGTTAGTCGACTACATTCGTGTATCCCAGTAATCTTCTAGCGAAGATTAATCTTGAATATCTTCGACATTCCCGGGTAAGTGACTCGGACAAGCGCGATACCGTTTGCCGGCATATCCTGCAACACAATGCTCTGGGCTTGATGTTGCACATGAGCCACAATGCGCTTGCCGTCTACACCGACGACAGCAATCTTAGCGTTCGCCGGAACACTCTGCGTGAATTCAAGAGCCCAGGTTCTTGCGCCACGGTAAACCAGGTTCACACGGTTCGGAGCATTGACCGATGCCACGGCCTTCGTCGGACCTGCAAGAATCTTCCAGACAAGAATGGAATCCTTATAGCCATTAGCCACATACAGCGAGGTATCGTAACGCAGCACAGCCATCGCATGGTATTCGCCCGCCTTTATCTGCGAAGCGTCGGCATAATCGACCATAACCTGTTCCGGAACATTTTCAAGCTTCACGGAATGTTCGGTAGAATCAAAATCAAATTCGATTGTCTTGCACCACACAATCTTGGAAAGGTCAAGCGTATCCTTGTTGATTACCCACTTTAAGCTATCCTTAAAGACAGGCACATTATAAAGGGCCGTATCGTATTGCAGCGTCACGCGGGCAACGTATGTACCCGGAACCGTCGCGGTCCCGTTGCTGTAAGTCGCCTTCACCTGTTCCGGAAGCCCCTTCAAGGCAACCGACTTTTCCTTACCGTCATACTTGAACGGTGCCGTATAGTTCCACAGCACATTCGAGAAGTCCAGATCCGTCTTTTCCGGCGGCACCGTCTCATCGCCAATCAAGTAAACCCATACCGACTTTGCCACCCCATCCGATTCCACCGTGAGCATGGCAAGCGTATCGCGGCTCAGCGACTTGAACGAAGCGGCGCCTTTATTGAACTCGAGCTGGCTCACATTCGAAGACCAAACGGCACTTTCTCCGAGAGCGTTTTTCGTTGCAACATTGAAAGAACCGGCAATCGAATCGGAGCGCACATAGCCACTATCCGTCGAAGAGAGATAAATCGGAGTTGCACCAAGGGCGCTGATATTCCGCATCGATTCATCCGGAGATTCCGCAAGAGATTTCAGCTGCGGATAGTAACCCTTCACATTCACCCAATCTTCGGAGTGAAGCACCGAAGGCAGTGAATCTGCCGTAAGTTCACTTGTAGAATACCGAGCCTGAAGCGTATCCATGGACACATACTGCTTATCGACCACGGCGCTATCCCAGGCTATCGAATGATAGAGAGATTTGACCCCCGGTATAATGGCGCCGTAGGCAATCGCCGAGTGAACGACACAAAGGGAATCTTTCCATACATTGGCAATGTTATTGTAACGAGATCCAGTCGTAATAAAATCCGTCACCAGGGAACCACCGCTCACCACATTTTTCATACCGACCGAGCTATGCGAGTATCCCATAATTCCAGCGGCCATCAACTTCGAAGAGGCGCTATGAGCACGAATGGAACCATAGTTCGCCACATTTTCAATACTGATGGCATCCTTGCTAACGGACATATTTCCTTGACCGACAATTCCGCCGATATAAGAATCAGCAACTCCGGACGACTTGGCTATATCAAAATCGATATTTCCAACATTGATAACATTTTCGATTTTAGAGAGTTTCTCAGCAATCGAGCTATATACCAGATAGCCTACAATACCGCCCACGATTTCAGAATTGTAAGTAGTCCCATTCAATTTTCCGATCAGCTTCGAATTGGACACATAAAGATTTCCCTTGTTGTAGGAATCCTTTATAACGAGGCGACCACCCGATCCGAACAAGCCTCCCACTGTAATGGAGCTATGCAAGGAGACATCCCTCTTTGCATAGACATCTCCTTCGTTGTAACACTTCTCGATCTGGAACTGATTAATGTCACTCATGATTCCAACTAGACCGCCTTCATGAAGTGTTCTCGAATAAGCGTCAATGGTTCCAGAATTATGGTTGTTCACAAAATACAGGGAGTCCGCATTAATCTGTCCCACAAGGCCACCGACAAAGGAATCGTTCAGTCTATCCTGATCCACAGCAGAAGCCTTAAGGGAAACGCGCCCTTCATTAAAAGAATTCTTTATCGTAAGGAATGGAGATTTTTCTACATAGCCAATCACACCGCCAACATAAGCATAGTGCATTTGCGAATCGGACACAGCTTCCACACGACCCAAGTTCACAACGGAATCGACAACGACAGACACGGAATCATAACTGATATTAAGTAGGCCCATGATTCCACCGGCATAAAGAGTGGCTAAGCCGCCCTTTTCAATCTGGATATCGCCCTTATTTACAAGCCCTTTGAGGCGATGGAAACGACAATTTCCGAAAATACCGCCCACCGTATACGAACTTATGTAGGATTCTGTCGAGAGTGCCCCCACCTGGATCAAGCCTTCGTTCGAGGAGTTTTCAAACACATTCTCTTCTGTTTTGGGGGTGATGATTCCTACGAGGCCACCCGTAACAGCGTTTCCGCCTTCGATGTGAATTTCGCCTTTATTATGGTTATTCGCAAAGCGTTCGCAATCCAGAACGCGACCGAACAATCCACCAAGAAATGAGCCCGATGTCGAGACAATTTTTCCTTCGTTCACATTATTTTCAATAGTCGAATTTGGGAAAATAAGCCCCGTGATGCCACCCGCATCTTCAACAACGCTACTGATATCCGCACGGTTGACATTGCCGGAAATCGTCAATTCAGAGCCTGCTATAAAGCAACCGAAAATGCCGCCCATACATGCAGTCATACCATCTACAAAGGTGCGCGGCACCGTACTTACAGAGCCTTCTACCGTATTGTTAAGCAGATAAAATTGTTCTGCGCCACCCGAAGCCACAATGCCACCGGTATAGAATTCGCCACGGATCGAGCCTTTCACCGTTACATTTCGGATAACCGCAACCTTGGCACGAACATAAGGAGAAAGGGCCGCAGCATTCGACTGTTTTGTCGAACGCACCGTCACATTATCAAGCGTCAGATTTTCAACAATCACGGTATCATCTTCTGCAATAATGGACGAGAACAGGCCCGTTTCATGCTGTTCAAGGGAATCTACCACATAAAGGTTCGAAATCTTGTGATTGCCTCCATTAAGTTTGCCCCTGAATTTTACGATCGGTTTCCAGTTGCCCTTTGTCGGGCCACAGACCGAGCTCAAGTCCAAATCGTTGGTGAGCTTGAAGGCGCTATGCGCACCCGCATCATTCATGACAACGCCCTTATATTCCGTCGAATCAATAAGCGCCTGTCTGAGATTCTGCAGATCTCTTAACGACGAAATCGTGAGCGGGTTCCCAACGGTTCCGAGCTTGTTGAGCGAAGTAACATTCACGATAATTTTTTTCGAGGCATTCTCGTTCAGCACATACAGAGTATCTGTGCCCAACGAATAAGGCGCGGCAACAGAATCGTTCACGAAAGAGACATTTCCGCGAGCACTGTAGACATCGACCACATTTCCGCTAGCATCTTTAAGCTTGTAGCTAATATTTTGCGTGATGTTTCCCACCACATCGCCACGCCCCAAGCGGACCGGAGTCGAAGCCACTAGCTGCGCATCACGAATTTCTTTCATCGGGTTTTCTACAAGGGTCTTGATTTGCGGATAGTAGCCTTCCTTATAGACCCAAAGAGAATCACCCAGGGCATCAATCGTTTTACCCGAAATCAAGCTGTCCGTAACATAGGCATGAGCAGCATCGAACGTATACATAGCATCTTCTTCAAAATGCGACATTACGGTATCGTAAATAGCATAGGCATCGGGAGCAGCAATGCTTAAATTTGCAGAAATATTATCGCCAGCGTCAGCGCTGATACGGCCAAAAATACCGCCAGCATAACCAAAGCCTACAACCCCCGCATTCATGTTATAACTTGCATGGAGGGAGTTTGTATTATCATACCCCACAATTCCGCCTGCATTGGCACCTGCATTAATCGCACCCAAATTCAGCGATTGAGAGACCTCTATATTATAATCGCGATTTGCCCCGACAATTCCCCCCGCATTAGTCCCTGCAAAAACCTCACCGACATTCACACACATTAAAATGTCTGGCACACGATACGATTTAGCTTGTCCCACAATGCCTCCAGCCGACATCGAAGCCTGTACATGGCCCGAGTTAAAGGCATTTACAATCGAAAAGCGGCCCATTCCTGCAGCTGCAAGAATGCCTCCCGAAATTTTACCCGAAGTCACATACCCCTTGTTCACCACATTTTTCAGTTCGGCATTGTTTGTTCCTATACCATTGTAAATCGAGGCTACAATTCCCGCCGCCGTATCAGCGGCAGAGACACTACCCAAATTTTTGCAACTATCGATGTGCACCCCGAATCCATTGACAGCACCCACAATACCACCAGCCTTGAGCGATGCATCGACATGGCCTTCATTCTCACAATTCTTGATACGCACTCCATCCGGAAGAGCCACATTCCCAGCAAAGCCAACAATGCCGCCCACAACATTTCTACCAGATACATAGCCCTTGTTTTTGCAATTGGAAACAATCACATTAAAGCCGGCATTTCCTATAACAGAGCCCACCTGACCATCTCGCATCGAAACGACACTCGAATTTTCACCAATGGTCAAATTCTTGATTTCTGTCGTTGACGTAAACTCTGTCGCCAGCACTCCAAACAAGCCGTAAATGCCAATGGCCGTATCACCGCGAGCCGGCATATCTTCATAAATAAACAGATAGTCAATCGTCTTGTCATTACCGTCAAAGTTTCCCTTGAACGGATGTTCCGTGGTCCCAATCGGAGTCCAACTTCCGATATCTTTTCCGCAAACATTGCTTAAATTCAAATCGCGACCGAGTTTAAAATGCAAGTCCGTCGCACCATTGGAAACATCGACGCCCTTGAACGTACCGCTACCGGCATTCACCGCATTACGCAGCAACACCAAATCATTTTCATCATCAATGATTAACGGATTTTCGGCTGTCCCCAAATCGGCTGCGAAAACGGCACAAGAAAGTGCAACAAAAAGCAAACACGCCCTTTTAAGCATAATTCGTCCTCCTTATATTATACAAGGTAAATGTAATTAAAAAGGCCTTATCCCAAAGGATAAAGCCTTAAAGCAAATGACTTAAAGGTTTAAATTCTTATTTCACCATCACTTTTTGAGTCAGATTGATTCCCTGACCCGTGATTTTTACGAGGTACATGCCCTTTGCCGCATTCACCTTGAACTGGTGCGTGCCCGCAGAAAGCGTACCCCTGTAAAGCGTTGCAACCTTATGGCCAGTCACATCAAAGAGTTCCGCCGTCACGCCTTGCGCGCGACCCATCGAAAGGGTAAGCATGTTGCCATGCAGCTGCAAAGCCTTGGCACTAGCGCTACGGATAGACGTCAGCCCAGAAGAACCTTCGAAAACAATCTTGATTTCAGGAATCATTTCTTCGGTATTGCCGAAGCTACGGCTGAAGGCATCGTACTTGTCTTCGTTGAAATCCCAGAGAACCTGGTCGCCGGCCTTGAAGTTATCGTAAAGAATCGTGCCGGTATAACCCGCAGCGTAATTAGCGACAATGACGCTCAAGGTCTTGTTGCGATCGGCATGAGCGGAAATATCGAAGGAGCAAGTTTCGGTTGCGCCTGCGGCCACAGTGCATTCGCCGTCGATTTCAGTCCAGGTCCAGGAATCGGTCAATTTGAGAATCAAGTACAGCTTTGCATCGTCAGCCCCCTTGTTGGTTGCTTCGAAGGTCAGCGCAGAAGCATTGCTCAAGTCCCAGGTCTTCTGGTATTCAATTTGGGCGTTATCGCCGCCGTAAGTTACGGCCATCTTGCCGTCGCCACCTTCCTGACTGATGGTAACATCCTTGATCTTGATGGATGCTTCTTCTGTAGCGGCGAGAGCGGTCATCGCAGAGAGAGCGGGATCGATTGTGTAGCTATAGCCACCAAATTGAGATTCAGTCTTGTCGCCAATGTACTGCCAGGCAAGTGCGCCTGCATAACCGCCGTCAAAAGCCTTTCGGTAGCATTCTTCGGTGGTAATCTCTGTCTTGGCAGCCATGCTCGACGTGTATGTTTTACCTGCCCAACCGCTAGCCGGGAACTCGCCGATAATCATCGGCTTGCTGTCGTAATTGTATTTCGCGGCCATCTGGGCCGCCGTATTCACGAACGGAGACACGGCATCGTTCTGGTAGTACGGATAGTAATGCGTCTGGAAAAAGTCAAGCGTACCGTTCGCTTCGCCACCGGCTGCGATGAGTTCGGAATCGTTCCACCAGCTCTGATACTGGATATTCACGCTACCCGTAGACACCAGCAGTTCCGGGTTTGCCGTGTGGATGGCAGCCGCAATCTTGTTCGTGAACTTCTGCAGCACAGCCTTGTCGAGTTTCTTGGTGGTCCAGCCCACGCTTGTCATGCCTTCGGGTTCGTTGAATACTTCCCAAGTCATAAGCGCATTGTGGTTGCCGATTGCTTTTACTACCGGAACAAGCGCATTGTCGATAAAGGCTTTGGTGCCCGCGTCTTCAAAAAGCTGCGTGTTTGCGGTAATGTCCAGTTTTTCGTCGTACAGACCCCACTGATTCGGTTCCATCAGGTTGTGGCTGAAAAGGCACATCGAAACCATCACGCCGTATTCTTCGGCAATATCCAAGGCCTTTTTCATGTTGGCGATGGTGTTTGCCTTGAGGCCCGAAACCAGATGCGTGCTTTGGTCGATTTCGGGACTTTGGCTCATGTTGTTGAAGAGCCACCAGCGAATGGCGTTACCGCCTGCGGCACGCGTGCCTTCGACAGCCTTGCGCCAAGCGTTTTCGTTCAGCGGGGAATCGCCCACATCGGAGTTGTAGTCGCTCCAGGCGAGGTTCGTGCCCGAGAAGAAAATCTTCTTGCCGTTATACATGAGATCGGTGCCGCTCACGGTGAGTCCCGGGGCAGCAAAAGCAGAAACAGCTCCGCAGAGCAACAAAGCTCCGCTTAAAGCCTTAAAACCAGTTTTTTTCATAATACTCCTCAAACACCACCCTCCTTTGGAGTGGTTATCTGAAAAATACACTAATAAGGCTTTAAACGATTATTTTTTATTTCAAGGCGTTGACATTCGTCACAAAAAATGTCCACACCTGCATACAAAACTAACGCACAATCCAGCCGCCGCCAATCACCATATCGCCATCGTAAAATACGGCACACTGGCCAGGGGTGACTGCAAACTGGGGCTGTTCAAAGCTGGCGAGTGCGCGTCCATCCTCAAGGATTTTGACCATGCAACGGGTCGGACGCTGGCGGTAACGTACCATGCCCTCGCATTCAAACGTATCGCCTGCGGCGTAGGCCCTGCCCGTTGCGGGATTGATGCCGTGCCATTCGCAATTCTGGATGCGGACATCGCTTGCCGAGACGGCCGACTTGTCGGCGGTCACCAAAATATCGCCGGTTTCAGGATTCACGCTTTGCACAAACGCGGGAACGCCCAGCGCAACGCCAAGTCCCTTGCGTTGCCCCACCGTGTAACGGTGGTAACCTTCGTGACTATTCCAAATCTTGCCATCGGCGGTCACGAAGTTTCCTGGGCGTGTCATCGCGCCGAAACGCTCCTGCAGAAAGTTCGTGTAATCGTCGCCGTAAATGTCAAAGCAAATATCCTGGCTGTCACTTGCGCTCGCATTTTCAAAGCCATGCTTTGCCGCAATCGCGCGAACTTCGGGTTTTTCCATGCCCCCGAGCGGGGTCATCACGCGCGCCATTGCGGAATCAGGCACACCGAACAAAAAGTAGCTCTGGTCCTTCGCGGCATCGCGACCCTTAAAAAGCCTGCGCACGCCACCGACCTCCTTCACGTTCACATAGTGCCCCGTCGACAGGAAGTCTGCGCCGTGCTCTAACGCAAAGTCGAGCATCCAGCCGAACTTGATGTAACGATTGCAATAGCAGCAAGGATTCGGAGTACGCGCCCCCGCGAAATCCCCGTGGCAGCGTTTCAGCACACGATCCGTGAATGCATCGTCACACACCGCCACATAATGCTCTATTCCCAAGCGCTTCGCAACCGCGCGGGCGCGCAAAACGCTTTCATCTTTTTCAGGATCATAGGGGTTTGCCCCATTATTCGCAAGCGGCGGCAACACGCGGAGCGTTACGCCGAAAACGTCGTAGCCCTGCTCCAAGAGCAGGAGTGCCGCCACCGACGAATCCACTCCCCCGCTCATGCCGACAGCGACTCTAGTCACTAATCAAACCTCAGCATCAAAGCAATTTCAAATTGCAGAATCTGGCGCAAGTGCGGAGTTTCGTCATCCAGTTTTTCGTGAATCTGGCGGTATTCAATGTAGCTACTCATCGACGCAATCTTATTGAACTGATAGCCAGCACTCGGGCGAATAAACCATTCATGCGTACGAGACGGCACCGTTCTGTCAACCAATTCTAGCTTCGGATTATAGACTTTATCCGGCACATTGGAATACACGGGGTCATCGAAGTGCCATTGTTTAAAGATACCATCGGTACCGCTTTCCTTATTCCACTTGTCGTAGCCTTCTACCGGATCGTATTCCTTACGAATCGTCTTCTTGTAGTCGTAACCGGCGGTAAGCTTCAGGTCAATCGAATTCTTGAACTTAAAGAACCACTTGAAGAACTTCACAGCCTTGTCGAGCTTGAGCGGGTACGTAATCGTAAAGTCATCGCCAATATTGAACATGAAGTCATTGTAAAGCGACGTGTGAATCCACGGAATTTCCCAGAAGTAATCTGTCGTATCGCGGCCTGTTCCTGAAGAATCCGGCCATGTGGTAATGCCGATAACTTCTTCTTTCGGGCGACGGTCCGTACTTTCAATCTTCATGCGCACACTGTTTTCAATACGCATGCTGTTCTGCAGCAAGAACGTAATACGGATAAGCGGATTGAAGTTGAGGCTCTGCGCCCAGGAATCTTCGGCACTCTGGAACGGGTGTACCGTAGTCGTATAGGAATAGTCAAAGCGGTGGAATGTCGACACGCTACGGAAACGATTCAAGAACGAAATACGCTGAGCAAAGTTCGGCACCGTAACACCGATACCAATCTTCGGCCACACCGTCGTGGTATCAATATACATCGGATATTCTCTCGACTGCGAGAAATCTTCCTTCCACTGCAAATCACCCGTTACGCCAATGTCCCAAATCGGGAGCGTAATGCCAGTCCCCACCTGGAACTGACGAGACACGGAATGCCTGAAGTTGCCCTGGTAGACAATGGTATCGACATGGTGGTTTCTGTATTGGGCAAAATGAGTGAAATCGTCGCGATGGTCGAGTCCCATATCGCCCGTGACAATGTTATAGAAGCCGCGATTGCGGTAACCGTTACCCAGACCAAGACCATACAAGTAATACTGCAAAGGCGTCACGCCCTGATCTTCGTACAACTGCGCCAAAGTGAAGTTTTCACCCACCGTGTTGGTACTAGCGGTCCAGTTAAAGCGAACTTCACGCCACTTGACCTTGTCAAAAGCCGTCGCTACCGGGTTTTCCTTACCGAAGGTTCGAGCCAAGTCAAGCACCTTCAAAGACGGAGCGAATTCAAAACGGTTCGTTTGCGAAATCGTCCAGTAATTTTTCTCGATCGACGTTTCGTCCATAAAGTCGAAGTCGTCGGGAATCGTCTTTTGCTGGTTAAAGTCAGAACTGAAGTTCGCGCTGAACGGCAAGAACGGAATCAGGCGCGGATTGAAGCCAATCTTGAACTGTTGCGAACGGGCGCGTTCGTTACGCAGGATACCAAAAGACCTGCCGTACGATTTGCTGCCTACGCTATCGACCTTGTAGAACACCGTGGTGTCGTAGCGAATCTCGTAAGACTCCGGATTCTGCATATCGATGGCGAAGGTATCCCCATTGTCCTTAACACGCGGAATCGTATCATACGGAATAGCCACCACGCTGTCACCCGAAATATACACGCGCTTGTCCGTATGGTCATAGTCAAAGATATAATCGCTCGCAAAAAGGCCACCATCACGCGAGGTAAAGAAGTTCTTCTTCACGAACGCTTCGCGGTCACCACCACCATACATGTCACGCTTGATGTTCAAGGAATAACTCGTCGAAAGGAACGAGAAAATATTCCAGCGCATATTCAACTTATGGTTGAGTTCCGTCGTGTATGTAACGATCTTGTCCACCTGCGGTTCCACATAATCGGGATCGCGGCTCTGGTTCACATAGCGGATATAGTTCAAATCAAAGATCGTAAGGTCGAATGTCTGCGGCCACGGTTCGAATTCAGTCTTCGAGAGCGGTTTCAACCAATCGTACTTCGAAAGACCTTCAAGCGGCCTGAACTTGAACATGCTAAAGGTACCCAACTTATATTCGATGATCGTATGGTAAGAATACGTCGAATCCGCAGATGTCGTGGCACGGCCTTCGGATTCATTATACGAATAGCTGAATGCCGGACGATCCAAGAAAATCTGCGACATGACTTCACCAAGCTTCGATTCACGAGCATGGTAGTCCTTACGGTAACTGATACCAAACGACTTGTCGCGCACATAGGACTGATAGCCCTTCGATTCCGCGTCGTCGCGCAGGCTCTGTTCTTCCTTATCGCCATCTACCTTCAACTTGTTCTGGAACATATCACCGGTAAGGTCAACAAAGCTGCTCTTCTTAAGCATCATGTCGTCGGTCGGCTTCATGTAGGGGCGCTTCGTAGAGCTGTGGTAGCCCAAGGAAAGCGGAATGTGGAATCCGGAACTATCGTTCAGGAACTTGTTCAAGTTCATCGTGAAGTCGCCCGCCACATCGAGCTGAGAGGCCGCTACAGAAGTCTTCGGCTTGGGCGATCCGTTCGAAGTCGAAAGCGTTGCAAAGTTACCGTCCTGGTAGCGGATAGCACCCGAAAGCGAAATAAAGTCGGCAAAATTCACCTGACCGCTTGTACGCGCCGCATAACCCCATTCGGTATCCATGTCAGAAAGGCGGAGGTCATCAATCCAGAAGGTACCCTTAAGATCGTCGGCAGAGGCGCTAGAATCCGCAATAATCACGAAGCGCATCCAGTCGATGCTTGTAATCGAGGGGTTACCCACCAAGCGGATTTTTTCTTCACGGTCGCCACCCAGGTCTTTTTCGACCGCATTCAAGTAAGGCGGACGGCGGCCACGCTTCAAGTCGGTAAAGTCGACGACATCCATGGCAAAGGCGTTATCGAGCCAGTTGCGTTCATGGCAATCCGAATCACGGTCACCCTTACCCTTGTTGCAAGAATAGTTGACCGGGCGGAAGCTCCATTCGTAGTAATCACTAGAACCTTCGAGAGATCCTTCACCGAACTGGATTGCAAAGCGGATCGGAACCGAGGTCGCGTCTGTTTCGTAATGGATTTCCATCTTGACCGAGCGGTAACTTGAGAAGTCCTTCACATCGGTTTCAAAAATACGCGTAACGCCCACTTCTTGACCGGGGCTCATATTATGGTAATCGAGAACCAGGGCCGTTTCCTTAAGCGGGGCGTTCGAATCGGAATCGCGTTCGGTACGGGTGTTCGGCGACTTGTGATACTTATTCGCATCTTCACGGTTGTTGATCGTCTTCACGCTAATGTAGCTCGTATCGCGTGCAGCCACATTTTCGGACACGACCATTTCAACACCGTTCACCTCGACAACCTGCGAATGTTCGGTAGAACTCGTCTGATAGAAATCCGCCACGGTCGTTTCTTCCCAAGCGTTTCCGACTACGGCCAGGTTCACAATCTGCACCTTCGCTTCGGCGACACCGTTATTCAGCTTGCCCAGCCAAAGCCTGCTGAACTGGGCTTCCGCAAGAATCGTCAGATAATCGCTACCGGTCGAAGAAACAATCGTATCGAACTGACTCAAGGGGATGCGCCACTTACGCCAACCGTTTCTCAGCTCTTCAAAGTTCGCCTTACTCGTATCGGACAAATCGATTCGATAACGGACATAGCTGATATCCATGTCCAAGGATCCGTTCTTGTTAATATCTTCGGTATCGTAGGTGCGTTCACCCGAGTTCTTTTCGGTTCCGTTAATTTCTCTCGGAGGATCGCTTTCGTTGTCCAAGTCTTCGTCGTAATTATCGCGGGCAATATCGTTCGTAGACGCATCGACATTTCCCATGCGAACGCTCAATTCGGAGCCCTTACACGGAGTCGTACGGCAGTCCCACACCGAGTCAAATTCATCGGCGCCACTCAAGCCGTCAAGACCCTTGTCATGCAAGGCTGTCGTCGTACCAATATCATTTTCACCGTTGTAGTCACCGTTCGGCGCAGTACCGTTAATCGAAAGGTCTTCGCTGACAAGGCCCAAATCGAGATACAAGGAACCCACATTACCACGAGCCACCACCTCGATATACTTCATATCGCTCAAGTCCTGGTAGTAGCTGCTGTTCGGTCGCATGATACCACCCCAGGAATTACCCGCCAAATTATCGTTCGCGCGGAGCGTCATCTTGAGCACGGTCAAGTGCTGGTTATCGACATCGGAATTGCCCACCGGCGTATAGATGTTCTTGTACAGCTCCGTATTGTTGCTGTGCCAAATGAATTCGCCCTGATGCTTGTAATCGAGATTTTCAATGTAAGTCGAATGATCCTTGTCCGAACCACCCGGAGGCGATGCATGGTACCAGGAAAGTCGAGAAAGCGGATACGTCAATCCCGAAGTCGTCGTTTCGAAATCTTCCACAAAAGCAGATTGTTCATCACTCGTATTCGCATTGTGGCGGCTCGCCGCAAATTCAGCTTCGTAACGCCAGCTGGACTGCGCCGTCGTGTTAATGCCCGGAATCATGTTCACAAGTTCGGTGAGGGCGGGCACGGTATCCTGCAGGCGGAGGTTCATGCCCCACAGCACGCTGGAATAAGGTTCGTTGCCGAGAGTCGGGGTCTTTGCCGTAGTGCTCTGGCTCTTGTACAAGGCGGTAATGCCGAACACGGAACCAGCACCCATGCCGTACAAGTCAAGCGGAAGTTCGGCGCGGGCACCGAGCAACAGCTTGTTGTCGATTTCGAACAGGGGTTCGCATTCGTAACTTACCTTGATTTCCTTGTTCGGGTCAAGGGCACGTTCACTCAAAAGTTCAATCTGGCCCAGTTCGTAGTTCACTTCGTAGTCGGTGCCGCGAATAAGGGTCGTAGAACCTGCCGTCACCTTTTCGGTACCCGGCGAAATATCCATACAGGAGCTACCGCTCACAGAATAGCTAGAGCTCGGGTCACGCACGCTAATCGTAGAACTACGGCGCTTGCCCACCGATTCGAAATAGAAACGGTTCGTGTAGCGGGAAAGGTTATAGACAGGCAGCGTATAAAGCTGAGCCATGGCTGCAGAAGAATCCAAGTTACGCAACGGTTCCAAGCAGTTCTGCCTTGCCGCCTCTTCCCTATCCTTCTTGCCATCGTATACAGGGTCCGAGCTCTGCTTACACGGCAGCCACATTTCACCTGTGTAGTTACCGGCGCCATCTTTCTTAAAGATCGTAGCGTCATTTACAAGCGGTGTTCCCGTAGTCGTATCCACCAAGCCCAAAGTCTTGAGGAAGCTTCCCGAAATACCGGACTTATTCTTCATGCGCAGCACAAAGTTCGAAGAACTTGCATCCGAAATACCGATCGAATACACGTTACGAAGCATCAACTTGTCGATGTCCGTAAGTTCCGAAAGGGTCGCATCCCATTGGATAAGCGAAATCGTATCGCCTTCTTTCACCGAAGACTTTCCGCGGTTTTCAGACCAGCTAGCAGCAAGCAACGTGTTTCGGCTTACGCCATTCACCTTGACCACGCCCATCTTGGAATCGTAGGTAAAGTCTTCGCCAGACTGTAACGCCACCATGCGTTCCACCAGCTTTACAATCGGCTTGCCGCTAGGCGTTATGTACTTGACATATACATTTTCAATCACGCCGGTCTTCGCATTCGTCGCACCGCGCTTGAACAACTTCAGGTCTGTTGCGCTATAGGTCTTGGTTCTCTTGCCCGTACGCGAAACTTCTCTCACGTATTCGTCTTTCGCTTCGTTGTTCAAGAAGTAGTAACGGTAAGCAACAAACTGCTTATCCAGAATCTGGAATTCCGAAACCGATTCACTCGCCTTCAGGCTGTATTCTTCCTGGTCACCACCATCCTGCGAAGCAATGGTCGTGAGCCTCCAGTCACCCAACTTCCAGTCGGCCTTGATACCGAACAAGCCCTGGTGGTTCTCGGAGTAACCCGTGAGTTCCGTACCCGTCAAAGCGAGGTTCGTGGTACCAGCTTCTACGCGCTGCAGAATGTAGTCTTCAAATTCGTCCTTGTAAGACTCTTCGTAAACCACGCGCACCTGGTTGCGGGCACCGAGGCCTTCTTCCACGTTGTTGATTTCAACCGTGATGTACGGACCGATTTTACCCTTCACCATGAAGTTCGGCGTGTAGTTCAAAGTGGGGCTCGGCCACAGGCTCGTGTTCGTGCTACCCTCGGCATCGTCCTTTTCGCCGTAACCCTTCAAGCGAATGTCCATGGTACCCTGGAGCATCAGCTTCGGTTTGTCGAGGCCAAAGTCGCGCATCCACGCAGGCATCGTCACCGGAATCGTAATGTCGAACACCGAACCGGTCTCGGGGGTCTCGTAACCGTCGTTCGCCTTACCCACCAAGTCGTTCAGCCAAAGGCTCTTCTGCCCAATACTGTACATGTCCGACACGTAATCGGCAAGTTCAGGGTAATGCGCCGTCCACAAGGTCGTGGTATCACGCGAAACGGAGTTCACGCGCTTTTCGCTCACATCCATTTCACGGGTCGACACATCGATATCGTGGCTAAAGACCTGTCCCTTGCTCGTACTCATGAGCGTGGGCGAAGATCCGATGCCACCAAACGGCAACAAGCCGTTCAACGGGTTCACCGAGGGCGGTAACGCTATGTACTGGTAAGTCGGCTGCCATTCGGTCTCTGCCGGGTCAGGTTCAGACGTCTCGGCATCGCTTGCAGACACAACCGAAACAGAATCGCTCTGGGACCAGGCGATTCCTACGGCAAGGGCGACAGTCGCCACCGGCCACAAGCGTTTTAGACCTTCAAAAAACACAATATACTTCTATACAGGTGCCCCATAAAATACTGAATTCGCATACCGCAAAACCACCTATAATATGGGATTTTTCCTGCAATTTGTGCGAAATTAGCAATTTTTCAACGATTTGGACGGTTTTCCTTGCGCTACATAAGCAAAAAACGGCCCGCAGAGCGAGCCGTTTTCACAAAAGTTAATTTATCTACAACTGCAGGTTTGACACTACAGCGGTATATTTGCGTGCTTCTTCCAGTGACGCTTCTGTTCCTTGGTCTTCAAGGCGTCAAAAGCGGCAATCAGGCGCTTACGAACATCGGCCGGGTGAATCACTTCGTCGACCACGCCCATGGAGGCGGCAACGTAGGGGTTCATCAGTTCTTCTTCGTACTTGGCGATGCACTGGGCGCGAGCGGCCACCGGATCCGGAGCTGCAGCGATTTCCTTCTTGTTGATGATTTCCACAGCACCTTCAGCACCCATCACGGCCACCTGGGCAATCGGGAGAGCGAACACGTAGTCGGCACCCACGTCCTTGCTGTTCATGGCGATATAGGCACCACCGAAAGCCTTACGCAGAATGAGCGTCACCTTCGGCACGGTCGCTTCGGCAAAGGCGTAAAGGAGCTTTGCACCGTGGCGGATGATGCCCGAGTATTCCTGCTTGGAACCCGGCATGTAACCCGGAACGTCAGCGAGGGCGAGGAGCGGAATGTTGAACGCGTCGCAGAAGCGGACAAAGCGGCCAGCCTTGTCGGAGCCATCCACGTCCAAGGAACCGGCGAGGACCTTCGGCTGGTTAGCCACGATACCGATGGCTTCACCGTTCAGGCGAGCGAAGCCGATCACCACGTTCTTGCCCCAGTCGCTCTGCACTTCAAAGAAGCTGTCGGCATCAGCAAAGGCGGCAATCACGGACTTCACGTCGTAAGCCTGCTTGTAGTTATCCGGAACGATGTCCTGAATAGAGGCGCTGTTGTCGAAAGAAGCAGCAACTTCGGTCGATTCGGACTTGGAGAACAGCTTCTTGAAGAAGCCTTCGTCGTTCTTGGCAGCTTCGGCAATCTTGCAGTTGCACTCAGCAGATTCCTTGCGGTTGCTCTGCGGCAAGTAGCTGAGGAGCTTGCGGACACCTTCGAGGCACTTCTTGTCGTCTTCGTACATGAAGTGAGCCACACCGGACTTTGCCATGTGCACCGGAGCGCCACCGAGTTCGGCAGCGGTAATGTTTTCGCCCATCACCTGCTTCACGACAGCCGGACCCGTAAGGAACATCTGGCTCGTGTTCTGAGTCATGAAAATGAAGTCGCTGAGAGCCGGAGAATAGCAGGCGCCACCAGCGCAGGGGCCCATGATCACGGCAATCTGCGGAATCACGCCAGAAGCCCAGACGTTGCGGGCCATGATGGCGCTATAGCCTGCGAGCGAGAACACGCCTTCGTCGATACGGGCTCCACCGCTATCGTTCATGGCGACAAACGGAGCACCGGCTTCGACAGCCATATCCATCACGCGGCAAATCTTTTCAGCGTGGCACTGGCCCAAGGAGCCGCCACCCACTGTAAAGTCCTGAGAAGAGGCAAACACCAGACGGCCATTCACCTTGCCGTAACCGGTCACGACGCCGTCACCCAAGACGACCTTGCTTTCCTTGAGCACGCGGTTGCTCGACTTGCGGAGCGCACCGACTTCAACAAACGTACCTTCATCGAACAGCATTTCCATGCGTTCGCGGGCAGTGCACTTTCCGGACTGGTGCTGCTTATCAACACGAGCAGCGCCACCAGCTGCCTGGGCCTGGGCCAGGTAGTTATCCAGCTTGGCGATATACTTTTCGTTCCACATTTTGTAAAGAACTCCTGTACTTGTAAGATTTTCGTAGCCAAAATTAGAAAAAGCCGTTGAGCTAGTCAACGACTTTTGTTTCTTTTTGTTTAAATAAGTAAGATGCAAGTAGTTTGTAGGAAGCCTCGGCAATCAGGGGCCGCAACAAGTTAGAAGAGTACCACGCCTTCCTATACCCATAATATTGAATTGTCCCTCAGAACCAGTCTTAGCCTGAATTCTGACTCGGATGGAAGCAACAGAAGTGATCGCTTCTTCTATGGAAATGAGCTGGTCAGCCTTAGCCCAGCTTGGCTGAGCAAACTTGGACCAAGGAATGCTAGCATACTTACCGGTAGAAGACTTGCCCAGGTCATAAGCCGGAAGTGCATAACCGATTTTCTTATCCATTTCTTCACCCAGGCTCAACTCAAGTACAGCGGCATGCGAGGAACTAAATTGAATGTCAATACCCTCCATACCAGAAATATCGACCGGTATGGCTTGACCATCGGCACCCTTCCCCGCAAGGTCGAAAGCGATCTCCACAAACGGATCATAGGCCAAATCCCCTTTATCCAGCTTGTACGTTCCACAAACGCCACCACATGAATCGAGGACCGGTTCCAAGCCGCCCTCTGGATCAGGTTCAGCCGCCCATGTGATGACAGACTTTCCGCCATCGAGGCTATCGTTTGCAATATACCAGTAACCGGAATTGTCAAAACCGGCATCGTAACCCGTGTTGATTCGAGCAACACCATCAGCTCCATACCAATTTTCAAAATCGCAAGGAGCCAAACTGCTGCTTGATTTGGGCACTACACTATTGCTCGATTTCGGAGCAGTCGAGCTCGAAGAAACCACCGGCACATAACCGGGGCAACTACCAAAGCTTCCACGATCATACGCCGCTACCTGCATAATATTAAATTGACCCTCACTGCCGTCCTTGGCTTGAATCCTAATTATAACCGAAGTCAGTTTTTTTACGGCATCTTCCATTGATATTTTGACTTTGCCCCAACTCGGCTGGACAAACTTGGACCAAGGAATGCGAACCGTCTTACCAGTCGAAGACTTACCCAAGTCATAAGCAGGAAGTGCAAAGTCGATTTTCGCATCTTCTTCGTTACCCATGCTCAACTCAAGTGTAGCAGCCGCCGAGACAGCAAGACTAATCTCAAATCCTCCCAAGCCGGAAGCGTCGACCGGTATGACACGGCCATCAGCATCCTTACCCGCAAGGTCAAAAGCGACAACCACATACGGATCGTAGTCCAAGGTGCCTTTATCCAACTTATACGTTCCACAAAGGCCCGTAACACATTTCTCGAGAACCGGTTCCAAACCGCCATACACATCTGGCTCAGCAGCCCATTTTATGGTTGATTTTCCACCATCTTCGTTATCATTATAGGTATACCAATAGCCGGAATTATTAAAACCAGCGTCATACCCCGTATTTATTCGGGCTACACCATAGGGCCCCCAATCTTCAAAGCAATGGTCATCCTTGAATGCCGACGGAGTACTCGACTGAACGCTCGACGAACTTCCATCTGTCGACTGCACGCTCGATGAACTTTCATCAGTCGATCGCACACTTGACGAAGATCCCTGTTCAGAAACGTTTTTCCCATCAACCGTTTCGGTATTTGTAGGCTGATCGGAACCTTCCTCAACCGTATTTTTCTGTTCAACGGTCTGTTCGTCACTGGAATCCTTAGAATCGGAACCAAAATCGCAAGCCACCATGGCAAACGTTGCAGAAAGCAGCGCCAAAGGCAACGCTTTTTTGAAAACGCGACTACACTTCATATTCATAATTGACACCTCCACATTTGTTCTTTTTGAATATACACAAAAAGAATTGGATTGCGTACAAAAAAATTACATCTACAAAAAAAAAGTCCCCCGATGGAGGACTTCCTGTAAATTTAATCACCTTATTTTGCGATATTAAAGGAATACTTCGATACCGCCGCGGCACTTTTCCCAAGTGGAGTTCTTCTTGCACAGAAGATCCATCATCTTGTCGTAAGTAGCGGTATTGCTGAAGCCCTTCCACAGGCGACGTTCCACGGATTCACCGGAATCCTTGTCGATCGTCGTAATAGTATCGTAGTAAGCCGGATTATCCTTGAATTCAGAAATCAAGATCCCCTTCAAGTCTTCAGTGTAAATCTTGGAAGCATACTTGAGGATGGAATCGTTGAAGTTGAGTTCGTTTTCAACCAGCCATTCGAAGTCCTGAATCGGATCGCCGTAAATGAGCCAATGCTTAAGGGCAAGGGCAACCACCAGGTCCTTCACGGCGCTACGGAAGATAAACTTGTCTTCGAGGCGACCGTTCCAGGTGATGCGGGTCAGCGGGTTATCGTCGTTAGCTTCGATAGACACGCCCTTACCCGGGGTCACGCGGCGGATCTTGATCGGCAAGCGGCTAAGAAGCTGCCATGCCTTGGTGAAGGCGATGGTCTTGCGCACAAAGTCGCGTTCCTTATCCGGAGACACACGCACGAACGCGCCGAAGCAACGCTGGTACAGGGTTTCCTTATCGAAAATGCAGTCGCTGGAGCGGCATTCGCTGAGCTTGCCATCCATCATGAAGAGGGTCTTGGCAAGTTCAGGGCGCATACGCACTTCGAGCTTACGGGTACGTGCTTTGAGGCGCACGCCATCCTTATAAACGTAGGTAAAGCCTTCTTCCTGGTAACGCTGCCAAATGAAGAACTGCAGGTCGTCAGCAGCACGCAGATGGTAGCTGAACACCGGGTTCTGGCGGTTGTTGGCCATGGTCACCTGGTTCAGGAAGTTGTCAGCACCAGGATACGGCACCACGACCTTCACGAGCACCTGCGGGTTCACCGGCTTCTTGCTCTTCTTGGCGTACTGTTCATAGGTGAACAGGGACTGGGCACCGTTAATAATCTTCGGGCGTTCAATATAGAGCACCTTCTTGCCATCGCGTTCCTTGAGGCGCAGGTCATCACCGGTAAGGGTCATACCGTTGTGCAGGAACGGGAAGTCATCCACGTTCACGTTCTGGTCGTCGTTACGTTCCATAGTCTGGAAGGCATCGATCAAAGCAGCGTTCGTGTGGGTGAGGTTACCGAGGTAAGTACGGATGTTACTGGAGACGATAGCCATGTTGTGCTTCGTCTTGAGACGCTTACCCAGGTTCACGTGATAATCAAAAATCGTACGAATCGGGCAGAAACCGAGGAACAGTTCACCGTGATCGGAGGTCAGGTGAAGCGGATCGGAATCCATCACGATTTCAAGCTTGTCGTCGGCGCTGCGGAAGTCGCGGGTCAAGTCGTCGTGTTCGGCAATGATTTCGAGCTTAGCCTTGACTTCGTTCTTCCAGATGCCAAGCTTGCGGCGCATGTCCTTGAGGGTACGTTCCAGTTCGGAGTCGGTAATGTCGCGGGTCGCACGGGTACGGAGAACCGTAATTTCGAGCGTTTCCATATAGGGACGACTTGCCGGGGAATCGGAATCTTCCTCTTCGTCATCGTCAGAAATCTTATTAACAGCCCAAGGATCAGCTTCTTCGCGGAGCGACATAAAGAACGGATTAGGAGGGTCGCTGGTGCGGAAAACGGCAATCTGGAGCTGTTTGAGGTCAGAATTCAGGTGAGAAACGACCTTTTCAAGCGGAGTATCTTCATCGAGGAAGATGAAGAATTCCATAAAGCCTTGGGAATATTGGAAACCATGGAAGCAGCCGTTTTCATCAAGGTTTAGATGCCGGAGTGCCTTAATTCTGTCAGTAGGATCGTTCGGATTGAGACTCAAGAGGCTAGCCACAAATGCTAGACGGCGTTCCTGCGATTTGGTTAGTTCCATTTTTTCCTCAGTTCTGTTATCTTTACAATAGCAAAAGTCGGGTGCAAATGTGGCACCTTACCCTTAATATCGTATTTTGCACCTTAAAAATAGTTTCAAAATGTCGCTTTGTGGATAAAAAACATACATTTTTTTCATTTTTTTTCAAAAGCCCCCTCATTTGTAGTGAACATTTGTGCAAAAATCATACTTTTTTACTTTTTTTGAATAAAGTTTCATCTTTTCGGGGCAAAAATGCTATGATTTACACTATAGGAGATGTTCCCATGAATTTGCTAGATATCATTAATAAAGCCAAGGCCGAAAAAGCCACCTCGTTAGACCTTTCCCAAAAGGAACTGAGAATCCTTCCTCAGGAACTTTTCGAATTGGAAGACCTCGAAGAGCTCATCCTCGACCGCAACATGCTCGTGGAACTCCCCGACGACATTTCCAAGCTCAAGAAACTGAAAAAGCTTTCCGTGAGCGAAAACGACCTGATGGAGCTCCCCGAGACCATCGGCGAACTTACAAATCTGGAACACCTGTACCTGGGCTACAACAGCCTCTCCGAACTTCCGGATTCCGTGGGTAACCTCAAAAAGCTCCAGACGGTGAATATCGCCAAGAACCAGCTTTTGGACCTGACCCTCGAAGTCGGCAAATGGGTGAACGTCACCAAGCTGAGTCTCCACGACAACATGCTCTCCGAAGTTCCGGCCACCCTCGGCAAGCTGAAAAAGCTCCGCAAGCTCTACCTCGACAACAACGACCTGACCTCCATTCCGGCCACCCTCGGCCACCTGGAATCCCTGGAAGTCCTGATGGTGTCGGGCAACAACCTGGGCGCAATCCCCTCCGAATTTTCGAACCTGAAAAAGCTCAAGGAACTGGTGCTCGACGCAAACCAGCTCGCCACCCTCCCCGAAAGCCTCGCTGAATGCGACAGCCTCGAGACGATTTCCGTAGTGGAAAACCCGCTCGAAGGCGGAATCCCGCGCGTGCTCCTGGACAAGAAGGGCTTGAGCATCGATCAGTAGGTCGGCGCAGAGCGCCGCTGAGCTATGAGGTCGCTGCGCTTTGAGGTTTGAGAGGAGTTTCGCTTTGATATTTGAAATAAAAAAGCAAAAAGGGCGAATGCACCCACGCTCATGGCTCAAAGCGAGCACAGCGAGCGTGCTCACCGCCTTTTCCCTCATTGCCTGTAGCAACTTCTTCGAGCCGGTAGACAGCACGCCTGCTCCCACAGAATACACTTATAATTACTGGCTACTGCAGCGGACATACCTGTACGAAGACGAACTGCCCCTGCTGGATGAACAAGGGGATTCGGTCAGCGAACTCTACAACAAGCTGTCAGACCCGTTCACCCGCTACATCCCGCCTGCCAAAAGCGAAGAAACAATCACGCACATTAACACAAGCATTGTGCCGGGCGATGTCGGTATGGAATACTACCAGATCCCCCAGGCGGAATACCCGCTTGTCATTTATCGCGTTTACCCCCAAAGCCCGGCCGGGCGCGCAGGACTCCCCCGCTACGGAAATATTCTTAATGTAAACGGAGTCGACATCACGGGGCAACAGGCGTACAACATTTACGATTCCATTCTTACTTACAGCAAGAACATTTCCGTTACCGTTGCCTATCTGGGCGACACCACGACATTTGAACTGACCAAGGAAGATGTTTACGCCCCGACCATTTTCGTAGACACCTTGGATGGAATCGAAATCATTACCATCACCAGTTTCAAGCTGAATACGGCCGACCAGAAAAACGGCACCCTTGGAGAACTCAAGGCCCACCTGGAAGCCACCCGCAATACGACGGCCCCCAGACTCATCGATTTACGTAACAACCCGGGCGGTCATGTAAACCATTGCACAGACATGGCAGACTTGTTCATCAAGAAAGGTGCGGTTTCTATCCGCTATTCCCGCAGTTTTGCAGGAGACGGAACCCCCACCTATAATAAGACCTATGTTATGGCAACCGAAGGTGGCGCCGGCGAAAACGGAAAATTCGTGGCGCTAGTCAATCACGGTAGCGCAAGCTGTGCCGAAATCTTTGCGGCAGCCATTCAAGAAGGCGCAGAGATTCCTATTGCAGGAATCACGACCTACGGCAAGGGAATCGGTCAAAGCACTTGGAAAACGATGGCCGGAGGACTTTCGCTCATCACCAACTTGGAATTCCTGACGCCTAAAGGAAATTCCTACAACAAGATCGGGATTATACCCAATTACCCCTGCGAAACAGCATCGCTGCAATGCGGGCTAGATGCCATTGAAAAAGCCTTCGGGAAAAAATCTTCAAGCAAAACTTTAATGAAAGCGCACGAATCGTCCAATAGCGAGCCACAGATTCTTCGCCGCTACAAAGACTTCGGGGGCGCAATTATGGAAGGCGACAGCACTATTTGGGCAAATTAAAAGGAGTATCTCATGAAAAAAATCCTTGCAGCCATAGGCGCAATTTCTTTATTATTTGCAGGCTGTTCGCAAACAGCCAGTAGCGATGATTCGGATCAAGATTTACTCTACAGCATATTCCCTCTATTGGAAAATATAGACAACGAATACGAAGCGGAGCTTTATTTCAATTACGCCCTACTCGACCTGTATTACATTTACGGTCATGAACGCAACGAAATTTCAAGTGACTACAAGGTCTATTTAAATAAGGGCACCAGCGCCGACGCCAGGACGAAGGGCTTTTGCACCAACAATTATTACGATGTGTGCTACATGTACAACCAGATGGCGGACCCCTTTACCCGCTATTTCGACCCGATGGTCGCCCCCCAAGTTCTTGCGAGCATTATGGAAACCGAAAAGATTACGGGAATCGGCGCCGAGATCGAAGAAGTTAACGACGGAACGACTCAATTTTTGCGCATTACCGATATTTACCCCCGCTCCCCCGCCGAAAAGGCAGGTCTCCAGATTGGCGACATCATTGTCCAGATAGATGGACTGAGCATCACGTCGGAATCCAACTTTGAAGCCATGTGCACCGGCGATGCAAACGAAGTCATCAATATAGTCGTAAAGCGCAACGACGAAACATTCGCGACGAACGTCACCATAGCCGAATACAACGAGCCTTCGGTCAAGCTCTATTACAAGGATTCCATTCCGGTAATCCTAATCAAGCAATTTGTCGTGACATCCATTAGCGACAGCGGATCCTATGGAGAATTCGTATCCGCGCTCAGAAAGACCGAAGGGGCCAAATCCACGATTATTGACCTGCGCGGAAACCCCGGTGGCGAAACGGATCAATGCCACAATATCGCAGCAGAACTGCTTACAATGGGAGACACCATTATAAATGATGTTGAAGCCCAAGTCGATTCTGTTCGCGACGGTAAATCGTGGCGATACATCCAGAAGCTTGACACCATTACCTACACGGTATCGAGCGACGGCATTGGCAAAAACCGCTACTACGTAGTGATGGCCGATACAGGTTCGGCAAGCTGCTCCGAAACAATGCTTTCGGCATTGACCGCAAACAGGCGCATTCCTGTCGTGGGTCAGCTAACTTACGGAAAGGGTATCGGACAGGGCGTTATCGATTCTACATTAAACTTCGGACTCGCGCTGATAACTCTGCTGCAAAGCTACGACAAGAACTGGGAAAGTTACCACGACTTGGGTATTGTCCCCGACTACGAAATTGACGATCCTGACGAACAGATGGCCAAAGCCATAGAACTCGCGAAAGAAGCTACCGCAATTCGTACCGCCGGTTATGGCACGCAAAAGCTCAACCACTTCTCTAAAGAACGCGAGCACGAAGCCTCTGGCAAGATTCCGACCGCCAAAGACCTGAAGCTGAAATATAAAATCATCAAATAATTACAAATTACGCATACGCACCATCACATCGGTGGTGTCGTTTGCTTTTACAGCAGGGGCGGCGAGAGTCGCCTCTATTTGTTTGCGGATTTCTGCCACCTGGTCCTTGAGGCGGGAAAGACGCTGGCCTTCGAGCTTGGGAGCGGCGATCATGGTCTTGGAGGCCGGATTGATCCAAGAGCCCTTTTCGTTCTTGAAGCCCAAATGCAGGTGCGGACCGGTGCTGCGACCGGTGGAACCTACGCGGCCAATGCATTGGCGCGCAGCCACCTTGGAGCCCACCTTTACGCCGCGAACAGAAAGGTGCATGTACCAGCTTTCGGAGCGGTCCCTGTGGCGAATGGCAATCTTGTTGCCGCTGAAGGGATCAAAGCCCGAAACAGTCACAACACCTTCGGCAACGGCGTAAACCGGCGTTCCCGTGGGGCTACCGTAGTCTATGCCGTAGTGAGTTTTGCGCTGGCCCGTAATCGGGTGAATGCGGCTACCGAAGGGACTTGTAACATGCAAGCGGTCGAGCGGATAACGCAGACCATCAAAGACCAAGGCTTCGCCCTTTTCAGTATAGTGGGCATTAAAGGAACTTTTCGGATCCGGATCTTCGTAACGGAAGGCTTCATGGTGGCCCACAATGCGACCGTCAAATTCGGCGTAAACGACTCGGCCCGAAATCCAGATGGAATCCTGGTAGAAAGTTTCTTCGAGCAAGATGCGGAACTTGTCACCGGCGCGTGCCAACGGGAAAGCCACCTTGCACTGGAGCACGCCACTCACGATACCTACCATGCGACCGGGGATACCCACCTTGAAGAGCGTACCGTTCAAGGTGCTGCCTTCGGTCAGCGCGCCTTCGAAAATGGATTGACGGCGGGTTACCGGTTTTTGAATCAAGCTGTAAACATAGCCCGAATCCTTGCGCGTGAGAATATGGATTGTAGCGGGGTTCGGTGCATAACGGAACTTCTGGACACTCCCCGCCGAATCGAGAGCGACATAAAAAACCTGTCCCACGCGGAGCTTCGAAAGTTCTACACTATCCTGGAGGGCAAGCACAATCTTGCCGCGTTCGCGTTCGTTAATCTGCATGCGGACAAGCACCTGGAAAAGGCCGTCGCCAGCACGAACGGTATCGTTATGAACATCCCAATTGCCGGGCTGCAGTTGCACCTGCTCAATTTCATTCGTAAGGGAATCGATTTGCGCGCGTAGGCGGTCGCCTTCATCTTTAAGATTTTGAATCTTCTTTTCTTCGTTACAGCCAAGTAGCGAAAGTACAAAAAACAGAGACAACGCAATCGACAGAATAAATTTCACGAAAACCTCGGAATGATTGCATAATATAAAAAAATCCCGCGCCCATTAAGCGCAGGATTTTTCAAAGCTTTAAGCGAACCGATTACTTGGCAGCGGCCGGTGCGGCTGCAGCGGGAGCGGCAGGAGCAGCAGCAGGTGCGGCAGCAGCCGGAGCAGCGGCAGCGGGCTTAGCTTCGGCCTTCGGGGCTTCAGCAGCGGCCGGCTTTGCTTCGGCAGCGGGCTTGGCGGCTTCAGCAGGCTTAGCTTCTGCGGCCGGCTTTGCAGCGGCGGGCTTAGCTTCAGCCTTCGGGGCAGCCTTAACAGCAGCCTTCTTTTCAGCCTTCGGAGCTTCGGCCTTAGCCGGTTCAGCAGCCGGAGCGTCAGCAGCGTGAGTATCGATCAATTCCATTTCGAACACGAGGAGGCTGTTACCCGGAATCTGCGGGCCACGGCCACGCGGACCGTATGCGAGGTCGCTCGGGATCCATGCGGTGACCTTGCCGCCCACCTTCATGAGCTTGAGCATTTCGGTCCAACCCGGAATCACGGCGCCGATCGGGAATTCAAGCGGTTCGCCACGGTCGATGGAACTGTCGAACTTGGTTCCGTCGAGAAGCGTACCGGTGTAGTGAACCTTCACGATGTCGCCATCGGCCGGAGTTGCACCCGTACCTTCGGTAATCACCTTGTACTGGAGGCCAGATTCGGTGGTCACGACGCCTTCGGCAGTCTTGTTCTTGGCGAGGAATGCTTCGCCGGCGGCCTTGTTGGCTTCGGCTGCGAGGCTGTCCTTCTTGTTCTTTTCAGCCTGACGGGCCTGAGAGAGGTCGGTGAGAGTCTGGAAGATGATGGAATCGTTCATCAAGAAATGAGCGGAATCTTCGTTATAGCGTTCCTTGAAAGCCTGGATAAAGAGATCGAGGTCGAGATCGATAGAATCGCGGGTTACCAACTGGAAACGAGCCTGGTTACCGAAATGAGCACCGAGAGCATAGCTGTACTTATCCTTGTCAGTCACCAAAGCAGTCTTGGTCTTGGAACCCTGGCACAGCTGATCACAGCCAGTCAGAGCAAATGCGAGAGCACCCGCAGCAATAATGAGTTTTTTGTTCATTTTATCCTCTTTTATGTTTTGACAAACGAAAAATAACAAAATCTTACGCTAAAAGACCATATGTAACCCATTTTTACCAAAAGAAATTGGTATATTGCGTTCCGTTAACAAAAGAAGGACTCTTATTATATGTGCGGAATTGTCGGATATATCGGCCAGAACGAAGCTCTACCTATCTTGGTTGGCGGTCTTAAAAAGTTGGAGTACCGCGGCTATGACAGCTCGGGCGTTGCCCTGATTGAAGACGGGAAAATTGAAACCGTCCGCGCCTCCGGCAAGATTGCGGCTCTTGAAGACAAGCTTAAAAACAAGCCTCTCCACGGTCATATCGGCATCGCCCACACCCGTTGGGCCACCCATGGCGCCCCGACCGAACAGAACGCACACCCGCACCAGAGCTTTGACGGCAAGATTTCGATTGTGCACAACGGCATTATCGAAAACTATGCCATTCTTAAAAAGAAACTCCAGGCCGAAGGTGTCGAATTCAAGTCCGAAACCGACACCGAAGTCGTCGCCCACCTGATTGCCCGCTACTATAAGGGCAACCTCAAGGAAGCCGTCCTCAAGGCCATTTCCAAAATCGAAGGAACTTTTGGCCTTGCGGTGATTTGCAAGGACGAACCCGGCACTATGATCGGTGCCCGCCGCGGATCTCCGCTCATTCTGGGTATCGGCCAGAACGAATTCTACCTGGCCTCTGACGTTTCCGCTATCATCATGCACACGCAGAAGGTCGTTTACCTCGACGACAACGACATCGTCGAAATCAAGGAAGACGGCTACAACCTGTTGAATACGAACAGCCAGCCGGTGCAGCACGAAGTACAGGACGTGGAATTCGACGCCGACGCCATTGCGAAGGGCGGTTTTGCCCACTTCATGCTCAAGGAAATTTTTGAACAGCCCGAAGTGCTCCGCAACACCATGCGCGGACGTCTCTTGCAGGCCGAAGGCAACGCCAAGCTTGCAGGCCTCGACACCAACATTAGGGAACTCCGCAACATCAACCGTATCATCATTACCGCCTGCGGTACCAGCTACTACGCCGGCATGGTCGGTGAATACATGATCGAAGACTTGGCCGGCGTCCCGGTCGAAGTGGAATACGCCTCGGAATTCCGTTACCGCAACCCCATTATCAAGCCGGGCACGCTCGTGCTTGCCATTAGCCAGTCCGGCGAAACCGCCGACACGCTTGCCGCCCTTAAGGAAGCCCAGCAGAAGGGCGCTACCGCACTTGCCATTTGTAACGGCGTGGGTTCTACCATCGCTCGCACCAGCGACGGCGGCGTTTACCTGCACGCAGGTCCCGAAATCGGCGTGGCATCAACAAAGGCATTCACCAGCCAGGTGACCGTGCTTGCGATGATTGCCCTTTTGCTTGGCCGCCAGCGCCGCCTTTCGTTCGAAAGCGGTGCCGACATCGTGAAGGCCATGCAGGAGCTCCCCGAGCTCGTGGATCAGACCCTCAAGCTTTCAGACCAGATTGCAGGTATCGCCAACAAGTACGTGAAGGCAAATAACTTCTTGTACCTGGGTCGTCACTTCAACTACCCCGTCGCCATGGAAGGCGCCTTGAAGCTCAAGGAAATCAGCTACATTCACGCCGAAGGCTACCCCGCCGCTGAAATGAAGCACGGGCCCATTGCCTTGATCGACGAAAACATGCCGGTCGTGGTGATTGCCCCGAAGGACGCCCTGTTCGACAAGGTCATCAGCAACGTGCGCGAAATCAAGGCCCGCGGCGGCAAGGTGATTGCCATCTCGACCGCAGATTGTCACCCGCTCGACGAAATTGCGGACCACCTGATTACAGTCCCGAAGACTATCCCGATGCTCATGCCGATCGTGACATGCGTGCCGCTCCAGCTACTCGCTTACCACATCGCCGTGCTCCGCGGAAACGACGTGGACCAACCGCGCAACCTCGCCAAGAGCGTGACCGTGGAATAAGCTATCTAACTAAGAATCGATAAGCATGACCGAAGTCGAAGAACAGGAAGAATACGAAGTACGCATCGGGGCGTTCAATGGCCCGATGGACTTGCTGGTGTATCTTGTTCAGAAGAAGGAAGTTCCGCTCGAACAGATTTCGATTGCCGAAATTGCGGACCAGTTTTTAAAGTGGGTGAACGAGTACGAGGGCACCGACCTTTCGAAGGCGGGTGATTTCTTGTACATGGCGAGCCGCTTGATGGCTTTAAAGGTGCAGGAACTTTTGCCGGCCGAACAGCGCGACCCCGAGATGGAAGCGGAATACAACGAAGACCGCGAACAGCTCATGAAAGAAATGCTGGAATACCAGCGCTTTAAGCAAGTCGCGAGCGGGCTGCAAGAAATGGAAAGCGAGAACTTCGGTACGTATTCCCGCGGTCGCCTCGAAAAGACGCAGACCGACGAAGAGACTTTGGCCGACGCGAACATTTGGCAGCTTTTCCGCGCTTACCAGAAGAGCCTGAAGACCAAGATTTCGGAAACGATTCACCACATTGAACTCGACTACGTGACCATTCAGGACCGTCAGCAGGCAATCAACAATTATCTTGCGGTGAATGGCCGCGCCCTGTTCGAAGACTTGCTCGACAACGATTCACACCCGATTGTGGCGGCAGTGACCTTCATGGCCATGCTCGAGATGATCAAGACGGACGAAATCGTGTTCCGCCAGAGCGAACTGTTTGGCCCAATTTGGATTTACCGCAAGAAGAATAACGCCGACTACGCCGAAGAAATGGCGCACGAGACCGTGTTCTTCAGCAAGGATCCGGAAGTGAAGCCGGGCCTTGTGGAAGCGATTCGCAACCAGGCGATTGCACGTTCCAAGGAACAGACCGTGGGCGACTTGGCCGCAGTGATGCGCGAAGCCGTGCTGTGGACGGAACGCGGCCGGAACGTGAGCGAAGACGATTTGAACGCCATGCTCGAAGGTCGCGAAGACTTGAGCGAAGTGCAGGAAAATCCGTTCGCCGAGATGATGAAGGAAGAC
>CADCBQ010000025.1 GCA_902799745.1 Fibrobacter succinogenes | reverse complement strand
AGCCGCAGAACATCTTGGTTTTAGTCGCGAGCTGACAATGGATTTCAAGACCGATAACAGGACAATAATTGGACATAAAAACTCCGTATTATTTTACGGCATACAAAATAGAAAAAAGACAGGCTAAACAGCAGGAATTTTGAGTTTTTAGCCCTTAAAATCAGCTATTGCAATTTCCTATGTTTTTACTATTTTATCGCCATGCGTTTTGAAGTTCACCCAGTAAATCCGCAAGCGAGAATCGTGAAGCTTGCCGCAGCCGCCCTCGAAGACGACGGCTTGGTCCTCTACCCCACTGAATCTGGTTACGCGATTGGCTGCAACGCCGAATCGCCCAAGGCAATCCACAAGCTTTACGCCCTCAAGAAGCCGATGAAGAAGTTCTTCATGGCGCTCATCATCCCGGACATCCGTAAGGCCACCGACTACGCCCGTGTTGACAACTTTGCATTCAACATCATGAAGCCGCGCGTGCCCGGGCCGTACACGTTTATTTTGCCTGCTGACCCGCACATTGCCCGCCGCCTGGACGTCAAGCGCCCCGAAATTGGCGTGAGAATGCCGACGCACCCGTTCTTCAAGGAACTTTTCCAGCATTTCGACAAGCCGATCCTGAGCACGGCCGCCAAGCTCACCGAAGAAGACATGTACGAGCCGGACGATATCTGGAAGACTTTCGAGCATTCCGTTGACATGATGGTCGACTGCGGCCCTATAGAAATAAACCCGACCAACATTATCAGTTTGGTCGGGGATCAAGTTGAAGTGATTCGTGGCGAGTTGCTAGACCCGTAACTTACACCATGGCGGCGCTGAAGTCGGCCTTGGTGCAGAGGGTTTCCTTGCCTTCGGCATCGACGGTCAGGAGTTCGCCGCTGTACTTGTAAATGCCGTGGCGGGCCATGATGAGCTTGGCCTTCAGAACGATTTCGGCCTTCGGAATCACCGGAGCGCGGAAACGGCAGTTTTCAACACCCATGAAGGCAGGGCGCTTGCCGGTAGTTTCGGCTTCGCGACCGATCATGGTGAGGAGTGTGGCGGCCTGAGCCATGGATTCAATCTGAATCACGCCGGGGAGCACCGGATTGCCCGGGAAATGTCCCTTGAGAAAACCTTCTTCACCGGTCAAATGCCACTTGGCAACGATTTCCATGTTTTCAGCATCGAGGGAGAGGATTTCATCGACAAAGGCAAACGGGGCCTTCTGCGGAAGCACGCTGTGGACGACTTCGGCATCGTAGAGGATTCCATCGACGTTAGACTTGGGTAAAGATTCCAGCATTGACATAAGGAATGATTTTCTCCATGATTTGGTGGTGGGACACATGCCCACCGTTGGTGATTTCGATTCTGACCCTCGGAAGGGCCGGACAGATAAAACTCAGGTCTCCAATCAAATCTAGTATTTTATGCATCGCAGGTTCGTTTGCGATGCGGAATTTTGGCGAACAGGCGCTGTTTTGAGCCGCGCAATCCCCCGCTGCGAGCAGGAGTCCGCAAGATTCATCGACTCCGGCGAGGAGGCCTGCCGCACGGGCGCGCTCCAGTTCCACCTGATGGATGAAGGTGCGCGCCATGAAAATTTGGTACAAGTTTTCGGGCGAATAAATGGAGACGGAGGCCGCCGACTTCAGGTCGTAACCATCGCGGGCGGTATTGCGGTCGAGCACGTATTCGACTTCGAAGGTTTCGGCCGGCGTAATGCGGACATGGCCGTAGACTGCGGTATCGCTACCCAAGTCCCACTCGGCATGCACAGGCGCATCGAAGAAGACCAGCTCTTCGGGCGCACCGCAGAATTTTCGCATTTCGCAGAAGAACGGAATCACAGAACCGTCCATCATCGGGACTTCGGGCTTGGCCGCATCAGAAAGTCGTACGTTAAAGCGCCGGTGCGGCCACATCAGGAACACGGGTGCCAAATGCTCCGGCGAAAGCAGCTGCAGCGAAGGCTCCCCCGCCGCAGAATCCGCCGAGTCCTTCAACCTATAACCGGCGGTACGTTTCGCAAAAAATTCAAGTTCTTCAAAACAATGACACGCATCGCTGCGGTAGAAAAGCTTTTCGCCCACATACCAAGCCACAAAAGGAACCTTCTGCGGGTCCTTTTCCAGCGGCTCCACCGACACAGAAGTCTGCCCGTAACTCAAACTGCGAGATTTAAAAACAATTTCGTTAGACATTTACGCAGTACAAAATAGCAAACTGCGAGCTACTTCAGGTTCTTCTTCGCCATCATGCGGAGCTCGACCATTTGACGACGCCAGATGTCGATATCAATCGCCGGGAATCCAGCGACCGTCTTGCCCGCAGGAACGCTCTTGGTCACGCCCGCTTTCGCTGTCACAATCGCATTCTTGCCGACGGTCAAGTGCCCGGCCGCCTTAGCGCCGCCCGCGAACTGCACGCCGTCTTCGAGAATCGTCGTTCCACCGAGAGCCGTTTGAGAGGCCATATAAATGTTGTTTCCAAGAACGCAGTTGTGCGCAATCTGCACCATGGAATCCAGATGGCAGTTGTCACCGATGGTCGTCGGAGAAATGAATCCAGCCGCCACGACCGTATTTGCACCGAAACTGCAGCGGTTCCCGATACGGACGCCCGCAAAATGCGGCACCATGCGACGTTCGCCCTCGTGCTCGTAAAAACCAAACCCGCGACTTCCGACTACGACGCCCGCTTGAAAAATGCAGCTCTCGCCCACGATGACATTCGGGTAAATGGTCACGTTCGATTCCAGGCGGCAGCCTCGCCCGATGCTTGCACCGCGCATCACGACGCAGCCGGGCCCGACAAAGCAGCCTTCGTCAACAAAGCCTTCGACAACCGCCGACGGGTGAATCCAGGGGCCGTTTTCGCCATATCCCACGCCCATGTAGTCGCGGTCAAAATGCACGCCCGATTCCATGTTGTCGGTGAATCCGTTGCCCTCGAAATGCTCCAGGAACTTGACCATGGCATGGTAAGGTTCAGCGACGGCGACAATGTTCTTTGCGTTCGGGAAAATCTCGGCGAACGAAACCTCGCCCGATTGCGCCGCAGCAGAAGGCACGAATAGGAGGCCGGCAGCCGTCTTTTTCAAATCATCGTTCGAAGGACCATTCGCATGCGTCACGCTCTCGACGCGACCGACCCAAAAACTCACATCGTTTTCGCGAGCCTGCGTCAGTGCGGCAAAGCCTGTTAAAGTAACCTCTGGCGACTCGCGCAAGACGTTACATTCCATCGATTCTGTATTGCGTAAAAATTCAAGGACTTCGGCACAGCGAACGGAGAACATTATTCCCCCAGCGCCATAATCTGCACCTTGCAGGCAAAGTCAATGTCTACATGGCCGCCAAGTTTACCGCTCAAGTCTTCGCCATCGAGCTGTAAAAATTCGTCTTCGGCAAATTCCAGCTTAAGGGACTTGGCCTTGCGGGTCTTGATAAAATACTTCTTGACTAGATTCCCGATGACAGGCAAGTTCCCGACCGCAATGGCCAGCAAGAACCTGAACATGTTCGGCACGCATACAATTTCGAGCAGGCCGTCTGCCATGTCGGACTTGTAGAACGGATTCGTACCGCTAGCAAAACTTGGGATATTGCCCACAATCACGGTGCGGTGGCCGTCCAGAATTTTTTGCCAGCTGCGGCCCTCGGCATCTACAAACGAAAGCTTACCCTTTTTAAGCTGGTAAGAGCGGTCCGCAAAGAAACTCTTGACATAGTGCAGCTTGTTCACGAGCACGGAATTCGAATTGAATTCGCCATTGGCACGGGCGCGGTTAAAATCGTGAGCGATTCGGGCATCGATACCACCCGAAAAATAGTTTGCAAAAGCAAGTTTTCCGTTCACCTTCCAGATATCGAAGGGGCGCGCCTTGGCCTGCAAAAGCCTACGCACCAGGAACAGAAGGCCCTTATCTACATAGGGCTTGTAAAGGTTCAGCACGCGCGCAAGATCGTTACCCGTTCCAAGGGGAATCAGGCCGATTTTTACGGATTTTGCGTATTCCGAAGAGACCATGACCGAAAGGACAGAAGACACTGTGCCATCGCCACCGACAGCCACCAGTTTTTCGGTATTTGCAAGAGCGTCCTTGATTTGATTGTCTAACCCATCGATATTGGTAAATTCGGCCTTCCATTGGTCTTCTGTGTAATTCAAAGAAGACATAATTTCGGGCAAATACTGGTGAATCACCTTGCCCTGGCCGCCGCCACTAATCGGATTAATGAGAAAGACAAACTTATACATCACAGCTAAAATATAATTATATAGAAGGTCGAGCTTAAAGCGAAGTTTTTTATAGCAAAAAAGCGTTAAGAGTTTCTCAACTCTTCTTTAATCACCAAATAATGCTCCGCATTTTCGTGGAATTTGCGGATTTCGTCTTCGGTCAGTTCACGCACCACATGGGCCGGAGCACCCACAATCAAGCTGCGTTCCGGGAATTCCTTGTTTTGCGTCACCACGGCACCGGCAGCCACCACGCTGTTCGACTTGATGTGTACGCCGTCCATGAGGATTGCACCCATGCCAATCAACACGTGGTCGTCCACATCGCAGGCATGCAAAATGGCATTATGGCCCACGGTCACGTCGTCGCCCACATGCACGCCGACTCCTGTCGAAAGATGTACGGTCACATTATCCTGGATATTGGTTCGCTTGCCAATGCGAATTTCGGCGAGGTCTGCACGGATAACCGTATTGTAAAAAACAGACGAATCATCGCCAATTTCTACATCGCCAATGACTTTGGCACCTTCCGCGATAAACACGCGTTCGCCAAGGATGGGCTTTTTACCCTTGAATTCAATCAAACTAGCCATGTTTATAATTTATAAAAAAAGTAGACTGTAGGAAGTTAGAAGTAGACAGTAGGCCGTAGGAAGTGGTATGGGGTGTTGGCTATGGGGTTTGGGCGGTGGGTGTACGCTTCAATGGTATAAATCAAGCGACTTTAGGCCTAAGACGTATGAGTAAAAATTATATTGTTCCACATGTCAGATTTCTTACAAAACATATTTGATGCGCAGGGTGAAAACCGCTGGAAAATTGCACAAACAAGCGTGAAAGAACGCATCGCCAAGTTGCTTAAACTTCGCAAGGTGATTGAAACGAGACAGCAGGAATTCTACGATGCCGTGTGGGCCGACTTTCATAAACCGAAGACCGAAGCGTGGATTACCGAAGTCTACCCTGCCCTGCAAGAAATCGACCACACTGTGAACCACTTACCCGATTGGGTCGAAGATAAAGACGGTAGCTGGAGTTTTCTGTTCCCGCTGAATTCAAGCGTGAGTCATTTTGAGCCCAAGGGCCGCGTGCTAATCATGGCCCCGTGGAATTACCCGTTCTTGCTGTTTATTTCGCCGATTGTAGCGGCTATTGCCGCAGGCAACGTGGTGATTGCAAAGCCGAGCCACAAGACTCCGCATGTCGCCGAAGTCCTGGAATCGATTATTAAAGAAGTTTTCCCGCAGAACGAAGTCGCTGTAGTGCAGGGCGCAGGTGCCGAAATTGGCGACCAGCTGCTCGCCCTCCCCTTCGACCATGTGTTCTTTACGGGTAGCCCGAACGTAGGAGCCCATGTAGCAGAAGAAGCGGCCAAGATTCATGCAGGCGTTACGCTCGAGCTCGGCGGAAAATCGCCGGTGATTATTCTTGATGATGTTAAAATCAAGGATGCAGCGAAGAAACTCGCCTGGGGCAAGTGCCTGAATGCAGGCCAGACCTGCATCGCTCCCGACTACATGCTTTGCCCGCGCCGTTTAATGCATCCGCTCGCCGAAGCAATTGCAGACAACATAAAGAAGATGTACGGCAACACCGATGAAGCTCGTCGTAACTCCGACATTTTTGTGCACATCGTTGAAAGCCGCACCGTCGAGCGCCACCAAGCGCTAATTCAAGACGCCGTCGCCAAGGGCGCAAAAGCCGTCATCGGCGCGCAATTCAGCCCCGAAGACGTTAAAAACCGCTACACGCCCGCGACCGTGCTGACCGACGTCACGCCCGACATGCGCATCATGGAATCTGAAATTTTCGGACCGATTCTCCCGATTATTGCCTACGATTCGCTAGAAGAGGCAATTGCCTTCGTTCAAGCGCGTCCGAAGCCGCTGGCACTCTACATTTTCGGAAAATCCGAAGTAAAAATCAACGAAGTCATCGCCCGCACGACCTCGGGCTCTACTTGCGTAAACCATTGCATTTTGCAGATTGCAAATCAGTCGGTTCCGTTTGGCGGCGTGGGCATGAGCGGCACCGGCAATTACCACGGGATTTACGGATTCAAGACATTCAGCCACGAACGCAACGTGATGCGGCAGAGTGCCCTCGACACCATGACATTCCTTTACCCGCCGTACCATAAAGAAAACGAAAAAAGCCTCCGGGCAAGAATCCAACGGATTGCAGAGTATTTTCTAAAGTAAATGCTGACCCTGAGTGCCCTCAGGGAGACTATGCGAATTAAAATGCTGACCCTGAACCAAGTTCAGGGTGACTAGTGCCCGACGTACAGGCGCTTCATTTCATCGGAGATGGCAACGGGGCGGCCGCGTTTCATGTCGACAAGCACCCACTGGGTTTCCGATTCAAAAATCACCTTGCCGTCAGAGACGCGTTCAAAGCGGCACTTGCGCAAGCTTGCCACTTTACCGTAAGCAGCCACCCACGTGGTTCCGCGAATTTCATCACCGAGGAAAGCCTGATTCTTGTATTCCACGTGCTGCACATGAATCATCCAGCCGGCACCCAGGTCACGCATCAGCTGCGTACCGCCCACGGAATCGGAATGAGCAATTGCGATATCCTGAATCCACTTTACCGACCACACATTATTGAAATGATGATTGTCGTCAATCATTTCAGGCGTTACCTTGAACACCTGCGTAAACTGCATCGGGTCAACCGTTTCTTCCATCGCAATTGCCATAAGAACCTACTCGTCTGCCAAATTTTTAATCAAGCTCGGGAGCGCAAGTTCAAACTTGACTCCATACCAGTGAGACTTGTCTTCGTACGTCTTTTCGATACATTCCAACACAAAATCAGCCGCAATTCGGGCCGCATCGACCATGGAACGACCACGGAGCATGGCTCCCACAAATGCAGAAGCATAGCAGTCACCCGTGCCGTTAAAGCCCTTGGTAATCTTCTTGTGTTCGTAGTAGTTGAAATCCTTACCGTCGTAAAGCATCACGCCCGTGTATCCCGCGCGGAATCCGACACCGGTCAGCACCACCGACTTGGTGCCCAATGCGCAGAGCTTTTTGCAAAGCATTTCGACCGTTTCGCGGTCAATGTTTTCGCTGTACTCCGTATCGGTGAGCATGCAAGCTTCGGTCATATTCGGGAGCAAAACATCGGCATGGGCGCACAAATCCTTCATGGCAGCGACAAATTCCATGTTAAAGCCGGGGTAAAGCGCCCCGTTGTCGGCCATGGCAGGGTCCACCACCCGAATCGCACCATCAACACCGTTGGTGTCCATAATGTGCTGAACCATGTTGATTTGCTCAATAGAACCCAGATAACCGGTATAGAAAGCATCGAAACGAATATCAGCCACACGCCAGTGCTCGCTGATCGGCAACATTTCTTTAGTCAGGTCCTGGAAAGTCCAGCCCGTAAAGCCGCCCGTATGGGTCGAAAGAATCGCCGACGGCAACACAGCCGTCTCTACACCGCACGCAGAAATAATCGGCAGTGCCACCGTGAGGGAGCACTGTCCAAAGCACGAAATATCTTGAATCGTAAGGACTCGCCTGTACATGCCCCAAATATAGAATTGCAAAGCCCCATTTTTTTTGATTAAGTTATATTTACGACATTACAACAAGGTGTTTTGGGCCCTCCTTGGTCTGGACCAATTACAGGAGTTTTGTATGGAATGGAATGATTTTACGAGCCTTACGTCAGAAGACATGCGTGCCATTTGGGATTTCAATACCAAAGACCCGTTCTCGATTTTAGGTTTGCATCCGCTGAACACGGACCGCGGCTTAAAGACGGTGATTCGCGCCTACCAGCCGCAGGCTAGCTTTATTCGCGGCGAATCTTGCGACGGCGAATTTGAATTCGATTTCATGAAGCTTGGCAACACGGGATTTTTTGAAGCCATTCTGGACAAGGAATACGAACCATTCTTTTACAACTTGATCATTCGCCAAGACGACGGCAACGAATACACGCTGACCGACCCGTATGCATTCCTCCCAGTCCTTTCCGACTTCGACCGTCACCTGATTAGCTCAGGTACGCACTATGAACTTTACCGCAAACTGGGCGCAAACCTTGTAGAACACCAGGGCTTTAAAGGCGTACACTTTGCCGTTTGGGCTCCGAACGCCCGCGCGGTTTCCGTGGTCGGTAGCTTTAACAGCTGGGACGGCCGCCGCCACCAGATGCGCATGCTCGGCAGCACCGGCATTTGGGAAATCTTTATTCCGAACATTGGCGAAGGCGAACTCTACCGCTTCGAAATTCACGGTGCCGACGGCAATCTGCACGTGAAGGTGGACCCGCTTGCAAAGCTCAGCGAAGTCCGCCCGGCAACCGCCTCCATTACCACGCACCTCGACGGTTACGAATGGGGCGACGACCTTTACATGTCTACGCATTGGGCAACCAAGGTCTTCGGTTCGCCGATGAACATCTACGAAGTCCACGCAGGCTCCTGGCGCCGCGACCCCGCGAATCCGGACCGTTTCTTGAACTGGGACGAACTTGCCGAAACCTTGATTCCGTACCTTAAGGAAATGGGCTACACCCACGTGGAATTCTTGCCGCTCGCCGAACACCCGCTCGACGAATCCTGGGGCTACCAGGTAACGGGCTACTACTCCCCCACGAGCCGCTACGGCACACCTGACCAGTTCCGCCATTTTGTGGACCTTTGCCACCAGAACGAAATCGGCGTGATTGTGGACTGGGTTCCGGCACACTTCCCGAAGGATGCTCACGCCCTCGGACGTTTCGACGGCACCGCCTGTTACGAACACGCCGACCCGCGCCAGGGCGAACACCCGCACTGGGGCACCTACATCTTTAACCTGGGCCGCAACGAAGTCAAGAACTTCCTCATTGCAAACGCCATGTACTGGCTCAAGGAATTCCACTGCGACGGTCTGCGCGTCGACGCTGTGGCATCGATGCTTTACCTCGACTACGGTAAGGGCCCTGGTCAGTGGGTGCCGAACAAAGACGGCGGCAACATCAACTACGATACGCTGGAATTCCTGAAGCACCTGAACAGCATCATGGGTCGCCTCACGCCGCATGCGATTTTGATTGCCGAAGAATCCACCAGCTTCCCCTCCATCACGCGTCCGCCTGAACAGGGCGGCCTCGGCTTCCACTACAAGTGGAACATGGGCTGGATGAACGACTTCTTGAGCTACATTCAGCATGAACCGATTCACCGCAAGTACCACCACAACCAGCTGACCTTCAGCATGGTGTACGCCTACAGCGAAAACTTCATCCAGGTGTTCAGCCACGACGAAGTGGTTCACGGAAAGGGCTCTATGCTAGGCAAGATGCCGGGAGACAACTGGCAGAAGTTTGCAAACCTCCGCCTCACCTACGCCTTCCAGTACGCGCACCCGGGCAAGAAGCTCAACTTCATGGGCAACGACTTCGGCCAGTTCCGCGAATGGAACGAGAAGCGCTCCCTCGACTGGCACTTGATCAGCTGGGATAGCCACGGCAAGCTCCTGCAGATGATGAAGGTTCTGAACCACCTGTACAAGGAAAACGCCCCGTTCTGGGAAATCGACCACTACTACACCGGCTTCGAATGGATCTGGTGCGACGACGCCGACAATTCCATCGTAAGCTTCGTGCGTAAGGACGATCACGGGAACCAAATCCTCTGCGTGTTCAACTTCACGCCGGTGGTCCGCAACGACTACCGCTTGGGCGCTCCGACTCGCGGCAAGTGGAAGGAAATCTTCAACACGGACGCTAGCATGTTCGGCGGCTCCAATGTGGGGAACTTCGGCGAAGTCTGGACGCAGGACATCCCGTGGCAGAATCGCCAGTGGAGCTTGAACATCAAGCTTCCGCCGCTCGCCGCAGTCTACTTCCGCCTGGAACGATAACTCATAAGTTCTTTTATTCATACTTGAAAACGGCAGCTTAAAGCTGCCGTTTTTTATCTAAAAATTATTTTTCCATAAACATGTATACTGTCAGATTTCATTGAACTTTGATCAGATAAATATTGATCAAAGACAAAACTGTTGGACCATGTTGAATCTATACCAACCATAACATATTCATAATCCGAATCCTGAAAACGGCATCGTTCCCAAGAAGAAGGACAATCCATCCGTATCTCAGAAAAACCAGCACTTAGCATATCAATTTTTACAGAATCCCCTACAACTTCGAAAGAATGAATAATTTTAGACAGGTCAACATCATAATATTTCTCAGTATTAGTCTCATCAAGCAAAGAAAAACGGATATGTTCTTCAGAATCTAAAGCTATAGATATTTCTTCAAATCTATGGATTTTTAGCCTTTGTTTTTCTGCAACAAACAAATAGTTATAATCACCATAACAACTATTCAAAGAATCCGAATAAACCATATTGTCAAAAAACAACTTTATATCACATATACTGTCATATGGGCAATCAAGACTAATGGACAATTTTAAATTCTTTGGATGAACTTTCAAAATGTTTCGGCATGTCCCCGAAGCCCCATCCCCTCCTCCCGTAGAGATTCCACAAGAGAAGAAGAAAAAGCACAATATAAAAGAGAATCCTATCAAAAAAAGATTACGAAACACATTTATCTCCATTTTTTTGAAAATATACTTATAAAGATTGCATAAAAAGAACGCCCCGGCAGAGCCGAGGCGTTTCTTTAAAGGCGGATTCCGGCGGTTAAGCCGGAATGATATTCCTTATTCCACCGTGATGAGGGTGACGGTGCGCTTGCCGACCTTGACCGGCTTGCTGATGTCAACACCCTTCTTGGCCTTCTTGGACGGATCGTTTGCCCAGCCTTCCTTCAGCTTTTCAGTGCTGCGGTCGAGAGTCTGGACAGTGGCCTTGCCCTTGAAGCCCGGGATGTTCAACTTGAGTTCGTAGTCGCTGTACGGGCTCTTGTTGATCACGAGGAGGCTCTTCTTCTTGCCGTTTTCGGTGTAGTAGGTCGTGATGAGCGATTCCTTGTCACCGGAAATTTCGGTCTTGAGGAGCTTGCCGCGGAGAGCGTCAGAAGCCATCTGGAATGCCCAGTAGCTCGGACGCGGGCAGTTCATGCATTCTTCTGCAGAACGGGTCAGGTAACCGTAGTCACCGCCTTCCGGAGTGATGTCGTTGTGGATATCCCAGTACTGTGCGTTGTCCACATTTTCGGTGGCCAACATTGCGAGGTAGTCAGCAACGAACAGACCGTTTTCGAGAGCGATGGTCTGCGGACCCGGGTTGAAGTCCACGGAGTTCCATTCGGTGAGCCAGAGTTCGATCTTCTTGTCCTTCTTGAAGTGGCTGGTCCACTTGTCCACAACCTTATGGAGACGGCTGTAGATAGGAACGAGGTCCTGCGGAGCAGAGAGGAGGGCGAAGTCGTTTTCTTCACCGAAGTGCTGCGGATAGTGGTGAACAATGAGACCGTCGGCAATGTCGCCGGTTTCCTTGAGCACGTTGTCGTTCCACTGGCCATCGAGCACGCCGAGGACTGCGACCTTAATGGTCGGGTCAACCTTCTTCATGGCTTCGATGAACTTACGGGCGCGCTTACCATAAATGGTACCGCCGTCCTTACCATACTTTTCATAGTACGGATGCCAGTTACCATAGACTTCGTTACCGATTTCCCAGTAAACGATACCGGCCTTCTTGTCGATGTTGGTGTGCTTCACCCAAGCAGCGGCTTCCTGTTCGGTACCGGAACCGAAGTTCACGGTGAACATGGCGTTAGAACCGGTCTTCTTCAACCAGGCGAGGAATTCGTCGGTATCGACCATCCAGTCGTGGTTGTCGAGGATTTCCTTCCAGTGGTCGTCATCGGCACGGAGACCACCCGGATAACGGATGATGCCGTGGTTGATGCGCTTGGCGTATTCAGCAGTCTGAACCTTGAACTTCGGATTGTCGAGCATGTCGCCATCCCAAAGTGCAGCGTTGATACCGAAGAGGCCGCCCGAGATGTTCGGGTTGATCACGTCGCCGGTACCCTTAACTTCAACCTTCACGAGAGCCGGACGCTGAGCAGCCTTGACTTCCTTCTGGTTGGTGAGCTTAATGTTGTCGATTTCGAAGCTACCGTTAGAACCTTCTCCACCCGGTTTGAAGTCGAGAGAAACGACGTTCTTGAGGTCGAACACGCCGTTTTCCTTAGCGTTAGGCGGCTGGTAGTACGGGAACTTGGAGAACGTGCGGAACGGCACGATCACCGTGGTGCGACCGCGAGGTACACCGGTGTTGGAAACGAAGAGTTCGTTGCCAGCGTCACCGATCTGAACCGTAATGGACTGCCATGCACGTTCGGAGTAAACGTCGAACATGATGCCCCAGTGGTTCGTCCAGTCGCGCTGCTTAGCATCGTGAGCGGCACCGTTCTTGGTAAAGTCAAGAACGAAGTCCACCCAGTCGGACATTTCGAAGTGCTTGATGTAGAGGCTGTTGCCGTCGAGCTTGGAGGTCTTGTACGGCATTTCGATTTCGGCCTTGGACTTCGGACCGAAAGACGGTTCCCAGTTGTCCTTGCCAAACTTGCCTTCGAAGTCAGAAATCACGACATCCGGAGCCTTGGACTTCCAGTTATCCCACTTGATATCCGGGTCAACCCAGTCGATATTTTCGGTGAAGGTAATCTGGTCGACGAAGATGGTCACAGGAGCCGGCTTGCCCGGTTCACCCTGGTTTTCACCCTTGCCCACAGAGAAACGGACTTCCTGAATCTTGTTCCACTGCACGTCCTTAGCAACTTCGGCCTGCTTGTTAGCGTCCCAAGCCTTACCCTTGTCGCCGAACTTCTTCAGAGGAATCTTCACGAGCTTCCAGTCGGTGCCGACCTTGGAGCCTTCGATCCAGTCGTTCAGGCTAATCTTGGTCTGGCTCTTGATGTCGTTGCCCTGGTTATCCAGGATACCAACGTACACCTTTTCGCCACCGAGCTTACCCTTGATCCAGAAGTAGAGACCACCCTTATTGCGAACCTTGGAGAGGTCAATGTACTTGCCTTCGCCAAGAGAGTAGGTCACACCGGACCAGTCGTTGTTATCGATGTACAGGGCGAGCACGTTCGGGTTGCCCTGAGTCTTGGAGTCAGCTTCACGCTGGGCAGAAAGACCACCGTAGCTGTAGCTGAAGCCCTTGAGCTGGTTATCGTAGAACGTACCGTTCTTAACCGGCTTGGCCTTGCCATCGAGCTTTTCGGGGTTCTTAGGTCCGTTGATGACGTCGTTGTTTTCATCCCAGTAGACAACCTTCTTCTTCGGGGCAGCCTTCTTGTTGCCCTTCACGATTTCAATGTTGTCGACCCAGATTTCGAAATCAGATGCGCCGCTCTTGTCGATAGAGAAGCGGATTTCTGCAATCTTGTCCCAGTCAATGCGAGCCGGGAATTCAGACTTGCGGGTGTTGTCCCAGTAGAGACCACGGTCCGGGAAGTCCACGAGAGGAATGGAAACCTTCTTCCAATCCGTCGTCACGGCACCGCCCTGGATGTACTTGTTCATCGGGAGAACGACCTGGGTCTTCTTGCCGTCAGAAACTTCTTCATCCAAAAGGCCGACCTTAACGGCTTCGCCACCCTTCTTACCCTTGATCATGAATTCGAGCTTGGAGTCGAGCATGAACTTGTTGAGGTCGAAGGTTTCGTTGTACAAGCAAACAGATGCGCCCGAATATTCGCTCGGGTCGAGCTTGATGTTCAAGGCAGCCTTAGACTTGTAGCCGCCGTCTTTCGTGATGGTGATACCTTTGCTCTTGCCGCCGTATGCGTAGTCAAAGCCCCCCGGACGATACTGTTCGTCGAAGAACTTGTAAGGAACTACGCGCGGTGCTTTCGGCTGAGCCATTGTAGCCGTTACGCCGAAGCCGAGGAGGGCGACGGTAGCGGCAGTCAATGTACGCTTCATCATATGATCGTGTCCTTTTGGTTGTGTTTTTTAGTTTGATTTTGAAATTAAAATTTTCGCGTTCAAAAAGGAAGCACGCGACATTAAGTCGCGTTTACAGATTGAACCGCTTGGGTAATTACTTGGCTTCCTTGAGGAGCTTTTCGACCAGTTCCGGGCTGAAACGGTCCTGACGCTTGCCGTTGATGTAGAAATTCGGGGTACCCTGCACGCCGACTTCGGCACCGAGCTGGAAGTCCTTGTCGATACGGGCGTTCATGGCAGAGTCGAGCACCATGTCCTTCTTGAACTGTTCCACGTTCAAGCCAACCTGCTTTGCCACTTCCACGTAGATGGAGTCGCTGAGTTCGCGGCTATGCGGAGCGAGGGCGTAGCGGTATTCCCAGAACTTGCCCTGCTTGTGAGCAGCGATAGAAGAGGCTGCTGCAGCACGAGCGTTGGAGTGGAAACTGAGCGGGAAGTGCTTGTACACGAACTTGATCTTGTCCGGATACTTTTCGTTGAGTTCCTTCATGACCGGAGCGATGCGGGAGCAGTACGGGCACTGGAATTCGGTAAATTCAACAATGGTGAGCTTCGGGTTCTTGGTGTTACCAAAGACCGGGCTGTCTTCGTCGGGGATGTCCCAAACCTTGTTGTCCGCTTCCATTTCGGCGCGGGCCTGTTCCAGGGAGATGCCGCGCTTGTCGAGGGCATACTTGATGATTTCAAATTCTTCCTTGACCTGCTTGAAATCCTTTTCGAGGTTATCAAGCCTGGCCTGCTGGTTGAACGAACCGCCGGCGGAAGCCTGATTGCAGGCAACGAGACCAGCGAAACATACTGCGAGAGCAACAATGGGGAGACGTTTCATGTTTTTCCTTTTGATGTTAAAAAATCCTGGGCAAGCGCTATACTTGCCGGTGTAGGGGAAATATATAAAATAGTAGGAAGTAGGAAGTCTGAAGTAGACAGTGGTTTGGGGTTAGAAACGTGAGATGACTCCAAAGACGAAAAACCCGAATGTAAACTCAAGGATACATTTAAAGCCGGTATAAACGAAATAAAATCTATGTTCCCTAAATTCCCGTGCTGCCGAAGCCGCCACGGTCAGCGCCGTCGAGAGCGCCTTCTTCGAAGGTGAGCGTCGGTTGGATTTCCATGATGCGGAACTGTGCGATGCGGCTCCCCTTTTCGATGGTCACGTCGCGGGTGGCGTAAACGGGCATTTTCCACCAGTCGTTCGCGCCGCAGTAGCTAGAATCAACCACGCCCACGGAATTCGCCTGCAATATGCCGAAATTCTTGAACGTAGAGCTGCGCGGGGCGATATGCGCCTCGTAACCATCCGGCAATTTCATCGCAACACCCAAATGAATCAGGCGGAACTCCCCCGCCTTGAGAGTCACGGTTTCTGCCGCGGCAAGGTCAATCCAATCAGATTTACCGCCAACATAAGTGAGTTTCGGGATAGATTCATCGAGGTACTGAATTTTAATTGTCTGAGAAGCCATGGCGCAAATATATAAAAGTCTATATTTGGAACATGTCCCTAGAAACAGAACGATTGATTCTTCGCCGTTGGCAAGATAGCGACGCCGAAGATCTTTACAAATACGCCAGCGACCCCGATGTGGGACCCATTGCAGGCTGGCCCGTTCACAAGAATGTTCAAGAAAGTCTTGGTGTCATTCGGTACGTTTTTTGCGGTGCCGAAGCCTATGCGGTCTGTCTAAAGCAAGACAACAAGGCCATCGGAGCGATCGAACTAAAACTCAACGGCAATACCGACTTGACCGAGCGCGACGACGAATGCGAGCTCGGCTACTGGATCGGCAAACCCTTTTGGGGGCAAGGGCTCATTCCCGAAGCGGCAAAAGAATTAATACGGCACGCCTTCCAAGATCTTGGCATGCGAAAAGTCTGGTGCGGATACTACGACGGCAATGAAAAATCACGCCGAGTTCAGGAGAAATGTGGATTCAAATACCAATGGACCACCAAGGACCTTTATCTCCCCTTGATGAGCGAGCACCGCACAGGGCATGTCAGTTGCATTACAAAAGAAGAATATGAAAGCCGCTAAATAACTTCGTCGATTTTTTCGTTCCAATGGTTCGTGGTTTCACGGACCATTTCTTTTCCGCAGTCGTAAACGCATAAAAAGCAAACTTCGTTCACGACTTCGTAATCGGAGCCGCCGTTGAATACGTTCGCGTTGCCGTATTCTTCGCGGTCCTTCCACAGGTAGACTTTGCAGGCGTTCTGCGCAGAAACCGCCTTGCAGTAGTCGGCGAGAGCATCTTCGGAGAGGTCAGCGGCGCACGTTGCGCCAGAACCCGCTGCAGGCGACGCAATGATTTCGGCAAGCGATATGATTCGCGTACCATCCTTGGCCAAAATTCGCCCTGCAATATTGAATTCGACTTCCATGCCTATTTTTCAGCAGATTCTGCCGATTCGGCAGCCTTAGCGGCCTTGTCGGCAGCTTGTTCAAGGCGAGCGGGCTTTTTCGCGAGATTGCGGATGAGGCCAAACAACGCCGAAAGTTCGTTGCGGGTCGGGTGCAGGCGTTGCAAGAGCGTATTGAGGAAGTTATCGCGCCAAGACTGATCGTGATACTGACCAGTCAGATAGCGGTCCAGGAACTTTTTGAAGCTATCGATCTGTTCGATGGTCGCCGGAGCCGTTTCGCAGGCACCCTTGCTACCACGCTTTGCGCGACCTTCGCCGTTGGCGAGCGCACCGCTGCGGCAAAGTTCATAAAGGCCCACCGTAACAGCCTGCGCCAAGTTAAGACTCATGAGCCCCGGCACAGGAATTTCGCACTGGTAGGTGCAAGCGTTCACTTCTTCGGTTTCGAGCCCGCAAGATTCGCGGCCGAACACCAGTGCAATCGTTCCATCTTCAGGCAACAATTCCGAAAGCCCTGGCATCATCGTGTGCTTGATGGCAGAACCATAAATACGGCGGCTGAAGGCAACGGCGCAGGCGCAATCGCCAATGGCATCTTCGAACTTGTGCACGATAGTAGCCTTGTCCAAGACTTCGTGGCTGTTCGGAGCCGTGTGGTAAGAATTTTCGATGACCTTGTCGCGTCTCGGATAAACAATATAAAGTTCATCAAGGGCGTAACAGTGCATGGCGCGAGCCACAAAGCCCACATTGTGCGGATGTTCCGGTTCTACTAAAACGACTCTAAATTTTCTCATTTTAAACTTTCCACTTAAAACCGCGACCGCGGATTTCATTTTCAATTGTTTCGCCGGGCAGAATTTCGGCCCCATCATAAATCACGGAATGTTTGATAGTCACGCCTGCGGGCACTTGAACGCCATCTTCGACAACAGCTTCGTTCACGTCGCGGCCAAGCTCCTTCAAGCGAGCTTCCACCGCATTCATCAAACCTTCGGGCGAGCCCATATCGATCCAAGTCGCATGCAGTTGCGTCATGTCCACGAATGGAGCGCGACCAGCAGCGATCTCTTGCTTCCAGAATTCACGGATATCGAATTCCCCGTCGCGAATGCGCGAAAGAGCCTCGTCGCTGTACCACGAAACACCCGAGAATGTAGCAGGCTGACCTTCTTCACTACCGAAACGGCCGACCACGCCGGCCAAGCGACCGTCCACACCCACGCGGAAGGTATTCACCTTCGGAAAATCGACCGCGAGCAAGGCCACCTGCGGGCCATTCGGCTGAGCCGCCAACGCTTGCGCATTTTCGACAAATGCCTTCAAGTCAAAATTGCAATAGGCATCGCCATTCATAATCAAGAGGCCACCACGATAGCCCTCGTTATAAATGCGCTTGAGCGGGCCAGCGGTTCCGAGAATATCGGGCAGTTCCACCCAAACTTTTTCGAAACCTAAAGTTCCACCCGCAGCAACCACCTGATCAGCCAGATAATGAGCGTTTGCATGTAAACGAATGTTACCAATTGCGCGGGCCTTTTGTGCCTGTAGGTCCAAAATCGAGGCATCCACTACGGGCACAAGCGGTTTCGGCACATCGTTTGTAAGCGGACGTAAACGGGTACCAAGCCCGGCCGCCAAAATCAACACATTCAAGGAATTATTTTCCATTAACCCAAAAATAGAATTTTTCTAATTTTTGAGACATGAAAAAGCGCTACATAGTCCTTATCGTTCTTGCGGCCCTGATCGTGCTCGTCATCGCCGCCCTCAAAATCGCTCCCGGCATCGCCAAGAATTACGTGGTCGAACATTCCGAAGAACTCATCGGCCGCAAAATGAAAATCGAAAATATCGATTTCAGTCCGCTTTCCTTTACGATTACGGTCGACGACTTCGCGATTTTTGAACCCGATGGAACCACCCCCTTTGTGGCGTTCGAAAAGTTCCGCATCAACGCCAACCCCACGCGCCTTATCAAAAAAGAGATTAGCGTAAGCGAAATCTACCTGAAGGGTCTATACACGCGCGTTACCCAGAAGGGTGACAAGTTCAACTTTAGCGACATTCTCGACAAGTTCGCCGCTGACAGCACCGCCGACACGACCGCCGCCGAAGAAGCCAAGGTGGACTCCACCGCCGCCGATTCCGCTAAGGCGCTGAACCTCGACCCGAACGAAATGATCGGCTTTAGCGTCGCAGTCGAAAACATCACGCTCGAAAAAGGCAACCTCATTTACGAAGACCAGAAAGTCGGCTCCAAGATTCACATTCAGGACTTCTCGGTCGCCATTCCGGCAGTCTACTTTAGCAACAAGAACACCGACATCGGCGTGAACCTCAAGTTCACAAACGGTGGCGACCTGGGCGTCAAGGTGCAGTTCAACATGCAGACCCAGGACTTCGGCGTGAATGTAACGCTCAACAAGCTGGCTCTGGCCATCGCCAAGCCCTACCTGAACGATTTTATCAAGTATAAGGACTTTGACGCTTCTCTGAATGTCAACTTGAACGTAAACGGCAACGTCAACAATGTTCTGTCTTCGAATGTAAGCGGCACCGTTTCCGTCGATCACCTGAAACTCACCGAAACCAGCGGCAAGGACATTAGCGTGTCGCACGTGGGTGTGGGCATTGCCAAGGCGAACCTGAACGATATGGATTTCCGCGTGGATTCCGTGATCGTAAACGGAGCATCAGCCCATGTTGACCTGTTCAAGAACGGAACCACGAACATCGACGTTTTGCTCGAACCGCTGAACAAGCCCGCCCAGAAGGAAGCCGCAGTTGATTCTACCGCTCCGGCAGAACCCGCCGCCGAAAAGAAAGAAGCGGCTCCGGCAGAAAAGTCCAAGCCGCTCAAGTTCGTGGTTAACAAGTTGCAGGTCGCAAACACGAGCGTTTCGGCCACCGACCATACTCCCAAGCAGCCGTTCAACTACAAGGTGAGCGGCATTACCGTGAACGGTTCCAACATCAACTTCAACACCCCCTGCGCCATCAACGTATCGGCCGCATTCCCCGAAGGCGGCACGCTCTCGCTCAAGTATAAGGGCGCACTCTCCGATATTAGCACCATGGACGCCTACATTAGCGTCAAGAATCTTGCCCTCAAGCACTTCTCGCCGTACAGTCACCACTACACCGGCTACCCCATCAGCTCGGGTACCATGGCTTTCGCAAGCGAAAACAAGATGAGCAACTGGAATATCGAAAGTAAGAACACGATCGATATCTACAACATCGACGTAGGCGACAAGGATTCTAAATCCGACCCGGAATACATGGTCCCGATGAAGGTTGGCCTCTACATTCTCAAGGACAAGGATGACAAGATCCAGTTCGACGTTCCCGTGAAGGGCAACGTGCAGGACCCCGAATTCTCTTACCTGAAAATTGTGTGGCAGACCGTGATGAATCTGCTCATCAAGGTGGCTCTTTCTCCGCTCAAGGTCGTGGGTAACGTGGCCGCCACGGGCGCAGGTGCTGTCGGCATTGACCTCGGTAAAAACGACGAAATTCTGATTAACCCGCTCGCAAGTTCGTTCTCCAGCGAACAGTACGCCAAGGCCCAGAAGATGGTCGAAGCGCTCGCCAAGGACAAGAAGCTCAAGATGAACTTTGTGCAGAACTTCAACCTGAAAAAGACGGTTGACGCCTACAAGACGCACAAGCTCAAGACCGACTTCTACAAGGTAACGCAGAACAAGACCGCGCTCAACGAACTCGACGAAAAGGCAATCCTCGCTATCGAAGACAAGGACAGCGCCTATGCAGCCTACGCAGAAGCCCACGCCAAGGAACTCGATCGCAAGGCACTCGAAAAGGAAATCCTCGACCTCGCCGAAAAGCGTAACCAGGATTTGCTCAAGACGCTGCAACAGCAGCCCGGCGTAACGCCCAAGAACGTGACCGTCAAAACGGCTCCGCGCGGCGCACTCACCCAACGCAAGGCCATGTATAAGGTTCAGATTGACGTACAGTAGGGGCAAGTCTTCCCCTCACTACAAAAAGAGCGCTTCTTAAGCGCTCTTTTTTTCGTTACCCCTTCGCCTAAGGGCTCTGCCCCTAAAACCCCGATTTTAATCTCTCAAGAATCCCGTCAGCGGGTCAGAAGCAGAGGCTCCGCGGGTCAGCACACGACCAAGGCCAGCGAGATACGCCTTGCGGCCCGCTTCGATTGCAAGCTTGAAACTCTGTGCCATCATCGGCAAGTCGCCGGCGGTAGCAAGAGCGGTATTCGCCATAATCGCAGCAGCACCCATTTCCATCGCAGCGCAAGCTTCAGACGGTTTGCCGATGCCTGCATCCACGATAATGGGGAGGTCGATTTCATCGATGAGAATCTGGATGAATTCGCGGGTAGAAAGGCCCTTGTTAGAGCCAATCGGAGCGGCCAGCGGCATCACGGCTGCGGCACCCGCGTTAGCGAGGTCGCGCGCCACGTTCAGATCCGGATACATATACGGCATTACTACGAAACCTTCTTTCGCCAAAGTTTCAGTCGCCTTGATGGTTTCGTAGTTATCGGGTAAAAGGTACTTCGTGTCGCGCATGATTTCGATCTTGACGAAATCACCGCAGCCGAGTTCGCGGGAAAGACGCGCGATGCGCACCGCTTCAGCGGCGTTGCGTGCGCCGGACGTATTCGGCAACAGCGTCACACCCTTCGGAATATAGTCCAGAATGTTTTCATGATCCTTGGTGTTCGCACGGCGCACCGCGAGGGTCACAATCTGTGCCCCGGCATCGCGCACAGCAGCCTCAATCAGCTTGAGGGAGTATTTGCCGGAACCTAAGATAAAGCGGGAATTAAATTCGTGACCACCAATTACAAGTTTGTCGTCCATAAAGCCTTCTTTTTTGCAGGGCTAAATATAGCATTAGACGAGAGACGAGAGACGAAAGACGAGAGAATATTTAGGCTATTCTAACCCAAGAATTAAACGTATAGCAATCAAGGCCTGGTGGGCAGCGCAGAGCATCACGCGGGGTGCAACGAGTCCGATTCCGTCATTCACATCGCTTTTGCCGTCACCGCAAACATAAAAGCGCTTGGTCACCTTGCGGGTCGTAATCAAATTTCCGCTATCGTAGCCAGCCATGCCAGAAGCCGCGACCAAGAACTTTTCAGGCATATTTTCAAGCACCGTGTTCACAAGCATCGCCTTTGCCTCGGCATTGTCAAACGCCTCGCAAATCACGTCGGCCTTGGCAAGCAACGCCTCCGCATTCTCGGCGGTCACTTTCTCGAAATGCGTCTCATATTCCGTATACGGCGCAATCTCATTCAAATTCGCAAGCAACGCCTCGGGCTTCGGCATGCCTACCTGGCACGCCTTATACTGCTGACGATGCAAATTCGTCACATCAACACGGTCAAAATCAATCAGAATCAGCTTACCGACACCGGCACGCGCCAAAGAAATCGCAATATTCGAGCCGAGACCGCCCAAGCCGCAAACCGCAACGGTAGCCGCCTGCAATTTGCGCACAGCATCGCACCCCTGCCGCTTTTCAAGCGCAGCAAGCATCTCTTCGCGAGAAGGTTCGCGCATTTGCACATAATCGGCAGGCATCACCCACCGCCTACAAAGTTTACGACCTCGACGATATCGCCATCGGCAAGCACCGTTTCGGCATACTTCGCCTTCGGAACAATTTCTTCGTTCCGTTCCACAGCGATGCGCACGGTATTGTACCCAGCTTCTGCAAGGTACTCGGCAACAGTCTTGCCCGCCGCATCGACACTCTGTCCATTTATGGTAAGCATAGCTCAAATATAAAAAATTAGAACAAATTCAAATAATTATCTTATATTTCAAATGAACCTTTCAACCCAAATTGCAGAATCATGCTCAAAAAGTCGCTCGTTTTTATACTGCTAGCCATCGTTTTCAACTTTGCACAAGGCACCCCGGACTCCAACAAGACGGATTCGTTGTTCTATACCGATTCCCTTATCGCAGAACAGCTTGCCTTAGACACAAAACATTCTTACGATATTTACTACCAGAACCAGATTGAAAACGAACGAAATCAAGAAGGAATCGGGTTAAATGTTTTGGGTTCTATTTCTGGCGCCTTATTGACCGGTCTTGGACTTACTGTCATGACCGGATTATCCAACGAAGGAGCCACGGGAGCGATTCTAGCGATGCCGCTTTTGGTATCGGGTGTAACGATTTTAACCGCAAATATCAGCGGAATTAACGAAAGCAAAGCGCACGCAAAGCGCCGCATGACATACGAACGCGCCCATCAATTATATCAATCGCGTAAAACCGGCACAACTAAACCGGCCGAAACCGCAAGCGACTCCGTTGCATACAACACACTCGTAGCCGAACAACTCGCCCTGGATCCGTCACACGATTACGACTCCTACTTTATCGAAGAAATCGAAAAAGAGCGCTCTCAGGAAAGCATTGCCGAAAATGTCATAGGCACAATTGCCGGCGTTGGCGTCACCACATTAGGCGTAATCGTCTTGGCATCGATGGCCGGCGGTTCAGACGATCTTGACAATGCGCTCAACGACGCCGCCTGTTTTATTATAGGAGTGCCATTGGTCGCCGGCGGCCTCCCTCTCACGATTTACAACATCTACGCCATTCATAGGGATGTTGGCCACAAGCACCAGCGAATCAAGAACGAAGAAACATACGAATACTACAAAAGTGGTAAACTTCGCCGCAGCGAAGCCCAAATCTTCGTGACCCCCACCTTTAATGTCGCAAATGCCGCTACAGGTCTGAACCTGTTGATACTCTTTTAGTACATAACTGCGTTACCGATTCTTTTGTAGTACATTTATCATACAAGGTATTCCTTTTTCTTATATTTTAAGAAAAAGGAGCCTTTTAGCATGAAAAAATATTCGCACGCCTGGATTGCCTTTATGGCTATCAAGCGTTTGGAAGTTATCGCCACCACAACCGATGAAAAAGTCACTAACGGAGTCAGTGAAAAAGTACGCACAGAAGCCAAGGCCTTAGTCAAATGGTTCAAGGATTACCGCGACTTCGTGATTAAGGGAGCCTGGTACCCCGACGATGTTTTCAAGGACATGGCCACCAGCCACATCGTCAAATACTGCCCTGCTGAAGACGGCACCTACAACACCTTCGGCAGCTTGCCCTCGACCCACAGCATTTACACCAAGATGTCCAAAGAATCGCCGCTCAAGGGCAAACCCTACAACATCGAAGGCGGCAACTGCGCAGACCGCTGCGAAGCGGTTTCGCACAGCATCATCGACAACTTCAAAATGCTCAACCGCGAAGAAAAGGGCTGCCCCATCGCAACATCGGGCAACCACATCGCCATGCGATTCTTCATTTTGAGCCACTACATTGCCGACTGCCACATGCCCCTGCACTGCGACTGTCGCCCCTATTCCGACGGCAAGGGCATTCACGGCGGCATCGAAAAGAAATGGGAAGACGCCATTAGCAAGGCCTACAAAATTGACAAGGACAACAACCGATTCTTCTACGATCCGGATGGTTATCCGCTACCGCTGACAGCCTCCCCATTCACCACGAACGTGGAAAAGGAAATTGCCACCCGCAAGTACATGCACGGCTGGGGTGGCAAGAACAACAATGTGTGGGACTACATGAGCGTCGTTTCGCAGTATTCCTATCTGCTCTCGTATTTCCTGATTCCCGAAAATTTCGAAAACACGAAATCCATGAAAGAATTCGAAACAGAAACAGAATGGGGCAAATATTTCGAGATGTACAGCACCATGATCTTCAGCGACGCAATTGATTCCGTCGCCCGAATCTGGCTGCACATCTGGATGAAGTATAAGGAATGGCTGAAGTAACCTTAGAACATTACTCTGTACGGAATCAGCTTATCATACCGCCGCCCCTTGAGGTCGCGGTATTTTTTGTTTTGCACAGGGAGCTGCATATCGTTACGCGGAGCGACGCGGCGGATTGCAGTCGTCGTATCCTTCACGCCTTCGTCGAACTTGATGTTTCCGAGGAGAGTTTCGTCGCCAAGACCTTCCGCCGTCAGGTAGAAGTCTTGCACGCCCTTGAGTTCTGGCATGTTGGAGCAGCGCACGTCAATCCACTTGCTCGCGTCGCCCGCCGAGGGCAAATCGCATTTTGAAATCACGTCGCCCTTCTTGCTTTCCTTGCGGATATTCAGCGTACCGCCTGCACCGTTCTTTACCTGCACAAGCACGCCCGGGCCCACGATGGAATCCGTAATCACGTTCTCGAAAATCGCATAGCCGCCGTCCTTGATGGCTAACTCGTCATCCGCAGTCAGACGCACGCGGATGCCGTTGTCAAAGCCGTTCGCGGGAATCGAATCGCGAATAATGCGCAAGAAGTCGAGACGGTCGAGTTCCGCATAATGCTTGCCCTTCGTAATCTCGATAAAATTCGAGCCGCGCTTGAGTTTCGCAGGAATGTACACCACCGACTTTTCGGGGAACGCGCTCCATGCACCCGTCAGCGGGAGTTCCACTTCCTGGTTTTTGCCGTTGATGCTCACGAAGTGCGAACTTCCGTTCGCGCCGTCTTCGGTCCAGTTGTTGTCATAGCGGTAGCGAATCAGGTAGTCGCCTGCCTGCGGGATAATCATTGGCAGGCGAATCTTGCTGTCTTCGTAGTTGATGTAAGCGCAGAATTCTCCGTTCGAGGCCGTCGAGCTGCTCGAAATATCCACATGCGTCAAAGCGCCTTGTTCCGCCTCGGCACTCAGATAACGTCCGAGGAACGGTTGTCCCAGTTCCGGCCAGCCATCATCGGTATAGACGATGTCGCGAACTTGTATGTAGGAATTTCCGCCGTCGTTCTTGTCGTAGTAATGGTTCACGAAGCGCTGGCGGTTCACATCCTGGAACGCCTCGCCGCCCGCAGGCCCGTAGTAGCGCCCGTAACGGCTCAACAGAATCGTGCCACCGCCATTCAAAAGCGCTTTGCCACTGCGGTCCACATACCCGCCGTCAATGCGACTGGAGCGTCCCACCGTCGTCTTGTAAGAATTGTTTTCGAGGTCTGCGCCCTTCTTGCAGCAGTTATCCCACGCCGTAAACAGGTAATAGTAACCGTCGTGTTCGATAAGGCTTGCGCCCTCGATGCCCGAACCGCCACGGTTCGCGATGTTGATCATCTTCGCACCGTCTTTCACCTTGCCCGTTTCTTCGTTCAGTTCCAGAATGTGGATGCCCGTGCCCCACGAACCGAACGCCATCCAGACCTTACCATCGTTGTCCTTCAGCACTGCCGCGTCAATCGCGTTGTACGAATCGCTCTTGACCGTGTGAATCACCTCGCCCATGTCCGTCCAACCGTAGCCGGGCTTTGTCGGGTCGATTTCCTTGCTCGCCATAAAGCCCATGCCCGACGAGCGGATGCCCATCTCGGAACCGCAATAGTACATGCGGTATTCCCCACCTATGTAATGGATATCCGGCGCCCAGATGTCAATCATGTTCGGCGCGTACTTGTAAAGCCACTGCGAGAATTTCGGCATGGCCTGCTCGCCGTTTTCCCAGTTCAACGCGTCTTCGGAAAACTGCATAAGCATGTGGTTGTCCGTCGTAGCAAGCGCATAGCCGTCTTCGTAACGGATGATGTCCGGGTCATGCCCTGCCCAGCGCGTCTCCTTCGCGTACCAATCGGCCGCAAAAGCCTGCCCCGCCAATAGTGCAGAAAGTGCAAAAACCACGTTGACTCTTTTCATAATGCCTCGCTTTCCCACACAGCCAATTTAAATATACTTTCTTTTAGTCCAAAAAGAACTTTACGTCAACCCTTAAAACATCACTCGGTACGGGATCTGCTTGTCGAAGGCGCGGCCCTTCAGGTCGCGGTAGCCCTTGCGGGTTTGAGAATCATGACGAACAGCACGCGGGGCAATCGCGGTCGTTCCGCTGCTGGAACTTTCCGGCGAAACCTCGCTGGAGCTGGAAATCGGGTCGCCACACGGTTCTTGGTTGCAGACAACCCGCATCGGCTCAAAGATGAGGTTCCCGAGAATCGCCTCGCCGGAAATTCCCGATGCCGTCAGGTACAGGTCCTTGATGCCGCGCAGACCCATGTCACCCGAGCATTTCGCCACAGACCAGCCGCCACCAACGAGAGAACTATTTGACAGGTCGCATGTGAAGAGCGCCGTCCCGTCCTTCTTGCCATCGCGAATAACGATCTTACCCGAATAGGCGTTTTTCACCTGAAGGAAAACGTCGCCGATATCCCTGAGCGAATCCAACACCACGTTCTCGAAAATCGCATAGCCACCGTCCTTGATGGCGAACTCATCATCTGCCGTCAAACGTACGCGGATGCCGTTGTCAAAGCCATTTGCAGGAATCGTATCGCGAATCACACGCAAAAAGTCGATACGGTCGAGTTCCGCAAAATTTCCGTTCGGCGAAGGTTCAAGCTCAATGAAGTTGCCGCCGCGCTTGAGTTTTGCGGGCACCATCACGACAGACTTTTCGGGGAACGTGCCCCAGGAACCTGTGGGCGGGAGCGTCACCGTCTGTGACTTGCCATTCACCGTCACCTTGTGCGTCGCGGCCGCATCGCCACCGTTCGCGTAGCGGTAACGCAGCAGGTAATCGCCCGCCTGCATGATGTTCATGGGCAAGCGAATCTTGGAACCTGCAGTATTCACGTAAGCGAGATATTCCCCGTTCGAAGCCGTATTGCTCCGCGTAATCGCAAGGTCGCCCGACACCGCACGCGTGAGCGCGCCATGTTCGACTTCGGCACTCAAATAACGCCCGAGGAAGGGCTGTCCCATCTCAGCCCAGTTATCCTCGGTAAACACGACATCACGAATATGAATATGGTTGTACTTGTCGCCATTCAGATCGTAGTAGTGATGCACAAAGCGCACTCGGTTCAAGTCCTGGAAGGCCTCGCCACCGCCCGGGCCCACGTAGCGTCCGTAGCGTTCCAAAAGAATCGTGCCACCACCTGTCGCCATATTGTAACCGGCGCGGTCCTTGTACGGGCCCGTCACCTTGTCAGCGCGACCGTAAGCCGTCTTGTAGGTCGTCTGCTCGATATTTGCGCCCTGCTGGCAGCACTTATCCCAAGCCGTAAACAAGAAGTACTGTCCATTATGCTCAATCAGGCTCGGGCCTTCTTCAGCACCGCCGCTTTCCTTGCTCGTACGGCGAGCAATGTTGTAGACCGTCTTGTCGTCGCTCGCCTGGTAGCCCGTAGTCGCGTCCAACTTGATCAACTGAATGCCGAGCCCGAACGAACCGAAAGCCATCCAGTAATTGCCCTCGGTATCCTTGACCACATCAGCGTCGATAGCGTTATACGAATCTGTCCCCTGCTTCGTATGGAAAACATGGCCATGGTCCTTCCAGCCATAGCCTGTTGTACCCGGCATAATCGAAGTCGTCGACTGGTAACCGATAGCCGAATTGCGCACGCCGAATTCCGACACGCAATAGTAAACGCGATACTCACCGTTCATGTAGAAAAGGTCCGGAGCCCAGATGCCCTCGGTCTTGGGCGCGTAGGTATAGGCCCACTGCGGAATCTTGCTCACAGTCGACTTGTGGTCACGCCAAGTGTAGGCATCTTCCGATGTCCACAATTGCAGATTGTTATTGGTGCTCATGAGGGCGTAGCCGTCCTCAAAGCGAATCATGCTCGGGTCATGACCCGGCTGCAAATTGTCCTTCGCGTACCAATCGGCCGCGAAGGCGGCGGTGGTCACCAACGCCATCGCCATACCCATAACACCACGTAAACCAAATCCCATAAACATATAACACTCCCTGACGGTATACCCCTAATATACCTCTTTTTTTAGCAAAAGTCAACAAAAATTTTTATTAAAAGTCTACATTTTGACAAAATTTACAACACAATGGCGAATTTTGCAAAAATTTAAGCAAATAAAAAGTCTACATTTAACCCAACACAAAAAATCCCCCGGCAATGCCGAGGGATTTTTAAGTTCTTATTTACGCGATTAGGCGCGAACGGTTACGTATGTGCGTCGACCCATTCAGCGTTCTTGCGGCAGGCGTCAACAGACTTTGCGAAAGCAGCCTTTTCTTCGTCGTTCATAGAAACTTCGATGATCTTTTCGACACCGTTTGCACCAACGACAACCGGCACGCCGCAGTAGAGACCCTTCACGCCGTATTCGCCGTTCAGCTTGGCAGCGCAAGAGAACACGTTCTTCTTGTCGAGGAGGTAGGCTTCAGCCATGTGCACGGCAGAAGTAGCCGGGCTGTAGAAGGCGGAGCCGCGGCCGAGGAGGTTCACGATTTCGCCACCGGCACCGGCGGTACGCTTGGCGAGTTCGGCAAACTTTTCCTTGCTCATGAGCTGAGAAACCGGGATGCCACCGACAGTGACGCATTCCATGATGGAAACCATGGTGTCGCCGTGGCCGCCCATCACGAGGGCCTTCACGTCTTCGACAGACACGCCGAGTTCGTCGGCAACGAAGCAAGCGAGACGGGCAGAGTCAAGCACGCCAGCCATACCGATCACCTTGTTGGCCGGGAGACCGGACTGCTTCTGCATGTTGTAGACCATGGCGTCGAGCGGGTTCGTAATCACGATCACGAATGCATCCGGAGCGTTTTCCTTAATGGCTTCAGCGACAGTCTTGATCACGCCGCAGTTCTTGTCCAGAAGGTCGTCGCGGCTCATGCCCGGCATACGCGGGAAACCAGCGGTAACGATCACGACATCGGCACCCTTGATTGCAGAGTAGTCGGTAGAACCCTGAAGATCCACAGAAGAGTTGATGACAGAGCGGCCTTCCATGATATCGAGGGCCTTACCCTTAGGCATACCCTGAGTCTGCGGAATGTCGATAAGAACAACGTCGCCAAGATTCTTCTGGGCGATAACGAGAGCCATTGTACCACCGATTTGACCAGCACCAACAAGTGCAATCTTCTTTCTTGCCATGATTTTAACCTTCCTTTTAAGGTAATTAGAATTTTACGGAACAAATATAGCACTTTTTCGTGTTTCAGACAATGGAAAATCGCCCCTCGGAGCCGAAAAACGGAAAAAATAAGCTATGGCCGACCCAACTTCCAAGGGGGGAAGTCTCCCCCTGGTTCGCACTTCGTTGCTCTCCACCCCCTCTGCGGGGACACCCCGCAACGCCCCGTCGCCCGCTGTCATGCTGACGAAGGTCAGCATCAGCTTTTCAACCCCGAGAAACAGTAAAAAGGGGCCACACGGATTGGATTTTGCTAACGCAAAATCTGTTTTCGATTGTCTTGCCGAGCTTGCCCCGACATCTCCTTTGATGCCTGAAAAAAGGAATAAAGAGCCTCGCTGATTAAAAATGCCCACGGCTCCAGAAAGTAAACGAAACTTGGCAACTTGTTGCCTTAGTTGAGTTATGCTCTATGAATATAAGCTCGCCTCGCTCACATGGATTCGGCCTTCGGCCTCTAATGTTCGCTCGCCGACTTACTTTCCTCCGCCTTTGGGCATGACTCTCCGACTGTCTTCCCGGCGAAAGCCGGGATCTCCTTTGATGCATGAAAAAGGAACGCTTCGGCGGTTACTCTTCTGCTGTCGCGTTGCCCCTATTCCGCCAGTTGTCATGCTGACGAAGGTCAGCATCGGCAATTTATTCGACCATTACACAACGAACGAATGTACCCGTCACCTTAGATTGATACCCTGGAGAAATCGTTGTTTTGTCACGAGTCATACCATTACAAGAAGATCTTTCCTCTTGAGAAGCATGTTCCTGTGGATAAAACCAAATTGTATAATCATTCAAATCGCCAAACCTCCCATCTTTAGTTCTATAGCCTGTCCCAACAAGGCTAAACCCAGTATCATTGCTGCCACCAAAACCAAACGTAGAACGGGTACCCTTCACCCCATCTTTGTTCCCATTGCTATTCACAACGATATAGTAATCATTGTAGGTCAGCAAGCGCCAACCGTCAGGGCAAATTCCTTGATGATTGGGTTTGATTAAATCCGCACAGCTTTCTGTGTTACAACGGCTCGGCAACTGCATCATTTCGGCCCACTGATACAGACCTCCATAATAATGACAATTCAGGGTATCATCATCATAGCAATAGCGTTCCACTTTAGAATCGTCCTTCTGATCTTTGAATCCCCAAACGAAATCACCGACATTCAAATTTTCAACCATTGCGTGAATTGTTACGTTTTTTCCCAGAGAATCCTTGCCTTCAAACTTCAGATATTTATATGTGCGATTGTTTCTTTTATCTGTAAATTCTTCATATTTGTCACCATAAGCAGCCAAATTGAACGGCTGCCAATTACGGCTACTACTAGACTCTTCCACCACGCTACTGCTCGACGCCACAACACTCGAAGAAGACTGTTTAACTTCTTCGCTGCTGCTAGACTTCGGCGTTACACTGGAAGAAGAAGCCTTCTCAGCGCTGCTGCTAGAATCTTCTTTTTTCGCAGAAGATGAAGACGGTTTGTCTTCGCTAGAAGTGGGCTTTACCGAAGAGCTAGATTCCATTGTCTTTTCGACTGAAGAAGACGATTCTTCGCTCGGGTCTGGAGCAGGCGCAGAGCTACTAGATTCATCACCGCAGGCGACAAACAAAACGGCAGAAAGCAACAACGCAAAAATTTTCATATTCCAAATTTAAATTATTAAAACAGGAATCACGTTAGTGATTCCCAATCCGTGAGGTATTATAATCTTCTTATTTCACAGGTTGAAAAAAAGCTATATTCTAATCAAAAAAACAAATTATCATGCGCACTTTAGTCCTATCTGACATCCACGGTTCTGCTTTCGCCTGCAAGATGGCGCTTTCTTACCTCGACAAGCTCAAATGCGACCGCATTTTCCTTTTGGGCGATCTTCTTTATCACGGTCCCCGGAACCCGCTGCCCGGCGGTCACGACCCGCAAGGAGTTGTCGAGCTCTTGAGCCCGCTCAAGGACAAGATTACCGCCGTTCGCGGCAACTGCGACGCCGAAGTAGACCAGATGGTGCTCGGATTTCCCTGCTTGGCCGACTACGCCGAACTCGAAGAAAACGGACTGCGCCTGTTTTTAAGCCACGGTCACCTGTACGACCCTTACCTGTTCAGCCACTACAAGGCCGACGTGTATTTCTCGGGCCACACGCACATCTTTACCGCCGAAAAGAACGCCGACGGCGTCTACTGCCTGAATCCGGGTTCCACGAGCCTGCCCAAGGGCGGAAACCCGCCGACCTTCGGAATTTACGAAACCTCCGGCGAAGGCTCCACCACTCCCCCACGATTCAGCGTACATCACCTGGAAACCGGCAAGGAAATTGCCGCTATAGAAATTAAGCTGTAAAGGAAATCTCCCCATGCGGGGATGACAAACGAGGGCTAGATCCTTCGACTACGAGCCTTCGGCTCTTCGCTCAGGATGACACAGGGTGTCATTTCTTCAAGGCCGAGAGGAATTCCTTGAGGCGGGAGTCTTTCGGGTTGTCGAAGATTTCTTCGGGGGAGCCGTCTTCCTTGACATAGCCGTCGGCAAAGAAAAGCACACGGTTGGCGACTTCGCGGGCGAAGCTCATTTCGTGCGTCACCACGATCATCGTCATGCCAGATTTTGCCAAGTCCTTCATAATCTTGAGGACTTCGCCGACCATTTCGGGGTCCAGGGCGCTGGTGGGTTCGTCAAAAAGGATTGCCTCGGGCTGCATGGCCATGGCGCGTGCAATCGCCACACGCTGCTGCTGGCCGCCGGAGAGCTGCGCCGGATAATGGTCTGCCCTATCCAAGAGTCCTACGCGGTCCAGAAGTTCTTTCGCGCGCTTCTCGGCGTCGGCCTTCGTTAAGAGTCCGAGCTTTACCGGAGCGAACATGATGTTCTTGAGAGCAGTCATGTTCTTGAACAAGTTAAACTGCTGAAACACCATGCCCACGCGCCTGCGAACATCAGGCTTCGAAACACCCTTCGCCAAGATGCTCTTACCGTCCAACAAAATGTCGCCGTTTGTCGGAATTTCAAGCAAGTTCAGCTGGCGGAGGAATGTGGACTTGCCGCAGCCCGAAGGCCCGATAATCGCAATCACGTCGCCGCGGTGGATGTCTAAAGAAATTCCCTTGAGAATCTGCTTATCGCCGTAGGCTTTGCAAAGGTCCTTGACCCGGATTAAAGTTTCTGCATTAGCGTTCATTTTTCTTCAACCTCTTTTCAAGCTTTGCAACGCAAGACGAAAGTCCTGCCACAAGGATAAAGTAGATGGCCGCTACAGCAAGGAGCGGGAGCATGGCCTCGTAGGTCATGCTGCGGATAATGTCACCACCGCGGGTCAAATCGGTCAAGCCGATGTAGCCGCAAATGGACGTTTCCTTGATGAGCGAGATAAATTCGTTCGTGAGTGCCGGGAGCGAATTCTTGAAAGCCTGCGGGTAAACGATGCTGTAAAGAATCGTGCGGAACTTGAGGCCAAGGCTACGGCCCGCTTCAATCTGGCCCAGATCCACGCCCTTGATACCGCTGCGGATAATTTCGGAGACGTAGGCACCCGAATTCACGCCGAAGGCCACGATCGCCACCAAAATCTTGTTTACGTTCACCGACGAGAACACGATGTAATAGATGATGAGCAGCTGGATCATCATCGGCGTTCCGCGAATCACCGCGAGGTACACCCTGGCAATTCCATTCAGAACCTTATGGCGGCCATTGAATTCGTTGCTGGTGCGGATTTGCGCAATCACAAAGCCAATCAAAATGCCGAGGAGGGCTGCAAAGAACGAAATAATCAGCGTGTTGCAAAGGCCTGTGACAATGAACTTCCAGCGGTCCTCTTTCACAAAATTCTTGTGCAGGTGATCAACGAAGGATTCTTCGCTCACAGCAGCCTCGTCACCGCGGACTATCACCACAATCTTTGAAAGCGTATACGGAGTCGTGAAATTGATGGACTTCTTGCGTTCTTCGGTCACGGTAAAGCCTGCAAAACCCACATCGGCCTTGCCCGAAGAAACCGCATTGATAATCGCATCGAATTCGATATCCTGAATTTCAACCGTGCGGTTCATGAAGTCGGCAATATAGTTGACCACTTCGATATCGAAACCGGTAATTTTGGCGTTTTCGTAGTATTCGTACGGCGGGAACTGGGCATTCGTCGAAAGTACCAGCTTCGGGCCTTCGGCCACCTTCTTCTGGTAATGGTAATTGCCCGTGCGGTTGATGTAGGTATTGAAAAGGGAATCATAGGTTCCGTCCAGTTTCATCTGGGCAAGAGCCTGGTTCACCGTATCGAGCAACGCTTCGTTCCCCTTCGCGACCACGCCCGCGTACATTTCTTCGACAAAGACTTCTTCGAGAATGCGGAGCGACGGATTCTGCCGCACAAAGGCCTTGGCCGGCTGGTCGTCACTCATGACCGCATCGATTTTCCCCTGCAACAGCGCCTGCACGGCATCGGCCAGTTTCGTGTAGCGATCCACGTCAATTTTTGCCGTATCGCCGCCGAAATCGGACGCGTAAATATCGGCGGTGTTGCCGATTTGCACGCCCACTTTTTTGTGGCCGAGATCGTTAATGCAGTGGACTTTATTGGGGATTACCGCCTGCTTGCTTTCGCAAGAAACCAGGGCGAGCGCATAAAACGCTATGAAGATTGGGAGTAGGATTTTTCTCATCATCTTTTAACCTTATCAAAAAGTTAGTTAAAAGGCCCTGGTTTGGGAACCCCTTGTGAGTTTTATTTAATAAATCAATTTCAAATCATCTACAATGAGCGTAGCACCTGATACGCCCTTGTAATGGTTGCCGTCTGCACTGGAGGCGAACACCACGCGAATGTGTGTCACGGGTTCTTCGCCCGTTCCCTGCACGAGGCCGTTATTGATAGCGGCCTTATTCGAAGATTTCAACTTGGTATCGAAAGTGGAAGAATTTTCAATGGGTGAACCCGCGAGAGGTTCGCCATACTTGAGTTTCAGGCGAAGCGTGCGCATCTTGTTTTCGTCGGGTTCAGAGACACTGACCACATCCGGATTTTCGCGACCGGAATTGTCCGCCTTGGTGGAGCGGAACCAAGCCGAGGCCACCAACGTGTTGACATCGCTTGCCTTGCGGTTCACATTCTTGTCACCCGTACGGTTTTCCAGCAGAATATAGATGTCGCAGCTGTCCCCCTTGCCCTCGTAGCTGAACTTGACTTCCATATATTCGGGCCTTGCGGCAAAGGGCTTGCCAAAGTCCAGAAGTTCATTGCCGTCGGGCCAAGTCGAAGAATTCGCCATCGAAAGCGTACCCACGCCATTGGGGTTAAAGTCCGCCGTATAGAGGCTTCCGCTGGCTATGATGCCAAGGACAGAGCTCGTCTTGATTTCGGCACCAATCATGGAGCCCGAAGTCACCTTTTTCGTCGTCGTCACAAGCGTATTGGCGTTGCCCCAAATAGAATCCGGAGTAACATCGTTTTTATTCCAGGTATTGAAATTTCCACCCGGCAGCTGGTAGCCTGCCTTCACCGAATAGGTTGTACTTTCATCTTTTTCGTTCGTCACCTTCACCTGAACGCCCATGCCAAAATCGTAGGACTCGCCCACAGTCACATCGGCGGATGCGCCATCCGAAAGTTCCATCGCTGAAAGTTCAAGCGACGTCAAATCCGTGCGGAATTCAAGATCGTCCACATGGATAGACTTGTTTTCTTCATCGATAACAGCGGCTTTTCCGGCAATCGAAAGGGACAAAATCTTCGGAGCCTCGGCGCTACCTCCAGAAGAGCTAGTCGGCTCGTCAGATTCCGAAGAGCTTGAAGTGACCGCAGAACTACCCGGTTCATCGGCTTTTTGAGAGCTACTAGAAGAATCCTTTGACTCCGAGCTGCTGGATTTGTCGCTCTTTTCGGAGCTGCTAGATTTACCTTCTGCAGAACTGCTGGACTTGGCCGAGGAACTGCTTTCGGGTTCCACATTCGGGATGTTGAAAGTCAACTGCCAAACGGACTTTTTACCGCTTTCAGAAACCACCACCACATAAAGCACATGGCTAGAAGGCACACGGATTTTATTACCCGATTCAATCGTTTCTTTGGAATACTTTACCTTCTTGGCGAGAGAATCGAGCCCTGCGGAATCCTTCGGGAATTCATCGATATCGCCATCCACCAAATGAAGGCTTGCAAAATGGCTCAGATTGAGATCTTCAAGCGTCACCGAGTCCCAAGTGTCAAGCGAATCAGGAACTTCCACCAGGTCAAATTCAATGCGGTGTTGTTCCGAGTAAATCGCCGGCGAGCCGTCTTGTTCGGCAACGGCAATTTCTTTGAGCTCACGGTAATCCGACGTGTCAAACGTATCGTAATCGGCGGTACATGCGCCAAGAAGCATCATCAAAGCAAGGATAATCCATTTTTTCATATTAGCACTCCCCACTTATTAGAAGAAATAAACCAGCGAAAAATCCAAGGCCAGCAAATTGATCTTGAAATTCACGATATTGTACAGCACCTCGCTGCGGGATTCCCCGTTTTCTTCGATTTCCATAATCGAAGAACTCAAGCCCAAAAGGCCCACCGAGGTTTCAAAGGCCAAGCGGTCCAGCACCATAATGCTTAAGCCCGGATTGATGCCGAAATTGAATGTCCAGCCGTGATTTTTCGTCTTGGACATTTCTTCGCCGTCATCCGATTGCGAAATTCCGTAGGAATATTCCACCTTGAGCGAAGTTTCGTTAAAGAAATAGACGGTTCTGGAATCAAAAACCTTCAGGTAGTTCTTGAGGAACGGCTGTACAAAGAATCCGTTGCTCACGTACTTGCGATGTTCCTTGACATCGGCAATGTCTTCGAGAATGGAAAAATCGATATTCACAAAAGTTCGGCTATACCCCACTCGGGCACCGATGGCCATTGCATCACGGATAAAATAGCCGCCAAAGCCCTCGGCCGTAAAAGTGTATCCCTCGGCCTTGTAAATATCGCCGAAAATGATATTCAGGGCATCTTCATCGGATTCTCCCTGCAGCAAGAACAAGGTAGCACCCGTCAAGAAGTTTCCACGGTGAATCGCTTCGTCTTCTTGAACGGCATGAAGGTTACCCAGAAGTCCCCCTTTTTCGGCAAAAGCATGGGACGCCAAAACCAAGGCTAAAAAGAGAAAAAGAAACCTATACATCATAGTGGCTAAATATAATTAATATTTACATTCGGCTTGGTTTCATTAAATGCTATATTATGACATATGCATTACACTCCCTACCGAGACTTACTGCTGAAGGTTTTCCCGAATTACCTGAAGGTGCGCAAGCTCCCGCTGAATGGCGGCATGAGCTGCCCGAATCTGGACGGCACCAAGAGTTTTTCGGGTTGCAGTTACTGCAATAACCGCAGTTTTAGCCCCGTATTTGACCAGGCGAAGGTCTCGATTCAGGAACAGCTCGACAAATTTGTGCCGAGGCTCCGCGAAAAGTACCCGAACGCAGGCATTTTGGCCTACTTGCAGCCGTACACGAATACGCACGCGCCGCTGGAACACCTGAAAGGAATCATCGACCCGATTATCAAGCATAAGGAAATTGCGGGCCTTGCCATCGGCACGCGCCCGGACTGCCTCGAAGAAGACAAGGTCGCCTACCTCGCGGAACTTAACCGCAAAAAACCGATTATCGTGGAAATCGGCCTGCAAACCGCAAACGATTTGACGCTCGCCGCCATCAACCGCAGGCATACCCTCGCCGAATTCACGGACGCAGTCAAGCGCTGCCAGGCGGCAGGACTCACTGTGACCACGCACGTCATCGTGGGCCTCCCCGGCGAAACCATGGAAGATTTCAAGCACACCGCCCAGGTGGTACGCGACCTGAAACTCGCCGCGGTCAAGATTCACCCGCTGCACATTGTGGCAGGCACTGTCATGGCGCAGGACTACGCCAACGGCGAAATCAAGCTCCTGACCTTCGAAGAATACTGCGAAGCGGTGGCTGAAATGATCAAGATTATAGGATTCGATACCGCCATCGAGCGATTCAGCGGCGAAAGCCCGAGCGACATGCTCATTGCCCCCGACTGGTGCGGCGAAAGGGACAAGATTATCGCCACGGTCGAAAAACTGCTCGGTTAGAAATTCTTATATTAAAAAAGAATGAAACAGATTGAAGACTACATTATCTCTGTTCCGGATTTTCCGAAGCCGGGGATTCTCTTTCGCGATATCACGGGGATTCTCAGTGACGCCGACGGTCTAAAGCTCACGCTCGAAGCATTCTACAAAATGTTCGATAAAGTCGAATTCGATGTCGTTGTCGGGCTGGAAGCTCGTGGATTTCTCTTTGGCGTCTCGGTTGCCGAACATTTTCATAAGCCGTTCGTACCCGTGCGCAAGAAGGGCAAGCTTCCCCGCGAAACGGTCGAAGTCTCTTACAACCTGGAATACGGCCAAGCGACCATGGAAATCCACAAGGACGCCATAAAGCCGGGACAGCGTGTGCTTATCGTCGACGACCTGCTTGCAACTGGAGGGACAGCGAAAGCAGCCGCCACACTCGTCGAAAAGCTTGGAGGGAAAGTGGAACTTTTCGCGTTTGTGATTGAACTTTTTGACTTGCACGGGCGCGAAGCACTCAAGGATTACCGGGTCGAAACGCTCACCAAGTTTCCGGGGCACTAATGGTTAGTAGACTGTAGGAAGTAGACAGTTTTTTCAAGGAAGAAGGGAAAATGCAAGAGAACAAGAAAAAGACATTCATGTACAAGGCCGGTCGTGAACTCAAGAAAGAATTTTTCTTTCTTGACAAGTTCTTCAAGTTGAGTGACAACCAGACCAACATCCACACCGAAATTCTGGCTGGTCTCATGACTTTCATGACCATGGCCTACATTCTGGCGGTGAACCCCGAAATCCTTTCGGCCGCAGGAATGCCCAAGGGAGGAGTTTTCATCGCCACCGTCATCGCGGCCGCCGTCGGTTCTGCCCTCATGGGCTTTGTCGCGAAATACCCCTTTGCGCTTGCCCCTGGCCTTGGCATAAACGCCTTCTTTGCCTACACCGTGGTGCTGAGCATGGGCTACAGCTGGCAATTCGCCTTGCTCGCCGTCTTTATCGAAGGCATTTTGTTCTTAATCCTTTCAATCGTTTCTGTCCGCGAAAAAATCTTTAACAGCATTCCCATTTCGCTCAAATCGGGCGCTGCAGTCGGCATCGGCATATTCATTGCCTTTATCGCCTTGCAGGGCGGTAAAATCGTCGTCGCCAACAATTCCACCATCGTAAGCCTCATCAACTTCCACATGGTCGACATGCACACGAGCGGCATCTGGGCGATTCTTACCCTATTGGGCATTATCATTACCTCGGCATTCTTGATCAAGGGGATCCGCGGAGCCATTCTGCTGGGGATTTTTGCAACTTGGCTGCTCGGCATTGTCACCGAATTTGTTGGAATCTACGTTCCGAACCCGGAAGCCGGATTCCATTCCGTAATTCCGCAGTTCGGCGATTACCTGCAGACTTTGGATCGTTCCTTCCGCGAATTCGGAATCACCTGCGGTGCGCTTTCCCATCCGGAATCCTGGACGCTCACCCAAGGCGATGCGATTGTCGGCCAAGGATTTTCGCTCTTCAAGTCACTCGATTTCTTTGTCGTGATTTTCGCTTTCTTCTTTGTAGACCTATTCGATACGCTGGGCACCCTGATTGGCGTTTCGTTCCGAGGCGGATTCCTGAAAGAAGACGGCAAGCTCCCCCGCATTTCTCAAGCGCTCAGTTGTGATGCTATCGCCACCTCAATCGGAGCCATCTGCGGAACCTCGACCACGACTACCTACGTAGAAAGCGCAGCCGGTGTCGCCTACGGCGGAAAGACAGGCCTCACCGCCGTCTCGGTCGCTCTATTCTTCTTGCTTTCGCTCCTTTTTGCCCCCGTCTTCATGGCGATTCCGGGCTTTGCAACAGCCCCCGCGCTCATCATGGTCGCCTACTTCATGATGACCTCCATCGCCAAAATTGACTGGACAAACCCGAGAGAATCGATTCCCGCCTTTATCTGCATGATTGCCATGCCGCTCACCTATTCCATTTCGGACGGCATCATGTTCGGCGTGATTTCTTACACCTTGATAAACGCTCTCACCGGCAAGATCAAGAATGTACACTGGGTCATGATTGTGCTCACCGTGATATTCTTGCTCAAGTACGCTTTGATGTAGAAACAGAACTTAGAGCTTAGTTGGTTGAGCTTAGAAAATTTTATATTTGCACGCGAAAAAACGAGGATTTTATAATGGCTAAGACAACTGCAAAGAAAACTGAAAAGAAAGGCACCCAGACCAACATGTGGACCGGCCGCTTCGCAAGTGGCATGGCGCAGAGCATGGTGGACCTGAGCTTCAGCCTGCAATTCGACGCCGAACTTATCGAAGAAGACATCGAAGGCAGCATCGGCCACGGCAAGGGCCTGGTGGAATCCGGCGTGCTCAGCAAGGCCGACTACAAGAAGATTTGCGATGGCCTGGCCAGCATCCTCAAGGACTACAAGGCCGGCAAGAACCTGTGGCAGGAATCTGACGAAGATATCCACATGGCCGTCGAACGCGTGCTCACCGAACGCATCGGTGCCCTCGGCAAGAAGATTCACACGGGCCGCAGCCGTAACGACCAGGTCTGCACGGACTTCAAGCTTTACATGCGCCACCGCGCCGCCGAAATCCGCGCCCTCGAAGTTTCTTTGATGGAAACGGTTCTCGACCTCGCCAAGAAATACTTCGGCAAGATGATGCCGGGCTACACGCACCTGCAGCAGGCACAGCCGATTTACTTCAGCCATTACCTGATGAGCATGTTCTTTGCCGTGAGCCGCGACGTGAAGCGCATCGACAACTTCTTGGAACTGCACAGCGAACTCCCGCTGGGTAGCGGTGCCATGGCCGGTTCCGCCTTCCCTTACCACCGCGCCCTCGTTGCGAAGGAACTCGGTTTTAACGGTGTTAGCCCGAACAGCATCGACGCCGTGAGCCATCGCGACATGATGCTGGAATTCGAAGCCGACCTCGCCATCATCGCTAATACGATGAGCCGCTACGCCGAAGACTTTGTGAACTGGAGCACCAGTGAATTCGGCTACCTCACCTTACACGACGCCTTCTCCAGCGGATCCTCCATGATGCCGCAGAAGAAGAACCCCGACTCCATGGAACTTATCCGCGGAAAGTCCGGCCGCATGCTCGGCAACTTCAGCGCCCTCTACACTTTGGTGAAGGGTGCCCCGCTCAGCTACAGCCGCGACCTGCAAGAAGACAAGGAACCGGTATTCGACTCCGTCCATAACGTGAAGGTAATTCTCCGCGTGATGAAGGAAGCTTTGGAAAGCGCACGTTTCAATTTCGACAAGATGCACGCGAAGATGCTGCCGGCGCTGCTGGCTACCGACCTCGCTGACTTGCTGGTCGAATCCGGCGTGCCGTTCCGCGATGCCCACCACGTGGTCGGTAGCCTGGTCGGCGAAGCCGCCCGCCAGGGCCTCGAATTCACGGACCTCAGCGACGAGGCCTGGGCCAGCGCCGGTGTCCCGAATGTGAAGCAGATGAAGAAGACGCTCACGTTCGAATACAGCGTGTCCCGCCGCAACATCGAAGGCGGTACCGGTCCCAAGTCCGTGAAGCAGCAGTTCAGCAAGGCCGAAGCCATCTTGAAGAAATTCAAGAAGTAGTCTTCAGACTCGCCTCTTTAGCAATTAGAAAAGCCTCTCGAACGAGAGGCTTTTTCATTGGCATATTGTTTTTTACCAGAGTTCTACGCCAAGGCCGATAGCGAAGGTGTGGCGGTTTGCAGACCAATCGCTTTCGTCAGTCAAGTTATAATCAGAAAATGTTCCAAGCTGCAACATATATTTCAAACGCAAATCAAGCGCAACAGAAAGCGCTCCCATACGCACCGGCTTTGCCGCCCAAAAGCGGAAATCCGCATTGCATCCCAGCACAAAATCATCCGAAGCCAATTCAGCATCCATAAAGTAAGAAGCGCCAAAGCCCAAAAACGGTTCTATGCGCAAATACCTTGAATCAAGGGCCGTAAATCCGAGTGTAAAACCAACCGATTCATCTTCCGATTCATCCCAATAGGTATCTACATTATAATACTGGGGTTTGGTAATCATGCCCCACGCCAAGAACGCATTCAAGCTGATACGCCAAATACGCATCGTTACATCTGCCATAAAGGGCGTGCCCATTTCGACGTCAGCAACATCCGCGACATCGCCAGTCATAAAGCCGGTCCAAGTATACACATGGGCGCCAAGGCCACCCGTATAATACTTATGAGCGAGCGGATCGTCTCTAAATTCGCGCAACGGTTTCAAAAAAGATTCGACATAAGGAATCGTCTGTTTGGTGAAAACATCTGCATAAGGAGAGGTCGGATGGTACATCGCATAATCCTTTGCAGCCCGGACAAACGCCTCTGCCATAGAGGTATCCTGAAAGACGATTTCAGAATAAAGCATCGCCTTGTAAAGCTTTTTCGTTTCTACCTTGATATCGGAATTTTCAACTCGCGCATACAGGGAATCCGCCTTCACTCGAGAAAAATTCGAAAGATCTCGGCGCAAATACACCGCCAGCGGGTCTTCTACCTGGATTCGCAAATCACGTTTCGGCTTGTAGTCTCGGTCAAGCACTTCGCGACGCAAGTCCGCGTAGATCGCAATACCGTTCTCATAATCGCCGATTTCCATATTGATCAGGTATTCTTCGAAACGGATTAACGGAGCGCCCTCACTCAAATTCTTCTGCAGATAGGCAAGCGCCTGCGATGCACGATCCTTGTTTCCCGTTTCAAGAGAAGTCTTCAACGCGTCGCGCGCCCTGGAGAACAGTTCCTTCTTGGAAACCGAATTTGTTGCAACTGCACTCTCCGAGGCAGTCGATTCAACGGAATCCTCCGAAGGTTCCTGAGCAAAAGCAAGCTCCGTCCACAAAGCGACAAACAAAATCAAGAACTTTTTCATACCTTACCAGAGATAAATTCCAAGGCCCAGGCTAAAGAAGGCCATGTAGCCATTACCCTTGACAAGATTGCCTTCCAAATCAATCGTCGACACGCCAAAGCGGCTGGTCAGGGCAAAAGACGTGAGGGCCGAATCCGAAGCCAAGAAGTAGGTCGTCGCGAATTTGTAATCGACGCTTACGCCAAATACCCATCCGCCATTTTCGAATGATTCATCCAGTTCGGCACCCTTACCATACATACTTCCGGAACCATATTCTTTTTCAGTTCCCAAGCAGAAATAATCCTTGACGGTAAAGCTGCTAAAGGGGAAACTAATGCCCAGGAAGGGGCGAACCTTTAAATGGCGGCTGTCATAAACGACAAATCCCACGGTCAAATCATCGGTATCAATGCCTTCAATTCCAGAATTGTAGTACCCGAGAGAAAGAACGAATCGGCTAATCTGCAAGTAGAAATCGAGATGGATATAATTCACCTCTGGTTCAAGGACATCTTTACGATACAGGTCGTCGTAACCGCTTATGACCGTACCGCCACCGAGCAGGTACAGGTTGAAGCCAAAACCACCCGTATAATACTTGCTTTCGATGACCTTGTCCTTATTCTTGGCACGGTCCTCGAAATACATGTCCCAAACGTTCATGTGTTCCAAAGGCGGAAGCACCGATTTTTTAATCCACGGAACATCGGGGTTGTTCGGATACTTGTCTACGAAATTTTTGACAAGCTGAAGCATATTTTCAGGAGCCTTTTCGTCTTTATAAGCCCCATCCAGCTGCATCAACACTTCGAGTTCGCGTTTTTCTTCTTCGGTAAGCCACGCTTTTTCGACGCTTTGAGAATACTGGGCGTAGAGAGTTCTGCTCGTATCCAGTTCCTGCAACCTTTGGGCAATATAAATGTGCAAGCCATCGTCATCGGGGAACTTGTAACCCGGATCCACTTCGAGCGTATCGTACGCGGCCCTGTATTCGTGAACCATGTGCGGAATAAGCCTGCGATACATTTTCAGGTCCAGGTAAATCATCTTCTTTTCAAGATCCACGATCGGCAAGCATTGCTTGGTCTGCATGCTTTCCAGTTCGCTGATATTCTTGCTGACCTGGGCGGTATCCCTCTTCTTGATATTTTCAAGGAGCGTTTCGCGCAGCTTGTAAACCGGTTCCATTTCACTGTCGCCAGTAGTCATCAAGCTCTGTTCAAAGGCTTCCGTCGAATTGTCAGAAGATTCGTTATTCGAAGAACCGTCGTTGGAAGCCTGCGGCGTCATCAGCGACTTTTCGAAATCGTCAAACTCGCCGGCAAAGCCTAAAGCGCCTAACGCCAAAACAAGAATCAAGGCTAATTTTTCCATTTTGCCTCCTGACCTTCGCGTTCATGTTTTGCCTGAGCGGGAGTTTCGGCGAAATAGAAATCCGCAAGAATCGTTACGCAATGTCTACCGGAAGTCGATACCATCGCGCCTGCGACACCGCCGATATAAGTCGTCGTACCGGGAACATAGACTTCCTTGATGCGCTTCGCAAAAACAAGATTTGCCCCTGCATGGCGTGCCTTTTCAAGGGTAACATCGATCATCTTGTCGATAGTGCAGGCATCGTTCGAGGACGTTTCAAACGTACCGCGATAAATAGCGTCTTCAGGCACGACAGGAACCTCTTGAGCAAGCACGAACGAAACCGGCGTTCTAGCGTCGAGTGGGGTCACCTTCGTGTCCCCCGTATTCATGACCTTCGCATTAAAGCTGCAGGCACTAAGCAGCACAAGCCCCAATAAAATTAAAACCCTAAACATTCCTAGTCCCCCACACAGCGCACAGCGCACTTTCTCTGGGTCGCCACATTGGAACCCATTTCCACTTCATAGCCACTAATATCAAAAAGGACATTGTCCGTAGCAGACCAGAAGCAATTCTCGCTGTAGTAGTCAACATCCCAGGGCAGCGCCGAAAAGCCAACGGTATTGCGGGCTTCGCCATACCAAACACCGCTATCGTCCTTCAAGGCGACTGCAGCAAATTGCTCTCCCCCCACATAGTCAATCAAGTCTTCCCATTCACTTTTCGTGGACAAGTGGAATCCCCTGGGGCAGGCATTCTTGACATCGTCATAGTAATAGGCGACGCCACACAAATCGCCGCAATATTGATCTTCAAAGTGTTCCGATTCGCCCACCTCGTAATCGAGATTTTCGGCAAACCACCACTCCCCATCAATTTTTACAATCTTGTAGCGGTGACCATCTCGCGTGTCGACATACTGATCGTACACGGGAGCAGGCAAGTTGCCTCCCAAGGCGTTGTTCTTGCGTTCCTCATCGGCATCGAATTCCGGAAGATAGTTGTAGGAGGTATTATAGGCACCCACTTCAGCGGTCTTGACCCAAATTCCACCGGAACAGGCCATAAGCAACCCGGTTGAATTCATGTAAATAACGGTGCCTTCCAGCCTTTCGTTACAGGTCGACAATCTATCCTCATTCGAGGCTTGGAACATCGGATCCTTGCCCGAATAATCCGTCTTGGGCTCGTACCCTTTATCGCTATAGCACCCGCCCAAAACCAGCGCACAAAGCAATATTTTATACAAAGATTTCATAACAAACAATATAAAAAAGAATCCGGTTGCGGATGTATCCGCAACCGGATGTATCCGCAACCGGATTCTTTTTTTGGAATGAGTTTGTGAGGTAGCGAGCAACGTGAGCGAGCTCACACCTAGAAGGGCGTAAGCCCGCGCCCATACCTACTTAGCAGCCGAGTTTTGCGGACAGGTAAGCTTCGAGTTCGTCGATTTTCACCAGTTCCTGCTTCATGGAGTCGCGTTCGCGAACCGTCACGTAGCCGAGCTTTGCCGGATCGGATTCACCCTCGCCCACGGTGTCGAAGTCAACGGTCACGCAGAACGGCGTGCCGAGTTCGTCCTGACGGCGGTAGCGCTTACCGATGGACTGCGTTTCGTCGTATTCCACGTTCCAGCGGTTGAGGAGC
>CADCBQ010000024.1 GCA_902799745.1 Fibrobacter succinogenes | reverse complement strand
GGCGTTCTTGATCTTGCGCTTGCCTTCTTCTTCGATGTGGAAGCGGAGGTTTTCGAGGAGGATGATTTCACCCGGCTTGATAGCGGCGCAGGCAGCTTCAACTTCAGGACCCACGCAGTCGGAGAGGAACTTCACCGGCTTCTTGATGAGTTCTTCGAGCTTCTTTGCAACCGGAGCGAGCGTGTACTTCATGTTCTTTTCGCCATTCGGGCGTCCCAGGTGGGAAGCGAGCACGACTGCTGCACCCTTGTCGAGAGCGTACTGGATAGTCGGGAGAGCGGCTTCGATACGCTTGGTGTTGGTGATTTCGCCAGTCACCTTGTCCTGCGGAACGTTGAAGTCAACACGGATGAACACGCGCTTGCCGGCGAGTTCGAGATCTTCGATAGAAAGCTTTGCCATTGTAGCAATCCTCTTTTTTAGGTTAAAATTTTACGGGGGTAAATATAGCATTTTAGTGTGTGGATGGTTGATGGCAGTAATGTGTTTTATATTCAATAGAGCCGAGCGGCCCGTGTGTAAACATTGTTATACAAATGGCGGCGAGAGAACATTATGTGCACGATTGTATATTATTATTGAATTATTTTTAATGCTATTATTCGCATTTTTTTATATATTTCCAACAAAAAATTAGACTTTTGGAGTTCAAATGAAACGTTCACTTTTGATGGCCCTTTGCCTCTCTGTCGTATCCGCCTTTGCCGGTGTGTACGATATCGATGAATTTACCGCCAAGGACGCGGGCACTCCTGACGATTATATTGTTGCCGAATTCGGTGGCGAACTCAAGGTGGCACCTGCAGATGAAGTTTCCACTTTGCAGTCTGGTCGCATTGTTGTCCGTCAAAAGTTTGAAGACCCGTTTGGCGAATCTGAAACTTCTTACCAGCTTTACCAGGGCGCCAAGGGCGACCTTTCCTCGATGACTCCGCTGACTGCCGACGGTGTTGACTACTCCCAGCTCGTTAACGCAAAACTCTATACCCGCCGCGGTGCCGCTGCCGATAAGGATGTCGAAAAGGTTTATTTCGATGGCAAGGCTGTTTATGCTCCCGGTCTTTCGACCGCAATCGTGTATATCAACGGCAAGCCGGTTGAACTGAAGGGCTCCGCTCCTGTTGCCGAAGAAGAAGAGGAAGAAGAAACGGTTGCTGCCGCTCCGGCAGTTCCGAGCAGCAAGGGTGAAGAATGTGACGAATACGATCCGGACTGCGATGACGACGACGATGACGATTACTCCTCTTACAAGACATCTGCTCCGGTTGACAATACTGCCGATGACCGCGACTACGCTGCAAGCTCTGCTGCAGGCGATGTGGGTGACCGTTTCGGTATTGCTGATGAAGTCCGCTTCTGGACGGCCGTCGGCCTTTCCGCTTTGGCTGTGACTGCTGCCGTGATCGGCATTATGCAGCATAGCAAGGCTAACGAAGCTAAGGATGCCTACGATGACCTGAACGGCATCTACTCGGCTCTCGTTGCTCCTTGCCACATGGATGGCGAAAAGAACCCGGACAAGTGCGAAGAAATAATGGTTTCGCAGTTTAAGCAGGATGCGTGGGATGCACGTGACTTGAGAAACCGCATGAACGAAAACAAGAAGACGCAGGATTCCTACACCTCCGCTCGTAACATCTGGTTCGGTGTTTCTGCCGCTTCTATCGCAGGTGCAGTCGTTCTCTTCGTATGGTAGTCGAAACCGGAAAAATCACGATTCGTGATTTGGAATTCAACTGTATCATTGGAACGCTTCCTTACGAGCGCGAAAATGTGCAGCCGGTTGTCTTGAATATTTCGGTGTGGCTCGATTTTACTCTTGCTGCCCGAAATGAAGATCTGGCTCATTCTATTGATTATGTACAACTCGCTGACGACGTGCAGGATTTTGTCTGCAGGTCGTCTTTCCAGTTAGAAGAAACCTTGGTGCTTGAAACGGCCAAGTATATCTTGAACCACTACCCGAAGACCGTGGCCGCAGAAGTTTCTGTCCGCAAGCCTCTGGCAATTCCTCAGAGCGCTGGCGCAGAATCCAGCATCAAGGTGATAAGGTAAGCTAGCTACGGAAGGCGCGGTAGCGCAGGGCCTCGGAAAGGTCTATTATTTCAACTGAATCAGAATTTCGAAGGTCGGCGATGGTTCGTCCGACCTTTAATAGTCTATAAAAGCCGCGGGCGCTCAGTCCCATTCTGTCGGCGGCGTTGATGGCGAACTGTTCGGTTTCTGCCGAAAGCTTGCAACTGGTCTTGGCGAAGTCCGAAGACATTTCGGTGTTCGTCTTGAAGGGCGTATTTACGAACCGCCTGCGCTGGATTTCCCGGGCGTTGCAGACTCGCTTGCGAATCTCGGCCGAAGACTCGGATGTGCCTTTACGGCCGAATTGCGAGGCTTCGACCGGCGGGACGCTCACTTGGATATCGATGCGGTCCAGGAGCGGTCCTGAAATTTTTTCTTGGTAGCGCTTGCGCGCTTCGGGGAGGCATGTGCAGGCGCGTTTCGGATCCATGGCGTATCCGCAAGGGCAGGGGTTCATGGCCGCTCCCATCATAAAGCGTGCGGGCCAAGTGACCGTTCCGCTTGCGCGACTGATAGAGATCTGTCCTTCTTCCATGGGCTCTCGCAAAGCCTCTAGAACGCTGCGGTTGAATTCGGGGAGTTCGTCGAGGAAGAGCACCCCGTTATGGGCGAGGCTCGCCTCACCCGGCTTTAGCCGGGTGCCACCCCCAACCAGCGACACCATGGAGGCGCTGTGGTGGGGCGTGCGGAACGGGCGGACCATGACAGGCTTGAAATCTTCGGAATCTCCCGCGGTTCTCGCACACGAATGGATTCGAGATGTCTCTAGGATTTCAAGCTCTGTCATTTCGGGCAAAATGCCCGGCAGGCATTTTGCGCACAAGGTCTTGCCCGCTCCAGGCGAGCCTACCATAAGGAAGTTGTGTGCTCCGGCGGCAGCTACTTCGAGCGCGCGCTTTACAGATTCCATGCCGACGACATTTTTAAAATCGGGAATGTCCTTAGGAACCTTAAAATACTTGTCCTGATCCTTAAACCCTTTAGCCCATTTGGCAACACTTGCGGCACCCGCTTCCATTTTTTCGACACATTCCTTAAGGGTGTCGGCACATACATAGCGGATACCTTCTACAAGTGAGGCTTCTTGCTCATTGGCTCTTGGTATAACGAGAATGTCGTTTGACTTTTTAGACAAACTCATTGCAAACGAAAGAACGCCTCGGATCGGTTTTAACTGGCCGTCAAGCGAAAGTTCCCCTACAAAAACGAGGTGTTCTAAATCGGGAACCTCGATTTCTCCGGTTGCAGTCAAAAGCCCGATAGCGAGGGGTAGATCCAAGGCGCTTCCTTCTTTCCGCAAATCCGCAGGTGACAGGTTTACCGTAGTACGGAAACCCGTCACCACTTTGTCTACGGAGCGAATGGCTGAAATGACGCGCTCTCTAGACTCCCTTACCGCATTGTCTGGCAGACCAACCAAGGTAAATCCCGGCAGTCCCTGTGACGCGTCTACTTCGACGCTGACCGGGACAGCCTTAATTCCAAACAAGCAATAAGAGCGGATTCGACGGAACATGTTCACCTACCTACACCATGACAGCCTGGTACTTTTCAAGAACGCAGTTTTCAATGTGTTCGCGAAGATTCCTTGCCATGGGGAAACAGACATTGCGGAAATCTTCGCCCTTGAAGAACGGATCTATCGGATAGCTGACAAACATTCCGTTTTCGCCTTCCGTGATGCGAAGCCCGCGAATCAAGAACTGGTCGTTCAGGACGATCGATGCCAATCCCTTGATGTGTCCCATGGACGGGCCTTCTCTAAAGGGGTAGACTTGGACGCTGGTAACCGCAAGGCAGTCAAAAGCGCCGGATGCGTTCCATTCTTTTTTCTCTTTTTCGTGAGATTTTTCTTTTACAGCCATAGTGGCCTCCTAGTTTGTATGAGTTTTACTTTAAAGGTGTTTTTGTTTAAAGCACTTCCATTTTGCAAAAAACATGCCATTTCGAAAAATGCTGTTTTTCGTTCAAAAAAGCAGAATTTTGATAAATGCAAAAATCGGGTTGCTGATTAAATCAGTGATTAAATCAGTGATTTAATCACTTTACTACCTTTTAATCATGCTTTTAAAACCGAATATGAATTGGGCGGCGAACCAGGGAAAAACTCTCCCCTCGGTGCTTGCCGAAGTTGAAGAGACGCCGGATTATTTTACGGTGAATTTTACCGTCGAAGAACCTTCGGACTGCTTTCGCGCCGAAGTCAAGGAAGATAACGGTTCCAGCTGGGAAGATTCCTGCGTCGAAATATTCCTGCAGAACCCGGCGAATCCCGCCGAATACTTTAACTTCGAAACGACTTGCCGTGGCTACCTGCTGGCGGCCCATGGCCCCGATCGTAATTCGCGTACCAAGCTCACGCAACCCGAAATCGATTCGGTCGTGCGTACCAAGCAACTGGCTAGTGTCGCGGGCAATCTCGTTTGCTGGGGAATGACCGTGCAGATTCCGGCATCGCTCTTTGGACTTCGCTCGTTCGATGGCGTCACCCTTAAAGGAAACCTTTACAAGTGTGGCGATAAATCGAAGACGCCTCATTACCTGAGTGCGTTCCCGATAGAAACAGAAAAGCCGGATTTTCATCGGCCTGAATTCTTCCGCGAATTTTAATTCGGCGGTTACTTCATCTTGATTTTCATTTCGAAGACTTGGCGACCAGTGTCGTCTTCAATCTTCATGTAGGTCGCACCCATTTTGTCGGCGCGGAAAACCGTGACTTCCTGGCCTTCGCGGGTTTCGCCTATAAAGTGCAGTTCCAACATCGAGGGTATGCAAAGTTCCAAATCGGCGGCACTGAACACGTTCAGGGCGAGCTTTACATATTCGATGTTGTTCATGTGGTGCGACATGTCGATGTGTTGCGGCAAAACTTTCTGGCGGTACACTTCCTGGTATTCTTCGGGCTCCACGGGGAACTTCGAAAACTTGTTGTCCATAAAGTGGTCCGGAGAACCTTCCATCGGAAAGTCGACCGATTCCAGTTTCATGGGGCGGTGGCGCTCCAAGTCGAGGCAGCAGGCTTCTTGCACGGCGAGGATAATCGGTTCGCCTTCGACGGTTGTAACGGAGGTGTTCACATAAGTGCGAATCGGAGCGCTATCCGTGGGGAACGATGTCGTGATGACCTTGTCTCGCCAGAACGGACGCTGGAAAAACTTGAATTTCGCTTTGTAGATTGCCCAATAGCCGCCCTTTTCGTTGACGCAGAAGTTGTCCATCTTGAGTGCGCCGAAATTCTCGGTGAGGTTGTCCTGAACCATGAGCACCGTTTGCGCAATACCCATCTTGCCTGAAACGTCGATATAGGCCGAGGTGATGGTGCGTTGTTTCTGGAAAACGAGCGGATTTTTAGCAAGCGAATAAATGTCAATCATGCTTTCAATATATAAAGAAAAAGGACCGCTGTGTAGCGGTCCTAATAAATTAAGTCTCAAAAGGACTAGATCTTCTTGAGCACCAGCAAGTGGCCGGGAGCCTTGTTCGGATCGAGGCGAACAAAGTTCCTGTTGCCGCGCCATACAAAGCTTTCGTCGGTAATCAAGTCCTTCAAGAAGTAGAAGGCGTCCTGATTCAGGCCGAGCTTTGCCATGTCGAGTTCCACCATGCCTTCCTGAGCGTTGTCCATATCCATGTTGCACACGCAGAGGATCACGTCTTCGCCGGACTTCTTGGAGTAAACCATCAGCTGGTCGTTTGCGCAATAGTGGAAGTCGAGGTTGTCGTATTCCTGCAGGGCGATGTGTTCCTGACGGGCGGTGTTCACGCGGCGTACGAAGTCCTGGATGCCGGGGCCAGTCCAGTTGTGAACCTTGTACTGGTACTTTTCGCTGTCCTGCAATTCTTCCTTGATGGGGCTCGGAATGTTTTCGCAGAGTTCGTAGCCGTTGTACATACCGGTAAGGCTAGAAAGCGTGCCTGCCAAGAAATAGCGCTGCTTGAATGCGTTCGGGCCCTTGTAGGCGAGGTACTTCGGGAAGATATCCGGAGTCGTCGGGAAGAAGATGCCGCGCATGTATTCCTTGGCATCGGACTGCGTGAGTTCCTTGAGGTACTGTTCAAATTCCCACTTGGCAGAGCGCCAGGCGAAATAGGTGTAGCTCATGTCGAAACCGGACTTGGCCAAGCGATGCATCATCTTCGGACGGGTGAATGCTTCGGCGAGGAACACGAGTTCCGGACGCTTTTCCTTGACATCGGCGATAAGCCATTCCCAGAACGGGAAGGGCTTGGTGTGCGGGTTATCGATACGGAAAATTTCGATGCCCTTGTCGGCCCAGAACAAGATGATGTTTTCGATTTCTTTCCACAAGGCCTTGTAGTTCTTGTTGTAGTAGTCGAAGGGATAAATGTCTTCGTACTTCTTGGGCGGGTTTTCGGCAAACTTGATGCTGCCATCCGGTTCGTGATAGAACCATTCCGGGTGAGACTTCACGTACGGGTGGTCGGGGCTGCAGTTGAGCGCGATATCGAGAGCGAGACGGAGGCCCTTCTTGCGGGCAGCCTTTGCAAAGTGTTCAAAATCCTTCATGGAACCAAGTTCGGGGTCCACATCGTAGTGGCCACCGTTCTTGTTACCTACGGCGTACGGGCAGCCCGGTTCGAGCGGTTTGCCCTTCTTGTCGACCTTGGCGTGCAGGGCGTTGTTTGCACCCTTACGGTTGGTGACACCAATCGGGTGGATCGGCACCAGGTAAACGGTATCGAAGCCGAGGTTTGCGATGTAGTCCAGCTGGTTCTCGCAATCCTTCCAGGTGGCGCTCTTCTTGGGGTCGGTGCCCTGGCTCTTCGGCCACATTTCGTACCAAGTACCGATGCGGGCGTAAGAGGGATCCACGCGGAGTTTCATCACGGGGCTTTCGGTCGGTTCGTCCTTGGGTTCGATGGTCCAGGCGCAAATTTTGTATTCATAGTAGCCGATATTGTTGACCGTGAAGGAACCTTCCCACTGGTCGTTATCGACAAAGTGCATGGGAGCCTTTTCCCATTTCTTCTTGGAATCGTGGCGGTAGAAAATCGCCGCGTCATACTTTTCGTGGCTGTGGCGGAAAATGTCCGCGGTAAGCGTGACGGTGTCGCCCGGTTCGCGCTTGAGCATAAAACGCCCGCCTTCGATCTGGGGGCGAATGTTTTCGATGACGAGATTGTCTTTGCGAGTAGGAATAGTAGCCATAGTAACGAAAATTTAGCAAAAAAGGCCCGCCGTGGCGAGCCCTTAAAATGCGTTTTGGTTTTAGTTGATTCTTAAGACCTTGACTTCCTTAATCCAGAAGGTTCGTTCGGAACCGCCGAGGTTGAGTTCGAAGCGGGCGAACGGGTCATTGACTTCCGGAGTGAAGGTGATTCCCACCGATTGTCCTGTGGTATGCACTTCGACATGTTCCTGGAAACCGACGGTTTCGTAAGTGGAGTAGGAACCGATGCGGGCAGTAATCTGGCCTTCGACATCGGACCAGATGGTAAATACGCACTGGTATTGGACGCCTGCAATCAGAGCCACATTTTCTTGAATCAACTGCACGCTGTAAGAATGCTTGCCTCCTTCTGTGACATGCACCTTCATGATGCGTTCTTTGGAGCCTTTTTCAAGAATGACACTGGTGTCGGCGTTACCACCGAATTGGTTCATCAAGATCCAGTCGGTCGTGAAGGGCGATTGGAAGTTGCCGTTGATAATCGTATTTTCACCCTTCTTGGCAGCAATGCCTTTCCAGATGTCTATAACGTATTCGGAGTGAGCGTCGCCAGCGACTGTGGTGTAATCGTAACGCAGCGGCTGGAAGCTTGTAACGAAACGTTCGTTCAGGGCGTTCCATAAATCCGAATTGTACTTGGAATCAATGTGAATCACGCTGTCTTCGCCAACTTCTGCTCCGGAGAAGTCGATTCCGTTGGTAAAGAGCTTGACTCGGAAGATTACAGACAAGTTTGCTTTTCCGTCCGCAGTGTCGATTTGCGAGTAGTGGTAGCGCAGCATGAGCGTCTGGAAGTTCGAAAGACTGTAAACGAAGGGATGATACTTCTTATTGATGAGTACACGACCGTATATGGCCATGGTTTCGTCGGGCTTAAAGCCAACACCCATTTCCTTAAGGTAGCCTTCTTCTTGCAAGTCAATGTTCTTGAAACGGTCTTCGACAGAAGATCCCTTTGTGAACGAAATTTCAAGAGTTTCGTCCGGAGTTTCTTCGTAGGGCCAAAGCTGCAGGCCGAGTACCGGGTCAACCGAGATGCTGGTGTAGTAGCTGGAGAACGAACGCACTTGTGTGAGAACGAGTGAGAATGTATCGAGAAGAACGGGTTCTTCGGCTTCGCTACCGGAAGAAGCTTCTTTGGCGAGTGCCTTCACGTTGACTTCGGAATAATCGATAGAAAATTCTGCAACAAGCGGCAGTGCCGCTTGTTTTTTGACAGCAGTATCCTTAGGTGTGGTATCCTTGACCGAAGTATCCTTTACAGAGGTGTCCTTTGCCGAGGTATCTGTCGTGGCTGTATCGCCGTCCGCAATAGACGGGTTGCCAATTTCGATACCAGCCATGGACTTGTCGTTGGAACAGGCGACCAAAGACAAAAACGCGGTGGCGTATACGGCAATCGTGGCTATGGACAAAAAGAATTTCATCACACTCCTCGGGTCAAGGGGAAGAGCTGAATGTTGATTTGCACAACATCTTCTGCTTCTCCGGCTTTTGCAGAGAAATCTAGTAGTTCTTTTCGCATTAGTTGTAAATGTTTTTTCAAATTGGGAAAATCTGAGTGCTTAATTCCAAAAGTGAGCGCTGAAACGTCCCTTTCCGGGCCCGGAAGCTCCGTCAGCATGTTGGCCGAGAGCTTGAGTATCTGTAAATGGTACATCTTGACCATCAGGTCTTGCACTTCGTCGTCGGTCGTAATCAGGGGATCGCGCTGGCGGTAACCGTTGGCTGTTTTGACCAGGAGCCCCAGTTCCAAGAGCAGTTGGAGCGATTCGGTCACCTGGGCCGGTGTCACGAGTCCACGAAGTTTTTTAGAAATCAGATCGGGAATGGGGCGGAAATCCTTGAGCCCTACCATTTCAAGAATTACGGAGTGGTGCCATTCCTGGAAAATACGGAACTGAGCCTTGTCCATCTTGTGCAGCTTGGAACGGGGGCTTGCCTTGATGAGCTGGGCGTAGTAGATTTGCTTGTCGGCGTCGGTTTGAGCCTGGTTAAAGAATACGAGGCTTTCGAAGTAGGCGGCGCGCTGGTTTTCGAGACCCAGGCCATGAATAAGCTTGGTGACCGTATTTTTGGTGATGTTGCGCTTGCCGTCGATTGCGAGCTTTAAATGGGCATGGCTAGAAAGCCCTGCCTTCTCGGCAAAGAACCGCAAGCTGAACGCGGTCGAGGTTTTCTTTTTATACTCGTAATAGTCACGGAGAAATACCCTGTAGTTCGTGTACTGCAGGATATCCGGTTCTACGAGTTTCTGCTTTTCTCCATTATCCATACCTTAAAAAATAGAAGTCTTTGTCTTCAAAAGCCACATATATTTTAAGTTTCCCGTTTACCCGAGTAACCATTAATATACGTCGCGGGCGAGTAGAGAAAAACGCCTATGATCCACAAATTTGCCGTTTATGAGCTCATAATCGCGGTTTATGCCCTCTTCCATGAACCCGCAGCGGGTGGCGACAGCGGCACTTTTGCCATTATGGACAGATACTAAAAGTTCCAGACGGTTGAGTTTTAGGTGTTCAAAAGCAAACTTGATGATGAGTTTTACCGATTCGGTCATCAGGCCTTGGCCGGTAAACGGTTTTGCAAGCCAGTAGCTAAGTGTTGCCGAATGGTTGCGGACATTCACTTCCATCATGATCGAGCCTGCAAAAACACCTTCTTCGCTGTCGGGGGTGTTCTTGAATATGAGCCAGCAACCGCCCTGTCCGAACCTTTCGTTTAAGACCCACGAACGGATTCTTTTCTTGAGGTCAAAAATGTCGGTTTCTTGAATCCAGGGGAGGTGTTCGTTCAAGAAATCGCGTGAACCTTCGATTGCCTTGAAGATGTTTTCTGCCGAAGCTTCGCCGGGCGCGTTTTCGCGAATGCCCCTCAGAGTGACCAGCTTCCCCTTGAGGGTTGCTGTCTCGAATGCTTCGGTGAAAAAATCGTCAAAATTCTCCATAAGGGGGAAGATAGTAAATTGGATAAAAAGGAAAAAACCGTCGAATTGCTTCGACGGTTTTTCAGTGCGGATGAAAGGACTTGAACCTTCATGCCCTTGCAGGCACTAGAACCTGAATCTAGCGTGTCTACCAGTTCCACCACATCCGCGTGGGGTAAGCCAAATTTTGAAAAATTTGCCCTATTTGTCAAGGGTTATTTAGAAAAAATCTCTAAAATCCAGTCTTTGTGCTTGTTTTGCCAGTAGCTCCAGTCGTGCTCGCCTTGCGGGTCAAATTTGATGTCGCACTGGGTGCCTACGTTCTGGCAAAATTCCTGAATCCAGGGGAGAGTCTTTTCGGAGGGGTACAGACGGTCGGAGCCGCCTTGGATGAATCTCCAGCGCCCCGTTTTAAGCGGAGCCTGCGCTGCGACCTGTGCTGCCGGTCCGAGGGTTTCGCCGTACGAACTCATGAGAATGCGGTTCTTGATTTTGCGTTTGCCCCAGAGGCTATAGGCGATAACACCTAAGGATCCGTCCGAGATTCCGACCAGCGAAATTTCTTCAATGTTTTTTTTCAGGCGCTTGGCGAGGCTGTCCAGGGCGTCGTCTAAGGCTGCGATGGTAGCAGGCTCGGCCCAATGGTTTTGTTTGCAGGCCGAAGCGCTGACGATGGTGTAGTCCGGCATCATTTTTGAAAGAGCGCCGCCGGCTACAAGTCCTTTTTGGCAATTGTTGCTGGTCATGCCGCCGTGAAACCAAACTATAGTTCCGGCCGTATCTTTTTTGTTTATGCCTCTCCAGACACCTACAGGCATGTCGCTCGAAAGGCTTGTTGCCAGGAACATGGCGGAGCCTTGTATAGGCCGCTTCATGTGTACAGTAAGGGTGTCCGATGCCGGGTTTGCGAAGCAAAATGTTGTAGCCAGCAGAAGAAGGATAAGTCGCTTTGTCATGTCCTAACCGCTTGCCATTAACGTCTCTTTTTTACGATCCACAAAATGAATAGTGTCAGGGACGATATCGCCAGGAACCCCACAAGGGCGCAACCGATAAAGGCGTAGTAGACCTGGTAGTCAATCACAAGCGTGTCAAAGTCGATTTCGCCGTCGGTCGAGGACATGCTGTGCACGATGAATGTCTTGTCGTTGACTCTCGATGCCGAAATTTCAAGAGGAATATCGCCTGCGTTACGGCTTGCAAAGCTATACCATTCCGACATGTTGTCTAACATTTCTTCCGAAGCGTACAGGATAAAGTTGACTTGGTCGTCGCCGTTAATTTGGAAAATGGTCTTGTCGAAAAAGGGAATGTTGGTTCCGCCGAAAATGCTCGGGATGGCAGCGTGCGAAACCGTTCCATAGAACAGGTGTTCTTCTTGCAAGAGGCCTTTGAGGGCCGGCAGCAGGTAAGACATGAGCCACCCTGCCAAAAACATCAGCAGCAAAGAGAAGTTCAAAAGGGCCGGTTTTCTAGAGGTAAAGAATCGCATGAGTTCCTTATTGCTTGGATCTAAAAATAAAGAAGAAGGTAGAAAGCATCAGTACGAGAGTCAAGAAGTAGAATGCCATCGGAATTTTGGACTTAAGCGACATTTCTTCGGCGTTCTGGCTCTGGAAAAACTGGATCAGGTCTTCGGTGTACATGACGGCGAGTTCGTTGTTGAACCGGCTCCAGGCAAGCGTCTGTTCTTCGTTGTCTTGGAGCAGGGCGAACAGGGCCTCCTTGGTGGAATCGGGAACGGCTTTTACAATGCTGTCGCCTAGGCCGGCAATGCCGACCATGTAACCGGCGCGGGCTGAATCGAGTGTTCCGCGCAGGGGTATTTGAATGGAGGCAGGGAGGCTTGCTACTTGCTGGTTGATGTCCTGCAACCTTTCGAGCCACGCATGGCGGCTTGCCGCGTAGCGGCGCATGCTTGAAACCTTGGCAAGAACTTCGCGTTCAAAGCGCTCGACTGTAGCGCGTGGGGGAGCCTTGACTCCGACGCGGCTGATTTCATCCATTTCGCGAGAGAATGCGACTGCGATTTCTCGAAGCGTCATGGTCTGGGCCTGTACAAATACGGTGTCGATGCCGAAGCCGATCCGTACGCGTTCCATACCGCGCATGGCGTACGATTCCTGCAGCTGGTAGTCGGAAAGCGTCTTGATGTAGCGCGAATACATGATGATTTGCGGCTTTTGCGAGAAATAGAAGAGGACTGTAAGCCCTATAGCAACCGCTAAAACCACCCACGCCCAAGGGGAGCGGATTCTTGCGTTAAAGGTATCGGCAATCGATTTATTCTTTAACTCTAGCACATCTAGAAATTACCTTTTTTCTACTTTACCTGGTATGCGTACGATTCGTTTTATACCCTTTTTCGGCCTTGTTGCGCCTGTTTTGATGCTCGTTTCGGGCTGTACGGTGGAACGCGCCGAAGAAAAAGTGCTCGCAGAACATGCGAATGGGGCGAAAAAGACCTCCATTTGGGTTTACCCCGATGGCGAAATCTTAAAAAGGAACGAATGGTATACCGACGGAATCAAGGAATTGGAGATCCCGTACAAAGACGGCGTGCCGCATGGCGACTTCAAGCGTTGGACTGGTTTTGGCGACGTGGCCTTGCTCGGACATTACAAGAAAGGTCTTAAAGACGGAAAGTGGACGGCCCTTTTTAGCGACAAGAAAGTCGAGGCGTACCTCTATTATGAAAACGACCATCCCGTGGGTGACTGGGAAGGCTGGCACTACAATCGCGAACGTTCTTTCGAAGAACATTACAACGATGATGGTCTTGCTGTAGGAATCTGGAAAAAATGGTTTGACAATGGCGCCTTGCAACAAGAAGGCAATTGTCACGCCAAGTGGGATTCAAAACGCGAGATTGTTTCTGCCGCAAGTGATTCAACTTACCTGAAACGTTTTTCGAAAGACTGCCACCTGCTTGAAGAATTTACCTGCAGAAATGGACGGCTAGACGGACCGTTTGCGCTGTATTATGAAAGCTACGGCGAAACGGTGGATACTGCAAATTGCGGTACCGGGCGCGTGCGCGTGCAGGGAGTACTTGGCAAGGGAACAACGGGTAAAGACAGCGCGCTTATTGGAACGGTGACGTACTTTAGAGCCGATGGAACCCGCATGAAACAGGAACACTGGAATGCCGAGGGCAAACGCGATTCCGTATGGCGTTGGTTCAATGAAAACGGTGACCTGGTGCGTGAAGTAGACTTGAGCCAGAATGGTGTGATTTATGGTGCCTGTGAAGGTGATATGGCTAAGTTCTGTGCTGAGACTTCGTATGTAGATGGAGTCAATGGAATTCTTGACAGCAGTAAACTTGCTCAAAGTGTATATTTTATACAAAGTATCGGCAAGTTTCCGGCAACGGTGCGTTATGTTAAGCCGGGGCGTCTTTTGCTTCATGAAGAACTTTGGAAAGATGGCCAAATTGTGGAAAGCCGTAGCTTTTTCCCGGATAGCATGGGTGGAAAACTTGCAAGCGAAAGCTTCTGGAAAGACGGCAAGCGCAATGGAATTATGCGCAACTGGTACCGGAGTGGCGTACTTCGCGATAGCCTCTCCTTTGTGAATGGCGAACGCGTAGGTGAACAGTTCAGCTACGACAGTACCGGCAAACTCACCATACATAAAACAGAGGCCGGTAAGAACCGGCCTGTGATTATGCATTTACTGGGTGAGTAAAAATGTCATCCTGAGCTAGTCGAAGGATCTACTTGTGCATGTAGCTTACGCCGTTGGGGAACTTGACTTCTGTCCAGCCGTTCGTCTGTACCTGCGCAACCGATGTTACTTCGCCACCGTAGATAATCGCGTTACCCTGGTAAGTCGGCTTGAATGCTGCCTTGTCGGAGCCGTAGTAACTGGTGTTGTTGTAGGTAACAGTGGCGCACTTGGGGAGGTCAGTCGAGTAGTTGCCAAATGCAAGGAGCACGCCTCCGGTAATTTCGAAGCCGGCATCCGTATCGATCAAGCCGCCTGCCATGTTGGAGGTGCATCCGCCGTTACCGCCGCCCATGCCGCCGCCACCGCCGGGGAATCCGCCGCCCCAGCCGCCGCCGAAGCCGCCCATGTTCTCGTAGCTTTCGCCGGTGATTTCGAGAATCAGCACGCCGCCGGTCATCTTTCCGGAGCCGTTTGCATCGAACACGTCGACCATGTTGCCCTTTGCGCTAATGTAGTGGTAGCCACCGCTCACGACGATATGGCCACCGCTTTCGCTAAACGCTGCATACTGACCGGAGTTTTCCTTCGGGCCGCCGGCACCGTTCCAACCGTCGTTTGTTGCGAATGTCGAGGTAATGCCACCTTCGGCAAAAATCTTGTAAGATTCAATACCTTCGTTGGCTGTGACCACGTTGATGGTAGAACCCTTCAGGTACAGGGCAGAATCCGCGTGGATGCCGTCGTCCTTCGCGTTGACCGTGACATCGCCACCGTTCATATAGATTTGCCAGTGGGTGTGCAGGGCGTCGTCGCCTTCTGATTTCACGTCGAGCGTGCCGCCATTGACATAGATATACTTTTCGGCAACAAGTCCCTTACCCGTAGCAGTCACCTTGACGTTGGACGCTTCGGTGGAATCACTGATCATCACGTAGTTGGCAGCGTCGATACCGTCGTCGCCAGCCTTGATGGTGATATTGCCGCCCCTGATATCGATAATGCCCTTGCCTTCGATAATATTCTTGCATTCGCCATTGACTTCTTCGCATTCGTCGCTTTCAAGGCCGTCGCCCTTCTTGGCGGTAAGGTTCAGAGTGCCGCCCGAAATTTGGAGGCTGCCCTTGCCCTTGACGGCGTTTTCTTCAGCTTCGACAGTAATGTTGCCGTTCTTGATTTTAAGATCGTTGCTGCACTGGATGCCGTTCCTGAATTTGCCCTTGACGGTCAAGGAGCCTGCGCCCTTGATGTTCAAGTCGTCGCGGGAGTAGATGGCGGCCTTGGCGGTATCCTGCGCGCCGTTGACCTTTGTGAACAAGTGATTTCCGTTGCCGTCTTCGACAACGTTAGTGGTGCCCTTGACCAGGTGAATCACCGTCTTGTCGGCGTTCTTCACGAGAATCGGGGCGTTAGAGCTTTTCAAGGTGGCATTGTAGAGGTAAATGCCGGTGTTGCCTTCTTTTTCAGCGGCCGGAGTGTTTACGACCACCTGGAAGTCAGAAGATTCGCCCGTTACGTAGTAGGCGCCCGGGCAGGTAATTGTTGCGGCTTTGTCTGCAACTTCGACGCAGCCGTTATTGTTTTCGACGGTGGCCGAGGTGCCAGAAAGCTTCAGGAGAATCTGCGTGCCGTCCAAAGTTCTGGAATCTTCATTGTCGTTTTCGTCGTCACCGGATTCGCTGCCCGGATTTGGGTTGACCGGAACGACGCTGCTGGAGCTAAGGATAGGGGTATCGCCGCCCGGAATAGTGGTGCTCGAACTGGAAACGTCGCCAGGCAGGTTGCTGCCTGGAATCTGAGTCCCAGGATTTTCAGTTCCGGGGATTTGGCTGCCAGGATTTTCGTTACCAGGAACCTGGTTGTTCGGATTTTCGTAACCCGGAACATCGTTGCCGGGAATCTGGTTGCCAGGGATTTCGGTACCGGGAATTTCTGTTCCGGAAAATTCGTTGCCAGCGGGGTTTTGGGCAGAAATAGGATCTTCACCGGTGGGGACCGGGTTAGAACCATTATCGTCTGAACAGGCCATAATGCTTAAGGCGACAGAGGCCGCTATGACAGGCAACTTCATCATTTTCATATAGTACTCCCTTTTTCTTGTAATATAGCCCCTGTTCCTGAAACAGGCAATATTTCAATAATAGTTTCCGTTGCTATCAAAAACAACATAGGTAAATATCTTTTTGTGTAAGAGGCGTGTAAAATTTGGAAGCACTAATGTGATTCCTGTTTTGATAAATTAAATTTGAATAAAAATCTTTTTGGGACAATATGCGGCGTAAAGACAGAGAAGTTATAGGCGATGAGAATATCGCGAAGATCATCGAGCAGTGTACGACTTGCCATGTTGCGATGGTGGACGATGCCGGTGCTTGTATGCCCTATGTGATTCCGCTGTCATTTGGATACAGCTTGAAAGACGGTGTTCTGGAGCTGTACTTCCATTGCGCACATGTCGGCAAGAAACTGGATTGCATTCGCAAGAGTCCGAATGTCGCGTTCAGCATGTGCGTCGAGAGCCGCATCGAAATTCATGAAGATGTTTATTGCAAGAGTGGGCGCTTTTACGCAAGCGTTGTCGGGCAGGGTAAAGCCGAAATCGTCGAGGATAGCGCCGAGAAATGCCGCGGGCTCTCGCTCCTGATGGAACGGCAGGCCGCAGGTGCTCCGCATAAGTTCGAATTCACTCCCGAACAAGCCGCCACCGTGACCGTATTCAAGATAACGAGCGCCAATTTCACCGGGAAAGCGAAGCCGGAAAAATAGGTTTCTTAAAATACTTGGAGTCTTTATGAATAAGTTCTTGATTGCGTTATGTATGACGGTGTTCTTTGCAGCGTGTGCGTCAACGTCAAATTCGAGTGTGTCGAAAGAACCGTCTCAGACCACTGAAGGTAAAACATCTGATAAAAAGTCGGAAAATTTACGGCACTTAAAGGACTTGAAAGTCATAATCGCGAAAAACACGCAGGAGCGATTGGTTCCGCTTTATAATAATTATCTGCGCAAAAAGCCTCATTTTGCCGGTACGATAAAAGTAAAGTACACCATCCTTGCAAATGGTGATGTCGAAAAGGCGGAAGTTGTGAGTGCTACCACGGACTATCCTGAATTTGAACAAGCTGTGGCGGCAGACCTTTTGCAGTGGAAATATCCCGGCGGAGAATACGAGAAGTGCACGATTACGGTCCCCTTGACTTTTTCGGAATGATTTTGATTGACTGAAAATTGCTAAATTTGTGGCCACTATGAGTGAAGCTATTAACAATGTGAAGCAGGCGTTTGACGCAGAACTTGCGCAAACCGACCTTACGAACCAAGAAGCCGTCAACAACCTCCGCGTGAAGTACCTGGGCAAGAAGGGCGCCGTGACCGACCTCATGAAGCAGATGGGGAGCTTGAGCGCCGAGGAACGTCCGGCTTACGGCAAGCTCGTGAACGAACTTAAGATCGCCGTCTCCGAGGCCATCGACAAGGCTATCGAGACCGCGAACCAGGCTGCGCTCCAGAAGAAGCTGGAAAGCGGCTTTGTAGATACCACGCTTCCGGGTGCAGGCATCCCGGCGGGCAGCACGCACCCGCTTTACGACGTGCGCGAAGAGATTATCGACTTCTTCAGCCAGATGGGTTTCGAAGTGGACTTCGGTCGCGACATCGAAACGGACTGGTACAACTTCGAAGCCTTGAATACGCCTCCTGACCACCCGAGCCGCGACATGCAGGACACGTTCTACGTGGACGACAAGGTGATGTTGCGTACGCATACCTCCGGCACGCAAATCCACTACATGGAAACGCACAAGCCGCCGTTCCGCATGATTGCTCCGGGCCACGTGTTCCGCGTCGACAACGATGCGACCCACGCCCCGATGTTCCAGCAGTGCGAAGGCCTTGTGGTGGACGAAAACATCAGCTTTGCAGACCTCAAGGGTGTGCTGCAGGTGTTCATGAACAAGCTGTTCGGCGAAGGCGTCAAGACGCGTTTCCGCCCGAGCTTCTTCCCCTTCACGGAGCCCAGCGCCGAAATGGACGTGAGCTGCGTATTCTGCGGTGGCAAGGGATGCCGTCGCTGCAAGGGAACCGGCTGGATGGAAATCGGCGGTTGCGGTTCCGTGGACCCGAACGTGTTCAAGAACTGCGGCATCGATTCCGAGAAGTACACGGGCTTTGCCTTCGGCTTCGGTCTCGACCGTATCGCCATGCTGCGCCACGCGATTCCGGAAATCGGCTTGCTGACGAGCAACGACCAGAGATTCCTGAGCCAGTTCTAGTCTAGACGAAAGGATGCCGCTTCGCGGCTACAGACGAGAGACGATCAAAACCTTAGATTGCGAACGAGCGGTCCTAAAAGGGCCGCTTTTCTGTATATAGACTATTCTAAGTTGGAATAATGTTGCGTTTTTTTTTCTCTTGACATTGTAAATAAAAACTATACATTTGAAACAAAGTGTTTTCCCAAAAGAAGGAGAAAATCATGAGCTTTGCAAAAAGTTATAAATTCACGATGATCGCACTTGCTTTGTGTGCGGTCGGTTTCATTGCCTGCTCGGATTCGGACAGTTCTAGTGACGCAAACGGTGAAGACAACGTGCTCTCTATCAAATTGGGTGAGACGCCTGTCAACGGTGGCGTGCTGTTGCTTGGCAAGGGGGAGAGCTTCTATGAACTAAATCTGGAATCCAACGGTGAGTGGCGTATCGAAAATAATTCCACTTTTATCGATTCGGTCTTGCCGGAATCGGGTTTGGGTAATGCGGATGTGAAAATCCATGTGAAAACGAATGATTCAGAGGGGCAGCGTAAGGGGGAATTACGTGTCGTTTTTCCCAAGGACACTAGTCTGAATACAGTCATTGATTTGAGGCAGATGTATAGCGGAGATTATGAAGATAATGACGCTTCTTTTGATTCTCTTGAAATGGGTGCGATTTTCGCTTGTAGTTTTATGGGACTGTTTAGCAAGGAGGCTGCGTTACAGTGCCTGACGGATGCGTTTGAGAAGAGTGAAAATTATAGGGTTGATCCCCGTGATGGTAAAATGTATAAATTGGAAAAAATCGGCTCGCAACTTTGGATGGCAGAGAATCTTCTGTATGAAACACCGAATAGCTATTGCTATGACGACAATGCGGATAATTGTAAAAAATATGGTCGACTTTACGAATGGGATGCGGCTATGGAGGCGTGCCCCAAAGGGTGGCACTTGCCGAGTAAGTACGAATGGAATGAATTATTTTATGGAATTGTAAAAAATAAGGGCAAGGCTCTCAAATCTACTTCAGACTGGCTGCGCGATGGAAACGGAAGTGATGACTACGGCCTTAACGTTTTGCCTGCAGGTTACAAGGATAGCGAGTATCGTTCCTTAGGTGATATAGCACGGTTCTGGACTTCGACAGATGATCACGGCTATACTGCGTTCTTGGTACGTATAGAAGCGCTTAAAGACGATGCCTATCTGAACGAAGAGGTAAAGTACAACGCAAACAGTGTTCGTTGTCTAAAGGATTAGTTTTTCAGAACAACAAAAATATTCCCTCGTTTGAGGGAATTTTTTATAATTATCAGCAAGATGTTCCAATTTGGAATAATACAGGGTGCAGTGAAATTGCGGTATTTTTTTTCGCATGTTCTATTGACTTTGTTTTGAAAAGAAATATTTTATAGAGAAAAAAGTGGAATTACAAGAAGGAGATTCTACCATGTCTATCAATACCCTCAAATTTTCTGTGGCGGTAGGTTTTGCCTGCGCCGCAACCTTGGGCCTTACAGCCTGCTCCAATTCAGAAGATTCTAGTCCTAGTGGCTCCTCCGCTAAGGGAACGGCAATTTCGGTCGAAGTCTTGGGAAAGACTGTCGGCGACACGTTGGTGCTCGACATGATGGACAGCACCTACGATTTCAAGATTGAGGCCGACGGAAAATGGCGCATCGAGGATGAAACGGAATTTATTCAGTCGATTAGCGAAAAATCCGGTAACGGCGATGCGACTGTCAAAATTCGTATGGTTACGAACTTCCTGGACGAACGTTTTGTGGGCGACTTGCGCATTGTGTTCCCTGAAGACACTTCCCTGAACAAGACGATTACCGTTGTGCAGAAGTATAGTGGCGATTACGATGACAATGCGAATGATGTTTCGCAATCAAACAAGGCCTATGCCATGGGCTATGGTTACGATATGATATCATCGACAGAAGGTTACCTTGATCCCAGTGCGATTAAGTCGGAAGTTTTTGATACCAAAACCTTGTTTGAAGATGGGACTTTTGCTTATGGTCCCAATACGCAGACTTTGGATGAAACGACAGTTACCGGGTCGACAATTTCGGACATCAGTTTTAAGCTGGGTGTCAAGACCAAAATAGAAGGTGGCACGGCGCTTTTCTCGGGAGAGATGAAATCTGCTTTTGATATGTCCAAGACCTCCTATAATAATTATGAATTTGCGTTGAATTATATCGATGTTACAACGCAGACGATTACCTCGGAAGTACCTTTGGAAATTTTGGCTGATAGTTTAAGTATGATTGTGTCCGCCTATTACGCTATCAACGGCTTGGGGCGCACTGGCCAGAAATTCCCTTCGACGAATGCGGGCTTTAGAAGGTTGATTAAGGGATACGGAACGCATGTTGTAATGGGAGCGAAAGTGGGTGGTCGTATTCGTCAGTCCATGACGGTGGATGTGTCCAAGGTAACTTCCTCGTATGATTTGGAGGCTTTTGCCAAGGCTGCTTATAAAGGGCTTGCTGTTAAGGCCGAAGGCTCGGTGGAAGCTAAAATGAAACAGAGTTTTGAAGAAAATAACTCGAATATGTCATTTAAGGTGCATGTTTACGGTGGCGACGCCGGAGTAGGCGCAAGATTGATGAACACTACGAATCGGGCCTTGGATCCGACGGATGTGGATACCTGGAAAGCTTCCGTAGCTAAGGGGAAGGGCGCCCTTATTGGTTTCCCGAGCGATGGCTTGGTTCCGCTTTATGAATTGATTGACGAAACAATCAGTGATTCGACTGCGAAACGTAAAAAATTGCTCAAGGAATATATGGAAAGCAAGGCGTTTGCTTCGGACTTTAACGCCTACTACGAATGCGGTACGGTGACCGAAATCGATGTGCCCAAGATTGAAGACTTGGATACGAATACTTTGATCAAGGATATCTATTCTGGCGGTCAGTTGGTGGCAAAGGCGGCCTTGGAATTTGTGCCGCTCCTGAACATCAAGGAAAAGGTGATGGTCATTTACCCTGTAATCAACAACAAGCCTCGCTATAATTTGGGCTTCTACATTGGTGATAAGGACCATAAGCCGGCTCGTGTTAGTTGGGATGGGACGGATGCAGCAATCGTTGAATATGCCGATATGGATTTCGGTGCGGCAAAGAAGATTTATATCCGAGGCACTTCCGTGTTAAGTACAGCTCCTGAAGGGACAGAAACTCATGTGGGTACGGTTGAAGATGCCTATTTGGCTTCGAAAATTATTAATAAAAATATCAGCGCAGATTTTGATTATAATTATCCGCTAGTCAAAATTTTCGACCATGTTTGGATTCGTCAAGACTATGCAAGTAGCACAACGAGAAAAGGCTTTTTTAGACAACCTGGGTCTGGTCAAGTAGTTGGGTCAAACCCTATGTGGAGAAAGTACGATGCAACTAAGGTCGAAGAATATGTTCCGCTGGGTTGGAAAATTCCATCTGATACGGTTTTCAAAAGTATCGAAAATGAGTTTAAAAAGAGTGGCTTGTCAAATATAGGAAAAGCGATGCTTAGAAAAAAAGATTGCGATTCTGAGAAAGAATGTGGCTTACTTGGTTTTAGTGCGGTAAAGTGGAATGATAGTAGGACTAGGAATTATTATGGCTATGTCAAACCGGATGGTAAGATAGGTTATGTTGAAATAATGTATGATGCGAGTGTCCTTGATTATAACAATGATAGGGATGAAGTGCAACTCCGCATCATCCAGGAATAAAAAAGACCAGTCGATAAATTTACCCGTATAACAAAAATTTCCCCCACTTGGGGGAATTTTTCTTATTTTGTATTAGTGATGATCAGGTTTATTTTTGGATTGTTTTTGCTATTTGCCTTGCTCGCTTGTTCCGATAGCGAGTCTGTAGGTGCTTCTGAAAATAATTCAGGAATTGCAAACATCACTTTGATTGCAAGTATCAACGGCATTGGCGACAACAGCTATAATGACCAAATATTGGCAGGACTATTCCGGTTTAATGAAGATAGTGGAGTGCCCTTCCGTCTGCTGCAGCCGGAATCTATGGACGAGGCGGATTCCCTTGTAAAGGCGTGGCTCAAGGAAAATGTCGACACCGATTCATCGATGTTGATTTTGGCTTCTTCCGAATATGTGGGACTGGCAAAAAAACTTGATGTTCGCTTTACGGGGGTAGGCAACAAGGTTCTGTTGTTTGAAGCCGATACGGCGGGACTTCCACAAGGTGTAAATGCTTTCTCGATAGAGCGTTACGGAGCGAGTTACTTGTCGGGGGCGATTCTGGGCATAAATCCCTGCATGATTTTGGCAGCGGCACCTGGCTTTGCGAGCCTTGAAACATCGATTGATGGCTTTAGGAAGGGCTACGATGCGCATAAGACGATAGCAGATACTCTGGGAGTGGATTATCTTACCTATAATGAAAATGATGAAACGGCTTTTAACAACATTGAATTTGCCTACGTGGCCACTTTTTCGATAACGAATTATATTCTAGATGCGGATAGACCTTCGGCTATTTTTCCTTTGTTGGGGGGCGCTATCAAGGGCGTGCGTCGGGCCTTGATCGATTATCCGAATACGGGACACTTTATGATTGGGATGGATGTTGACCAGAGCGGTGTGTTGCCAAAGGTGCCGTTTACTCTGGTCATTGACGTTAAGGGGGTTGTTATTCGCTACCTGGAAGAATGGGCTTTGGGTAAGGATTGGCCTCGGTTCCGCTCTTTTGGCTTGGGTGACGGTGCCGCATCGATTGTGTTTAACAAGAATTTTGACGATACGAAAGAGTTCGAAGCCCGCTATGAAAAGTATTATGACGAGGCGGTTCGCGAGGAGGCTCGCCATGCCAAGAAATAGGCTCGGTTTGCTTCTGTTCTGGATGCTTGCGCTGGCACTTTGCCTATGCGCGTGTTCTGATAATTCTTCTTCGGCCAAAGCCGATGCCAAGACGCTTAAAATCAAGGTCGCCGTCATGGCGAAATCCTCTGAAATGGCCCGCTGGAAACGTAGCGCCGAATGGGCTTTGGAAAATATGGAAAAAGCTCAGGATGGGCTAGGTCAAAAGGTAAAACTGCAACTGGAATTTAAAAACCAGGATGATGCCGATATCGACGAGTATATGGAAATGGTTGCGGGGGATTCGGACTATGTGGCGATTGTTGGCCCCACGCGATCGGACAAGGCGTACCGCATGGCGGAACTTTTGAAAAAAAGTACGAAGCCGATTCTTTCGCCCAAGGCATCGAATGTAGAATACCAACGGTTCTTTGCCAATATGCCGAATTTGTGGAACTTGGTTGAAAACGACTTTATGCTGATAGAATCAGCTTTCTCGCATTTGGCTAGTTCTTTTGCGGCTATTTTTAAGAATGAACTGGAACTTACTCTTTTGGCTCCGTCGAGTGAATTGAATGGCGGACTCGTAAGTTCTTATGTCGACTGGATAGGCTTTATGGCCGAAGAATTCGGACTTAAAATTGACAGAATCTTTTTGTACAATGACGAAGCCGAACTGCGGATGCTTACGCAGACTTATTTGGAACGTAAGAAACCGTATAGCGTTTTGTTGTTTGAACCCTATGATGACAAAATGGCCTTAGCCTTTGATGATGAATTGTATCAACAGGATGTCGCTTCTCAAGGTGGCATCCGAGTGGTGTGTTCGAATAATTTCGCTTCGGATTCTATCGTAAAAAATCTTCATTACGATTTTTACCGTGGCTTTGATTTGTATGCAAGACCCGAGTCCGGGTTTGCGCAAGCTTACCATGAACATTTTGGAGAAGACATTCTCAATGGCGAAGCGCATTTCGTAGATGCTCTGTATATTTTGGCGTATGCCGCGACTTATTCCGTTTCGTCGGGCTTGGAATTGAATGAATCGATTAGAGCTGTGCTCGGAGGAAGGGACGGTGCCGGCGGCGATTGGATGATTGCCGGAATGCATGAAAATTTCATGTCGTTGCAGAATGGACGCTTGCCTGATCTGACGGGGGTATCGAGCTCTTGGACTTTCCAGGATAGGGACAACAGTGTGAGCGGTTCAGTGTATCGCGGGTGGAATATTGCTGACCATAAATATGTCACGAACGATTTTACCAGCAACGACGATTCGAAGCATTCAATAAATCCAGAAGAAAATTGGTTGGACTTTTTCAAGGCCGTTGTGGATACGAGCTTTTTCGAATATGCAGACTCGAATATTTCTTACAATGACGTTTCAAAACATTGGGCGATTTTGGTTGCAGCCTCATCGGGCTGGGCAAATTACCGGTTTCAGGCGGACATCTTTGCCATTTACCAGAAACTCAAGAAGATGGGGTACGACGATGACCATATTATCGTGATTGCCGAAGATGATCTTGTGGATCATGAACGAAACTTGTATCCGGGAGAGTTGTTTATTCGTTTGGATGGAGACAATGTCTATGAAAAGGGTGTGGTTGATTACAAATTAAGTTACGTAACGGCGTCTGACCTAGGAAATATATTAAGGGGAAATTCAAGTGATAAGTTGTCAAAGGTCCTCCGTGCAAAGTCGACCGACAATGTTTTTGTCTTTTGGAGTGGTCATGGGATGCCGGGATACCTGAATTTTGGAAATGACAAAATCAGTTACGAACAGATTATTTCGCTGGTGAAACAGATTCCGCACCGCAAGGTACTGGTGGCCGTAGAAGCCTGCTATAGTGGTGGACTTGGTGAAACTGCGGAAAAGGCGGATATTCCTGGTATCGTTTTTCTAACAGCGGCGTCGCCTTATGAAACGAGTAAGGCGGATGAACGAAACGAAGAAATGGGCGTATACTTGACGAACCGTTTTACTCGAGGTTTTACGGAACTGCTTGATGAGACTCCCGACGCAACGCTGAGGGACATGTACATCGAAATCGCGAGTAAAATTTCAGGTTCGCATGTGCAGTTGTACAATATGAACCATTATGGAAATATCTACAAAGAAAAGCTAGATGAATTCTTTGTAGTAAAGTGATTACCGGTACTTTTCTTCGGGGTGTGCGGCGTAGTAAGCGTTCTTGTCGGCGTACATGCGTTCGTCGGCAATATGCATGGATCTACGGACATCGGTGCCGCCGAGGCACGATCCGATAGAGAAGTGAATGTTGTTTGCCTTGGCGACTTCGTGAATCTGTTCGATTCGCTTTTGCAGTTCGGCTTCGGCAATTTTCGGAACCATCGCCATAAATTCGTCGCCGCCTGCGCGGAAGACTTCGCCGTCGTGGAGAACTTCTTGCAAAATCTTTGCTGCCGTGCGGAGCATCTTGTCGCCTGAATTGTGGCCCTGGTCGTCGTTCACGCGCTTGAGCCCGTTCAGGTCTATAAAGAGCACGGCGTCTGGTGTGCGTTCTTTACCGCTTACAATCAAGTCTACGCGATTGTTCATCATGTTTCTGTTTTTGATCCCCGTGAGCGAGTCAATGGAACTCATGATTTCAAGTTTCTTCAGAAGCAAGTGGTTTGCAATTTCGGAGGCGAGGAAGTAGGTCGTCAGTTCAAGCGTCTTTTTAATCTTGATGGTGTTTTCGGCGTTGAAGTTGATGGCCCACATGTAACCGAGCACCTTGTTGTCGAATCGCAGCGGGAACAGCACGATTGTCTTGACCATGGCGCCTTCGAGCGAATCTGCCCACACGGGGTTTTGTTGGTGCAGGTGATCCATGTCGTGGCGGTCTTTGATGATAATGCAGGTGCTTCCGCCTAGTGTTGCGGCCCATGTTTCCGTAATTTCGTAGAAGCCTTCTAGGTAGGTCGACATGGGAAGCAGGCTTGTGCCTTTGCTGAGGGCGTCTCCTAGAATATCGCAGGTGCGTGTATCTGGATTGGTCAGCAAAATGCAGCAATGTTCAGAATCGCAAAGGCTACGGATATCTTCGATGACTTCTTGGATGGTCTTCTTGATGTCGTTCGAGCTACGGAGCTTGACGCATGCCTTTAACACCTCAGAGGCCACATCGCCGGAAAGGTCGACCATGGCAGCAGAATCCACCTTGGGCGATACATCGTAAACGTAAATGCAGTAGCCGGTGTTCGGCTTATCCGATTCAATCGGAATCAGGAACATGTTCAGCCAGAGCCCCATGGTGTAAAGTTCCACGTAGGCATGGAGAGGCTTTTTGGTTCGTGTGCAGCGGAAACAGTAATCTTCGAAATTGCGGTTTTGAGGAAAACAAGCCTCGTATGGCGACCCAGGAATAAAGGGGCGACCCTGTTCCATTTCCATTTCGTCACAGTGAGCCTTGTTGCCTGCAAGAATGCGGATATTTCCGTACGTTTCGTCTTCGTAAAAATCGACGGAGACAATGCAGGCTTTTGCTTCGTATTTTGACAGCAAAGATTCGAAGTCCATAAATATTTTCCCTTCTTGTGGTAAAAATATATACCAATCTGATGGGGAAAAACGGCCTATAATAAAAAAATACCCCCTATGGGGGTGTATTTTATAGTCCAAGTTGGAATAATTTACTTGATTCGGAGGCGTGCGTATTCGTATAGGCCGAGCGAAAGGGCTACCGAGGCGTTGTAGGAATGCGCTTCGGGCATCATCGGGATGCGGAGTACGGCGTCGCATTGCTTGCGGATAAACGGCGGGAGGCCCACGTCTTCGCCACCGACGGCAATGACCGCCTGGTCGCTGAATTCAAAGCCGGCGAGGTTCGTCTCGGTGTCGGCATCGAGGCCCAGAATCTGGTAGCCCGCGAGCTTGAGTTCGCCGACGGCGGCTTCCAGGTTGTTTGGGCGGCAAATCTTCATCTTGTCGAGTGCGCCTGCGGCAGAGCGGGCGACAGCCGGCGTAATGCCGCACATGCCCTTGGCCGGGAGCATCAAGAGGTCTACGCCCAATGCGAGCGCACTACGGATGCAAGCGCCCAGGTTACGCGGGTCTTCGATGTTGGTGCCTACGGCAATCAGCTTGCGTTCGCCGTTTTCCTTGGCCTTAAAATATTCTTCACGAATGTCTTCCCAAACGAGAAGTTCCTTTTCGTTCAAGAGTGCGACCACGCCGTGGTGTTGCGTGGTGTAGGTGTTCAGAACCTTGGAATCGACCTGCTGTACGTGCACGTGGGCGCGCTTGGCGAGCTTCTGCAGTTCGTAGAGTTTGGGGTTGCCCGACTGGTGCATAAAGAGCACGCGGTGTACTTGCATGGGGCTGCGTTCCAGAAGGTCGGTCACTTCGCGGATGCCGCCGATTGCGGTTTGCGGGGCGCCATCGGGATCGCCAAAACTCACGCGGCGGTCGCCATCGGTCTTGCGGCGTGTGAAACCTTCGCGGTCCTTGTTGAATCGCGGACGTTCGTTGTTAAAACCTTCGCGCGGCTTGTTGAAATCGCGGCGGCGGAAATCCTCGAATCCTTCGCGGTGTTCGCGGGAATCGTCACGCGGTTCGCGGTCCTTGAAGTTGTGGCGGATAATGCCGAATTCTGTTTCCTTATCGGAATTCTTGTTGAATGCCATAATGCAATCCTTTATCTAAAATCCTTAGGGCTTTTCCCTACAAATAATAATCTGGTCCATCTTGATGTCGGTCAGCTTTTGCACGAGCGGCTCGACGCTAATCTGCTTGGGTGTCGCGATGCCCGCCTTGTGGGCGTTCGGGTGCTTTGCCAAAAAGCGGTCGTAGTAACCCTTGCCGTGCCCGCAGCGTTCGCCGGTCAAGTTGAATTTGGTGCCGGGAACCAGGAACACGGTGAAGTCGCCCTCGTAGGCCGGAATGTCGCCGCGGGGTTCCATAATGCCGAACTTGCCCTTGACCAAATCTTTCTTGAGGCTTTGCACGTGGCAGAATTCCATGGTCGTTGGGCCCGTGCAGCGGGGAAGCAGCAGACGGTCTTCGTCGGCGAGCTGCTCGATAATCGGCATGATATTCGGTTCGCCCGTGAGCGGGTAGAACGCCGCCACCTTGCGCGATTCCCTGTAGCTCTTGATGGCGTGGATTTCTTCCCACGGGTTTCCGATAAGTTCTTCGCCGTCGCGCTTTTTGCGCAACATCTCGAAAAGCGGCCTGGAGCCGAAAATCAAAAGGAGTAAGGCAGAAACGAGAAGTACAGATTCCATAGTATGCCTGCGGGGGTTTTGTCCAGTAGCGGGCGGTTAAGGTGAGTTATAAAAAATTTAGTCGGGGTCACCTACGCGCTTTGCGTTGGGCAGGTTCTGTTGCAGAATTTCAGTCCACAGGACGCGCTGCCAGTTCATGAGGTGAGCTTCTTCGTAGCGGGCCTCCCAGGGCATGTCACCCGGAGCGGCAAGCCAAATGAGCTGCGCCTTGTTGGCCAAGAGCGACGGGTCAAGCTCCAGTTCTTCGGCCTTCAGGTCGCGCCAGGTCTTGAGTACCGAGAGCAGGTCGGAGTTCGGCACCACCGGCGGGGGCGGGGCCTTGGGGAGTCTTTCGGGCCAGTCCGATTGCGGCACGGCCACCGCCGTCTGCAGCATGTTCACGAACGAATCCAGACGCTCGTCGCGGAAATTGCGGGGGAGCTTCGGCAACTTTTCCAAGTCCACGGTCGGAAAGTTCGCCTCGCTGCGGCGTGCGATTGCAAGCATCAGTTCCACCGGCATCACCTTGTAGGGCGGGCGGTCCAGTTCCTGAGCCTGGTTTTCGCGCCATTCCCAGAGGAACTTGAGCACGTTCAGGGCGCACGGCGAAAGCGGAGCGGAGCCCGTGACGCGCCAGGGGTCCTTTCTCGGCGGGGCAGGGTGCTTGGCGTGTTCGATCAAGGCGTCGCACTGTTCGGTAAGCCAACTCATGCGGCCTGCTTCTTGCAACTTTTCTACGAGAATCGCGCAAAGTTCGTGCAGGTAGAACGTGTCGTGAATGGCGTATTCGCACATTTCAAGCGGCAGCGGTCGCGTGGTCCAGTCGGCACGCTGGTTTTCTTTTTTGAGTTCGTCACCGAAGTATTCGCGCACCAAGTCCGCAAGGCCCAGGTGATCTTCGCCCAGAATCTTTGCCGCGAGCATGGTGTCAAAAATCTGCTTGGGCGAGAATCCGTAAGTCTGCCAGAGCAGTCGCAAGTCGTAGTCGGCGCCGTGGAAAATGAGCGTCTGCATGGCGCGGGCCTTGAACAAAGGGGCAAGGTCAAGTCCACACAGCGGGTCCACAATGTAGTGGTGTTCGCCGATGGTAATCTGGATTAGGCAAAGACGGGTGGTATAATGGTACATGGAATCCGCCTCGGTATCGACGGCGGCCATTTCGTACAGCTCCAAATCCGCGAGCAAATTCGCGAGCGATTCTTCGCTATCTACCAGTATGTATTTTTCGTCTTGCATCGGTAGGGTGAAATGTAATAAAATTTTTGGGTAAAGGGGGGCTTGCTTAATCTTGCGGAAAAAATTTACCGGTGCGCAGCCGCAATAGCGCGGATGATTCTTGTTGGGACTTCGTTTTGCTTTGCAAGTTTGGGCCACTCGGTGACGGCGCTTTTGACTTCATCGAGAATTTTTTTATAGCGCCCCTGTCGCAGTCCTGCAAATTTTGCGACCGCTTTGAAATCGTCTAGCGAGAAATTGTCTCGCTTGCCATTGAATGTCATCTGGTGAGTGCCGGTCCATAGACCTTGCGGATTGTAGGCGTAGGTCATGTCGAATGCGGGAGCGAGTTTCCATGCTCCACTTTTGTCCATCAAGAACCCGATGTTTTTGGCGTGGTCATCTTGGTTGCGGGCGCAGATGTTGAATGCCGCACGGCGGAACATTTCTTCGAGTGCGTCGTAGCCGAGGCCTAGCAGCTTGATGATATTCAGGGCTTGTTCGTAGCTGTAGGCGCCGGGCATGTTGAAGTCGTAGTGGGCAAGGCCGCATAGCGACTGGTAATGCAGCTTTTTCCCGCCCGGCAGTCGGTCGAACCGTCGGGTCATAAAGTGCCTGTGTCCGGCGCATTCGTACAGTTTGCATTCGGTCATGTCTATACCGGCAAGCTTGGCCATTTGCGAGTAAGTGTATTCAATCGCGCCGTACCCAAACAGGTCTGCATTTTCCTTGTCGCCGTTTTGTTCCACATCGTCGAGTTTTAAAAGCCAGTAGCCGAAGTTCGTGTCTGTGGCCACCTGGCCTGAACGTATTTCGCCAGTTGCTTCGTCATAGGCGATGAGGATTTTCGCGCGGGCGCCTCCGGCGGAGGTTCCTACCCGGAGAATGTCCTCGAAGGATTTTGTGTTTTTTTTGCTGAGCTTTTTTGTGGAGAACCGCTTTCGTTGATTCAATACTTCGGTGGCGAAAATTCGCAGGTTTTCTATATCCAGGGAGTCGTCTGTGTGAGAATCGGGGCCTTGCAAGGGGAAAAATTCCAGCGCTCCCATGCCGCGATTCCCTGTGTAGCACAGGCGCTCAAGGGCGGTAAAACTTTCGGGGAGCCGGCCTTGCCGAATAAGCCTTGCATCAATGACTCTGTTGCCGAATTTGTCGGGGATGCTGTCTGCGAAAAGTCCCGGAAGTCCATGGAATGTCTTTGACAGCAGTGGAAACGAATAAATTTGCTTGGATACGGGCATTACTATAGGAGAAGGTTCTATTCCTGCTCCGATAAAATTAGGGGCGTATTCGAAACGCGCTGTTTGCTCGCCTTCGAGCATAGAAAGCGCACCGATGGTCGTTCCCCAGAGTTTTACTTCGACTGCAATCATAATGCGTTACTTGTCTTCGTCCCATACCCAGGGCTTGTTCTTGGCAGGGCTTTCGGCGGCTGAATATTGAGCGGAGTTGTCGGCGACGGAATTTTCGCTGGTGCTTTTCTTGTGAGGAGAGCTTGCGCGTTGGCGGTTCTTGATTTGCCCCATTTGCAAAAGTTGCATGGGCGAGGGAGAATCGTCCGGGAATATACTCAAGAAAGTCTCGAGCATATTGCAGGCCCGTAGTACCTTAACTAGGTTTAACACCTGGACTGAATCGCCGCGTTCAATGCGTTCTACGGTTCCCTTGCTGACTCCGGATATTTGGGCGAGCTGGGCTTGTGTCCAGTTGTTCCTTATGCGGAATGCCGCCATACGTTTCCCTAGTAGGGCTAGTGCGGACTCGTCGGTTTGTACTTTGTATGTCGCCATATTTTCTCCCGTTGTTTGAATTAAATATAATAAAAATTGAATCTAAAAACAATAGTTTTTCATTAGATTTGGTGAATTATTGCGGAAATTATGCGTTTATTCTTTAAATTTAGTGAATTAATTTTTTCTAAAAAAGAGTGGGGGAAGGAATTGACAGCTGCGTCAGTCTCCGCTGCGCGGCTGACTTGCTGCCCTGACGGGCTTATCGCTGCGCTCAAAGTCCTAAATTCTTTTCACGGGCTTCGCCCACAAAAGAATTTAGTGATTCGTTGCTAGTCTCCGGTCTGCGACCGGCTAGCTCCTCACCCTGGCGGGCCTCCCGCCCTTTAGGGCGTGAGTTCCTAAATAATTCGCACGCGCTTCGCGCAACTCGTTATTTAGTCGGCCCCTCTTCTCGTCTCCGAGTCCCGTTCACGCGAATAAAAAAGAACGCCACCGTTAAGGTGGCGTTTCTTTTTTAGAGCGGGAAAAGGGACTCGGACCCTCGACCCCGACCTTGGCAAGGTCGTGCTCTACCAACTGAGCTATTCCCGCGGGGTTGCCCAATTATAGAATAATTGGGCGGAGGTGTCAAGGGGAAGGTGCCGCAAAAAATGAATTTTTTTTGCGGAAAGCGGCTTTTGGGGTCGTTACCCCTTGCGGTAACCGTTGGGGTTGTTCTTTTGCCAGTTCCAGGCGTCGCGGCACATTTCCTCAATGCCGAACTGGGCCTTCCAGCCGAGTTCTTTGTAAGCCTTTTCGGGGTTGCAGTAGCAGGTGGCAATGTCGCCGGCGCGGCGGGGCTTGATGCTGTAGGGCACTTTGACTCCGTTTACCTTTTCGAAGGCATTTACCACGTCGAGCACGGAGTAGCCGTGGCCTGTTCCCAGGTTGTAAATGGCGAGTCCGCATTTGTTTTCGATGGCCTTGAGCGCGCTCACGTGGCCCGAGGCGAGGTCGCATACGTGAATGTAGTCGCGCACGCCGGTTCCGTCGGGGGTGTCGTAGTCGTTGCCGAACACGCCGAGTTCCTTGCGGATGCCCACGGCGGTCTGCGTAATATAAGGCATTAAGTTGTTCGGAATGCCGTTCGGGTCTTCGCCGATGCGGCCGCTCGGGTGGGCGCCAATCGGGTTAAAGTAGCGGAGCAAGACCACGTTCCATTCGGGGTCTGCCTTCTGCACGTCGATCAGCACCTGTTCCAGCATCGACTTTGTCTGGCCGTAAGGGTTGGTGATGGCGCCCTTCGGGCATTTTTCGGTGATGGGAATTTCTGCAGGATCGCCGTACACGGTGGCCGACGACGAGAAGATGATGTTCTTGCAGCCGTTGTTGCGCATGGCGTTTAACAGCACGAATGTCGCATTCATGTTGTTTTCGTAGTATTCCAGCGGCTTGGCGACCGATTCGCCTACGGCCTTGAGGCCGGCAAAGTGGATGCAGGCGTCAAAGTGGTTTTCCTTGAAAATCTTGTCCATGGCGGCGGCATCGCGGGCGTCAGCCTTGATGAAGGGGACGGGTTGTCCGATAATTTCGGCGACCCTGCGGAGTGATTCGTCGCAAGAGTTCACGAGGTTGTCGACGGCGACGACGGAATGGCCTGCCTTATACAATTCAATAATCGTGTGGCTGCCAATATAACCTGCGCCACCAATAACTGCAATTTTCATTACAAGTCCTCAATTTTTAGGCTAAAAATACAAAAATGGGGGAGTTTGGGTGAATTTTTCGAGAAAAAGGGTGCGAATTTCGGGTTTTGACCTTGACGAAGTGTCGCTAAAAATGTATATATGAAAATATGAATAACTGTTCATATATTAAAAATACGAAAAACGAAGTCTCGATGGATGTTCTTTTCGAACTTTCGGAGTTCTTCAAGTTTTTTGGCGATACCACGCGTATCCGTATTATTCACTTGTTGCTTTCGGGCGAAGTCTCGGTGAACGATATTGCCGAAAAGTTGAACCTGGAACAGTCGGTGGTGAGTCACCAGTTGCGCATTCTGCGCACGGCAAACTTGGTGAAGCCGCGTCGTGACGGTCGCAAGATGTTCTATTCGCTTGACGACGAACATATCGGTTTGATTTTCAATACGGGTCTCACGCATATTCTGCATAAGAAGGGTAAGTAAATGCCTGCGGTTTTAGAAATTCTGGAAAAGTTTGTTTGGCAATTCATTACGCTGTTTTCGGAGATGGCGCCCTTCCTGCTGCTCGGCTTTTTGCTCGCCGGCATTTTGCATGTGTGGGTGCCGAACCATTTGTATGTGCCAAAGATTGCGAAGCCGAACTTTAAGTCGGTATTGTGGGCGGCCTTGTTCGGGGTTCCGCTTCCGATTTGTAGCTGCGGCGTGATTCCCACATCGATTGCGCTCCGGAAAGAGGGGGCGAGCAAGGGCGCGAGCGTGAGTTTCTTGATTTCGACGCCCGCGACGGGTGTGGATTCTATTTTGGCGACGTATTCGCTGCTGGGCGGCCCGTTTGCGATTTTGCGCCCGGTGGCCGCTTTTGTGACGGCAATGCTTGGCGGCGTGTTTACGAATTTGGTCACGAGAAACGAGCCGGAAACAGGCGTCGCGGTGCTTGAAGATTCTCATGAACATCATCATGAACATGAACACTGTGGCTGCGAAGGCGAGCACTGCTCCTGCGACCATGATGATCACGATGAACACGAGAAAAAGTCTTTTGCGCAAAAGGTGAAAGAAACGTTTGAATACGGCTTTGTGAACATGATTGGCGATGTGAGCAAGTGGCTGATTATTGGCCTTTTGCTGGGCGCCTTGATTGCTGCTTTTGTTCCGGATGATTTCTTCTTGTTCTTGCACGAATATCCGCTGCTTTGCATGTTGGTGGTGCTGGTGCTTGCTATGCCCATGTACACTTGTGCGACAGGTTCTATTCCGCTGGCTTTGGCTCTTGTTGAAAAAGGTGTTACGCCGGGTGCTGCTTTGGTGCTGTTGATGGCTGGCCCAGCAACGAGTATCGCAAGCATGCTGGTGGTGGGCAAGGCCTTTGGCAAGCGTACTCTCGCGGCCTACCTTGTTTCGATTGCTTTCGGTGCGATGTTCTTTGGCTTTATTGTCGACACATTCCTGATGGATACGTTCCTTGGATCAATGCTCCCGCATGGTTCTGCGGAATGTCATGGTCACGGTGCGCTTGGCGTGTTTGACTACGTGTGCGCAATTGTGTTTGCCGCGCTGATTATTTATGCGAAATTTGCGCATAAGGGTTGTGGCTGTGGACATTGCGGCTGCCCTGAAACAAGTTCAGGACAGGCTCATGAGCACGGCTGTTGCTGCGAAGGTGAAGATCATTGCGAATGCGAAGAACATCATCATGAACACGGTGAAGGCGAATGCCATTGCCATGAACATGCTCATGAGCATCATCATGACGAACATGTTGTCGAAACCTATCGCGTGAACGGCATGAATTGCAGTCATTGCAAGGCTTGCGTCGAGAAGGCCGTGAAGGCTCTAGACGGCGTGATTTCGGCTGAAGCCGATGTCGCGAAAAAGGAACTCCGTGTGGAGTGGCATGACGAAGACGATATAAACGAAACCGCCCTCAAGAAGGCGGTTGATGAAGCCGGATTTGAGTTCGGCGGAAAAGTTTAACGGGCTCGGCTTGCGAAAATCTCGAAGTCTTCGGGAGTCGTAAGCTTGTCGTTCAGGTTGTTGCCCTTGACGATATAGACGCTTTCGCCGAAGTATTCGAGAATGCTGGCTTCGTCGGTGGGCGTGAAGTTTAAAGGCTCTGCGGCAATGCGCCCGTAGAGCTTTTTCAGTAATGCGACCGAGGCTGCTTGCGGAGTCTGTGCCATCCATACGGTATTGCGGTCGATAGTCTGCTGCACGCAGCCGTCTTTTGCAATCTTGATGGTGTCGACAGCGGGCTTTGCCACAAGGCAACTTCCTTTTTCGACAAGAGTCTTGCAGACGTCGAGGATGATTTCTTTACTGATGAATGGGCGTGCTACATCGTGCACTAGCACGAATTCGGCATCGCTCGTAAGCGCATTCACACCGTTTTCGACAGACTGCCAACGTTCTGCACCGCCCACGACAATTTTCATTTTGGCGCGGATTTCGTCGCTTGCGTTGTCGCTGAAAATTTCTTTTTCGAAATGATCTTTCCAGTCGGCTGGCACGGCCATCACGACTTCGGCGATTTCATCCATCGAGAGGAATGTTTCGAGGCTGTAACGGTAAACGGGCTTGCCGCCTAAAACCATAAGCTGCTTGGGAATGTTTCCGCCCATGCGCTTGCCGAGTCCCCCGGCGGGGAGCACTGCCGCGAAACGTCCTTTCATTTTAGTCACCTACTTTTCCGTTGTGGAGCTTGTCCAAGAAAATCTTGGTTTCGCGGGCGACAATGCCAGAAAGCAGAATCAGCGCGATCAAGTTCGGGAATGCCATGAGGCCGTTAAAGATGTCGGCGCTGGTCCACACGGCGCTCACCGTGAGGTACGGGCCAATAAAGACTGCGGCCACATACAGCCAGCGGAAGGTGAGAATGGGGCCTTTCTTGCCGCGGCCCACGAGGTATTCCAGGCAGCGTTCAGAATAGTAAGCCCAACCAAGAATCGTCGTGAAGGCGAAGAACACCAGGGCTGTTGTCAGAATGAAGGGGGCAACGCTTGCGCCAGCGGGCAGGTTTTCGAGACCGCGGGTAAAGGCTTCCATGGTGATGTTTACGCCCTGGAGGCCGAGTTCCGGAGTCCATGCGCCCGTTACCACAATGGCAAGGCCCGTCATGGAGCAAATAATGATGGTGTCGATAAAGGTGCCGGTCATGCAAACGAGACCCTGGCGGACAGGTTCCTTGGTCTTTGCGGCAGCGGCGGCAATCGGGGCAGAACCGAGGCCTGCTTCGTTACTGAAAATGCCGCGGGCAATACCCTTCTGCATGGCAATGAAAATCGTACCGACCACACCGCCGGTTACAGCGCTCGGGTTGAAAGCGGCGCGGATAATCAGTTCAACAGCGCCCGAAATCTTGGAGAAGTTGAAACCGAGAATCAGCAAGCAGAACAGAATGTAGAAGATGGCCATAATCGGCACAATGTAGAGCGAAACCTTGGCAATGCGCTTGAGACCGCCGATAATCACCAGGGCGGTAAAGCCTGCGCAGAAAAGGCCTGCAATTGCGGTAGACACAGAAACGGAGTTGCCGCCGATGTTGACGAATTCGCCAGAGGGGAATACTGTTGCTACTGCCGACGTAATGCCGTTGACCTGCGTAATGGTTCCGATGCCGAGAAGACCGGCGAGCACGCCAAAGACAGCGAACAGAACAGCGAGCCACTTAAAGTTGAGTCCGAAACGTTCCTTGATACCGCTTTCGATGTAATAGAACGGACCGCCCAGCACTTTGCCGTCGGTGTCGACTTTGCGGTACTTGACTGCCAAAAGGCCTTCGGCGTATTTGGTGGCCATGCCAAAGAAGGCTGCGACTTCCATCCAGAAGAGTGCGCCCGGGCCACCGGTACCGATAGCGGTGGCAACACCTACAATGTTACCCGTGCCGACGGTTGCGGCAAGAGCGGTGCAGAGGGCGGCAAAGCTTGAAACTTCGCCTTCGCCGTGCTTTTCGTTGTGGAGCATGTAACGCAGAGCGTTGCCGAGGTTTGTCACCTGAAGCACGCCGAGGCGGCTTGTGAGCAGGATTCCGACAAACAAGATGACCGCAATGAGCGGGATTCCCCACACGTAGCCGTCAATAGTATCTAAGATGGAATTTAAGGTTTCCATGATTTTCCCCGAAATTTTAGGGTTATAGATGTTCTGAACGGCGCAAATATAGAAAATGTTGCGCTGTTGTTTACACTTCTCCGATTCGAGTCATTTTCAGAAGAGGCATTCCTGCGTCACGGCATTCGGCAAGATTTATATCGAAATCGATGCTCCAGTCGTTGAAATCTTCTTCGTCTTGCAGCATTTGCTGAACGTGCATGATTTCGCCTTCGTAGGTGACAATCGTATGGTGCAACGAACGGCCCTCGACATCGAGGCGGAACTTGTGGTGCTCTGCGGTATAGGCGGCCATGATCTCCATGAGGCCGTTTTCGGTCCAGGGTTTGCCTTCACCGTCCACGAGCATTTGACCTTCGGCAAGGTCGTCTGCGAGCATGTCGAGTACATCGCCGTAGGCTTGTTTCTGAAGTGCAGACATGAGTTGGAATATGCGCTGGCGTACCATGACAATAAATCGTTTCTTGTCGTAGGTGATGTCGGCGGCCACCTTGTCGGCCCCGAAGGCGGATTCCATTTCGGTTGCTCCCGCCGCTTCCAGGCGCTTCTGGTAATCTTCGGGGTGCGCCATTTTTTCCCATTCTTCGAGAAGGCTCGAGTCGGTGCGACGAATCATGTCTCCCAGATAATCTTCCATGTCGCGGAGCTCGTCGTTTTTATAACCGTCAGGAACGGTTTGTGAAAGCACCTTGTAAACTCCGTTCAAGTGGCGTAGCAAAATGGCTTCCATTCGTTGCAGACCGTATTGCTTTACGTACCCGCTGAAGGTGCTGAAGTTCTCGAACATTTCGCGCACGATGCTCTTGGGCTCGATATTCACATCGACCCAGGGGTGTTCTTCGGCAAATGCATTATAGGTGTCGTAAATGAAATCGCGGAGCGGTTTGGGGTATTCCACCTTTTCGATTTCTTCCATGCGCTGGTTGAATTCCATTCCTTGCGCCTTGAGCTCGTCGAGGCGGGCGTTACGAGCCTTGTTCTGCTGAATGCGCAGGATCGCTTCAGGGTTTTCGACGATGCTTTCACACAAAGTAATTACATCGAGCGCGTATTCCGGGCTTTCGTGATCCAGTTTCGGGAGCGTATCGACTAGGTATAGCGAAAGCGGCTGATTCATCGAAAAGTCGTCTTGCAGGTCCATGTTCACGCGGAGCTTGCTGTAGCCGGGCGCAATCGGTGTCACGAATTCGATGATGTTCTTCTTGACAAGGCTCTTGAATAGCTGAAAAGAACGGTGCTGCAACTGCTTTTTGCTGGCGGCACTTTCGTGGCAATCCTTAAGCAGGTTGCGCATGGCAAGGCAACCGTCCGTGGAACGGCTTAGAATGTTCAGGAGCATTCCGTGGCTTACCTGGAAACTAGAAGTCAGCGGTTCCGGCGATGCGGCAATCAAGCGCTTGAAGGTGCTTTCGTCAAAGGGAACGTAGCCGTGTTCAGGCGGTTTCTTTTTCTGGAATTTCTTGCCCGTCTGTTTCGTCTTGGCTTCGAGTTTCAGGTTCTCGATGACGTGTTCGGGAGCCTGCGCCACTACATAGCCGATGTCGTCAAATCCCTTGCGGCCTGCACGGCCGGCAATCTGATGAAAATCGCGGGCGGTTAGAATTGCCGTCTTGTCGCCGCTGTACTTGCAGAGCTGCGTAAACAGCACTGTTCGAATGGGGACGTTGACACCAACGCCCAGCGTATCGGTGCCGCAAATGACTTTGAGTAATCCTTTTTGTGCGAGTTTTTCGCAGAGAATGCGGTACTTGGGTAGAAGTCCCGCATGATGCAAACCGATGCCCTGCTTTAGCCAGCGTTTGACTTCGGGGCCGTAGGGGCTGCTGAAGCGCATTTCTTTAATCGCTTCGTTTATGGCCTGCTTTTCTTCTTTCGTGCAGAGATCAAGGCTCATGAAATTCTGGGCGTTGGTCGCCGCGGCGGCCTGCGTAAAATGCACCACGTAAACGGGTGCTTTGCCGCCTGAAACGAGCTTTTGCACCGTATTCGAAATTTCGGTTTCAGAGTAACTGAAGTCAAGCGGTACAGGCCTTTGGCTAGAACGTACCGTCACCGATTCGCGGCCCGTATGTTTTGTCATGTCGCGTTCGAAAAACTCGGTAGCGCCTACGGTGGCGCTCATGAGTAGGAATCGTGACTGCGGAAGTGTCAGCAGTGGCACCTGCCAGGCAACACCGCGTTCCTTGTCGGAATAGTAATGGAATTCGTCCATGACCACATCGGTAATTGTAAGCTGTTCGCCCTCGCTGAGGGCCATGTTACTTAAAATTTCTGCCGTGCAACAGAGTATAGGGGCGTCGTGATTGACTGTCGCATCGCCTGTGGATAGTCCCACGTTTTCGGCGCCGAATTCCTTGCAGAGCGCCATCCATTTTTCGTTGACCAACGCCTTGATGGGGCAGGTGTAAACGCTGCGGCGGCCATGCGCCAAACTGTCAAAATGGAGCGCCAGGGCGACCATCGACTTTCCGGAACCCGTGGGCGTGTTCAAAATGACGTTTTTACCGTCCAAAAGCTCTAGAATGGCTTCTTCTTGAGCGGGGTAGAGTGTGGTGCCGCGAGATTCAGCCCATTCCATGAAAGCATCTAAAAGCGTTTCTGCGCCCTCTCCGGTTTTGAATGGAACTTTAGGCAAGAATTCTTTTAGGCTTTTGGGGGCGTTTTCACTCATAATGCTAAAGATAGCTTTTTTGTATACCCCTCGTTTTTTCTAAATTATATCCGCATTGTGTTAGAGGAAGACCTTTTTATGGCTACATCGAAAAAAGAAGAAACCGATTTAGGTGAATTTTTAAAGATTCTTGCAAAAAATTGGCTGATTATGGTGCCGACCATGTTGCTTGCTGCTGTCGTAGGCGTCTTTGTCGCGATGTGGCTTCGACCGGTTTACCAAGTGGATGCCCTTCTGCAGATTGAATCTAAAAACAGCAAACCTTCTGGAATGATGGGGAGCCTTGGTGCCTTGTTTGCGACTAGCAGCCCTGCCGAAACAGAAATGGAACTCATCAAGAGCCGCCAGGTGATGGGCTCTGCGGTCGAAAAGATGAGACTTGACCTGGTTGCAGAACCTCTTGACAAGATGGATCGTATTCTTCATAAAGAAGGCCGTCTTGAACTGAACAGTTTTAACGTGCCTTGGGATAACATCCCTAAAGAAGAACGTGGATTGCCGTGGGTGGTCGAAGCAAAGGATTCTTTAGGCAACTTTGATCTTTACGACCACAACGAAAAATTGGTACTTTCCGGTTCCGCTGGACAAACTTATCATTTCCCCTATGCGGGGGATACGGCGACTTTCGGTATATTCCGTGCCGAAGTTCGTGAAGGACAGCGCTTTGCCGTGTCCAAGATGAAGCGCCTCGAAGCGATTGAAGCGTTCCGTAGTGCGTTCCATGTTTCTGAAAAGGGCAAAAAGACCGGTATTCTTGAATTTTCGTACCAGGATATTTATCCGGATCGTGCCGTTGAAATCTTGAACGAAGTGGCCTCTTCTTATTTGCGCCAGAATGTGGAAGAACGCAATGCCGAAGCACAAAAGACTCTTGAATTCTTGGAAAAGCAGTTGCCCGATGTCAAGGCTCAGATGGATTCTTCGCTCATGAACCTCAATACTTACCGTAACCAGGTGGGGTCTGTCGATATTAACGCTGAAACGCAGTTGGTTCTGCAGCGCCGTATGAAGTTGCAGCAGGATATTCTTTCGTTGCAACAGCGTAAGCAAGAAGCAATCCGTTTGTTCCATGCCGAACACCCGACGGTCAAGACTCTTGAAGATCAGGAAAATGCTCTTAAGCGTGAACTCGCTGGAACGTCTTCTGAAGTCAAGAAACTTCCGGCAACTCAGCAAGAAGTACTTAAGCTCCAGAATCAGGTGGAATTGACGAAGGTTATGTATACGACCATGCTCAACAATATCCAGCAGCTGCGCTTGGTGTCTGCCGGTGAAGTTGGCTCGGTTCGCATTATCGACTTCGCTGAACAGGTCACGAAACCGACCAAACCCAAGAAAAAGATTATTTTCTTGGTGGCCCTGTTCCTTGGGTTCTTGCTCGGTGCAACAATCGTTTCTATCAAGTCGAGGTTTAGCAGCGGCGTCAAGAGCGCAAACTTCATCGAAAAGGAAACGGGCTATACTGTTTATGCCAAGGTTCCTAAGGGTAATCCCAAGGGCACCAAGGGTACAAGACCCCTTGCTGTGGTCGAACCCGATGATGTTGCTGTGGAATCGTTGCGAGCCCTTCGCTCTTCTTTGGAATTCTCCATGATGGACGAAGGGGGCTCCATTGTTGGTGTGAGCGGCCTTATTCCAGGTGTGGGCAAGAGCTTTGTGTCTGTGAACTTGGCTGCCCTATTTGCCGGACTTGGCAAGAAGGTACTGTTGATCGATGCTGACCTTCGTAAGGGACGTCTCCATAAGGAATTTGGCATCAAGCGAGGCAACGGTCTTTCTCAGGTGCTGTTGCGTGAAGTGGAAGCCGAGTCGGTGGTGTTCCCCACGGAAGTTGAAAACCTGTTTGTGATTCCTTGTGGCAATGTTCCCAATAACCCGGCTGAATTGCTTGGGTCCAAGCATTATGCCGAAGTCATAAACAAGTTCAAGAACGAATACGATTTGGTTGTCATTGATACTCCGCCGATTATGCTTGTTACCGACGCCGCTCTCGCTTGCCATGTGGCAAGCCAGATTGTGATGGTGATTGAATATAACAAGCATTCTATTGACGCCATCAAGGACGGCATGGCCCAGATTCTCAAGGGCAATTCTAGTGCCCATGCTTCTATCGTTATCAACAAGTATGAACACAGCCGCACCGAAGGGTATGGCTACAAATACGGAAAGTACTAATGAAAGGAATCGTTCTCGCCGGAGGCTCCGGTACCAGGCTTTATCCGCTGACCATGGTGACGTCTAAACAGCTTCTGCCTGTTTACGACAAGCCCATGATCTACTACCCGCTGTCGACCTTGATGCTCGCGGGTATTCGCGATATCCTGATTATCTCGACTCCGACGGATTTGCCCAACTTTGAACGCTTGTTGGGCGACGGTTCCTCGATGGGCCTGAACTTGAGCTACAAGGTGCAGCCGAGCCCCGATGGCCTTGCCCAGGCGTTTATTCTGGGTGAAGAATTTATCGGTAATGACTGCTGCGCCATGGTGCTTGGCGATAACATTTTCTACGGTAACGGCTTTAGCCCGCTTTTGAAGGCCGCGGTGAAGAATGCCGAAGAAAAGGGCCGTGCCAGTGTATTCGGCTACTATGTCGAAGACCCGGAACGCTTTGGCGTGGTGGAATTCGATAACGCCGGCAAGGTGATTTCGGTCGAAGAAAAGCCGAAGGAACCCAAGAGCAACTATGCAATCACCGGGCTCTATTTCTACGATAACCGTGTGTCTGCATACGCTAAGGCTCAGAAGCCGAGCGCCCGTGGTGAACTTGAAATTACCGACCTGAACCGTGTGTACTTGGAACAGGGCGAACTCGATGTGAAGCTCTTGGGCCGTGGCTTTGCTTGGCTCGATACCGGAACCATGGATAGCCTGATTGAAGCGGGCGAGTTCGTGAAGATGGTGGAAAACCGCCAGGGAATCCAGATTTCTGCAGTTGAAGAAATCGCCTACATTAACGGCTGGATTACCAAGGATAAGCTCCTGGAATCTGCTGCCAAGTACGGAAAGTCGCCTTACGGTCAGCACCTGCGCAAGGTCGCCGAAGGCAAAATCCGTTACTAGTTTTCTTTTTTTACGGCAGTTCGCCGCCGATCAATTCCATCTGCTTTTTGTAGATGTCCTTGCAGGCGTTTTCGCCGAGGTCAAGGAGCGTGTTGAGCATGTTGCGGTCGAAGCTCGCGTGTTCGCCGGTGCCCTGCACTTCGATGAAATTCTTTGCGTCTTGCATCACCACGTTCATATCGACGTCTGCGGCGGAATCTTCCACATAGCAGAGGTCGCAGAGCGGCTTGCCTGCAACGACTCCGACGGAAATTGCGGTAATGCCGTGCTGCAGGATTTGCTGCGTGAGACCGAGGCGAGCCTTGATTTTCTTGAGTGCAATCGCAAGGGCGACGAAGCCGCCGATAATGCTTGCGGTACGAGTGCCTCCGTCGGCTTCGATCACGTCGCAGTCGACCACGATAGCGTTTTCACCGAGGGCAGAGAGGTCGGCTGCGCCGCGCAGCGAGCGGCCCACCAGGCGTTGAATTTCTTGCGTACGGCCGCTCGCGCCCTTGCGCTCGCGTTCCACACGCTTGCCTGTACTCTGCGGGAGCAGGCTGTATTCAGCCGTAATCCAACCGGTGCCTTTACCGGCGAGCCAGTCCGGAACCTTCGGCAAAAGAGTCGCGTTGCAAATGACGCGGGTACGACCCATTTCAATCAGAACAGAACCATCGGCGCTTGAAATAAAGCCCGTGGTCATTTTAAGGTTGCGGTATTCGTCAAACTTTCTGTCGGTACGTTCGTATGCCATATTCTGCCTCTTAGTATTTCAAAGTTTCAATCACGCCTTTCTTGAAGGTGCCCAGAATGTACATCTGACTCGTGTAGTTCTTGAGTTCAACAAGAGCTTCCTTAGCGCGGTCTTCGTTTACGTTTGCTTCGAATGATACGTGGAAAATGTATTCCCACGGTTTGTCCGGGTGCGGGCGGCTTTCGCAACGGGTCAAGTTGATGCCGCGTTTGGCAAAGCATCCGAGTGCGTTGTAGAGTGCGCCCACCGCGTTGTTGTCGGCGAGTTCGAATAGCATGGTCGTCTTGGCGCCTTCGATTTCGTTGAAGGCGGCCGGTACTTTCTGGATTCCATAGAAACGCGTGAAGTTCGTGCCCTTCAAGTTTTCGAGGCCTGCTTTCAGAATGTCCAGGTTGTAAATCTTTGCGGCGTAGGCGCTTGCGATGGCGCCTTCGTCTTTAGCCTTGCGAGCGGCGAGTTCTTCGGCAGAACCAGCGGTATCGAATGCCGGAACCGCCTTGATCTGCGGGTTTTCAGCAAAAAATTTGGAACACTGTGCAAGAGCCTGCGGGTGACTGTATACGCGCTTGAGGTCGCCAAGCTTGACGCCCGGCATCACGCACAGGGTGTGTTCAATGCGCAACATGACTTCACCTACGATACGGTGACGCCACTTGTACAGCAAATCGTAGTTCGCCTCAATGGAGCCTGCCGTCGAATTTTCGATAGGAATCGCGCCACCGTCGGCTTCGCCGGTTTCTACAGCCTGGTAAATTTCTTCGAAAGTATCCATCGGGAGTGTTTCGATATCTTCGCCGAACAGGTAATGTGCGGCACAGTCGCTGTAGGCGCCCTTACGGCCCTGGAATGCAATTTTCTTCATAGTGCGAAATATAATTATTTAAATCTTCTGGCGCCTTGGTATTTGTGGCCCCAGTACTTGTCCTGCATGGGCGAAATCATGACGCCCTTGCTGGTACTTGCGTGAATAAATCGGTCGCCCGGCAGGTAAATCCCGACATGGTCGATTTTCCAGAGGCTTCCGAAAAATACGAGATCGCCTTCCTTGAGGCCGCCACGGCTTACAGATTTTCCGCGGTTGTCTTTGTACATCTTGGAAGAACTGTGGTCTAGGGCGATGTTGTAGTAACCCTTGTAAACTTGCATCACGAACCCGGAACAGTCCGTTTTGGATCTTGTCGCCTTGCCGTAAACATATTTGGCTCCCATCCATTGCCTTGCGTACTTTTCAAGGTTGCTTTTGGGGGCAGCCTTCTTGGCGGCTTTGGCAGCTTCTTTCTTGTTGATTGCCGCGCGCGCCTTTTCTACGGAGTTCTGACGCCTTGTAGAATCTTGTATCGTTGAATCCGTGGCTTCGGCTTGCGCCGTTTGCTGTTCCGGTGCGATAGGCGGTTCTTCTGGGGGCGGGGTAGATGCAGTTTCGCTAGGCGGAACGCGCTTATAGTCGCCGATGTTTCTGTCGTAGCCCGTGCGCACCGGGAAGGAGCAGCAAGTGAGTCCGAAGCAAATCAGGGCCAGTAAAGGGACTATGGTTTTAAAGCGAAAAAACATCAGGTGAAAAATAGTTAATATTTGAAGAGTATGAACATTATCAAGAAAACCTTAGTCGCGATTGCCTTGTGTGGGACGGCCTTGTGTAGTTTTGCCGCCGATGTCAAGCCCTATGTAGAGGCGGATGCGCTCCCGAATGCGCTGAATTTTTACCCGGCACCGCCCGATACCATGTCGCCACAGTTCATGTACGATATGTCGCAGTACATGTGGGGCAAAAAGATGCGTCAGGATTCAGCCCGCGCAGCCCTTGCGGTTGCGCAAGCGGTGGAGACTATCGCCGAGATGGCCAAGATGTTCAGCGAACCCTTCGGTATGGAAATCTCGGCGCAGAAGACTCCTGCCATTATGAACCTCCTCGAGCGTGGAATCAGGACGCTTAAGCAACCGGGAAGTATTCCCAAAAGGCATTACAATAGGCGTCGCCCCTACGACCGTTTTAACGAGCCGACGCTAGTCCCTGCCGACGAAGAAAGACTGAAAACAAACGGATCTTATCCGTCTGGACATACTATTCGCGCATGGGCGATGGCTCTATTGCTGATTGAAGTGAACCCGGCTGCTCAGGATGCCCTGCTGAAATACGCCTACGAATGGGGGCAAAGTCGCGTGATTGCGGGTTTCCACTGGCAAAGTGATGTGGACGCCTCGAAGGTGATTGTCTCGGCTGCCTATCCGAGTTTGCATACAAATGAAGCTTTTATGGCCGATATGCGTAAGGCCCAGGCAGAATTCAAGAAGCTGAAGGCTGCAGCTGGCAAAACCGCTGCAACGAAGGCCGGAAAAAAGTAAGTCCGCTTACTTGATTGAAGAAAATGAAAAAAAACGCAGGCTCAATCGAGTCTGCGTTTTTGAATTGCTTTCGCTTAGAGATTAGCGCACAACCTTGCGGTCGTCTTCGGTCATCTTGAGGAAGTCGGCAACCTTCATGGAACCCTTGTCGCCGTCCTTACGCTTACGCACAGACACGACGCCATCGGCAACTTCCTTCTCGCCGACGATCAGGAGGTAAGGCACCTTCTGGAGTTCGCACTGGCGGATCTTGTAACCGAGCTTTTCATTGCTTTCATCCACTTCCACGCGGACGCCGGCGTTCACGAGTTCCTTCTCGACCTTCTTGGCGTAGTCAACGAACTTCTCGGAAATCGGGAGCACGCGGGCCTGAACCGGAGCGAGCCACAGCGGGAAATCGCCCATGAATTCTTCAATCAAAATGCCGAGGAAG
>CADCBQ010000023.1 GCA_902799745.1 Fibrobacter succinogenes | reverse complement strand
TCCCGGCGGCTTGTACGCTCTCGATGTACTTCTTGAATCCTTCGACACCAAGACTATACATGTCGACGAACTTCGTTGCAAACGGTGGCAGCTTGCGCGGGTGCATGCCCAAGGCGTCGTGCATCACCAACACCTGACCGTCTGTAAACTTTCCGCCGCCAATACCGATCGTCACCGCGTTCACCATGCCGGTAATCTTGGTGCCAAGCTCTTCGGGAATGTGCTCCAGCACTATCTCGAAGCAACCCAGGCTGTCTACGTACTTGGCAGCCTCGATGATTGCGGCCGCTTCTTCTTCGGTACGGCCCTTCTGCTTGAAGTTTTCGGCCGTCTGCGGCAAAAGTCCGAGGTGCGCGCAAATAGGAATGTCGTGGCTTAGCAGGTATTCGTGCACGCCCGCAGGAGTGCCCTCGATTTTTACGCAAGAAGCCCCCACGTCCATAAAGCGGCGAGCGTTATCGTATGCCGTTTGCGGGTCCTTGTCGCTTAGGTAGGGCATGTCGGCCACCACGTGGGTATTGGGTGCACCGCGGCAAACTGCCGCCACAAAAATCAGCATCTCGTTCATGCCGATCTCGCGGGTGCTCTTGTAGCCGAGCATGGTGTTTGCTAGGCTGTCGCCTACCAAAATCTGGTCTACGCCTGCCGCCTCTGCCATCTGGGCAAAAGCGTAGTCGTAGGCGGTGACCATCGAAACTTTTTCGCCTTTAGCTTTCTTGTTCTTTATGTCGATTGGGCTGAGCATAACTTACGAACCTCCTGTAGCCATGAAAGGGAATGGATTTCTTTCAGGAATCCGATGTGATTGCGCAGATAAGATAGCAAAGCGTTCTCCACAAAATCGCGACCCGTGAGTTTTTGTAGCGCCTGCTCGGGGTTGTTTTGCGCTAAATTCAGTTCCCAGAGCCCCTGCAATGTCTCTGCGCGGGCACGTGCGCTCTGTACACCCTGGCACTGCTTGCAAATGAGCGCGCCCGATTCCGGGAAAAAGTCCGCTGCGGGTTCCGTAAGCACCTTTTCGCAGCGGCTGCACACGCCAAGTTCCAGGTGGTAGCCCCACAAGTCGCAAATATTGAGCAACCAGCGGCTGAATACCGAGTCGGCACCCGTAGCACCTGCAGCGGGGGAGTCGAACTCCTCAAGCGCCTGCTTTAGCAAGGCGAACTCTTCGGGAATCGGTGTGGCTGGCGGCGCATACCGCAGCACGATCTCTGCCATCACCTGCGCTACCGCCAAGTTTAACAGGGAATTCCGCAGCTCACCGTGCCAGTTGATAATCGACGCCTCTTTAATGAACTGCAACTCGGCATTCGGGTTCTGCCTGAACACCACCTCGGAGAGTGCCAGCGGGTCAAGCGCCCCCTTAAAAGGTGACTCCTTGCGCTTGGCACCCTTTATGATAAAACTCACCACGCCGCACTCTTCCGTGAGCGCTTTCACGATAAAGCTAGAGTCGCTATACGCAAACCGGTGGAGTACTATCGCGCGGGTTTTGATCATTTAGTCTTTCGGGAACGGAGGCCAACCCATGACCTGGCCGCCAAGCACATGCAGGTGAATGTGGAACACCGTCTGGCCTGCGTCGGCCTTGCAGTTGAACACAAAACGAGCGCCCGTTTCTTCGATACCGAGTTCCTTGGCGATAATTTGTGCGCGGTAGAGCATCTTGCCCACCAGTTCGCAGTCGGTCGGCTGCATGTCCATGATGGTCGAAATGTGGCGCTTCGGCACTACCAAAAAGTGTACCGGGGCCTGCGGGGCAATGTCGTAGAAGGCGAACACGTCGTCGTCTTCGTAGATTTTCTTGGAAGGGATTTCACCCTTGATGATTTTGCAGAAAAGACAGTTTTCACTCATAGTGACTATAAAGTAGTAAAAAGAAAGGCCGCCCGTTTTTAGAGGGGGCGGCAGGAAAGGTTTGGTTGTAGAAAGCTATTAATTACAGAGACCTTTTTCAGTCGAAAAACAGATGCCTTGGCGCGTTGTGAAAGGCTTTCCGGTGTCGGTGCCTTGTGCGCTCTGTATGAAAACTTCAAGAGAATGTGTCTTTTCGTTTCCTCCGGTCCACCTGATTTTAAATTTGTATCTATTTTGTCCGCCGACTCCGGTTATGGCGGCGGTTGGGTCTCCGTTTAGGGCTCTACTGACAAAAAGAGGCTGCGTTGGGAATGTTCTCCACCAATCTTGGTTGTTGATTTTTACTTTGTAGGCGGTGTAACCTTTATTTTTTTGATTTTGATAATTGTTGTTTTGTCGGTCTATGAGGATGTTGGCTACAGCGCCGAAACCGGCGTCTTTAAGAGCGTCGGCCCAAAAACCGCCGCCTGTAAGAATTCCGCACATGTTTTGGCCGTCTTTGAATCGGTTTTCGTTGTTTGGTTGGTAATTGGCCGGGAGTATGTCATGCAGTTCGATAATGAACAATGTTACACCGTCTGCACTGGCTAAAAATTTGCTTAAGTTGTCTTTGTTGGTTGTTTTACCGCTGCAGGTTGTGTTTTCGTTGATATCAAGTATATCGCCTTCGTACATGGCTCTGTTAAGGGCGTCGCGTAGGTAATAAAGTTTCATAAGGTCGATTCTTTGTCTTGTTTGTTCGATGTAGTCAGTAAGCTTCGGCACGGCCACGCCCGAAAGCACGTTGATAATGACAATTACCACCATCAGTTCTATGATGGTGAAGCCGCTCTTCCACTTGTTTTTTTTCTTGAAATTTTCAGTCAGCATAAAACACCTCCTTCTTAATGAGGCTCAACGACATAAATATAAAACAAATTTTTACACGCGTCTGTGACGATTGTCAAAAAAGTGGCATTTTTCTTACTCCAACTTGGAATATAAGGGCGAAAAAGCGTGTTTTTTTCCTTTTTACAAAAGTTTTACAAGAAAACCGGGTTCCGGTTGGCTCCAAAAAGCGTGTTAATAAAGAGGGCGTGAATCAGCTTCACGCTTAAACAAAATATCTTGACAATATCTAGATAGAAATATATATTATGAACATAAAAATAAGTGAACACGCAAAACAGAGAATGGACGAGAGGGGTGTTTCCGAAGAACAAGTAAGGTCTTTCTTTAATTCCAATGGGCCGATTACCTCTTGGGAAACATCTGACTTTGACAACTCTGTAATTTTGGTTGATACAGTGTTTGATGAACGCAAATTTAGATTGGTCTATAATGCGTTCACGGATACTCTAATAACGCTTTTCCCAAGGAGGTAAAAATATGACAGATAAAGAACTTGCTTTGGCTCTTGAAAAAGAGTACGAAGAGACGGGTGATAATGCGGGGACCGCTATGCCTCCGGTACCTTCGATGGCTGCAGCTATTGCTATTGTTAAGAAACGCAAGACTAAAGTCGGAACGAGTTTTGATCCTGGAGTCTTGGAGGCGTTCAAGGCGAAGGCTGAACGCGTTGGCATTCCGTATCAGACTTTGCTCAATTCGGTAGTCAAACGCTACAACGAAAGCAATCTTGACATCGAAGTTGCGTAGTTGGTACCCTAAAAGAGTCTTTTAGAACCCGGCGAAAGCCGGGTTTTTATCTTTTTTAGTCCAAGTTGGAATAAAAATTTTACATTTTTTTTGCCAAGCCGCCCCCATTTGTGAAATATTTTTGTATATATACTACATCAAATTTGTAACCTAAATACGGCGAAATTTGACTAAAAAAGCGGTTTCTCTAAAAAGCTTGTTTTAGGACAAAGTAATTTTTTGTGACAAAAACGAGACGGAATCGAGAAAAAAGTTTGACAAAAGTGCAAAAATTTTTGACAAACCTATTGCTTTTTGAAAAAATAAGTTGTATATTAGGGACATAAACGAGCAATAACGCTCAAAAAAGTGTGTAACAAATCAACAAGGAGTACACTATGAAAAAGCAAGGTTTTACCCTTATCGAATTGATGGTCGTGATCGTGATCATGGGCATCTTGGCCGCCGTCGCAGTACCGAAACTGTTCGGCATGATTGCAAAGTCCAAGGCTTCTGAAATCGGTCCGGCAGCAGGTGAATATGTCAAGCTGCAGGATGCATTTGTGTCCGAATCTGGAACCACTGTTGGTAACTGGACCAAGATTGGTTATACAATGGCGAATTCTGCTTCGTTCGAATATGACCAAGGTGGCTTGAGTGCAGGTACCACAGCTTTGGAAGGCTTGAACGCTACGTCTGGTTGGGTTGCCACGGCAATCGCAAAATTGAACGATTGCAAGGCTAAGGCTACTTGGACGATTAATGTTAAGGAAAACAAGAGCGGTGCTGGTGCAGGTGGTCCGGTTCTTTACAAGGCTGCCTATAGCGATTCTACCAACTGCTCTCCGCTCACTCCGAACTTCGAACGTCTGACCTCTACCGGTTGGTAATCTGAGTCGGTTTAGCGATTTATGTTACAAAAAGTTCCCCTTTTAGGGGAACTTTTTGTATAAATAATAAATATTGTATGTCTATACCCAAGATTATTCATTTTTGTTGGTTGAGCGGTGAGCCTTATCCGGAACTGGTTCAGCGTTGTATGCAGAGTTGGAAGGAAAGACTTCCGGACTACCAGTTTATGCTCTGGGACAAGAACCGCTTTGATACCCATTCTGTGCCATGGGTGGAGCAGGCCTGTGCTGTAAAGAAGTGGGCCCCAGCGTCGGATTATATACGACTTTACGCTCTTTATAATTATGGTGGGATTTATTTGGATTGCGATGTCGAGGTTATCAAGGCTTTTGATAATTTGTTAAATCGATCCTATTTCTTTGGAAAAGAGCATACTCCTGATAAAACAGAAAATCGTGATTCAATTGAGGCGGCTGCGTTTGGGTGTGAAAAGGGAAATCCGATAGTAAAAGAGGCTATGGACTATTTTGCTACCCATAACTATCTTGATGACAAGGGAGTCTTGGACCCGATGACACTGCCGACGCTCTTGTCATTAGTGATAAATAAATTTAGTGACTCTAAAATTGAAGTGCTCCCTATGGATTATTTTAGTCCTAAAAATACACGAACACTGGAGTTGCAAATGACCGAGAATACTTATTGCATTCACCATTTTAATGGCTCATGGCATTCGGTTGCGCAACAAAAATACGTGAAGTTAAGGACGATTCTCTGTCGAACCTTTGGAGAAAAAATTGGTGAACTGATTTCTTTGTTTGCTATAGTTCCTATAAATCTTCGTTATGAAGGTTTTGTCAAAACATTTAGAAAAATTTCAAGAAAAGTTAGAATGAAATAATATGCCTATACCTAAAATTATTCATTATTGCTGGTTGAGTGGAGATCCGTATCCGGAACTAGTACAGCATTGCATTCAAAGTTGGAAAGAAAAACTTCCTGATTATGAGTTGATGTTATGGGATCAAAACCGATTTGACATCCATTCTGTTCCGTGGGTGGAGCAGGCTTGTGCCGTGGAAAAATGGCCTCCCGCATCAGATTATATACGACTGTTCGCTTTGTACAAATATGGCGGCATATATTTAGACAGTGATGTTGAAGTAAAGAAAAGCTTCGATTCGTTTCTTCATTTGCCCTATTTTGTGGGAAGAGAATCAAGAAACGATGTTTTTGAGGCTGCAGTAATTGGCGCGCAAAGCGGGCAAGAATGGGTTAAGCAAAGTTTGCTGTTTTTTAAAAATACTGAATTCGAAACAGAAAAGCTTTATAAAGACGAATATCTTGCCCCCTTGGTATTAAAGAATTCTGTAAAAAAACTAGGGCTTGTAGAAACAAAAATAGACTACATCCCTAAATCGTATGATGACGGTAGAAAATTTTACGTTTTTTCTTCAGATTTTTTCTCTCCGCTAAATAATCTGAGTTTGAATATTAAATCATCAAAAGATAATTATGCTATACATTGGTTTACAGGAACCTGGGAATCTCCATATCAAAAGCGATATAAAGAAATAAAGAAACAATATGAGGCTGTTGGGGGTAAACTCCTTGGAAAAATTGTTGCCACATTATTTATATTGAAAGAAAAAATATTTAGACAGTACGAGCGATAAAAAAATAGAGTTGTTGCTGGTAAAGAGGGAAATATGATTCACATTATTTATGATGCAACGGTTTTGCTTAATATGACAAAGAAAGACTCTACGAGAAGTGGAATTTTCTTTTGTGTAAAAAATGTGTATGATGAATTGGTAAAGAACCCGAATGTGTCTCTGTCTTTGTATTTTGCGCCGGAACATATCTTGTCTGCTATGGAGTTTATGAATGTCTATGCGAAGGATTTTCCGTGCATCAACATTTTTCCGAAGCATTCTTTATTGCTTTGTATTAACAGATTTTTTTGGAAGGTGCATACAAAAATTTTCGCGCATAAGTACTTGCGTCTCCCGTTTTCGTTGGGAATAGTACTCTCGCAAGATGCAATACGTTTCTTTTATAAGGATAAATATCGAAAAGAACTTGTTCAAAATAGCCAGGTGTTCTTTTCTCCTGCAAAGGAGATCCCTAAGTCCATCCGAAGTTATACGAATTTGAAATTTTTTACGATTCTACATGATGCAATTCCGCTGCTGTCCGATTATATGGGACGAATTGAAGTACGGAATCATAAGCGGCTAATTCGTAGCTTTGGCGATAGAGATTTTTTCTTTCCGAATTCAAGGCAAACGGAAAGTGATTTTGAAAAGTTTTGTCCTTATGTGAATTCGGCGACATCTTGGGTTGTTCCGCATGCGGCTTCTCCTGAAATAAGGCAGGTTTCGGATAGCGGTTGTATTGCTGAGGTGAAAAAGAAATATGGTATTCCTGACGAAAAAAGATATGTTTTTAGTTTGTGTACACTAGAGCCTCGAAAAAATTTATTTCGTGCAGTCAATGCCTTTTGTGAATTCGTGAAAAAGAATGAAATTCATGATTTGGTCTGGGTACTTGGTGGTGGACATTGGGAAGCTTTTTTCAAGGAAATGGATAAAAGAAACATCCAATGGAACCCAAGTATTGTAATAAGAACCGGTTATATCGATGATGAAGATCGCGCTGCGCTATATTCTGGTGCAGAATGGTTTGTTTACACGAGCCGCTATGAAGGCTTTGGTGTTCCACCACTTGAAGCAATGCAATGCGGATGTCCTGTGGTTACGAGCAATAACTCGTCGCTACCGGAAGTTGTCGGTGATGCCGGTATTATGATTGATTGGGATAGTGATGAACAGCATATTGAAGCATATGAAAAATATTACTTCAATGAAAAAATGCGAAAAGAATATGGCGTAAAGGGGTTGGAAAGGTCAAAACAGTTTTCCTGGAGAAAAACTGTAGATAAGATGGTTTCGTTGATGAGCGTGAAATGTTCGTGTTAAAGCTTTTGCGCCCAAATTATAGCTTCAAAGCCATAGTGAGCCCAAGTTGATTGGGTGACGCGATCTGTTACGAAACAATCTTTTACCATTCCGATAAGCCTCATTCCTAGTGGTCGATAACTAGGATTTTTGTAGACAATCTTAAATCCAGACTCGTTGATTATCTTTACAATCTTGTTAAATTCCGGAAGATATATGTGAGATTTGTCGTCATAGAAATTTAAGGTTCCCTTTCTGCTCGGAAAATTGACACTTCGTTCAGAAGGAAATGCCATAAAAAGTCGGCCTCCTTTCTTTACTTTTGCGCACATGGCCGATAATGTTTCAAAGGGGGTGTTGCAATGTTCAATGTTATGTGCTGAGATGACTGCATCAAATTCTCCGCTGGCTGATAGGATTGTTCTTGTAAAATCTTCTGGCGAACAAAGCAAATATTCATCAGCCGATTCTAAGGAACCTTTTTCTTGGTTGTAATTGCCAATATCAACGCCGACATAATATGCAAATGGTTTGATAGCTTTGGTTATCTTTGGAGAATTGTTCCCACAACCAACGTCTAAAATTCGTCCTGTTTTGGGAAGCGTTGCTATAAATATTTTTTTATTCCAGCGATCAAATAAAAGTTTGCAAATGTACCTTTCAATAAAGTAATCAATGTTTAGTCCAAATTTACGAAGGATTATATTTCTTATGTTTGTGTTTGGCTGATGAAGAAAGTGCCATATTTTACCAAAGAGAGGTGTACTATTAATCATAGCTTATCCTAGTTAACCTAAAAGATATATAATCATGTTGAACTACGTTTGCTGTGGAGAATTTTCCAGATTCCTTTTCCCCAAAATACGAAAATTTTGAAAAAAAAGACATAGACTTTATTCTTTCCCCACAAATGATACAATTCTTTATAGATGACTTTGTTTAATTTATCATGCTTGTAGGCCAATTCAATTCTGTTTAAATAATGAAGCGATAAAATTTTTTGCATAAAGAAGGAAAAAATCTTGCGTTTGCATAAATACATAAATATTTTATGCAATTCAAAAAATTCGTTCCCCGTAACTCGATTTTCTGTAGTTGTATTAGAATTGTGTTGCCTGAAATGATTGAGTGGCTTATGAATGTAAGCGACGTCTCCAATAAGTAAAAATTCAATCCAGAAAAGATAATCGCCTGCACCTCGGAATGTCTGATAGTAATTAGGAATATTGCATAAGGGCTTTTTTCTAAATAAAACAGAACTGGCATTGCAAATGGAGTTGTGAAACAGCATGTACTTAATGAAAAAATCTTTTCCTTTCATTACGCAACTTGATTGGAGGAAATCTGCGGTTTTTGAAGAACTTTCGTAAGAGTATACTGATTGACTAAATGCAATAACAATGTTGTGTTTTTTTTCAATAGAAACGATTAATTCTTTTAAGAACTCGGGTTCCGCCCAATCGTCACTTTCTGCAATCCAGATATATTCGCCTTGTGCTAAATCAAATCCCTTAGCCCATTGTTTAAAGGGGGAACCGCTATTTGTCTCGTTGTATACTACATGACTTACTTGGGGATGATTGCGGTATTCTTCAATGATTTCTTTGCTACTGTCCGTACTGCAATCGTCAAGGATGATGACTTCAAAATCTTGAAAAGTTTGATTGAATATGGAATCAAGACGCTGCCGAAGATAAGGTGCGTGATTGTAGTTGGGGACTATGACGGAAACGATGGGCATACTAAGGTGAAAATTGTTCCAAAATAAAAGGATGTTGCGTGGTTTATTGAGATGACTTGAAAATTTGGATTGTCTTTTGAACCCACTGTCTGAAATGTAGTGGATAGATTGCTTTTCTCCATATTGTGATTGTGAGGAATTGCGTCTTTTTTAAAATGTCAATGGCATGGAACTGAGCTAAAGTTAGTGGAGAGAATTTTTTTGATATGATTTGGTGAATTTTATCCAAATTGTGGATGTCAGGGTGTTGTATTGTGGCGATTTTCTCAAATAATTTTGCCGAGTTGTATAGGTAAGAGTATGATGAAAAATGAATTTTTAAGATTTGTGCAAAAGCATAGGCGTCTGAATAGTATTCGGGGTATCTGTAGATTTCGCCTAATCCAATAGGTTCTATTGCAGTAACCTCTTCTCCATATTGAATTGCCCAACCAAAGTCAATCAGGTGAACGCTACATTCATCGTTTTTTGTATCTATTAGAATGTTGCTGGGGGTGAAGTCGCGGTGAATAATTTTGTTAGAATAAAGTGATTTTAGAATACCAATTACCCCTAATAGAAACTTTCTTTGCTGATGTAAAGAAAGGTGGACGTTAGAATCGCTGATTTCCTTTAGAGTGTTTCCAGTAACTTTACTTAGTGTAAGGGACTTGTTGGTATCGCTAAGAATTTTTGGAAAATACGTGTTTGATTGTAACTTGGCTAAATACTTTCGTTCGGTTTTTAATATTTGCTCGGAACCTTGTTTGACGAATGTATTGTTGTTTTGATATATACGAGAAAATAGATTGTATTCGTGAAAATAATGAGCTTGAATCAATTTCCCATTTCTAGTAGCGTACTGGTTGATTATTTCGTTACTGATATGGTAGCCAACACTTGGGTCTTTGGGCTCGGGAATGTCGTAATCGTTGCTGCTTAAAAATTGTACTAGAATGTTTTCCCATGACAAATCTGAGTTTAGCTTGTTGTCTTTGTAATAGTTTAATTTTGCTGAATATTTTGCGGCTATTTGATTTTTATTGATTAAGCAATGGTATAAAAGACAGAAAAATTCATTTTCAGCACTTAAGACGAATGCTTCGCTTGTTTTTCTTTTGGATTGAAGCATTTTATTTTCCCATTGTAAATCATAATATCCCTTGTTAAAATCCCATAAATCGAGATAAAAAGTTTTTGATGCAATCTCAATTTGTTGATGCGGACGAATGATTGAACAAGCGGATTTCCCGTTGATTATGTATACAGCGTTTTCATATTCAGTAGTGAGAATGTCAATGTCATCATTTGATTGGTTGGAAGATGCAGATTTCTCTATTATGTCATATCCTCGTAATATGACATAATCAATGGTGTTGGAAAGTACATAAAAAAGTTGATTTAAAGATTCCCAACCATTATATCCAATTATGTTTTGATGGATATGTCTTTCTTTTAAATGACCGTATAGATTAAGATAATCGTTAGGATTTAGTCCAAACAAAAGGGTTATATCATGTTGGAATTCTTTTGTATTGTTTGTTCCGTGAATTTTACTTCCACCATTTGTCCATTCACGATATTTTTCTTTTAAATCAAACGTGTTTATGTTGACTTTTTTGTTGCCCTTTGATGTATTTCTGTATTCATATTGGGGTTGACTATCTTTGACGATTATGATTTTAAACGCACCGCATCCGCATTCTTTTTCTTTGCATGATTTTTGAGGAAGATTGGCTCCGTAAAAACGAGAAAAATTGGATGCCACGGCGTCTGCATCCCATTTGCATTCTACTATTTGGATGATATCAAAATGCTTTTTTATGTCATCGATAATTTGGACATATGCATATAATGCATTTTCCCATATGATAAACAAATGGTGTTCTGTTTTACACACTTTTTGTTCTCCACTGTGGGGCCAATGCAATTAATCCGTCTCTGTTTTGTGCATACCCTGCATCATATTCGGGTCTTGAAATCAAGGAAACATCAAAGTTTAAACAGCTTTCAATTCTTTGAAAGTCTTGTACTTTGGGTTGCGTGTAGCGAAGCGAGATGCTATAATGTCCTGCTTTTAAAATTGGTGTTGGAAGGTCAAATTCGGCTATATATTGCCCTTTTTTTCGACATTGCAGTAAATTTTGATTATCTGTAGTATCAATTAAAAAAATTAGAGGTGATTGATCTTTTTCTATGATAAAATAGATGCATTTCCCATCATCGTCGTTTTTTAATGAGTATTTCAATCGAAATGAAATTTTGTCAAAAACATCTATCATTTCAGAAGGAGTATGGTTGTTTACCAATAGTTCAACTTCTTCAAAATTAAAATTAAGCTTTGGATCTCTTTCAAAATGACATGAATAGATACTATTAAGTTTGTTTTTGTTTATGTAGTTTTCAATCGCTGTCTCTACACTTCCATCAAATGCAACCTGCCCCTGATTCAGGACAATTCCCCTCTTGCACAGATTCTTTACCGCGCCCATGTTATGGCTTACGAACAACACAGTGCGGCCTTCACCGCGACTAACGTCCTGCATCTTGCCGATGGCTTTTTTCTGGAATTCGGCATCGCCCACGGCAAGTACTTCGTCCACCACGAGGATTTCGGGTTCCAGGTGTGCCGCGATGGCGAATCCGAGGCGTACGGTCATGCCGCTGCTGTAGCGCTTCACGGGGGTGTCCAGGTAGCGTTCGCAGCCGCTGAAGTCCACGATTTCGTCTAGCTTGCGGGTAATCTCCGCGCGGCTCATGCCCATGATGGCGCCGTTCATGTAGATGTTCTCGCGGCCGGTCATCTCGGGGTGGAATCCGGTGCCCACTTCGAGGAGGCTCGCGATGCGGCCCCGTGCGCGGATGGTGCCTGTGGTGGGGGCTGTCACGCGGCTCAGCAGTTTGAGGAGGGTGCTTTTGCCGGCACCGTTCCTGCCGATGATTCCTACGACGTCGCCCTGTTCCACTTTAAAATTGATGTCCTTCAGGGCCCACACGTATTCGCTGTCGCCCTTGTGCGCGCGGTCGTTGACTTCGCCCACTTTGAGGTAGGGGTCCTCGCGGCGCAGCACCTTGGTCTGCCAGAATCTGTTCAGGTCGTGGCTGAGCGTCCCGGTGCTCACTAGCCCCAGGCGGTACTGCTTGCTGATGTTTTCGAACTCGATCGCGGTCATCTTGTTGAGTAATATAGATTAAAAGGGGCTGCCGGGAGGGCTGTTCAAAAAAATTGTCGCGCACCTATTGACAAAGATGCTCTGAGAAATTATATTTAGTGTACAAATGAGTAGTTTTGTTCGCGAAAACCGACTGAAGACCCGCAATTTCAAGCCTGTTTGCGGGAAGGAGTGAAAAATGAAGGAAACGGATATATTGACGTTTGTACTAATATCTTGTATATTTGTTAGTATGATTGTCAATAACAAAGAAAAGATACTAATGAATCTTCTCTTGGAAAAGGGGGGGCGGATTACCGCGAAGCAGGCTTCTTTTGCGGGTATCCACAGGATGTTCCTGAAACAGCTTTCCGATGCCGGGAAAATCGTAAGGGTTGCGCGAGGAGTGTATCAGTTGGAGACGGCGCAAGAGGACGAACTCCTGAATTTGCAACATCGTTGCCCGACGGGCGTATTCTCGTGCGAAACGGCTTTGTTCTTGCATTCTCTGACAGAACGCGCGCCGTTTATGTGGACCATGACGTTTAAGGGGTTTTACCATTCGCCCACTCTAGCAGAAAATGGAATTGTAGTAAAGCATTCATCGAAGAATCTTTATCCGCTTGAGATCGTAGAGGTCAAAACGCCCTTAGGTAACGTTGTGCGCACCTATTCTGCCGAAAGAACCTTGTGCGAAATCATGACGGCCAAAGTTGCGGCCGATATCCAGACAATAACCTATGCAATTAAAACGTACGTCGGCCGTAAAGAAAAGAATATTCCGAAGCTGATGCAACTTGCAAAGACTTTTCATGTAGAAAAAAAACTCAGGGCGTATTTAGAGGTGCTGCTGTGATTGCGAATAACGAGATGCAGCTAAAGGCGCTGTTGAAGGATTTGTCATCAAAGTATGGAATCACGCCTCAGGCAACCTTGCAAATGTATTGCCTTGAACGTTTACTGGACAGAATTGCTGCTTCTAGGTTCCGCAAACATTTTGTTATTAAGGGTGGCTTCTTGATTGCTTCTATTCTTGGAATCGGGAGCCGCTCTACGATGGACATCGATGCGACTGTGAAAGACTTTAGCGTCAGCTCTGAAAATGTCGATAAAGTTTTTAAGGAAATTTGCGGCATAGATATTGTTGACCATTTGATTTTTTTGTTCGGTCGTATCGAGGAAATTCGGGAAAAAGATGATTATCTGGGACTCAGGGTTTTTATTGAATGCCATTATGGAAAGATGAAAGTTCCTTTGACTGTCGACCTTACAACTGGAGATACCATCATTTCCCGGGAAGTAGAATACATGTATAAGTGCGTGTTTGACGATAAGGCAATTCCGGTTTTGGCTTATCCACTAGAGAATGTTTTTGCGGAAAAACTTGATACAATTGTTTCGAGAGGTGCGGCTAATACACGAACCAGAGATTTTTATGATGTGTATATGCTTTATGTATTGAAGAAAGATGAAATAAACTTCAAAACGCTAAGGATTGCTCTTGAAGCGACTTCTCGCCGGCGGAATACGTTCGAAACATTGGAAGGATATCCGCAAATCCTAGAATCGATTAAAGTGGATTTGGTTCAAAATGACTTTTGGAGAAGATTTGTTACCAAGAATCCGTTTGCCAAAGGGATAACGTTGCCGCAGGTTCTTGACTGCGCTAAAGAAATACTGGATTTGACGGAAATTTCTCGGCTCTTTGAGCGCCTTTAATTATACCGAATTCGGTACAATAAAAAATTGCCTTTCCTCAATGGAATCGATCGGAGAGAATAAATTGCTGAAATTAACCTGTGCAAAAAATGCACAGGTTCGTATGGAGGGCAGATGGGCAACTAGTTCCATTTTGGAACTGGTTCGAATCAGCAATTTGCATTTTTTGCAAATTGCTTGAGAGTAATTCAGGGTGTAAGGAATCCTTACTAACTGCAAATGATTTTAAAGGGGGCGAATTCAAGCACTTTGGGGCGATCTTGTATTTGCCGATATACTTTGCGATGTTCCTTTAAAGTGGTCAAATTTGACCACTTACACTGTGTCCATGAACGTGCGCTGGATCTTGTTGAATACAATCACGCCGAGTGCGAGGATGAAGACGGCGAAGCCTGCGGTGTAGCCGAGGGTGGCCCAGCTGAATTCGCCTACGCCGAGCATGCCGAACTTGAACGTTTCCATGATGCTGGTGAGCGGGTTTGCCTGCATGAGCATTTTGAGGCGCGGGTCCTCGATGGTGCTGAGCGGGTAAATCACTGGGGTCGCATACATCCAAAGCTGTACAATAAACGTAAGTAAAAACGTGAGGTCGCGGTACTTGGTGGTGAGGCTGCTGAACAGCACGCCAAAACCGAGGGCAAGCGCGGCAATCAACACGACAAGTACGGGTGTGAGCAACAGATATATGTTCGGGTGCACCGGTGCGTCGGTAAAAATCAGGTAGTACGCAAATATCAGGAAAAATAGCCCCATCTGGATGCTGAGTCGCACGAGGTTGCTCGTGACGGTGGCGAGCGGCACCACGAGGCGCGGAAAGTACACCTTGCCGAACATGTTCGCGTTTTCGATGAATGTTTTGCTGGTCTGGTTCAGGCATTCCGAAAAATAGGTCCACAGGCAAATGCCTGCGAGGTAAAATAGCGGTTGCGGGAGTCCGTCGGTGCTGATTTTTGCGATGCCGCCAAACACGACCATGAACATGATGGTGGTCATGATGGGCTGGATAAAGAACCACAGCGGCCCGAGAATGGTCTGCTTGTACCAGGTGACAATGTCGCGCTTTACAAACATGCGGTAAAGGTCGCGGTATTGCCAAAGTTCGCCAAAGTCTACCGAGAGAAGGCTTGCTTTGGGCTTGATGACGGTGGTCCATTGTGTATCCATACGTTACAAAATATATATTTCTCACATGCCTTTTAAACGCGCGTTTTTGTATTCGGTCACAATCAACCTGTTCTTTTTGGTGCTTTGCCTTGTTTTTGGCGACATCAAGTTCGGGGCGATAGACGATTACTTTATGGCAGCGGTACTGACCGGTGCTCACGGCACCGATTACAACCCGCATTTGCTTTTTGTGAACGCAATTTACGGCTACGCGTTGTTGCCGCTGTACCACTTGTTCCCGAAGATTGGGTGGTACTACATTGGCGAAATGACTGCGGTGTTCGTGTCTTTTACAGCTGTCGGTTATGTGCTGTTGCAGCGGTGTGGCGAACGTTGGGGCCTTTTGCTGGCGATGCTTTTTACAGCCATGTTCGCTAGCGATTTTTATTTGGTTTTGCAGTTTACGCAGTGCGCCTCTATTTTGAGCGCAGCGGGAATGCTGTTGTTTGCTCATGCTGTGGTGGGTTGCCGCGCCCCTAAAGGGGCTCGCAATGACGTTGTGGCTGTTGTGCTAGGCGTGTTTCTGTTGCTTTGGGGTTCGGTGATGCGTTGGGAAGCGTTCCTAATGGGAATGCCGTTCTTTTGTGTGGGGTTGTTATTCAACCTAAAGCAGTGCTGGAAGTTTAAGTGGGCTGTGATTGCGGGCCTTGCGGTAATGTTTGCGGGGGCGTACGCTATGCACCATTTTGATGCGTCGCTTTACCGTAATGCGGAATATGAGCCGTATGTGAATATTCAGGGGCCGCGAGCCGCTTTGGGCGATGGTTCCAATTACAACCAGAATGCGGTTTATGAGGACCTAGAAGAAATGGGTAAGTCCGGTATCGATTACCACATGCTGACCAATTGGACATTTTACGATACCGAGACCTTTGCTGCCGACAGCATGCGTGCGATTGTCGATGTTATCGGGCAATATCGCGATAAGATCGAACGTGGCGACATTCCTCGATTGTTGCTGAACGCGCTGGGGCATTCGTTGCGTTCGCCGTTGTTTTGGACATGGTTTATTTTCTGCTTGCTGATAGGGGCGACCGACCGCAAAAAGTTCCTGTACCTGTGGGTGAGTCTTGGCGTAATTCTTTATTTGATGTCCATGCTGCTTGCCATGAATCGCCTGGTGTACCGCGTAGAAAGCGGTTTTTGGCTTTACGCGGCAATACTTGCGGTGCCGTTGTGGGGGCGGTTCCGGTATGAGTTGCCGCGCAAGTTGGTGGTTGCTGCGTTAGTAGTGATTGCATTTGCGAATGTGTTTACTTATGCTACCAGTGGCGAAATGGTGCGCGGTCCAGGTTCAGGTGAATTACGCACCTTGGCCATTGAAGATTCTACCGACTACGAACAGGTGTTTGCTTACATTGATAGTCAGCCGGACAAGATGTTTTTGTTGAGCATGAACGCTTACATGCGCTTTAGCCACCACAAGAATCCTCCTTACCTGGCGGAACCTATCGGCAGTTACCGCCGCACGGTGTCTTTCGGTTATTGGACTCCCTACTTGCCGGAGATTACTCAGGCGCTGGCAGAGTTCGGGATCACGAACCCCATTAAAGATGTGGTACACGACAACGTGATTGTAATTAACGAGGGACGATTGAAGGATTTTTTGCAACGGCATTACTACGATAGCGTAGCGGTCGATACTCTCAAGGTCATCGGAGAAATGGAATTCTTCAAGTACCGCTTGGTAGAGACCGACTCTGCGGCAAAGGAGGAAAAGTGATGATGCGACTCCTTTACCCGTTAATCGCGAGCGCCCTGATTACCATTGTGCCTTTTTTGCTGACGTTCGAAAAGGGGCAAGACATTGTTCGCGGACTCTTCGGCTTCGAAGAATTCTGCTTGTTGATGCTTTTTGTTCTGGCGAAAAGTTTTAGAAGGCTGCGGTGGGTTCTGTTGCCGGTGATTGTTGCTGCGATGGTTTTTGTCGCTTGGCTTGACTTGCAAAATTTGCTGGCCATTAAGGGGTGGGCTACGGGCTGGTATGGCGTGTTGCCTTTTGCAACCTGCGGCCTTGCCATCGCCATGATGTGGAAGGTGAAGCCTTTCAGCGCAAGTGCCATTTCGTTCATTCTTTTCGTGGCGTTGATTGCGCACCTGTTTGCCTATAACCATTATGCGGCGCAGCCTTTGGCACAGTTTCCGGTAGTGGACTATATGAGCCGCACAGCCCCCAAGCCGATTGCTCGCGACAGCTTGCCGGAATCTTTTAAGGCGAAGTACTTTACCACCGATTCGGCGACCATTACGCAGGGCTTTATTGATTCTACCAAGACCAATGTGCTGGTGCTGGTTGAAAGTTGGGGCATCCCGCTAGCGGACGAGCGCTTTGCAAAGCAGCTGCAAGTTTTTGATGGTGTTGCAACGCAGGTGGGGGCACACCACCGCATGTATAGCCGCACACGAACTGCTGAACGTGAAGATTTGATTTATCAAGTGGTGCGAGATTCAACGGGCCGCCGCGATACTGTGTTTTTACCACAGGTGTTGCGGGCACAGGGCGTAAAAACGCAGTTTGTTTACGGCGGCGATAGTCTGGTGCAAATGCGAAACAAGTACATTCGTAATGTCGGCTTTGGCGAGGTGTTCTACGGTGCTTCGGTTGGCTCGGGCGGTGTGCCTCGCGCAGATCGTGAGTCGGCCGCGTTGCTTGATCGTTTGCTGAGTGTGCAGGACTCTGCTTTGAAATTTATCGCTTGGACTACGCTAGATACCAAGTTCCCGTTGCCGGGCTTCAAAGACCCTTACGGAATAGATGCTGCGGCAGTGGATTCCGCTTATACCGAGCGCTTGGCTAGCACACTGCGACTGATTGCTGCCCTTGCAAAGAAACACCCTGATGTACGTTTTATTGTACAAGGCGACCATAACTCTATCCTTTCTCCGTTAAAGTTCCAGGAGAAATTCTACAAACGCTGGGTCCCGTTCGTGGTGCTGAATTAATAGACTCATTAAGGCCGAAAAAATTTTTCCCGGGGATTGACAATGTCGGTCCTCGGAATTATATTTGATAGTGAACAAATGTTCTAGTGCTCAAAATTTCGAAACGCTGCGGTTTCACGCTTGTCCGCAGTTAAAGGAGTAAAAGATGAATGGAAAAGAGGTGTTGCCGGCTATCGAGAAGAACGAGATTATCGTGTATCAGCCGGAGGGCGGAGAATTCCATATTGAGGTCCGGGTAGAAAACGAAACCGTCTGGCTCACTCAGGCGCAGATGGCTGAGTTGTTTGGCACTTCACGAACAAACATCGTTGAACATATTGGCCATATCTACGAAGAAAACGAGTTAGACCTAGAGTCAACCTGTCGGAAATTCCGACAAGTTCAAATAGAAGGTTCTCGAAGGGTTAAACGTCAGATTCCGTTCTACAATCTGGACATGATTCTGTCACTCGGTTATCGGGTCAAATCGGCTGTGGCGACAAAATTCCGTCGTTGGGCTAATCAAGTCTTGAAAGAGCATCTGCTCCGAGGTTGTAGCGTCAATCAAAGGCTCGTTTCGCACGAAAATAGGCTGGAAAACCATGATTCCCGCATAATTAACCTCGAAAAGCAGGTGGATTTCTTCGTAAAAGCGAATCTGCCGCCAAGTGAGGGCTTGTTGCCTGCGCATGCACATTGGAGCGGCTATGAATTTGCCGTAAAACTTGTACGGTCTGCGAAAAAGGAACTCGTTATTGTTGATCCGTATGCCAACGACTTGGTTTTATCTCTTATGGCAAAACGTGCCGAAGGGGTAAATGCAACCATTTATTCCGCTAGAATTACCCATGCTATGAGGGAAGAAGAAACCCGTCTGAACAGGCAATTCCCGACCGTTCACTTGGAAAATATGCGCGAGGTTCACGATCGTTTCGTCATTGTTGACGACGTGGTTTATCATGTGGGGGCATCATTCAAGGACTTGGGAAACCAGATGACGGCGTTCTCGGTGCTGAACTTTATTACCAAGGAGCAGGTGCTCGCTATGGTGAAGTAACGGTTCTGTCGTTTTTCAGATCCTAAAACGTTCGTTCACGCACCACGTATTGCGGCGATTGGTTGATGCTGATGTAGATGCGGCCTACGTATTCGCCGATGAGCCCGAGCAATAGCATAATCATGCCGCCGATAAATAGTAGGGTGGCGAGCATGCTGGTGTAGCCTACGGGGACTTCGGGGAACATGAGCTTTTTGTAGACTACGAACAGGCCCGAGCCAAAGCCCAAAAGGGCGCACAAGATTCCGATAAAAGTCGCGGCGCGGAGCGGCTTGACGGAGAATGCGGTAAAGCCGTTGATCCAGAGCCCGATAAGGCCTGCGAGCGTGTAGCCGGAGCGGCCTTCGAGGCGGCGGCGGTGTTGCACTTCGACGTTGCCGAGGTTCTTGGTGGCACGGAAAACGAGCCCGCTAATGTAGGCAAATGGGTTGGGGTAGCGCACGATTTCATCGACGATGAACTTGCGCATAATAAAGAAACTGGTGGTGCGAAGCGTCTTGGGTTGACCAATGATAGCTTCGGCCATTTTCTTGTTGACCCAGGTACCAAGGCGGCGGAACAGGTGTTGTGCCGAATGCTGGTAGTAGCCGTAAACGACGTCGTAGCCTTCTTCTAGTTTGTCTACAAGTTTGAAACTTTCGCTGGCGGGGGTCTGGCCGTCGTCATCGAGGCTGATGATGTAGTCGCCGGTGGCCTGACCGTAGCCTGCCATCAGGGCGCTGTGTTGCCCGAAGTTCTTGGCGAGGCAGATTCCCTTGATGTGGTTGTCGGCTGCGGCGAGCTTCTTGATGACTTGCCACACATTATCGGGGCTACAGTCGTTTACCAGGACGATTTCGTAGTCGGTGCCGGGGCGCGTGGCTGCGGTTTCGCGGATTTCTTGCACCACGGTTTCAATGGTGTTTTCGCTGCGGTAACAGGGAATTACAAAAGAGAGTTTCATTTAAAACCTTTGCTGAACAGATTCCCACTTGTTACTTTGTGCGGATTTCGCGGCGGCTTGCATCATGGCGAGGCCTTCCAGCGAGGTGTGAATGCCGCAGACATATTGACTTGTAAAGCTGCCGGTTGCGAAATATTGGCCGAGACAGTCGGCGATGTCCTTGTAGTAGTTCGCGAAGGCTTCGATGAATCCGGCGGGGTGGCCGGCCTTAAAGCGGTTGTAGCGTTGCTGGTTTGCGATTTTGACGTCGCCGGTGCGGTCGCGCAGGCTTACGTTGCCGCGCAGGTCGCAGGTCTTGAGCGTTTCGGGTTCCAGCTGGAACCATTCGGCGCTGCCTTCGCTGCCGTACACGCGGATGCGCAAGCCGTTGCGGTTGCCGAGTGCGGTTTTGCTGAACCAGATTTGGGCGCGGACGTTGTTCGTGTATTGCACGAGTGCGCCCACGTTATCGACGATTTGCGGGAAAAGCCCGAAGGTGGTTTGGTCGGCCACGATGTGTTCGGGGCGTTCGCCGGTCAAGAAGTAAATCATGTTGTGCAGGTGGCTGCCGAGGTCTAGCGAAATTTTCGGGATCACGGTGTCCTTGAGTCGCCAGCTTTGCGGTTTGGGCGGCTCGTTGTTGGTGCCCAGGCGCATAAAGCCTTCTTGCGGCATTTCAACTTGCACTTGCTGGATTTTACCGAGCTTGCCGTCGGCAATGAACTGCTTGAGTTCGCGCACCATGGGGTAGCCGGTGTAGTTGTAGGTGGTGCAGAAGAATCCTCTGGTGTCGGCGACGACTTTTGCGATAGCTTCGCCTTCGGCTACGCTGGTGGCGAGCGACTTTTCGCAAATCACGGGGAACCCGGCGTTCAGTGCGTCAATCACGATGTCTTTGTGGTAATCGGTTGGCGCGAGCACTACGACTGCGTCGAGCTTGCCTTTCTCGGCTTTTAAAAGTTCGTGGTAGTCGGCGTAGGTGCGTTCGTCTGCGACGCCCCAGGTGCGGGCGGTTTTTTGGTTAGTTTCGGCGTGAGTGCTGAATGCGCCCGCTACAAGTTCAAAATGGCCGTCCATCTGGCTTGCTGCCTTGTGGACTTCGCCGATGGCCGAATTGATTCCGCCCCCGATAAACGCAATCTGATAAGGTTCCTTCTTCATGTTATGGAATATAGTAAACTTTATTCTGCCACTATTTTCGCGAGTTCGGTCATGCGGGCTGTTTTGTCTTGCATCTCGGCGAGGGTGTCGAACTTGAAGAATACGATTCCGGCTTTGTATGTGAGTTTGTCTGTAATGACTTCGCCGGGCTTGTACCACAGGATTTTTTCGACAATGTTGCCTTGAATTTCAGGCGCGAAGGTGACGTCGCGGACTGTTCCCGAGCAACCATTTTCGCCGGCTTGGCAGTCGGCCATAATGCAGTGGCGCAGCCAGAATCCTTGTGTGGGAACGTCGGCGATGCCGGAGATGTCTTCGCCGGTTTCGGCCAGAACGATAAATTTCGGGTAGTCGATGCCTGTGGCGTATTTCACGAACTTGATGTACAAATCTCCGGGTGGGCGGCGACAGATTTCGATGATGACGGGGGTGCCGTCGGCCCGTTCAATGTACTGGATGTGCAAAATGCCGTCGACCAGATGCAATTCTTGCGCGATGCGCTCGCTGTATTCGCGGAGTATGGCGAGAGTCTTGTTGCTGGAGGTGCTCGGCGAATTTGCGCCCGATACCATGTACTTGTTGATGTAGTACTGCTCGTTGTCGGAGAACGCGAATGCGACTTTGCCCTTTACGAGCATGGCGGAGAATCCATGGTTTGAACCTTGCACGAATTCTTCGACCACGATGTGGTCTTGGCGTGTGCGGCTGCAGGCATCTTTGTAAGCGACCCGGGCTTCGTCGGCGTTTGCGGCGCGGTGAATTCCCTTGCCGCCGGTCAAGTCGACTGGCTTCACGATAATCGGGAATGTGAGTTGTGCAATCGCGGTTTCGAAATCGGCGCAGTTCTCGGTGCGATTCGATGCGCGGACAGTAATGGCTCGCGGCGTCGGGATGCCAAGTCTAGTTGCGAGTGCGCGGTACTTGTCCTTGTGGTGGATTTCGAGGCTTGTGGCGTAGCTGTCGTGGCCGGGGAGTCCCAACTTTTCGCAAACGTACACGGTCGAAAGCAAGGCGAAATCGTTGCAACCGGAGCAAACCGCTTGAACGCCCTCGCTCTTGGCGAGTTCCAGCATGGCATCTTTGTCGCTAAAGTCTGCAAAAACGTTCTTGTCGGCGTAAGGGTGGCCCAATCCTTCGCGGGCATTGCCCGTGGTAATCACGTACCAGCCCAAACTTTGCGCGGCCTGAATCAGCGGAATTTCGGCATGGCCACCGCCGAGAAGCAACATTTTCTTTTTAAAACTCATGGTGTAAACAATATATCTTTTTTATGCCTGAAAAATATATATTTTCTGCGTTATGAAGATTCCATTCAACAAGCCGCCGTTCGTGGGGCTCGAACTCGATTATGTGAAGCAGGCCGTTGAAAGTGGCCGTATTTGTGGTGATGGCACTTACAACTTGATGTGCCACGATTGGCTTGAAAAGCATACCGGTACGGCGAAGGCCTTACTGACCACGAGCTGCACGCATGCGCTTGAAATGTCTGCCCGCCTTTGCGATATTCAGCCCGGCGACGAGGTAATTATGCCGTCGTTCACCTTCGTGAGTACGGCCGATGCGTTTGTGTCGCAAGGGGCTAAGTGCGTGTTTGTGGACATTCGCCCCGATACTATGAATCTGGACGAAAATTTAATTGAAGCGGCCATTACCGAAAAAACGAAAGCGATTGTACCGGTGCATTACGCGGGCGTCGCTTGCGAGATGGATAAAATCAACGAGATCGCAAAACGACACAATTTGTTCGTGGTCGAAGATGCTGCTCAGGGTATGATGGCGACTTACAAGGGCAAGGCGCTCGGAACGCTAGGCGATTTTGGCTGCTACAGCTATCATGAAACCAAGAATTACAGCATGGGCGAGGGCGGTGCGCTGCTCATTAACGACAAAAAGTATTGTGACCGCGCCGAAATCATTCGCGAAAAGGGCACGAACCGCTGCCAGTTCCACCGTGGCGAAGTCGACAAGTACACTTGGGTAGAACTCGGTTCTAGCTACTTGCCGAGCGAACTCAACGCCGCTTACCTTTATGCGGAACTGGAATGCGCCGACGAAATTAACGACAACCGCATGGCAAGCTGGAATGCATACCGCGAACGCTTGCAGCCTCTGGCCGACAAAGGCTTGATTGAATTGCCGTTCATTCCGGAACATTGCAAGCACAATGCGCACATGTTCTACCTGAAGGTCGAAGACTTGCAGACGCGTACGGCGCTCCTTAAGCACCTGGTGTATAACGGCATTCTGGCAGTGTTCCATTACGTGCCGCTGCATTCGTCGCCTGCGGGCCTGCGCTATGGCCGCTTTAGTGGCGAAGACAAGTACACTACCAGCGAAAGCAACCGCTTGCTGCGCTTGCCGATGTTCTTTGGCCTTAAAACCGAAGAAATCGACTTTGTCTGCAGCAAAGTGAATGAATTCTTCGGCGTTTAAAAAAAACGCCGAATTTCGGCGCTCAATTTCGAATATCCTTAGTACGTCAGTCCGTAACCGTACGGATATAATCCCTTTTTGCCGTCACCGACGTTAATCGGGATTTGCTTGGCGTCTTTGGGCCAGGTGTGGGGGAGTTTGCCGGTGGGCTTTACCTTGCCATAGAGAACATCTGCAACGCCTGCGCCTTCGCTACCGGGGAGCCATGCTACGACAAATGCATCGGCAGCCTTGATGAACGAGGTGATGGGGAGCGGGCGACCGGTGATGAGCACGACGGCGACTTTGTGGCCGGTTTTTTGCCAGGCCTTGATTTGCGCGATGTATTCGTCGGTGCTGTTGAAGGACATGTCGGTGCGGTCTTCTTTGAAAATGATTTTGTTGTTGAAGTCGTCGCCGCGGTAGTCGCCGAACCATTCGGCGTAGGGGACTTCGCCGACAACGTATACGATGGTGCTTGCTTCTTCGGCGGTTTCAACGCGTGAGCCTTTTGCGACTTCATCGAAGCCGGCCTGAATCGAGGTGGCTCCGGGGACTTCTTCCATGGTGCCTTGCCAGCCTAGCGTCCATGCGCCGCATTGCAGACCGGTATTGTTGGCGTGGCTGCCGGTCACAAAAACTTTGCCGTTGGTATCCAGCGGAAGAACCTTGTTGTTCTTGAGGATGACGAGGCTTTTCTGCACGGCTTCGCGGGCGATTTGCCGGTGTTCTTTGCTGCCGATGTTCTTGGTAACGCCTACGTAGGCGGCGGGACCGTTGGGGTTGTCGATTCGGCCGGCGCGGATTTTGGCGCGCAATATTCTGCGGCAGGCGTCCTTGATGCGGTCTTCGCTAATGTTCCCTTCGGCAAGTAGCACCTTCATGGTCTTGACAAAGTTGTGTACCGATTGCGGAACCATGGCCATGTCGAGGCCCGCGTTAATGGATGCGCGAATGGCGTCTTTTGAAGACATGTCGGTGACTTCGCCGGCGAAGTAGTTGCCTGCAGCGCCTGGCGTCGTGGAATGTTCGATGCCTTCCCAGTCAGCAATCACGTAGCCGTCAAAGGCGAGTTCCGTCTTGAGAACGCCTGTGAGTAGGGTAGAATCGATGTGCTGGTGGATTCCGTTCACTTGGTTAAAGCTTGCCATGACGCTCAAAGCGCCTTGTTCGATGGCGGCTTCGTAGGGTGGCAGGTATTTTTTGTAGAGATCCTTTTTAGAGATAATGGCGTTGCCGCGGTCGTATCCTTTTTTGGTGGCACCATCGCCGATAAAGTGCTTGATGGTGGTAATCACGCGCCATTCAGCGTCGTTGTGGTCGCCTTGTTGCCCGCGCACGAATGCGGCGCCGAGGCTCACGGCAAGTTCGGGGTCTTCGCCAAAGCCTTCGTAGACGCGGCCCCAGCGTTCATCTTGCGGTACGGTGATGGCGGGTGCGAAATTCAAGTCAATGTGGGCGGCCCACATTTCTTCGGCGACGGCTTGCCCGATTTTGCGTACAAGCGCTGAGTCGCGGGTGGCACCGAGGCCGATGTTGTGCGGGAAAATGGTTGCCCCTTTTACGTCGGCGACGCCATGCACGTTGTCTTTGCCGTAGGTGGCAGGGATTTTTTGACTCCAGGCGCTCTTGTAGAAATCGGCGGTGTAGGCACCGCCGCCTTCGAGGGCGGAACCGCAAACGCCTTCGCCACAGTTGAGCTTGGGAACTTTCGCTTGCGTCATCTGGGCAATCATGTCGTCAATGGTCATGCCCGCCATGATTTCGTCGATTTTATTTTCGATGGGGTCGCGCTTTAAGGTAATGTTATCGTATTTCTTTTGGCCGGGGGCGACGCTGAGCGTTTCGGGGAGGAACCCCGCCTTGCGCACGATGATGCTTTGGTCTTTCTTGGCGTTGCCGAGCTTGAAGGCGCCCTTGTTGTTCGTGAGTGTACGAGCATTTGCGAGCAAGTTCGGGAGAGTCCTGACGGTGACGGCGGCGTTCTTGACGGGTGCACCCGATTCATCGACGACGTTGCCCGTAATGGCTGCCTGCGAAAAACCGTAGGCAGCAACGGCAAAGAGAGCGGCTTTAGAGAAATTCATAATAATACCTTCCAAGGTAAATTTACATTCAAAAGGCTTTTGCCGGAAAAAGAACTTGCGAATTCTCGTGTACATAAGAAAACGGCCTTATTTCGCGAGGAAATAAGACCGAATCTCGTTTGCAGCACGTCAATTACAGCGCGTCGATGACGGCGTTGAATTCCGCTACCGGGCGCATCCACTTCTTCAGGAGTTCGGCCTTGGGCAGGTAATAGCCACCGATGTCGGCGGGTTTGCCCTGCTCGGCGGCAAACGCGGCGACAATCTTCTGCTCGTTTTCGGCGAGAGCCTTGGCGACCGGGGCGAACTTGGCGGCAAGTTCTGCGTCGTCCTTCTGGGCGGCAAGAGCCTCGGACCAGTAGAGGGCCAGGTAGAAGTGTGAGCCGCGGTTGTCGAGCTCGCCGATCTTGCGGGCGGGCGTGCGGTTGAATTCGAGAATCTTGCCGTTCGCCTCGTCCAGCGTGTCGGCGAGGACCTTCGCCTTCTTGTTACCGTCCTTGAGGGCGACCTGTTCGAAAGCGGGTACCAGCGCGAAGTATTCACCGAGGGAATCCCAGCGGAGGTAGTTTTCGGCGAGGAACTGCTGCACCTGCTTGGGAGCGGATCCACCTGCACCTGTTTCGTAGAGGCCGCCGCCAGCCATCAAGGGCACGATGCTGAGCATCTTGGCAGACGTTCCGACTTCGAGAATCGGGAAGAGGTCCGTGAGGTAGTCGCGCATCACGTTGCCCGTGACGCTGATGGTATCGAGACCAGCCTTTGCGCGAGTCATCGTTTCCACGATGGCCTTGCGCGGGCTCATAATCTTGATGTCGAGGCCGTTCAAGTCGTGTTCCGGCAAGTAGGCTTCCACCTTCTTCTGGATTTCGCGGTCGTGAGCGCGTTCCGGGTCGAGCCAGAAAATCGCGGGCGTGTTGCTGAGGCGGGCGCGCGTCACAGCGAGCTTCACCCAGTTGCGCACCGGAGCGTCCTTGGCCTGGCACATGCGGAAAATGTCACCTGCTTCAACATTCTGCTGCAAAAGAACTTCGCCCTTGCTGTTCACGGCACGAATGACGCCCTTGCCCTTTGCGACAAAGGTCTTGTCGTGGCTGCCGTATTCTTCGGCGCCCTGAGCCATGAGGCCCACGTTCGGCACGGTGCCCATCGTCTTCGGGTCGAATGCGCCGTTCTGCTTGCAGAATTCAATCGTCTCGTCGTAAATGCCGGCGTAGCAGCGGTCCGGAATGCAAGCGACAACTTCTTGCAACTTGCCTTCCTTGTTCCACATGCAGCCGGAATTGCGGATCATCGCAGGCATCGAGGCGTCGATAATCACGTCGCTCGGCACATGCAAATTCGTAACGCCCTTGGCGGAATCGACCATGGCGAGATCCGGACCCGCAGCAAGAGCGGCGTCAATGGCGGCCTTAACTTCAGCCTCGCGAGCATTGCCTTCGAGGCGCTTGTACAAATCACCCAGACCGTTGTTGGCATCAATTCCGAGTTCCTTGAACAAGTCGGCGTACTTCGTAAACACATCCTTGAAGAACACGCGCACGAACGCACCGAACAGCACCGGGTCAGAGACCTTCATCATGGTAGCCTTCAGGTGCACCGAGAACAGCAGGCCCTTCGCCTTCGCTTCGGCCATCGCATTCGCGATAAACTTTTCGAGCGATGCCATGCGCATCACGGTGGCATCGATGATTTCGCCCTTCAAAAGCGGCTTTGCGGCACGGAGTTCCGTGACTTCGCCAGCTTCATTGACAAATTCAATCTTGAACGTGTCGGCGTCGGCCATCGTGATGGACTTTTCGTTGCCGTAAAAGTCGTCCGCATCCATGCTTGCCACATGCGTCTTTACAGAAGTGTTCCAGTTGCCGTTACTGTGTGGGTTGTTGCGGGCAAAGTTCTTCACTGCCTTAGGGGCGCGACGGTCGGAGTTGCCCTGGCGAAGCACCGGGTTCACGGCGGAACCCTTCACCTTGTCGTACTTGGCACGGATTGCCTTTTCTTCGTCGTTCGCCGGTGCGTCCGGATAGTCGGGCACGTCAAAGCCGTTCTTCTGGAGTTCGGCAATCGCGGCCTTGAGCTGCGGCACAGAAGCCGAAATGTTCGGGAGCTTGATGATGTTTGCATCCGGTTCAAGCGTAAGCTTACCCAAAAAGTCTAGGTCGTCGCTCGCCTTGCCAAAAGCAGCCAGAATGCGGCCCGGCAGGGAGATGTTCTTGGTTTCGACATCGATGTCGGCGGCCTTTGCAAAACCGCGCACGATGGGGAGCAAAGATTGAGTCGCCAAGAACGGCGACTCGTCAGTCAGGGTATAGTAAATCTTAGTATTCATACGGGGGTAAAGATAGAAAATTTCAGGGAAGTCCCAATTGTAGACATCTATTCGTGTAAAAATTTGCAAAAGCTGTCCTGTTTTGCTTGAATTTTGACTCAAAACGTAGACAGAAATAAATTTGTAATTACCGCTTATCCCTTAAATAATATAGATTGGGGGTATGAGTGTTTGGAATTTTAATACCGTTTGTCTTTTGGTCGGGGCGTCTTTTGTGGTGGCCCAGGCAGATTATGTTCCCCCTTCGACGGCGGTTTCGAAGGTTAACAGCTACCGCGGCTATTCGGAGCTTACGAGTGCTGCTTCTGGCATGGATATAGACCAGTATGCCTACAACATGACCACGTGGCAAATTAGCAACGGCGGTTTTTACAAGGCCATGGCTGACAAGTACAAAAGTGCCTATTCCGGTGGGCAGAAGTCGGAATGGCGAGCTAAAGATGGCGGCGACCTCGGCACTATCGACAACAATGCAACCATCCAGGAAATGCGTTTATTGGCTCTCCGGTATAAGGAGACAACGAATTCCAACTACAAGGCTGCTTTTAAGACAAGCTTTAACAAGGCTCTGAACTTTATTCTCACCATGCAACGCTCCACGGGCGGGCTTCCGCAGGTGTGGCCCAAGCGCGGTAACTACAGCGACCACGTGACGCTCAACGACAATGCCATGGTGCGCGCTATGGTCACGATGATGGATATCGCTAACAAGACTTCGCCTTTTGATTCCGATATCATTGACGATGCGACACGAAGCAAGATGAAGTCTGCACTCGACAAGGCAATTCAATACTTGCTCAAGGCGCAGATTGTGAACAATGGAAATTTGACGGTTTGGTGCGCCCAGCATGATACCGCAAATTATGCACCGCGCCCGGCCCGCGCCTATGAACTGGAATCTAAGTCGGGGAGCGAATCTGCCGGCGTTGTGTGGTTCCTGATGAATTGGCCCGAACAGACCGAAGCAATCCAGAAGGCGGTCAAGGGGGCTATTGCCTGGTACAAGAAGACTAAGGTTACGGGGCTTTACTTTAACAAGAAAGCGGGTACATTTGACAAGCGCGACGGTAATGTTTTGTGGTATCGCTTTTACGAAGTGAACAACGACAACTATTTCTTCTGCGACCGCGATGGTGCCAGCACCAAGACGCAGGACTTTACCAAAATTAGCGAAGAACGTCGCACGGGTTACCAGTGGGCGGGCGACTACGGCAGTGCGCTTCTCTCGACGGAAGCCGCTTATTTGGAAGCGCTTGAAAAGATGTCTGGCACCTACGTTCCGCCTCCGCCGCCTGCAGTACTTTGCGGGAGCGATACCTGCAAGACATTCATCGATGGCGTGAACTTTGTAGACATCAAGGGCGCTAAAGAAGCGACCAACACGGGCTTTGTGGGCGAGGGCTACGCCAATGTAGACAACGAAACGGGTAGCTACGTAACTTACGGCGTGACCGCTGCGAAGGCGGGCGAATACGATTTGACAATCCGCTTTGCAAATGGTGGCTCTAGCGCTCGCGGCTACGACATATACGTGGGCGATGTGCTTGTTGTTCAAGGCGTGAGCATGGGTTCTACTGGCGGCTGGACCACTTGGGAGGTACAAACCATTAAGGTGCCGCTCGAAAAGGGCTACAGCGAACTCAAGTTTGTAAGCACCTCGAAAGACGGTATGGCAAACATCGATTACGTTGGTTGGATGAGCGTTGACCTGTACGCCGGCGAAAAGGATATCGGTGGAACGACCGTGATTGGGGGCCGCGCCGTGCAAGCTGTTCCGGCAAATGCCGCCGCCCGCTACTATGTTGATTTCGGTAGCCGCGATAACGCTACTGGCGTTTACCTGAAAAAGGCGAATGGTAAAATCTTCCGCGTGAATGGAGCGAGGTAATTGCTTGCATGTCTTCCCGGCGAAGGCCGGGATCTCCTTTTATTGTAAGAGAAAGAGATTTTTATGAAGAAAAATGAATTTATAAAATGGTTTGTTTTTTCGACGCTTGCTTTTGCGGTAAGTGCCTCCGCAGTCGAAAAAAAGAAAATCGATTTCGTGGTCGGTGTCGATGGCGACTTCAAGGCTGCCATGAATGCGGCCAAGTCTGCGGGTGCAAGCGAATCGAACCCGTTCGTCATCTTTTTCCCGGACGGCGAATACAATATCGGGAGCCTTACCGGCGACAGTAACCAGATGACGACTTTTACGGCGTCGAACACTTCGCTCGTGGGGCAAAGTGCCGACAAGACGGTGCTTTACAATAAGTCAATTAACGAAGGCATTAGCACTACGGCGACGCTCAAGGTCAGCGCGAACGGCGTGTACATGCAAGATATTACGCTTTACAATAAGGCGAATTACGGCAACGAAAGTAATTGTGGTAGCGCCTGCAGGCACGATGCGCTCATGACCGTGGGCGACAAGCTTGTCTACAAGAACGTAAAGCTTTTGAGCACGCAGGATACTTATTACACCAAGTTGAGTGGAGGTAAAGGGCGTAGCTACTGGGAAGGCGGTCAAATCGAAGGTACGGTTGACTTTATCTGTGGCGATGGCGACGTGTTCTTTGAAGGCACGAAGCTTGTGATGCGCCGCAGTGGCGGATACATTACCGCCTCGCAGAACAATACCGATTGGGGCTATGTCTTTAACAATGCGACAATCACGGTAACGAACAGCAGCTTTAACGGCACGTTCTATTTGGGGCGTTCGTGGGGAACTGCAAGAACAGTTTTCTTGAACACCAAGATGATTGCGCAGCCTACAGCCGAAGGCTGGCAAAAGAACATGAATTCGGCGCCCAAGGTCTTTGGCGAATACAACAGCAAAGACGGCAACGGGAACGCGGTGAACACGAGCAAACGTCGCACCTACTTTGACGGCAGCAAAGATGGCTCTACCGCGACGCTCAAGACGGTATGGGACGCAAACGATGCCGCCAAGTATACGCGTACAAACGTGCTCAAGGGTAACGATAGTTGGGATCCGACCAAGTTGACGGCGCAGGCAAATACTCCGAAAATCGAGCAGCAAGGTGCCGAAATCGTATGGGCCGACGACAATAATGCTCGTGCCTGGGTGGTGTTTGTAAACGGCAAGTACAAAACGAATGTGACGGCACCTAGTTTCTCGCTTGATGGCGTTGCCACGGGCTCCAAGATTACGGTGCGTGCGGCTAACAGCAGGGGTGGCCTCGGCGCGTATTCCAACGAAGTCGCAACAGTCGATGCGAATGCGACTTATTACAAAGTAACGCTCGGTGAAACCTTTGGCGGTAAAATTACGACAAACCTCAATGGCGATAAAGTCATGGAAGGCAAAGAGGCTGTATTCACGGCTGCCGCAAACGCTGGCTGGAAATTTGCGGGCTGGAGCGGCAAAAGCGCTGCTGGAATTGATGCCGAAAAATCTCCGGTGACCATTAAGGCTACAGGCGATATTGAACTTACGGCGAAATTCGCGGGCGATGGCTCTAACGTGTTCCAGGTGGAAGACGGAATCATTACGAATGCCGCTGCCGAAAGCAACAATGCGGGCTTTAATGGAAGTGCCTTCGTGAATTTTGCAGCCGGCGATTTGAGCATGGTGCAAGTTCCGGTTTTTGTTGAAGTCGCGGGCGAGTATGAAGTTGTCGTGCGCTATGCCAACGGTAGCGGCAATGCACGCAGCCTGGCGGCCGCGGCCCCGGGCGTGTGCACCGCCGGCATTGACGGCTGCAAGAGTGCCGAGTCGCTGACCTTTGCGGCAACTACGAATTGGACTACTTGGGAAACGCTTTCGTTCAAGGCGAAACTCGCCGAGGGCGCGGGCTACATGACGTTTGCGACTATGGGCGGTAACGATGGCCCGAACCTGGACCAGGTGGAACTCAAGTTGGTGAAGGCCGATGGAACGACTGTGATTCGCGGGCTTGTTTCGCCGAGCCAGCAACTGACCCCGACCACTCGCGTGCGACTGTTTACTTTGACGGGACAATTGCTGCGCGAAAGTTCTTCGTTAGAAACGGAGAATCTTGCGCCGGGCATGTACCTGTTGCAGCGCGGCGAAGGTTCCTTACTCCGTCAGCAAATCATCCGCGTGAAGTGACAAAAGGCGTTAGCTTTTTTGTCATCCTGAGCTTGTCGAAGGATCTCTGTTGCGTTTAGATTCTTCGACTACGCAACTACGTTGCTTCGCTCAGAATGACACGTTCGTGTCACTTCTTATTGTCTACTTTTACTATATTGCTCCCAGTATGTTAGGTATTGAGCAGAAAAAAGGAAACGACGATAACCTGTGCGGGCGCATGATTGCCTACGCCAAGATTTTGCCGAACCCCGATGAACGGGATAGCGGCACTCCGTTCGATGACATGATCAAGAACGGTCTCTTGGCGCTCGAAGGCGATTTCCGCATGTTCTCGCCGCGCTTACCTAGCAAGAAGGCTCTTGACCGTGCTGTCGATGATAAAATCAACGACATGCTAGAATCGATGCAAGCCGACGGCGTGGACCTTCCGCCCGATATGGATGTGGAACAGATGCGCGAACGCTTGCACGAACTTTCGAGCATGGAAGTCATCCCGATTCCGGCAAAGATAGGCAACTTTACCCGCGAAGAAGACATTCTCGCCGAAGATGCCGACATTTATTACATCGGTGAATTCATTGGCGCGGGGCAGGCTCACTTTTGCCTCACGACGCTCCCGATTTATTATCAGGCGCGTTTCCGCGAACAGTCCCGCAAAAAGGAAATGGACTTCTTGAACGATGCGCTTTCGCAGCTGGAAACCGGTGAATTCGTAGATACCGATGACCTGCAGAAAGATTCCGAGGAACTTTTCCCGAAGGGTGTTACGCTGAATACCTTCATGGGCGATTTAGGCAAGCTCCTGAATACGCGCGTGATTCCGTTCTTGCTTGCGCTCGAAACCGAAGAACAGTACAACGAGCAAATCAAATTGTTCTACGAATTCATGAAGGGCTATCCGGTTCAGGCCGATGTCAAGCTGATTGACCTTGCGCTCCGCGACCTGCGCGAAAAGCGCGATTCGTCGATGGCTCGCAAGTTGCTGGAACTTGGCTGCCAAAAGATTGACGCCATCTACAACGAAAATCCGCAAAAAGCCCGCGAAATCGGGCTTGAAATTGCGAAGTTTGCGAAGTAATGTCATGCCGGACGAAATCCGGCATTTTTTATTTCTTTAGCAAGAATCCCGCTACAGACTTTTCTTTCACGAAAGTCTTCTGTGCTGCGGCTTGAACATCGGCTGCGGAGACTTTGTTTAGCTGGTCCGCCCAATTCAAGAAGATGCGGTAATCGCCGAACATTTCATACCAGGCAAGCATGGTCGCCACGTTTTCCATATCGGTCAGGCTACGTACGAGCCCCGCGTAGGCTCGGTTCTTGACCTTCTGGAAGTCGCGTTCAGTCACAGGTTCGGTCTTGAGTTTTTCAAGTTCTTCCCACACGATTTTTTCAACCTTCGCGGGATCGGCATCCGGGCGCATGTTCACAGTGACGCCGAATTCCGAAATGTACTTGTTCGGGCTGTTACTTGCACTTACGCTCACGGCAAGCTTTTCCTCTTGCACCAGGCGCTTGTAAAGCCTTCCGGAACGGCCGTTCAAAACACCCTCGGCAATGTCGAGCGGGTAAAGAATGCTGTCGCCGACTTCAGGAGTCTTGAAGGTCAACGCAAACATGTTCGGTGCATCGGGGCGCGTAACAGTCAAGCGTTTTTCGCCGGCCTGTTCGGGGTCGCGAATCGTGAGCGGCGGGAATGCTTCGCCGGTCGGAATCGGACCAAAATACTTCTTGACCATTTCCATGGTCGCGGTCGTGTCGAGGTCGCCTGCAAGCACCAGAATCGCATTGCGCGGCTTGTAATACTTGCGGTAATGTTCGTCGGCCATTTCACGCGTGAGGTTCATGATGTCGCTCGGCCAGCCGATAGTCGGCACGCGGTACGGGAATGCTTCGTAAATCATGGAATTTAGCGTTTCGATGAATCGGCCTGTCGGCTTGTCGTCGTAGCGCATGCGGCGTTCTTCACGCACGACCATGCGTTCGGAATAGAACTCGCGCAGTACGGCGTTTTGCATACGGTCTGCTTCGAGCCACATGAAAAGTTCAATCTTGTTTTTCGGGAGAGTCACGATGTAGGCGGTCATCAAGTCGCTGGTAAAGGCGTTCAAGCCCGTGCCACCGGCGGCCTGATAAGCGCTCCAGAGTTCGTCCTTCACAAAAATCTTGCGGTGCTCGTTCACCACGGAATCGTGCTCGGCGGTGAGCTTGTTTACCTTGGCGGTGTCGCCGGCCAGAATCGCCGGGCGGATCAAGGCCTGCAGGCTATCTTGCGTGGCCATAAACTTGGCGTCGGCAATGCTGTCGGTAATGCCGACTTTCTTAGTGCCCTTGAAAAGTTCATGTTCCAGAATGTGGGCGAGTCCCGACTTTCCCGGAACTTCGTGCACGGAACCCGTCACGTAAAACAGGCGGCAACTTACTGTAGGGGCCTGCTTGTTCGGGTGCAATAGCACCGTGAGCCCGTTAGGCAAAACTTCCTTGTGTACAGTCAAGTTGACTTGGGCTTTTGCCGGAGCAGCAAACATCAATGCTCCTGCGATACAAGCTACTGCACCTGAAACTTTTTTCATGAAACTTCTCATTTCACTTTCCTTTCATCATAGGGGTCAATGTGCACAAGCGCATCGACCACGTTTTCGCCCGCCTCGATAATACGGCGTTCTACTTCTTCGGCTAAATCGTGTGCTGCCAAGAGCGTCATGTCGGCGGGGACGACCACATGCAAATCTACATGCAAATCGCTCCCTACGTAACGCGTGCGGAACCCGTGAATGCTAATCACATTCGGGCAGGCGAGTGCGACATCCTTTAACTTTTGAGCCACTTCGGCGCTTGCGCCTTCGTCAGCCACACGGTGAATTCCCGGCCATGCAATCTCAAAGCCCGAATGCAGAATGAATACCGATACGATAATCGCGCCCACGGAGTCTGCAAACCAAAGCGTCGGACAAAGAATGCCGAACAAGACCGCGACCAAAACAGGAATAGAACTGTAGGCGTCGCTCCTATGGTGCCAAGCGTTAGCCTCCACAGCTTCGCTGCGTATGGCGCGGCCCTTCGCCCGCGTGTAGCGGAAAAGCGCCTCTTTCACGATGATTGAAACTGCTGCCATAATCGCCGCAATCCATTCGGGGTGAGACTGCTCGCCGTTCATGAGCGCTACCACCGCATTGTAACCGAGCCCGAGACCCACGGCGCAAACCGCAAGCCCGATTCCGACCGAAATCAGCGTTTCGAAACGCCTATGCCCATACGGGTGCTCTGCATCAGGCGGCGAATTCCAAAAACGCGACCCTACGATAATTGCAATATCCGTAATAAAATCAGACGCACTGTGAATGGCGTCGGCAATAAGTGCCTGGGACCCGCCAAAATAACCCGCAAAAAACTTGCCTACCGACAAGACCACGTTCCAGCCAAGCCCCACCCACGTGACGCGGCGAACCTCGGAACTGTCATCTTTTTTTGCGATACGAGTCATAATCTAGACGAAAGAATGGCGGATGTTGAGCATAATATAAAAAATTGGGAATAAACTCTTGCGAATAGGCAACCTTTTGTCGTTCTTGCGCATCTAAATTTTCGAAAACGTCGGTAATACTTTTTATTTTTAGGTTGCGTTTATGAAAAAGCTTTTGAAAATCTTCATCATCCTCGTGATTCTTGGCGCTATTGCTTATGGCGTCAAGATGTTCTTTTTTTCGGCGAGTGCCGAAAATGCCGCAGGTCCGCTAGTCAGCGCCAAGGTGGTGCAGACCACGATTTCGACCACCATTTCGGCGACCGGTACGCTGGAACCCGTCGACCAGGTGGATGTCGGTACGCAGGTGTCGGGCGACATCGCTAAAATCAATGTCGACTTCAATTCCAAGGTCAAAAAAGGCCAGATTATCGCCGAACTTGACAAGTCCAAACTCAAGGCCACGCTCACGCAGGCCGAAATCGCCTACAAGTCGGCCGAAAACGATTTCAAGTTCAAGGAATCAACTTACAACCGCGTCAAGAAACTTTCCGAAAGCAATTCCGCGAGCGCCGTGGAACTCGAAACCGCCGAATACAACATGAATTCGGCAAAGCTCGCCGTAGAACGCAGCCAGAACGAGGTCAACCAGGCTCGACTCAACTTGAGCTATGCGACCATCAAGAGCCCCATCGACGGCGTGGTTCTGAAGCGCGCCGTAGAAGTCGGCCAGACGGTAGCTGCATCCATGAGTACTCCTACTTTGTTTGTAATTGCCAAGGACTTGAGCCAAATGAAGGTGATGGCCGCTGTAGACGAAGCGGACATCGGTCAGGTGAAGCAAGGACAGAAGGTGACCTTTACGGTGGATGCCTTCCAGAATGATACGTTTAACGGAACGGTGCAAGAGGTCCGCCTGAATCCGACGACCACGAGCAACGTGGTGACTTACACTGTTGTGATTACCGCTGAAAACCCGGAACAGAAACTGCTCCCCGGCATGACGGCGACCTGCACCATTGTGACCCAAGAAATCACTGATGCCATCGCGATCCCGGTGAAGGCTCTCAAGTTCACGCCTGCCGACGGCACCCCGATGGCAGAACCTCCCAAGGGTATGCGCCCGCCGCGCCCCGAATCCGGCGACAGCACCTCCGCCAACGGAGATTTTGCAAAGGGCGATTTCAAAAAGGGCAATTTCCCGCCCCCCGGCAGTTTCCCCAAATCCTTCAAAAAACGCCCCGACGGCAAAAAGCCGAGCGGCAACCTCGTATGGGTAAATATGGACGGCAAGGCGGCCCCCCGCCCCGTCAAGACCGGCATCAGCGACGGCGTGAACATCCAGATTCTCAAGGGGCTTTCCGTGGGCGATTCCGTGGTCGTAAGTCAAGAAACGGTGACTGCCACCAAGGAAAAATCCTCTGCCAGCAGCCCCTTCATGCCCACTCCACCGGGTAAAAAGAAAAAGTAAACGCAAACTTTAACCGGGATACTCGTCAAATATTGACTTGTATCCCTGTTTTTACTAAATTTGGGCTACTTTGAGATTAGATATCGCACAAAAACTTACTGATTCCGAAGACCGCCGGGTGGTCTGGTGCCGTACCGATGCCCCCGAAATCTTCGACGAACTGCACCTCAAGGGCGATCTGGTAGCCGAGGTGCTGGTAAGCCCCGAAGGCGAAAGCAAGTGTCTTGTGACCGGATCTATCTCCGGAGTGCAAACTCTGACCTGCTCCCGTACCTTGGAACCGTTCGACCGCCCCTTTTCGACCGAAATCGTGGCAGAAATAACGCGCACCGGGGTTTCGCAACAGGAACTCGATGAAGACGATGTAGACGTCTTTGCCTACCGAATTCCCCAGGGGCAGAACTTCGTGGACCTTTCCGAGTGCGTCCGACAGCTGGTTATTCTACAAGAACCGCAAGCGCCCGTGAAAAATCCTGACGAAGATTTTATCTTTGTAACAAACAAACCCGCCGACGAGGAGCCTCAAACCGACCCTCGTTGGGACAAACTCAAGGCTCTTAAGAGCAAAATGGAAAATAGGAGTTAAAAATGGCAGTACCTAAAAGAAAAACCTCGACCGCCCGTCGTGACAAGCGCCGCACCCACTGGAAGATGGAAGTGCCCGCTATGGCTACCTGCGATCATTGCGGTTCCGTGAAGCGCCCGCACCGTGTGTGCCCGGTTTGCGGCTACTACAATGGTGTCGAAGTGATCAACATGAAGGATGCCGAAGCCTAATTTGGCGTTGCAATTGAATTTGCAAGGAGATGTGCATGGTTAAAGTTGCTCTTGATGCTCTTGGTGGCGATTTCGCCCCAGACGTAGTGATTGAAGGTGCGGTTAACGCCGTCAACAAGAATGCCAACCTTCACGTGGTTCTGTGCGGACCGGAGGCCGAGGTCAAGGCTAAGCTTCAAAAGCTTGGCTATGCTGGCAACGGTATTTCCGTGGTCGATGCACCGGATCCTGTGGCCATGGACGAACACCCCGTACAGGTTCTCAAGACAAAGCCCCATTCTGGCCTGGTGACTTGCGTCGCCTTGCAGAAGAAGGGCATGGTAGATGCTTCCGTGAGTGCCGGTAACTCCGGCGCCATGATGGCCAGCTGCCTCATGCTCTTGGGTCGTACTACAGACAAATTCAGCCGTCCGCCTATCGGTTGCGTGATTCCGACCGCTGACCGCCCGATCATCTTGGTCGATGCAGGTGCTAACGTCGATGAACGCGCTGCTACCCTGGTGGATTTCGCCATTGCCGGTTCTGCCTTCGCCGAAACCTACTTCGGTTACGAAAACCCGAAGGTCGGTCTTTTGAACATGGGCGAAGAAGAACACAAGGGCCCGGCCGTGCTCCAGGAAGCACACCAGCTTTTGAAGTCCGCTCCGGTAAACTTTATCGGTAACATCGAAGGCGAAACCCTTATCGAAGGTGTCGCCGACGTGGTCGTGACTTCTGGCTTTACGGGTAACGTGGTTCTGAAGATGCTCGAAGGCTTCTACGAACTGCACAAGAAGATGTTCGGTGTTATCGATACCCCGAACGGTCGCCGCTTCGACGAAATGTGGGACTACCGCATGACGGGTGGCGCTCTTCTCCTCGGCTTGAACGGCACGGGCATTATCGCTCACGGTCGTTCCGATGCTCTCGCTATCGAAAAGGCTGTCGAAGTGGCTGCCAAGTACGCCGAAAAGGGTGTGTCCAAGAATGTGAACGAACGCCTGCTCGCAATCAAGGACGATTCCTCCGAAGCAAAGTAACGCTAATTAGCTTATTGAAACCAGGTTTCAGGGACCCCGAAGACTCGGGGTTCTTTTTTGTATGTATGACAAATCACGAAAAATTGCATGTGCTCTAGATTTTGCACAAAAGTTTTTAAATTGTCATAAGATAGATTGCCTTTGAAAAGGCATTTTATGAAGGAGAAGAAAATGCCCCAGTTTAAGGTTTTAAAGACGGCTGCCGCTTTTGGCGTTGCCTTGGGTGCGACCCTGTCCGTTTCGGCTGCGGAAACCCCGTACGACCTGATTCGCCCGGTTTACCCCATGACCTGGGATACCTTGAGTGCCGCAGATGGCGGTACGGTTCTTAGCTTTAGTCAGTTTGTCGCTGGTAAGAATGACACGCTGCTCGGCATTCCGGAGCTTGGCTCCAAGCCTGCCGACTTCAAGCCGAACGGCTACATTTCGGATTCGCTGGACCAGGCCTACATCGATGCTTTGAACCTGAAAGTCAGCAATGTTCGTGTGAACCAGGCCGGTTATTTGCCGAGCGACCCCGAAAAGCTGTTTTACTATGCGGCGGCCTCGGGCAAGTGCGGTGATGTTTCCTATACGGTTGTTGACTTGGAAGGTAAAGAAGTCGCCAAAGGCGGAGCGCTTACGAGTACGGAAACGGTTGACAAATACAGACGAATCGTAAAGGCGTATTCAAATAGCATCGTAGATCGCTATACGGTGGAACTCGCCGATTCGACAAAACTTTTGTGCGCCGGTAAATTGGCCGATGTGGCGGGGCTGCCCAATGACCAGAGACTTCGTATCAAGGTGGGTAAGGAATATTCTTCGACCTTTATTATTAGCGAAAACGTCTATTCCATGCTCCGCGATGCAACGCTCAAGTTCTTTGGTGCGCAGCGCAGTGGCGATTCCGAGTCTTGGTTCCATGGCCCGAGCCATGTGAAGGATACTATTCCGGGCGGCTGGTACGATGCCGGTGATTATGGAAAAGTTGGCCCGACCATGACTTATGTGTTCATGATGCTTTCGACTCTTGCAACGCTGCATCCGGAACGCGATGCCGACCATTACGCATTCAACCACAACGAAACCGTAAAGATTGACGGTATACCCGATATTCTCCGCGAAGCAAGGCTTGGTGCCGAATTCTTCTTGCGCTCTTACGAGTACGCCAAGGGTGATATCAAGGATATGGCGGTGACCGTTGGAGATTTGGCGACAGACCATGAATTTTGGGACCGTCCGGAAAATATGGAATCCCGTGCGGATGCTCCGACAAGACCACTTATACGTGGAATTGGCCCGGCGTATTCCGGTGCCATTGCCGCGGGGCTTGCCTTCTTGAGCCAGAGCTACGCGACTTATGATAAACCTTTTGCGGACAGTTGCTTGAAGGTGGCGGAAAAGTTGTACGCCTATGCCAAGGCAAACAAAAATGCAGAAGAAATTTGTGATAGCCGATTTTATCCATGTGGGCATAAACCTGAAGATGAAGTTGCCATGGCGGCAATCGCTCTCCATTATGCCACTTATGAAACATCGAAAAAGATGGATTACATGACTGACTTGACGAGTAACAAGGAAATCAATGATAATTCAGATTATGTCAAGGCTCATGAACCTGTTTTTGAAGGTGGTTGGCTTAGTGCAGAGGGACGCTTTTATCCTGGCGGTTGGGTAGCTGATTACGAGAACAGCTATTCCATGGCCTTGTATGCGTTCTACAAGTTGTTCTTGGCCGATTCCAACGCAAGCAAAAAATATGGGCTTTCTGATTCTTTGCGCTCAGATTATTCGAAACGGATTGTTTCTCTGCTAGTTTACAATATAGTGGATGGAGCTAGTAGAGGTGATTCAGAAATCGCTTTGCCGTATGGAGAGGGATCGACGCGTTTGCGTTATTCGGCTCCTTGGTACCATTTTACAGGTGCGGAATGGGGTACTAACGGTTATGATGCCGGTGAGGTCTTTTCACTGCTTGCATACGCTGAGGTTACCGGGAATACCCAAATCCGCCAAATCGCCATCAATAAGATGAATTTCTTCTTGGGCATGAACCGATGGGATATTTCATTCGTGATGGGCGTGGGCGACAAGAATGAAGCTCACCCGCATAACCGTATGTCCAATCCGGAACTTTGGAATGGGAGCTTGTTGGAACCGGAATCGATCTACCAGACGGCGCCGTATCACTACAGCACTTTGGTTGGAGCCTTTATGGGAGGGACACTTCAGGATACGTTAAATTCGGATGCTGCTGATTTTGTTGCAATGGAAACGGGGTGGTGGTATAATGCAACCCTGCTTGCGGCCACGGTGCTGCTGTCCAGCGAAAATGCTCCGGATACTTCGGTGAAAATCAAGAAGAACGGCGCGACCCTTCCGAGTATCTTGAAGATTGCCCAGCACGAAAACGTGCTCAATATTACCTACCACCTTGCGCAGGCGGAACCGGTCAAGGTCAAGCTCCTTTCTGTTTCAGGTAAGCAGGTGATGCAGTACTCGGGCGTTGAATCGGCCGGTAGCCACCAGTTGCAATGGAATTTGGAACGCGTCCCGGCGGGCTCCTATGTGGTGGCCGTTTGGGCGGGTAGCCAACGCGAACATAAAATCGTGAAAATTGGCCGCTAAAAGGCGATTCTTTCAAAAATATTTCGAAAATCTTATATTTCGATTTTCTTGCCCGGTTCTGCTGCCGGGCATTTTTACATGTTCTGTATTTTCTAAATTGTAGCGCGAAACAAAAAATGCGGTCTAGCCGCAGAGGTATATATATAATGTCTAAGACGATTCTTCTTTTCCCTGGCCAGGGTGCCCAGTATGTGGGCATGGGCCAGACGCTCGCTTCTACTTTTGAACCGGCCAAGAAGCTCATGCAGCAGGCCGATGAAATTCTCGGTTTCTCGCTCTCCAAGCTCATGGCCGAAGGTCCCGAAGATGTTTTGAAGAGCACCGACAACACCCAGCCGGCTCTGTTTACCGTGTCCGCCATGGTCATGGAACTCCTCAAGTCCGAAGGTTTTGCTTTTGACTATGTGGCTGGCCACTCCCTCGGTGAATACTCCGCCATTTACGCCGCCGGTGGTTTCAGCTTCGAAGAAGGCCTCCGCCTGGTGCGTACCCGCGGCGAACTTATGGCCAGCGCCGGTTCCAAGAATCCGGGTGCCATGGCTGCCATTATGGGCCAGGACGAAGCCAAGATTCTTGAACTTTGCGAAGCCGTGAAGGATGCCGGTACCGTGGTTCCGGCAAACATCAACTGCCCGGGCCAGATCGTGGTTTCCGGTGCGGTCGCCGGCGTGAACAAGCTCGTCGAAAACTGCGGTGCCGCCGGTATCAAGGCTATTCCGCTCGCCGTGTCTGGTGCCTTCCACAGCCCGCTCATGCAGTTCGCTCAGGCTGGCCTTGCCGAAGCTATTGCAAAGACCAAGTTTAACGATGTTGAAAAGCCGGTTATCGCCAACGTGATTGCTGAACCGGTGACGAAGGGTGCCGAACTTGCCGAACTTTTGGTGAAGCAACTGGTATCTCCGGTCCGTTGGAACGACTGCATGAACAAGGCTATGTCCTTGGGCGTCACGCAGGGTGTCGAAGTGGGTTCCGGCAAGGTGCTCATGGGCCTGATGCGCAAGATTAGCCGCGATGTGAAGGTCACTCCGGTCGAAACGATCGAAGCTTTTCAGGCTCTCAAGGGATAATTTTAACTACAAACCACAGGTAACTACTATGGGTAAACTTACTGGTAAAAAGGCAATCGTGACCGGCGCTTCTCGCGGTATCGGTCTTGCCATTGCAACCAAGCTCGCCAGCGAAGGTGCTGACGTCGCCATCCTTTCCACCTCGGTCAAGGAAGATTTGGCCGCCAAACTTTCCGCCGAACTTGGGGTGCAGGTCAAGAGCTATGCTTGCAACGTGGCCGACTCCGAAACGGTGCAGAACGTGTTCAAGCAGATCATTGCTGACATGGGCACGGTTGACATTCTGGTGAACAACGCCGGTATTACCCGCGATGGCCTGCTGATGCGCATGAAGGACGAAGACTTCGACGCCGTGATCGCCACGAACCTGCGTTCCGTGTTCCTTTGCACCCGCGCTGTCGCCCGCACCATGATGGGCAAGCGTACAGGCCGCATTATCAACATTTCGAGCATTAACGCCCTGCACGGTCAGGCCGGTCAGGCCAACTACGCCGCCGCCAAGGCCGGCATTATCGGTATGACCCGCTCCAACGCCATGGAATTTGCCTCCCGCGGCATTACCGTGAACGCCATTGCCCCCGGTTTTATCGGTACCGACATGACCGCTGCCATGGATGAGGCTACCAAGGAAAAGTATGCCGCCCAGATTCCGCTCGGCCGCATCGGAAAACCCGAAGATATTGCCAACGCTGCCGCATTTTTGGCATCTGACGACGCTTGCTACATCACCGGCCAGATTCTTGGCGTTGATGGTGGGTTGAACGCCTAGGCATTTTTTACTAAATTTGAACTCAAACAATCAATCCAAATGGAGATTACAATGAACGAAGAAATTTTCAAGAAGGTCACCGCTGTTATCGTTGACAAGCTCGGCGTTAAGGCTGAAGATGTGAAGCCGGAATCCGAATTCGGTAACGACCTCGGTGCCGACTCCCTCGACCGCGTGGAACTCGTGATGGCCCTCGAAGACGAATTCGAAGTCGAAATCCTCGACTCCGACGCCGAAAAGTTTGCCAAGGTTGCCGACGTGGTTGCCTTCATCGAAGCTAAGAAGGCTTAATTTATTAGCCTCTCTCGATAAGAAACTGGATTGGGCGGCCCGGAATGGGTTGCCCATTTCTTTTTACTTCCTACTTCCTACTTCCTACTATTTAATGTCTGATACAAACCTTCTACACAAAGTTCTAAAACTCTGGTTTCGCCAGAAGTCCGATGGCGGGCTTGAGGCGAAGCTCGGGTACCGGTTCAAGGATCCTGAACTTTTGGCGCACGCATTGGTGCACCGTTCATTCTTGACAGGTACTGACCTGCCTTACGTGAGCAATAACGAACGCCTGGAATTCCTGGGCGATTCCGTGCTGAACATGCTCACCACCGAATACCTTTACAAGACTTACCCCAACGATCCGGAAGGTGAACTTTCCAAGCGCAAGAGCGCGATTGTGTCGGGACATGCCTGTGCGCAGTCGTCCAAGGAATGGAGCCTGAGCGAATACGTGAAGGTGGGTAAGGCCGAAGAAAAGCTCGGCGGTCGCGGCAAAGAAAGCATTCTGGCCGACGCCTATGAAGCGGTTCTTGGCGCCGTCTACCTGGATGGCGGCCTCGAAGAGGTTCGCGTCATCTTGAACAAGTTCCACTTCCCGCGCGTGCAAGAGATTATCTCTGCCGAAGATTTTATCAACCACAAGAGCGAACTCCTGGAATACCTGCAGGGCAAGCTCCGCACGGTTCCGGAATACATCGTGGTCGATGAATCGGGTCCGGAACACCAGAAGGTGTTTACGGTCGAAGTTCACGTGAATGGTCGCGTATACGGTCGCGGTCAGGGCGGCAACAAGAAGAAGGCCGAACAGGAGGCCTCTCGTGTGTCGCTCGAAATGCTGCTAGCCGAAGCCGCGAAGGCCGAAGCAGAAAAGGGCCCGGAAGAACCCAAGCCCAAGAAGCAAAAACAACGTCATGTGGGACTGCCCTAGCGGGCGGTAAAGTCGCTGGGCTTGATGCCGTAGAACACGACATCGTCAATCCAGAATTCTGTGCTGTCGTAGGCGGCGATTGAAATCGTCGTCACGGACTTGCTAATCACATCCCAGCCGAGGTTGCCGTATAAGTCGTCGCGCGGCTTGAAGTTTTCGGGCTTAATAACGCGGCGTTGCCATTCGTCGGTCTTGAGCGTGTCGTAGGCGAGTGTCTTGCCTTCGGTGTTTGATTCGCCCAAGGTTTCCAGGATAATCGAGATGACGCCTGTGCCGCGAGCGTAGTAAACGATAGAATCGGTCGCGGACAAGTCGCAGGGCGATTCTTCCTTGCAAATCCAGATTCCGTAGAACGACCAGGAACCACGCATGGCTGCCGAAGTTTCCCAATAAATAGCGTTCCCTTCGCGATCTGCGCCCGCTTCGACAATGAATTCCGAGAGGTCTTTGCGGGTTTCGGGAATGATTTCGACTTCGGGAGTCGTCTTGACGCTTGTGTCGGTAGAAGACATGTAGCCCGTTTCGCTGATGCCGAGTTCCTTGATTGTGAATTGGGCACTTGCCGATTCAAAATCCAGCACCTTGACCGAGTCGGGCTCGAAGGTGCGCACGTTTGCAGAAACATCTTCGCCGGCATCGATTTTGGTGGACTGTTCGACAACGCTGTCGCCAATGATCACGCGCATGTCGTATTCGTACGGCGGCAGCGAATCCATTTCGTAAAAGCCTTCGCTGTCGGTTTTAACCAGGCGATCGGTGCCGTACACTTGCACCCAGGCGTAGTCGACGCTGTCGGGCAAGTAAACCTTGCCGCGCAGGCTGCCCGTTTTTTCGAGGGCGTACTGTACGGAATCGCCTTCTTGAATGTCTTCGGCAGAAATCTTGGTGAACAGGCCTTCGCCGGCGTCCACAATTTCAATCGTCGCCTCTTTTACGGTAAGGCTGTCGATGCGAATTTGCCCCAAGGAATCGGTCGTGAATTCCTCGAAGAAAATAGCTTTGGAAGAATCGTCTTCGATGTCGCGGACAAAGTCCACGGAACGCATGCGGGCGACAACGCCCACCGCCGGTTTAGAATCTTCGCGGACAATCTGAATCAAGAACGCGTTTTCGGTTTCAACAGTACTAATGCCCGCGACTTCTTTGTCGGAGCAAGCCCAAAAGGCCAGGGGCGCTAAACACGCGAGTAGCAAAAACAGTCGTTTCATGTTTTACCCCTCTTTCTTGGTTCGTGGATCGTTAGAAATGTCGGCCACCGGGTAAAGCGCAAATACAAACTGCATAGCGCGGTTAGGCTTGTTGACCTCGGCCACTCTGCGTTGTACCTGGCGCCTGAACTCCAGAGTCATTTCGTTCAAGTCGGCAAAGCAGTCCTCATCGACTCCCACCAGCAGCGAAGAAATATTGCGCTTGGCAGGTTCCACTGCAATCAGGGAGTTCTGCGCGAGCGCCAAAAGTTGATTCTGGTAGCTGCGGATGGCGGCGGTCTTTGTGGCTGACCCTGCCGATGTAAAGTTAGCAGTTGTTGCGGCGTAGCGTTCCGAGGCAAGCGGCGTAATGAGCTTTAAATCCTTCAAAACGGTTATGGCTTCGCGAACTTGGTCTTCGGAAACGGTCGGCGAAATCTGCTTGACCAGGTGCGAAACTTCGGCATGCCCGCCGTTCATTTCAATCAGGGCGCGCACCACGGGAATCCACCACTTGCTTAGGAACAGGTATTCGCTTGCACTCAGCTTGCGCAAGTCCACATCTTGCAAGGCGAGCGCCATCTTGTAAAGCTTGTCCTTTTTGGCGGGGGACTTGGTCTTGGAGGCGGCTACCAGGATTTCGAAAAGTTCGCCCTTGCGGCCCTTCAGGTCGAGCAAGTCTTTTGCCAAGGGAATGCTGCGGTTCGGCAGGTGCAGTTCCTTGTTCAGCACGCGGAAAACCTGACTCGTTTCGAGCCCGAGCTTTTGGCCCATCATTTTATAGGAATACAGCGGCATATCCAGCTTGCGCTGGGTGTAGTAATTCTTGAGCATGTCCCTGTAATCGCTTATTTCGTCAATGTTGAGCATACCCATAAAATAACCTTTTCTCGGGCCGAAAAGCAAAAAAAGAGCGAATCGTTTTTGACAAAAATGCAATAGAAGAATCTCCAAAGGCGTGATTTTGGCCCGTTTTAGAGGTAATTTGATATTGGTTGGTAAAAAAGAGGGATGTTGGGATGAAATACAATTCATTTTTGACAGTGCTGGCGCTTGTGGCGCCCACCATGGTCTTGGCCAAAGAAGGCCCCTGTGACATTTACGCAAAGGCAAACACCCCGTGCGTGGCGGCGCATAGTTTGACGCGCGCGCTTTTCGGGGAGTATAATGGCAACCTGTACCAGGTTCGTCGAGCCGATGGAGCCACTAAAGATATTCCGCTCGAAGAAAAGGGCGGGTATGTCAATTCCTCGGTGCAAGACGAATTCTGCAAAGGTTCCAGGTGTACCATCTCGATCATTTACGACCAGTCGGAATACAAGAACGACCTGAAAAAATCGCCCGTGGTATACTGGCTTAAAGAAGGCGGTAAAGAGGCGATTGCGGACAAGGCTCCCATTTACATTAACGGGCGCAAGGCTTATGGCTTTTATCGCGACGCCTGGTCTGCCACCGGTTACCGCAATAACAATACCAAAGGTGTAGCCACCGGCGACGAAGAAGAATCCATGTACATGGTCGTTGACGGCAGACATTACAACGACTTGTGCTGTTTCAACTACGGAAATGCAGAAACAACCGGTAACGATGACGGCCCTGGAACCATGGAATGCATCTACTTCGGAAGCGACAAGGACTGGGGCGGTCCAGGACAAGGAAACGGTCCGTGGGTTGCCGCCGACTTGGAAGACGGCGTATTCAAGGGAAACGATGCTGGTTGGCAATGGGGCAAGACCCATACAACACCGTGGCCAGACGCACTTTCTATTGAAGCAGACTATGTGACCGCCATGCTCAAAGGACCGAATGACGGAACGTTCAAGCTCAAGGGCGGCAGCGCTCAAAAAGGAACCCTCAACACCATGTGGGACGGACCGCGCAAAAGAGGCTACAGCCCACGCAAGCTGCAAGGCGCCATCGTGCTCGGCAATGGCGGTGACGGCAGCGACGGCGGTGCAGGAACGTTCTTCGAAGGTGTGATGACCATCGGAAACCCGCCCGATTCCGTTGACGATTTGGTACAGGCAAACATCGTTGCCGCCGGTTACGGAAGCAAAATTGACATTTTCAAAAAAGTCGAAATTGAACCGTTCAAAGATACACTTACCATCCCCGGAAAAATCGAAGTCGAGAACTATGATAAAGGCGGCAACGGCCGCGGATTCCTGGACAGCGATATCGAAAACGAAAACAGCCTCTACCGCGATGACAACGCAGGCCTCGACAGCGCAGAAGGCGCCATCATTTACGGCTGGGGTTATGCCGATGACTGGTTACGTTACACGGTAAAAGCGTCCAAGAACGACTCGCTCACGCTCACGGCGCGCGTCGCCTCCCCAAGCGATAGCACATTCTTCTCCGTACTCGTTGACGAGAAAAAAGTCGTCACCGTGATGGTCCCGAATACCGGCGACTGGAAGACGTTTGAAACGGTTGCGGTTTCCGTGCCCGCAATTGCAGAAGGTGCGCATGTGCTAAAAATAAAGATTGACAAGCCGTACTTCAATCTCGACTGGATTGAATTTACAATCGCAAAATCCACCACCCAAATGCCGAGATTCAAAAGCAACTTCACTTCAACACCACAAACGGCTACCGTATATGACGTTCTCGGAAATCGCGTTATCACTTTCCGTGCAGATGAAAAGACGATATATAGAGCATGGGATAAAGTTCGTATGAATCTTCCCAACGGAATTTATGTCATCAAAACGAACAATAAAATTGTCCGAGCAGTAAAGACAAAATAAGACACCTCCACACACCCCAAAAACACCCCGCAGGCTCTAGCTTGCGGGGCGTTTCTATTGAAAGGGTGGATATCTGACTAAATGAGACCTTCGAAGAAGTTGTTACCCCAATGAGACTCCGTATTTGGCTATCGCATTAAAGAACTTACGACGCCAAATACTCCGCGCTTCTACGGCTCGTTAATACGAGCCGCATCCGCTTGGCGCAAGGGCAACATCTTTTAAATCAGTCCTTCAAAGAAGTTGTTGCCCTTGTCATCCACGAGGATGAATGCGGGGAAGTCCTTGATGGTAATCTTGCGGATGGCTTCCATGCCGAGTTCCGGGAAAGCCACGATATCGTTGCTGAGAATGTTCTGTTCAGCGAGGATGGCTGCCGGACCGCCGATAGAGCCGAGGAAGAATCCACCGTACTTCTTGCAGGCGTCGGTCACATCCTGGCTGCGGTTGCCCTTAGCGACCATGATCATCGAAGCACCCTTGCTCTGGAAGCGCATCACGTACGGGTCCATGCGGTTAGCCGTCGTCGGGCCGAAGCTACC
>CADCBQ010000022.1 GCA_902799745.1 Fibrobacter succinogenes | reverse complement strand
GGACAAGAACTTCATGGAATCTGTGTGGTGGGTGTTCAAGCAGTGCTTCGACAAGGGCCTCATCTACCAGGGCTACCGCATCCAGCCGTACAGCCCGGCTCTCGCTACTCCGCTTTCGAACTTCGAAACGAACCAGGGCTATAAGGACCGTCAGGACCCGTCCCTGACCCTCATCTTCCCGCTCAACACGGACGAAGCCAAGTTCAAGGACACGAGCATCCTCGTGTGGACGACGACCCCGTGGACGCTTTATTCCAACTTCTGCATTGTTGTGGGCCCGGACATGGACTACAACCTGGTGGAACAGGACGGCAAGAAGTACTGGATTGCCGCAAGCCGCACCGCCGCCTACTTCAAGAACCCGAATATCGTCGATACCTGCAAGGGTTCCGAACTCGTGGGCAAGGACTACGAGCCGCTCTCCCGCATTTCCGATGCGTTCGTGACGCCGGACCAGCTGTCCCGCCACTACAAGATTTACCCCGCCGACTACGTGAGTACCGATGACGGTACCGGTGCCGTGCATACAGCTCCCTCCTTCGGTGAAGAAGACTTCCAGAAGGGTGCTGAACTTGACCTCGGTCTTTTCGACCCGCTCGATACTGAAGGCAAGTTCACGGACAAGGTCCCGATGTGGAAGGGCCTTGGCGCTAAGGAAGCCGATAAGGAAATTATCCGCTTCTTCAAGGAACAGGGCCGCGTGTTCAAGCAGGACACGATCGTGCATAGCTACCCGCACTGCTGGCGTACCGGTGTTCCTCTGATTTACCGCGCCCTCAAGACGTGGTTCCTCAAGATTGATGCGCCTGTCACGAGCAAGGACGGCGTGACCAAGACTCTGAAGGAATGGATGGTCGAAAACAACCAGACGGTGAACTGGGTGCCGGACCACATCAAGAACGGCCGCTTTGGTAAGTGGCTTGAAGGCGCCCGCGACTGGAACCTTTCCCGTAACCGTTTCTGGGGTACGCCGATTCCGGTGTGGCTCTCTGATGACGGCGACATGATTGCCGTGGGTAGCATCGAAGAATTGCAGCAACTCACCGGTGTGAAGCTCGACGACTTGCACAAGCACTTTGTGGACAAGCTCACCATCGAAAAGAACGGCAAGGTTTACCGCCGTACGCCGGAAGTTTTCGACTGCTGGTTTGAATCCGGTTCCATGCCGTATGCTAGCCGCCATTACCCGTTCGAAAACAAGGAACTCGTGGAACGCAGCTTCCCGGCTGACTTCATCGCTGAAGGCCTTGACCAGACTCGTGGTTGGTTCTACACGCTGACCGTGCTTTCTAACGCTTTGTTCCAGAAGCCGGCATTCAAGAACGTTATTGTGAACGGTATTATCTTGGCCGAAGACGGCTCCAAGATGAGTAAGTCCAAGCGCAACTATCCGGACCCGAACGACCTCATCGAACGTACGGGTGCCGACGCTATTCGCTTGTTCATGATCAACTCTGCCGCTTTGAAGGCCGAAGACCTCCGCTTCAGTGAAGAAGGCGTGAAGGGCATCGTGAAGCAGGTGATGCTGCCGCTTTGGAACGCTGTTGCATTCTTTGTATCTAACCACAACGCCGACGCCGCCAAGGGGCAGTTGAATTGGAAGCCGGGTCAGGAAGTCAAGAGCGATAACGAACTGGACCGCTGGATGCTTGCAACGTTGCAGGATCTCGCTGCCAAGGTCGAAGTGGAAATGAAGGCTTACCGCCTGTACAACGTGGTGCCTGCCGTGATTGCCGCGGTCGATGACCTCACGAACTGGTACGTGCGCCGCAGCCGTCGCCGTTTCTGGAAGTCCGAAAACGATGGCGACAAGAACGCCGCCTACGCTACCATGTACAAGGTGCTCGTAGACTTCTCCAAGATTCTCGCTCCGTTCCTCCCGCTCCTCGCCGAAGAAATCTACCAGATTCTCGTGCGCGAAGTGGATGCTAGCGCCCCGGTGAGCGTGCACCTCTGCGAATTCCCCAGCGCCGACAAGTCCCTGATGGACGAAAAGCTCGTGGAACGCATCGCCATGGTGCGTGGTATGGTCGAAATGGGCCGCGTCATTCGTGCTACGAACAACGTAAAGAACCGTATGCCGATTGCCAGCATGACGGTGGTTGCCCACGGCAAGGTCGAAAAGGACGTTGCCGATACCATGAAGGACTTGATCCTCGAAGAACTCAACGTTCGTGAAATGAAGTTCCTCGAAGACGAAACCAAACTCGTGCAGCTCTCCGCCAAGCCGAACTTCCTCGCCATCAAGGCGAAAGGCCCGGACTATGCGAAGAACATGAAGGTGATTTCTGCTAAACTCAACAGCCTCTCGGTTGACGAAATCAAGGCTCTGCAGAATGGCGAAACCATCAAGTTTGACTTCGGTGAAGTCGGTGCCGACTGCCTGATGCTCAACCGCATCGTGGCCGACGGCATGGCCGTGGAAGCCAACCAGCACTTCACCGTGGCTCTGGACCTCAAGATCACGGACGAACTCCGCCCGTGAACCGCATCCAGAACCGCCGTAAGGACCAGAACTACGCCATCACCGACAAGATCGAAGTGACGCTGTTCTCTGCAAGCGAAGTCTTCAAGCAGGCTGTTGCCGAAAACGAAGCCTATATCGCTGGCGAAACCCAGGCTGTGAAGATTGCCTGGGCTGCTGCCGCAGATGGCCTCGAAGCTAATGATGCTGATGGAGAAGCTTTCGCATTCACGACGATTAAGGCTTAATTTCAGTCCTATTCCAATTAAAAACACTTCATCCGAGAGGGTGAAGTGTTTTGCTTTTACTCCAAATAAACTTACGAAAATGTTGCGTTTCTGCGAGAGTGTGCTAAATCACTCGGTCTTAATCAAAAATTTACATAAAAATGGCGTTTTTTTTGATATTTCGCCACTTTGGTAAAAAAAATGACCGTTTTGTAAAAAAATAAGTTATTTTAGAGAGTGGCTGTTGAAAGCATGTGTGAGGTAGAATTATGGTGAAAGCGTGGCTACTTGCTCGCGGGAAAAAAGCGGGCTATACCCTAGTCGAAGTCCTGGTAGTTGTCTCTATCATGGGCGTTCTTTCGGCTATGGGCGTTGCAGGCTTACAGCGTGCGGTTGCTAATGCAAGAATTAAAGATGCTGCCGTCAATACAGCTGCATTCGTTGAAAGGGTGGCGAACGAATCGAAGAGATTGTCTACGGTTTTGTGCCTGAAAATTGAACCGGGTAATCCTCAAAAAGTCCTTGTTGTCAAGGATGATGGAAAAAAGGATTGTTCTTCTCCTAAAGATGGTGTGATTGATTTTCTTGAAATCGATTCGCCGAATAAGTTTGTTTCGATGAGCAAGTGTGGCCCTGTCACTCTTGACTGGTTCGGGAATAATAAACAGGTCGCTTTTAAACCTCGCTTAGGACTTGCCGCAACTCCTCCGGAAGGGGGTGTTTGCATCCAATATGGTGATAAGGATATTTATGGTGCCGTCCGTAAGGATCCCGGAAAAAATTGGGTGATTCCGATGTGGAAGGTGAGCCATGATGGCTCTCAGGATTCGGATTGGAGCAACTGGACAGAATTGTAGGTTTAGGTGGTGGTGTATGGCGATGGTGAACAAATATTCGGTTGGTAAGCCGAGTACGCGTGGCAAGCGTGGCTTTGGCATTGTAGAGGTGCTGATAGCAGCAGCTGTACTTGGTTTCTTGTATATGGCGCTCCTTCATCTGCAAGGTGGAAACCGCGATGCACTTCTTCGCATTCGAGGTCGTGATGGTGCTACAGAAGTGGCGCAGAACTTGATCGATTCCCTGGGTGCTCTTGGACTTGCTAGTTTGTCGGATGATAAACTGGCTAAAGATGCTGCTGGCCATATTAAACCGATAGAAATCAATAATATAGAACGAACTTGGCAGGGGCAACCAGGAGCCGTTACGAATACAATGAAAGTCGTTTATGATGCGGAAATAACGGTGTCGCCCGATGCGGATTATATGGTGCAGAATTCCACTTTGCTGCAAAGTGCCTCGCATGTATACGCTAAAAGACTTGATGTTAAGGTAAGCTGGCAATTCAAAAATTCTACGCAATCTATTACGGTTTCGGGGGTCATCCGATGAAGCTTTCTAAAGCTGGTTTTACCCTCATGGAACTCCTTGTCTACATGGCGATTGTAGGCATTGTTGTCGTTATTGCTGGTGAAGCGTTTAGCAATTCTACCAAGTTCCGTATCCGTACGGACAATATGGTTCGTGCCACCCAAGAAGCTGAAAATGTGGGCATGGTTTTTAGAGAAGATGTTTCTCAAATGGGTGCCAAAAGCTCGCAAGAAGCGGGTCTTGCTAATGGTGGCGCCTTTTATGGTGTAAAGTTTAGTGAGGCTAATGCTAAAATTTATATGGATCCGGACAATATTGACGCCGGAAAAAAAGATTCGTCTTCTTTCTTGCTGAAAAAGGATGATGATGACTTTAGCGATTTAACCATTAGACGCTTGCGTTATGATGATAATGGCTATTACCAGGCAATTGAAGAAGTTCGCTGGTATGTTGTGAATAAGACTTTGAAAAGATCGTGCAGGATTCTTGAAGTTGCCGATGGTGTAACTATCGAAGAATCTGACCCTTGTGCGGAAAATGCTTCTCCTGTAGATATGGCTTCAGGGGTGACTATTTTTAATGTGGAAGCAGCAAGTCCTGGAGTCAAAGAAGAAATGGCTCAGCTGTTTCCTCCCGATAATACGGATGAGTTCCGGTTAGTGCCAAGGGTGGGTGATGCTAATTATGTGAACTTTAAGGCTGTTAACTCGATGGGGTCCGAAATTAATGGTGGATCCGAGATAACTCTTTCTGGTTTTACGTCGAATTATGTGAATAGCGATGATCCTGCTGTTGGTGGCATAAATACCCTTAATCCGAATGTGAACCAAGCTGTTGCGATTAAGTCAGAAACGGGTGCTGGTGTTTGGAATGGACTGTGTGATCAGTATGGCAAAATGACATTGCAGCCTGATATGGTTTATGAAATCTCTTTTGACGTGTTGTCTGTGAATGACGATGATAAAAGCTTGATGTTTGTGCCTGGAACGGATCATATGTCGGTAGGATTTAGAAAGGTGGCAACAGGTGATTTTGCAAAAGTAAACGATAAAGTTATTTTGCCGGATTTCCTGTTCTTCCCTCCGTTGGATGCGACAAGAGGAAGTGGCAAAAGGTCAATGCGTTTTACGGTTCCTGAAGTGGTTGAGAATGTTTGTCTTGCGTTTACATTTGCTTGTTATTCTCCGTTGGTGTCTCAAGGCCAAATTAGGATTGGCGATCTTAAGGTGCAACAGGTTGCGACAGCCAACTACAAATTCAATGGTTTCGATCCTGAGTTTGGAAATAACAAAAGAGAAAAGAAAAATGTTAAGGCCTTGAAATTGAGATTGCAAGTGAGCCGTGGTGCCAAGAATGGCGGCAAGGGCGAAACAGGTGATGTAGATCTTATTGTAGCGACACCGAGTAACGGACCAAGAGATTAGTAGGGTATTTGTTATGCAGAAGAATTTGAATAAAGCCGGTGTTTCCTTAATTGCGGTGCTTCTTTTTATGCTGGTAGCAACAATTGCGGCTACTGCAACTTGGAAATGGATAACGAGTGAAAGTAGGTCTAGTTCGAGCAGAATGCTCCAACGAGAGGCTTATCAGAGCTCTCAGGCGGGTATTGAAAATGCCCGTGCTTGGATGACTTTTCATGGAAATGATGTCGGTGCCCTTGTTAAGCAGTTTTTGGATGACCCGGCGCATAAACCGATTAATATCGATGAACGCTTGCGTTCGATTCAGCGTGCGGGCCAGAATTATCATGTGTGGTTGACGGGTGTAAATACTGAAAAAAGTACCTATAAGTTGAAAATATTGTCTTCGGGTGAGGCTCGTAATGATACTCGCCATAATGAGGTCGCCATCTTTAATGTGGATGGTCTTTATCGTGTGAAGGTGGCCGCCAAAGTCAATGTTGCGGCTTCTGCTTACGAATACGCCTATTATGGTGGCAGTATTTATTTCCAAGGTGGATCTACTGTATCGTCTATGGTGGTGAATGGAAACTGGGAACATAACCCGCCCGAAATTGCGGAAGGCGATTTTGTTGTTACTGGTAATGCCGTCCTTTCCGGTAATAGTATTGAAGTGAAAAAGACAGCTTGTATTGGCGGAACTTTAAGTGCGACGAATGGCTTTAAAAGTAAAGATCTGTATGTAGCTGGAGAAGCAGTTTCGTTTAATCCGATTATTGAAGGCGACGCTTATTTTGATGGCCCCATGTCTATGGGAACGGCATGCGGAAGTGCACACTTCCAAATCCATGGAAACGCAACTGTAAATGCCACTTTGGATTTCAATGCTTGTAACGATAGATATATTGGCGGAAATACGTGCGTTTTGGAAAATGGCCGTATAAAAACGAATGGCAGCAAGTTGTTGCTGAAGGGAAGTGCGTGGATGAGTGCTCCGTATTCCCTTTGGAGAGATGATAGTGATAATTATAATGATTATGCTAATCTTGTGGTTGGAACGACAAGTAGTGATGAAGTCTATATAAAGAATGCATATCCCTATAGTTCTTATGTCTCGCATAGGACGGCTAAAACATTTGCCGAAGATGCCGAGGCGAAGATGGTGTGCAGTAATATATCTGCGGCGCAACCACAGTGCAAGACGATGGGAACATGCCAGGGCTTGTGGGGTGGCTGGTCTTATCCTTGTTGTAAAGAATACGAGGAAGCGAGTGGTTGCAGTGCATGGAAAAATTGGGCTGGTGAAGAATATTCTCCGTATCCGTCGGTTGATTCTAAGGAGAATCTTTATTACTTGTATAAGATGGAGTCCGGTGTCGAGGATGTTGATTATAGATCCCGTTATAATGATTATTGGAAAACGGATGTCTCCAGCTATTTTGTGGGTGGCATGGTGTTTTATGATTTGTGGAATATTTGGACCGAATTTAATTATGAAAATAATGCACCGACAGGTTCGCCATATTGTAAAAAGGATGGACCGCATAGTAATGGCTCTCAAAATGTTTTGGCGCATCGCCCTGTATGCGGTGTTAAGCCCTGGTTTAGAATTGACGGTACATTGAAAAATTGGACTGATGAACGCCCGATCTCTTGCGCAGAAGACGTGAAGGATCATTGCTTTGAAATATGGCAATCTTCTCCGGGGGCGGGATGCGACAACTCGAACTTTAAAGTCCCGGATATGTTGAAAACGGGATATACGGAATTTGTGAAGAAGGCGAATGCGGCGCCTTGTGTCCAGACTATTTTGAATTTGGATGATAATGCGAAAATTAATTACAATGTCTCTTCGTTGAATAGCTGCTATACTTCGGCTTCTAATCATGATAAGTTGAATGAAGATGATCCGTATTTGTATAATGGATACCTCGTTGTGGAAATGTCCGATGCCAAATTGTTCAAGAATACTTCGGGTGAATTGAAGGGTAAGTATATCTTTATTGTGAACACGTCGGAAGGCGAGGCTATCAAGGCTCCGCCTACAGCAACAAACAAGGACTATGTGATGCTGTACCTCCCTGAAGGGTATGGCGAAATCAATATGCAGCAAAATGCCGGACAGTATAATTACTTCATTTATACAAAGGGCAATATCCAGAAGGTGATGGGCCAAACGGGCAATCCGTTGCGTGGCTCCATATATGCAACGGCATCTAACTGCTCTAAGGTGGATAATATTTGGTCTTCCAATCTTGTCTTTAACAAAAAGATGATGAGTGATATGACCACAAATGGAGTGCTGTGCGACGCATCTGTGGTCAAATGCGGTGTTGAAACAGCTACACCTAGTAGCTCTAGTGCCTTTGAAGGACCTGCCGATCTGGTGGGTGGCTTTGATACTTATCATATTTCGATGGCTCCGCAATTGGGCGTGAGATTGGAATCGCAAAGCAAGAGCTCTGAAAGCCTTCCGCCGGTAAGAGTTAATGCGGACAAACCTGATTTGGATTCTTCGTTTGTCGTGTTGCCGCGTATGGTGTCATTGCCGAATGATCCGTATGGTTCGCTATTGGATTACATTAATGTGATTCCTTTGAACGGTTCTCACCTCAATAAGACGAAGTTGTCTTTGTCTGCAGAAGGCTGTAAGGAAATTGATGATCCTTCCCAAAACCTTGGAATTGCTGCTTTGAATCAGCGCTTGTATGATCCGGCCGGAAGCAAACTGACAGAGGGCTATTACAAGTGTGTGATAAAGGCGACGAACTATACGCAAACGATACCTGTTTGGGTTGTTGTCGGTGAAAGCCAGCGCGCCGTTCCGGTCGTGTCTTTTGTTGAAGAAACTCAGTCTATTGGCTCGACGGATTCCAAAACGATCCATATAAAAGTCAGTCCGCATGAATTGAAGTTCAATTTGAATGTGGATTGCCCTGCGAACGATGAAACTCCGACATGGACGATTACCAAGGGCCTCGAAGAAAAGGGAACGGGTTCTCCATGCGTTTTTGAAATCCCTGCGGAACCCTCGCAAGAATCTATAATTGAACTCTTTACTGTGTCTACGGCTGGTGCGGCTACGGGAACAAAACAGTTCCAACTATTACCCGGTGAAGGTTACCTTGTCGGCGACGCCTATGCAGATGTCCATATTTCGTCGGTTACCACGTTGACGCGCGAAGAAGCAACCTCTGCTGAAATAGAATCCTATTGCTCGACTCATTCGAGTGAATGTCCTGACGATATTAGCGCTTGGCCTAATTGCGACATTTCTGATGTGTGGGTTGAACCGAGTGGTACAAGTTTCTTGACGGATACCAAGAACAAGAAATGGACAATTTCTGTGGGTGGTACCGGAACTCTGGACCTTACGGCTGTATCGACCAAGTGTGTCGTTATTATTCCGCCTTCTCAGGGTATATCCTTGGCTGATATTGATGCCGGCGACCCGCAGACACTTAGAGCGTCTGCCAAGGTGAGAAAGAGTACCTTGAAGGTGAAGTTTGTTGGCGATGTTGGTTCGGGTAATAATCCGGTTGTCAACATTAAACCTGAAGATCGTGTGGCAACCACTTGCGCTTATAATAGCTCTGGTTCAGCTAAAGAATGCACTGTAGATTTGTTTGGAGAAAAGGTCTCGTTGTCTATCGATAAGAGTCTGAGCGATAACAGTGAATTTAGTTATTGGCTGTGTTCTGGAAATAGCTGCCCGACAACAGATGCCGTTAGCTCTGAAGAATTCGGTAGTGCGTTTGCTGTGACGGATGACGCGACAATTGTGTATGTGCATTTTGGTGAAAGCGATAAACATTGCTTCTTTGAAGAATTCAAGAATAGTGCGCCTGGTTGTGCATCTTTGTTGGATAATGAAACAAAGAAATATTGTATCGATGTTTGCGGCGATGCATCCTCGCATTGTGAATCCGCTGGCCCGACGGGAAGCTCTTTTGACAATGCGAAGTGGCATTTGGTCAAGGGAACCTTGAACAATATTGAATTGAAAAATGGTGCGGTCTCCGTGAAAAAGGATGGCGATGTCACCGTTATGAGTACAGTAGTTGCTGGTACTTTCGGTACGCTTAAGGCTCTTGTACAATTGCCTCATGTGGGTGGCTCGAATGCCGAAAATGCTCGCAATGCAAAGATTCGCAATACGGGCTTTTTGCTGCGCTCTAATGAAAATGCGTCGTCGTATTTGATGTTGAGCGTGTATGCGGATCAATATGATCGCGTGACAGCGCAGGTGTGTGTCGAAGATGGATCTAGTTGCCAGTCGGGAGAGCTGACGCGTAATAGCGAATATCTCTATGCCGCTACGGGGAATATGGTAATGGTTACGGCCAAGCTCACAGCTTCGGACGAGTTGATGATATCTGCGTATAAAGGCAATTATTATGGAGAACCCTTGGTTTATACGAGGACATTTAATCTCAAAAAGCTGAGCGCTACCTACCACTCCTTTGACCATGGGTATGTAGGATATCGTATGGCCAATCGTGAGTTTAAACTATACGGTATTGGATGGATTAGTGACGAATACGCTTCGGAATGTCATGATACGCCCCCTGTTGTGAAATGTTCTTTTGCTGCAGTGGCTAAAGATGGTGTAATCACGGTAGGGGAAAATGTAAAACCGTGGATTGGTCATTCTGGCTGGTTTGATTCGCACAAGTATAGCTGCGAAGAGAAATACTATTATAACGGTTCCGATGCTTCTTGCTCGGTGACTTTGGCCGGAACATATGGAAGTTGCACTGATGGCTATACATTTAGCCAGGCAGGACAACATGGTTATACGGATACTGAAGGTAATGAAGTCAAAACGGCGAAGGCTGGCCTGAGCTGCTCTTTGGATGGCGCTGCTGGAATGTGGGCGGCAGATCCTGAAGACGCTGACAATGGTGCCCAAAATCGTGCTCATTGCGGCATGTTCTGGACGGGGGCGTATACGCCTTGTACAGAAAACAAGGTGCTGTATGAAGGTGAAAAAACGGTTGTCGGTGGAGCCGAAGAAACGGTTTCTATTACCACAAACAACAATAATGGAATTAATTTGCGTTCGTCTTCATTGAAAATTGAAGTGGAGAATGTAGATGACAATGAAATAGAAGTTTGGCTATACAGCATGCATCCGGAAAAGTATGATGAAATGCTTCCGAGCCGTTCTGTGATAATGAGAGGTGAAAAAGGCTCCATTGATGTGGCGACTGAATTTGCGAACACTACGGGAGGCTTTGATCCGGAAAAAGTCGTACAGGTGGCCTTTATCAATAAAGGGACAACCTCTGTTAAGGTATTGCATATAGATGCTGTGTGTGCTAATGCAACGGGTGTTGATGGCTGCTCCGTCAAGAGGGAGGGCAATCAGTGGACTATTAGTGCGACAATTTTAAACCGTACTAATGTGACTGATTATAAGGTTACGGGAAAGCGCAAAGGCCCTGGCCAAGAAAATGCGGAATCATTCGATGTGACCAATGGCTGGAAACCTGCCAATGAGGTGGAAACGAATGGAAATGTTGTGACATTTACATATACGAGCTCAGATGGTGGCACTGGCCCTGCTGCAGGTGACTATGACTTTACGGTATATGCAACGCCTGATAATGGAACTTCTGAACATTCCCAGAAATGTTCGGGTGGTAAAATTAAGGAGACTCGTTGTGATGTTCATGAGCCTAAGCCGACTCCGGGGCAAACGAATGTGGAAATAACGGAAGGTCAAAGCAATCCTCAATTTAAGGTTCACTTGTATGAATGCGGTGGTTGTGAATATGTGGTCAAATTCAATGGCGTTGAATTTGATTCTGGCACTTGTCCGGAAAAAGGTATATGTGAAGTGAAAAAGACTTATTCGACTAAACAGAGTACCGGTACGGATTACACATATACGATATCCAGTGCTGATGATACCCCGCGCTTTACTGATTGCGAAGCGAAGTTTGATGTGGTTTCTGGTTCTGGATCAACGACTCCTTTGGCGGTGTCCAATTGTTACGACATCTCGGGTGCAGATCCGACGCAGTATGTTTCTCTGTATCCGAGTGTTACGGGATGTAATGCCAATTGCTCTTATACGGTGTCTTCTGCAACGCAAGATGCTAATGGTTCCAACTCTAGTGTTAATGTGGTACAGTTTAAAAATGCGAATGGTACTGGAACCGTTAAGCATACGCTTACCATAAGCAAGGGAACAGAATCTGTGTCTTGCGACTTTAATGTGACATATACGAGTTCCGTGACAACTAGTACAAGTACTGAATTGACGACCTCTACATCGACGGAAACGAGTACAAGCACCGAACCGGAAACTTCGACATCAACGCAAACGAGTACAAGTACCGAACCGGAAACTTCGACATCTGTATCGAACTCAAGTGCCTCTACTGGAATTGCCATTGCTAGTGGACAAGAGTTCGAAGAAGGTTCTTATACGGTTACGGGATGGGGGCCTGAATACAGTTGGTGTGGGACGCCTAATAAAGTAACTGTGCAACAAACTGCGCCGAATGGAGGCATGTCGGGCGATTGCCTTGGTTGGATAGAAGGCTCAAATAGAACTTATTCGCAACATGATGCGTACAATTGTATGGGAACAGTGAATATTACATATCCGTTTAAGGTTACCGTTCCTAAAAATATGAAAATAGTGTTGCGCTGCAATTAATTAAAAGACCCCCTTGGGGGGTCTTTCTTTTTAAAGGTTATAATTACATAAACCAGTAGATAGCGCCGACTTGGATTTGCATGTTCTTGAATGCTTGGTCGTCGCTTTCGAACTTTTTGCCGTCAATAATAGAGGTCAGGCCCACGCCATAGCGAATACTCAAGTCTAAATTGGGCGTGACCGAGAAGCCTATGCCCGCGTCTAAGCCGAATTCAAAAATGTTGAGCGCGTCGATTTTGCCGAAGTTGGTCGTTTCGACGTGGTTGCCTAAGTCTTGATCCATTTCGGAGGACAGAAGCAACGCGAATCGCGGGCCCGCCTCAAAGTACATTTGAGGCAACACGTTGTAACGTGCAAGAACGGGTAATTCAATTGCCCATGTGTTCCATGTGTATTCGTCATCTTTTTGACGGCGCCAGTCCACATCGAGTTCGGGAACAACAGAAACTTTTTCGTTTACGGCGACTTTGGCGGCGGCACCGGCGGTAATGCCGAGGCCCCAGGGAATTTCTTTTTCAGAAGCTCCGTCGCCCCAAAGTGTGCTGAAGTTTACGGCCGCGTGTCCGCCCATTTGAACTTGAGCAGAGGCTAGACCGGTTGCGAGCAGTGCGCCTGCAATAATACGGGAAATCGTTTTCATGTTGTTTCCTCCGGAAAAGATTACTTCAGCGGGTTCTTGTCGCTCTTGTACCACTTCATGAATTCGCCGATGCCGTCGTGCAGGCTCCAGTGGGGCTTGTAGCCGCACTCAGTTTCGAGCTTGGTGGTGTCGGCGTTGGTCTGGTACACGTCGCCGGGCTGCATGGGCAAGAAGTTCTTCTTGGCAGGCTCGCCGTAAGCGTTTTCGATTTCCGCAATAAAGTCCATAAGCTTTACGGGGTGGCTGCAGCCGATGTTATAAATCTTGTAGGGTACGTTGTTTGGGCACTTGGCGGCATCGGGCACATGGTCCAGCGTATGAATGGTGCCTTCGGCAATGTCGTCGATGTAGGTAAAGTCGCGGATCATGTCGCCGTTGTTGAACACCTTGATCGGTTCACCCTTCGAAATGGCACGGGCGAAGAGCATGGGCGACATGTCAGGGCGTCCCCACGGACCGTATACGGTAAAGAACCGTAGACCCGCGACGGGCAAGTTATAAAGTTTGCTGTAGCTGTGGGCCATGAGTTCGTTGCTCTTTTTGCTGGCGGCATACAGGCTTACCGGATTGTCGACCTTGTCGTCTTCGCTGTAGGGCACCTTGCTGTTGAGACCGTACACGGAGCTGGACGAAGCGAATACCAGGTACTTGACTTGGTTGTGGCGGCAGGCTTCCAGAATGTTCAGGAATCCGACCAAATTACTTTGCAGGTAGGCATACGGGTTCGTAATAGAGTAGCGCACGCCTGCTTGGGCGGCGAGGTTCACGACCTTGTCGAACTTTTCTTCGGTAAAGAGCTTGTCGAGAGGTTCCTTGTCGTCGATACCCATCTTTACGAATCGGCAGTTCTTGTACTTGGTGCTTTGAACCATGGCGCCGTAGGCGAAGTTGTCGCTGGGCTGCTCAATGCCGCCTTCGCGGAGTCGACCGTACTTGAGGCGTACATCGTAATAGTCATTAATATTGTCGAGGCCTACCACTTCGTCGCCGCGTTCCGCAAGCATGAACATGAGCTTGGAACCAATAAAACCTGCTGCACCTGTAACCAAAATTTTCATGTGAGATAATATAGTAAAGTAAATGAAATTTGCTGAAGTAGAAAGGAACCGGCTCCCTGAATCTAGTTTAGGGCGGGCTTGGGCCGGAATGACAGAGGGTGTGTTTTTCTACCTTTCGTCGTGATGTCCACGGTTATCTTGTTTAACAAACCTTTTGGCGTTTTGAGCCAGTTCACGCCGGAATCGGGCCATGCGGCTCTCGATACGTTCGGGTTCCCGCCGGGAGTGTATGCGGCCGGGCGCTTGGATCACGATAGTGAGGGCGCGCTCTTGCTGACGGATAATGGTAAGTTAATCAAGAAACTGCTGGACCCGAAATTTGAACACCCTCGTACCTACTTGGTGCAAGTTGACGGTCAGATTACTGAAGAAGCGGTACGCAAGCTTGCCAAAGGCGTAGACATCAAGGGCTATCATACCAAACCTTGTAAGGCCGAAATTGCCGAAGAACCAGATTGGCTTTGGCCCCGCAATCCGCCCGTGCGTTTCCGCGCAAATATCCCCACAAGTTGGGTGCGCCTCACGCTCATCGAGGGCAAAAATCGCCAGGTTCGTCATATGACCGCGGCGGTGGGGTTCCCGACGCTTCGACTGATTCGCGTGCAAATCGGAAACATTCCTCTGGGCAATTTAAAACCGGGCGAGTGGCGTGTGGTTACCGATAAAGTGATTTGATACTTTATCCCAAATAAACTATTTTGTGAAACAGATTAAGCAATCCAGAGCTAAAAATGAAGATTGAAAATATGAAGAAGTTTTATGGTGCCGCGTTTATGTCTGCGGCTTTGATGGTTTCGGCGCTGTCGTTTAGCGCTTGCAACGAATCCGGCTCCAAGGGAACAAAGTCTGCTGGCAAGAATGCCGAATTGAATTGCCCAGAACTTCCGCAAGATCCTGAAGCAACGGGCGAGTTCGACCCGATTGCCTCGAAGGATGCTCGCCCCTGCGGTGCAATTACCTTGTGGGGCTCCGCGATGCCCAAATCCTTTAACATGTGGGAAGACTACAACAGTTTCTCCGCCGAACTCATGGGTATGATGTTTGAACCGCTCGTGAGCCTGCATAGCACCGAAGACCGCGAAGTTGGAATCCTAGCCGACACTTGGAATGTGTCCGAAGACGGCAAGACGTTCACCTTCCATGTGGACCCGCGCGCCAAGTGGAGCGACGGCAAACCGGTGACTGCCGAAGATGTGCAGTTCTACTACGACGTCATCATGGACGAAAAGAATCTTACGCCGATTTTTAAGGTGGGGCTCAGTCGCTTTGACCGCCCCGAAGTCGTCGATAGCCTTACGGTGAAGATGACCGCAAAGGAATCGCACTGGGGTAACTTCTGGGAAGCTGCTGGCATGCTCGCCTTCCCGAAGCATGTGTGGGCCGGTAAGGACTTCAACCAGATCCGCTACGAATTTCCGGTGGTGTCTGGTCCGTACAAGATCAAGACTTTCCGCGAAGACCGCTACGTGGAACTGCAGCGCCGCGCCGACTGGTGGGGCTTCAAGAAGAACTGGAATCGCGGCAAGTACAACTTCGAAAAGATCCGCTACCGCTTCATGAACGATCAGACCAAAGCTCTCGAAGCGTTCAAGAAGCAGGACATCAACGCCTACGCGATCTACACCAGCAGCATCTGGATGAAACAGACCGATTTCGATGCCATTCAGAAAGGCTGGGCGGTCAAGCAGCGTATCTTCAACAAAGAACCCATCGGTTTCCAGGGTATGGCAATCAACTTGCGCAAGCCGCAGTTCCAGGATGTTCGCGTGCGCCGCGCGCTCAACATGCTCCTGAACCGCGAAGCGATGAACGAAAAGTACATGTACAACCAGTACTTCTTGCTCAACAGCTATTACCCTGACCTGTGGGAAGGCAACCAGAATCCGACTGCTCCGCTTTACAAGTTCAACCCGGATAGCGCTCGCGCCCTCTTTGCGGAAGCGGGCTACAAGGTGAATGCGCAGGGCGTGCTCGAAAAAGACGGCAAGCCGTTCGCCATCAACTTTATCACGAGCCAAGAAGACTTGCGTCATCTCACGCTGTTCCAAGAGGACTTGAAGAAGGTGGGTGTCGTGGCGACCATCGAACAGATGTCGCAGAGCACGCTCCGCAAGCGCTTGGACGATGCAGACTTTGATTTGTACTGGGTGAACTGGGGCGCAGGCCGCCTCCGCGACCCGGAAGCCAGCTGGATTTCTACGACGGCTCTCCAGAAGGGTACGAACAATCTCGCCGGCGTGCAGGACAAGGTGGTGGATAGCCTTATCAACTTGCAGAAGACCGAATTCGATTTGGCCAAGCGCAACGAAATCCTGAAGGCGCTCGACAACCGTCTCGCTGAAATCGTGCCTTACGTGCTGATGTGGCAATGCGACCACCATCGCATTCTCTACTGGAACCGCTACGGTACGCCGGAAAAGGTATTTGACCGCTTCAACCGCGAAGACGCAATCCCCGTTTACTGGTGGCTTGATCCCACGAAGTCTGCAGCTCTCGACAAGGCCATGAAGGCCGGCGAATCCCTCCCGATTCCGGAATACGATATCAAATAGGTCGGCGCAATGCGCCTTTGAGGTGTGAGCGCGGGACAAAGTCCCTTTGAGGTCGCTTTGCTTTGAGTAAAAAAGAGCGTGCTGAAAATCAGCACGCCTTTCTTGTAAACATTTATGGTCTCATCTGAGAACTCTCTGCTCAATGCTCAGAGCGCTCAGCGCGACCTCAAAGCCTTGCTATGCAAGGCGACCTGATTCCTCTTAGAAGAAGAATTCAGCGCCGGCGTAGATACCGGTTGCGTCACCGCCAATGTCGCCGCTACGAACGATCAACTTGCCGACAATGTCAAGCTGGTTCGGAATCACGAATGCATCGGCACCGATCCAGAGGTTGACCTGCTTGTCGCCACGGTCGCCCTGGTTGTCGTCTTCGTAAGAGCTGTTGGTCAAGCGGTACTTGACCTGAAGACCGAAGAACGGGGTGATTTCGGTGTTGGGAACGGTGTAGCCGATTTCGCCGGTGAGGTGGAGATCCAGACCGCGTTCGTACTTGTCGTGTTCAAAGCCCCAGTCGAGGCCGCCTTCTGTACCGAACTTAAGACCCGGAGCTTCCTTGACCTTCATGCTGAACTGGGCACCGAAATAGAGTGCAACTTCGTCGCTAGAAGGAGGCGTCGTGTGGCTAATGGCGTTGTGTTCGGTTTCGTCGTTGCCGATGGGCAGGTTGACGTCCAAGAAGAGGGCAACCATGGGGTCGATCTGGTAGCGGAGACCGACGGTCATGTCGCGAAGACCGTCACCACCTTCGATGCAGCCCTTGCAATCCCATTCGCCCCAGAACTGGTAACCCCAGTTCTGCAAGGAAATTTCGAAATTCGAAATGATGCTGTAACGGGCGCCGAGGCTAAGACCCGACTGAGACCATTCGTGGTCCCAATCGTAGTAGAGGCCACCCTTGATAGAACCCTTGCCACCGTCGAGAACGGGGTAGTAGTCCCAAGTTGCAAATGCGGCGCTAGAAACGAGAGCCGCTGCGAGTGCGATTTTTTTGAACATTCCAGACTCCTTGGAAAAAGATTTGGTTTACAATGTAGAAAAAGATGAATGAACAGGGGTGTAAAAAAAAGATACCCTAGGCTTTGGCCTAGGGTATTAAAGTTTAAGCTTCTGTTAATATTAGAAGTTGATGGCAAGCTTGCCGTTGATTGCGGTGTAGTCGCCGTCGAGGTCGCCGTTAGAGATAATGAGGTTGGCCTTCACGGTGAACATCGGGTTGATGTCGTAGCCGGCACCAATCCAGAGGGTCAGCTGGCTGTCATCGCCACCGGCATCGTGGCCGTCAACCTTGTTTTCGGTAAGCTTCTTGTCGAAATCGAAACCGATCCACGGAGTGAGACCGATAGAGGCGATGGTGTAGTCGAGTTCGGCCTGGATGGTCATCTTGAGGCCTTCTTCGTACTTTTCATCTTCGAACTTCCAGTCAAAACCGAGTTCAGAACCGAACCACAGGTTGGGTACGAATTCCTGGGTGTACTGGATGGCTGCATACAGACCGAACGGATCGTAGTCGCCAACAACATCTTCGGAGTTCAGCGGAACCTGAATGTCCAAGGCACCGATCAAGATCGGCATGAACTGGTAACGTGCGCCCACGGTCAGGGCCTTGAAGCCGTCGTTATCCGGGCAGGACTTGGTGTCATCGCAGCGGTCGTCTTCGTTCCAGATCTGGTAACCGATCTTCTGGAGAGAAAGTTCGAAGTTCTGCATAATATTGTACTTGGCGTTCAGCTGAACCTGGTTCATGGACCAGTGATCGTGCCAGGCGTAGGTGTCGCCAATTTCGACTTGACCCTTGTTAGCGTCGCCAACCGGGAAAAAGTTGTAGGTGGCAAACGATGCGCTTGCAGCAACGGCTGCAACGAGAGCGATTTTCTTGAGCATTTTAGTGTCTCCTTGTAAATTGAATCTAAAACAAAATTTAACAAAAAAAGCCCCTGACGGGTGTCAGGAGCTTTTTTAAATGCTTTTTAAGGCAAATTAGAAGTTCACGCCAACCTTAGCAGTGAGGATGGTGACCATGTCCGGACCATAGTAGTCGTCGCCGAAGCAGAACTGAGCCTGGGCACCGGCGTAGAACATCGGGTTGATGTTGAAGGTGAGGCCGAGGTACGGAGCAAAGCCCATGTCTCCAGTGTGGCTGTCGCCCATGTTTTCGCCATCAACAGTGTACTTACCGAGGAGCATGTTGATGTCAATACCGACGTACGGGGTAATCATTTCGCTAACAGCGAAGTCGGCTTCGAGACCGAGGTTCATGTCCCAAGGCGGCGTGGTCTTGTCGTCACCCTTGGTTTCGAGGGCGAGGCCGAGTTCGGAACCGAAGTCAACCATGCCGAACTTCTGAGAGTACTGCACACCAAAGTGGAAACCGACCGGGCCGTCTTCGCCGCAGAGGTCTTCATTGCAGGTGGGGAGAGCGACGTCCAAGAAGGCGTTCATGATCGGCATGAACTGGTAGCGGAGCAAGAGCTGGACGTCAGAAAGACCGTTGGCATCTTCAACGTCTTCACCATCCCAGTGGGTGAAAAGAACGAACGGAACGATCACGCCAGCTTCAAAGTTCTGGACGATCGTGTAACGAGCGCCTGCGCTAAGAGCCATCTGAGAGGTCTTGTCAACCATCAAATAGTCGAGGTGGAGTTCTGCCTGGCCCTTACCGGCGTCCTGAACCGGGAAGTAGTCCCAGGTTGCGAAAGAAGCGGTAGCCGTGAGAGCTGCTGCAAGTGCGAGTTTCTTAAACATTTTTTTGTCTCCTTATAAAAGATTTGTAACCTAAATATAACATTGTTTTAATGAGTGTCAAGAGTTTGTTTGTAAGAAAGTGATAAATCTCACACTTTTTGATAAGATTGTAACTCGTTGACTGACAACGAAATACGTGTTTCTAGGGCCCTTGCGGGCCTTGAAGGGGGATAAAGGGGCTTTTTTTGCGTTTTTTAGGCATTTTTTGCCGGTTTGTTCTAGGTCACAGAGAGCGTGTTTTTGGAGGTACCCCCCTATCTTTTTTTCAAATTTTAAGGTATTTTTACATATAGAAGAAGATAGTTGAGGGTTTTATGAAAACAAAAATCGGTTTATTTTTGTTTACCATGCTGGCTTGGGCCGGTATGGGTTTTGCCGCTCCTGGTGCTTCGGCTGAAACGCCGAAATCCTATTATAACCTGACTACCCATGTTGTCCAAGCGGGAATGTGGGGGTATGGCATGGGTGGGTATGGCATGGGTAACGGATCGACGACCTTGGTGCTGAGCCAAGGGGCTGCGAAATGTACCAGTAACGAATGGAAATTGACCTTCAAGGGTACGGAATATTCGAGTGACGGTGCAACCGGCAATATTCGCTATTTCTATGGTTATAATGCTGCTGTTATTGCGGGTAAGTGTATCGCCTCTGTTGAGGATGCGTCTGCGTTGGCTACCGCACTCGAAGATAATTGGATTAATGGCGACTCTACGATGAAGAAGGTCCCGCTTGAATTGGGCTCCAATATTGACCTTAAGGAATTTGCAGCCAATACAAAGGTTGGCGAATGCGAAGTAAACCATGTACCGCTCCCCATGATGGAAAACACCGAGTTTAATGGTAACGGTTTTACCATCAGTCACCTCTGCTATGCCGCAACGGTTACAGATACTGAACCGATGACTGCACCGGTGGGCTTTTTCGAGAGTGCTGCAAATGTGTCTATGCGAAACGTCAAGATGAATGGCGTGCGCATTTATATCGATGGTACAAGCACCGACGGTAAGGACTATTATCCAGTGGGTGCCTTTGTAGGTGCTGTGAACTCTATCTTGATCGATAACGTAGCCCTGGCCAATGATTCTATTCAGGCTCCTATTGCAGGTGGCGTTGTCGGTTTTGTCAAGAATTCTACGATTTCAAACATCACAGGTGATGACGATATCCATATTTCGAACATCGTTTCGATTACCACGGGATATGCGGGCTCTGAGGAAATTAATAAGTCGGCTGGTACTTTGGTTGGCCATAATGTGTTCCTGGGTGGTATTGCCGGTGTGGCGGTCCGTACGCAAAGCGCAGAAGATGCCACGTTTAAAAACGATTCTGTAAAGGTCGATGTTCATGACTATGCCACGGGGCACAGATCTGCTTTGGGTGGCATTGCCGGTTTGAACCAGACCATTGGTGGCCCGGCTAACAACTTGTATGTCTATACAAAGAACAAGGACGGTGGCGAAGTGATTCCGACCAAGATTTCGGGTGGCGCTTCGATGGGCGGCCTTTTCGGTGTGTTGTATGTCCCGCGTGATAATAATGTTTCGGATGCAGGCAATTTTGTGGTATCGAGCAGCAAGTTCGAGGGCAAGCTCTATGACGCAGTCTCGCCTAGCGTAATGGCCGTGGGCGGTATTCTGGGCCTTGATTCTTCTGATGCGCAAACCTCGGTTCGAGTGATGAATAGTGCTGCCAACATCGATATCAAGGATTCCTTGAAGGATGCCGGTCTTTATCAGTATTTTGCCGGTGGCATTGTGGGTTATGGTTCCTCTTGCGTGCAAGGTGGCGCAAGTGGTGGTGACTTCTTGAGCGTTATCGGCGCAAAGACAGAAGGTTCAATTGCTCTGTCGGCATCGGGAGCTGCGGTTCCTGGACTCCATAGCGATGCCTTCTTAGGTGGCGTCGTGGGTTCTGCATGCATTGCTCAGACTGAAGGCTTGGGAATCACAAATGACACTTCGTCTGTCCAGATTACCTCGAAGGTGAAAACCGCTGTTGATGGAGACAAGGTTGTCAATGGAGCCAATGCTCGTGACAGCGTGTATATAGGCGGTATCGTCGGCTTTGCTAGCATCATGGTGTATAACGCTGCAGCAACCATAGCTCACCTGTATTATGAAGGCTCGATTGTGGTTGAAGACAGCCTGAACAATGTATTTGTGGGTGGTGTTCTTGGCGGCTTTACGAATGACCAAGGTGGAAGAACTTTGATTTTGAACGATGTGATTGCTAAAGGCACAAGCCAGTTGATCAAGTATACTGCAAAAGAAGCAGGTGCTGTAACGACCACGAATGTTCAAGTTGCAAATATTGGTGGCGTATGCGGCCTTTGCAATGAAATTAGCGAAATGAGCCTGGTGGCTGCCTTGGGCGACATTAGCGTTGTCGGAAAGCATGCTGGCGACTATCTTTATGTAGGTGGCCTAATTGGTAGAACGCAGGCAAATAATGTGAGGACCGTTGTTAAGAACACTTACAATGTGGGCGATATTTCGGTCACGGCCAACAACGCTTCCCTCGGAAGCAGCTACGATAAAAAGGTGGGCTACCTGATTGGTAAGGCTGAATTGAACAAGGGCTATGAAATTAAGTCCAGTTACCATTTTAGTGAAGAAGACGATGAAACTGTAACATTGCCGGTAGGCCTGTTGAAGACGGAAACGGAAACGAACACTTGGGTTGATAGTGATTCCATCTCTTATGTGCTAAGAAACGGCTCTACCAAGGATTATTCGACCCGGCATAATGGTACTGAAATTGCAAAGACCATGAGGTCTTCTCAATTTGCAGGAACCTTGAATGAGGCTTATGCCGATGCCGCTGATTATGTTTGGACTTTTGCGAAGGATAATAACAATAACCTTCCGTTCTTTGCCTACGGTCCGTATACGGTTGTTGAACCTGTATCGGGCAGTCATATTGTTGTTTTTGCAGACTTGAATGGCGACCCGATTGTGCAGCAAACGGTGGCTCATGGTGCTGCTGCAACTGCTCCGGCCGCTGACGAGGTTCCCGAAATTGAAGGTTTCACCTTTACGGGCTCGTGGGATAAGGATTTTGACAATATTATAAGTGACTTGACTGTAACGGCTGTTTACGACACTAATTCGTATACGGTTCGGTTCTTTGACTTTGACGATACTCAACTCGGAACAGATCAAACGGTAAAGTATCAACAATTTGCAACGGCTCCGAATGCCCCGGAACGCGTGGGCTATACCTTTACCGGTTGGGATGATTCGACCTATCTCAGCGGCGTGACTAAGGATTTGGATGTTTATGCCATGTATGTGCCGAATAAGTACTGGATTGTGTTTAAGAAACACGATGGCGAAGTCGTTATGGAAGACTCCATTCCGTTTAATGCTGCTGTGCCTCAGCCAGTTGACGTGCCTCGTGAAGCTACCGCCAAATACACCTATGAATTTATCGGCTGGACTCCTGAAGTGGTCAATGTGAATGGTGACGCAGAATATATTGCCACTTACGATTCAACCAAGGTCCTGTATGCAGTGACCTTTGTGGATTACGACGATACCCCGATTGGCGATACCGTTTGGGTGGAATACGACTCTGCTGCCGCGGCTCCTGCAGACCCGACGCGTGAAGGCTACGCATTCGTGGGTTGGGACCGCAAGTTCGACGTGATTACCAAGAACATTGAAGTGAAGGCCGTCTATGAACAGCTCAAGTTCTGGATTGTGTTCAAGGACTTCGATGGCGAAGAACTCAAGGCTGATTCGCTGGTTTACGGTGCAACTGTGGTAACGCCGAAGGATGTGAAACGTGCCTCTACGGCAGCATACAAGTATACGTTTAAGAGCTGGTCTCCTGACGTTGCTGTTGTAACGGCCGATGCCGAATATACGGCAGAGTACGATTCGGCGAAGGTCCTGTATGCGGTGACATTTGTTGACTACGATGAAACCCCGATTGGCGATACCGTTTGGGTGGAGTACGACTCTGCTGCCGTGGCACCTGCTGACCCGACGCGCGAAGGTTACAAGTTCGTGGGTTGGGACCGTAAGTTTGATGTGATTACCAAGAACATCGAAGTGATGGCTCGTTACGAACGTCAGAAATACTGGATTGTGTTCCGGGACTACAATGGCGATCAAGTCAAGGCCGACTCCGTGCTTTTCGAAGGTTCTGTTAATGCTCCGAAGAACCTTACGCGCTCTTCGACTGCAGAATACAGCTACTTGTTCAAGGGCTGGGATCCTATTGTGACCGCCGCTTCTGAAGATAAGATTTATACGGCTGTCTACGATTCCCTGATGAACATCTACTCGGTGACCTTCTTGGATTACGATGGAAGCCGCATTGGCGATGTCCAGAAGGTTGAATACGGCTCTGCTGCCGTGGCTCCTGCCGAACCGAAGCGCGAAGGTTTTGCCTTCTTCGGTTGGGATAGCCGGTTCGACAGTATTGTTGAAAATACCGAAGTGAAGGCTCTCTACGAAAAGCTTCCGGAATCTTCGAGCTCTGCCGAATCCTCTAGCTCTGTTGAAAGTTCCAGCAGCCACGAACCGGAATCTTCTAGCTCCATTATGCCGGAATCTTCGAGCTCTGTCGAATCTTCTAGCTCCATTGTGCCGGAATCCTCGAGCTCTGTCGAAAGTTCCAGCAGCATGGGCGAAATCAAGATCGTGAAACCGACGATTGAACAGTCCGGTAATGCGGTTCTCTTGACCTTCGGTACCGAGAATGCGGATGAATCTTCGACTGCCCGCGTGGTGGTGACTGGTGAACATGGCGTTATCCTGGATACCGTGATTGCAAAGTCGATTGTGGGCGGTGGCCAGTGGCAAATGACGCCTGCTCCGATTGGCAAGTTCTCGGTGACCTTGACTGTGGGTGACCAGGTGAATTTCGCCGAATACGAAGGTGCCTTTGAAGTGGCTTCTGAAATTTCCGCGCAGCCGGGCAGCTGGCAGATGGTTTCGCTGTCGGCCTTCGATAAGAAGAAGGTCGGTGCTGATGCAACCTTCTACTGGTGGGATGAACGTAACCCGGTGGGTGATTACTGGCAATACCGTGCATTCGATGGCGGGGTTGCCGATGCTACTCGCGGTTTCTGGTACGGAACGACCGACGGCAATCCGCTGGTAATCCGTGAATCGACCGGTGCCCGCGATAGCGAAATCGTGTGGGAACTCGATAGCCTTTACAGTGGCTGGAACCTGGTGGCTAACCCGTACGGTTGGTATGTGGACTTGAGCAAGGGTAAGGCCGATAGCGACGCGAAGGTTTCCTTCTGGCGCTGGAACCCGGCTACTGCCGAATATGAAGTCCCCACGATGATTGGCCCGTACGAAGCGGTGTGGGTGAAGGTTTCTCACGCAACGACATGGAAAATGCCTGCTGCACCGTCGTTCAAGTTCGAAAAGAAGCCTCTTGACGAAAGCAAGAAAGCCCTGCACAAGGATGTTGCTGGTATCAAGGGCGCCTGGAACTTGAAGGTTTCTTTGACCGACGAATACGGCAAGAGGGACTCCTGGAACGTGATCGGTGCCGGTGCCGAAGAATCGCTTGAAGAACCGCCTGCCGGCATGGGTAACCATGTGGCGCTCGCGATTCGCAATAGCGAAAAGGGTGCCAAGCTTGCTAAGAGCATCAAGGCTGTTGCCGATGAATACAGCTGGATTCTCGATGTGAGCGCAAGCTCCATGCGCGATGGCTCCATTTCGTTCGAAGGCATTAAGGAACTGAACGGTCAGGGATTCAAGGTGTTCGTGACTGCCGATGGAAAGACGACCGAAGTTACGGATGGCAAGTCGGTCAATGTGGCTCTTGCCAAGTCCGCAAGCCAGGTGGAAGTCCGTGTGGCTGCAAGCAATGCGGTGGTCGCCTCTTCCAAGATCAGCGGCTTTGCCTCTACCCTTGCGGGTGGTACGCTGCAGCTTGGCTTTATGGCTCCTGAAGCTTTGGCCGGGGCTCGCGCAAGCTACGCCGTGGTCGGTGTCGATGGCAAGAAGGTGGCTGCGGGCCAGTTCAAGGCGACTGCCGGTACGAACCAGTTTAGCCTGAACGCTCCGAAGTCTGGCGTGTACTTTGTGAAGATCAAGGTCGGCAGCCAGCTGCTCTCGGGCAAGGTTCTTGTGAAATAACGCACAGAATTTTAAGCAAAAATGTGACACTTGTCAAAAGGCGGGACTCGTTCCCGCCTTTTTTATGTTCGAACGAATTTTTTGATAAATAATATGTTATTATTTGCTTATAAAGTGGATGGTGTATATGAAGAGAACCGCAAAAATATTTGTTGGACTGATCCTGTTGTTTGCAGGTAGCGCTTTTGCACAAGTGTCTACAACGGACGAATATATAAAGCCGACTAGTTTTAGGTGCGTGAAGGCCAGTAGTTCATTGACCAACTGCTGGATAGCCCAGAAAGAAACCAAAGCTAAATTACTTGCTGCCAATTACGAGGATGCAGATATCTATACAAACTGGTATGATGTTGCGTCAAATCTAGAGACTCGAACGGCCGAATTGCACACCACTAAGTTGAATCTTACTTTTGAAACCGATATTGATTTAGGTGGCTATTTGGAACAGACGAATCGATGCTTTGGTGATGTTGGTGGTGGTTTTTATCCGATTAATTACCATACAAATTTTGCCACGGTAGTGATTGACGGCGGTGGTCATACCATTAGGAATTATTGCGATATATCGATTGATGTCAACCCTTCTTTCTTTAGAAAGATAAAGACCAATGTAACTATAAAAGATCTTGCTTTTGACAATGCCTATGTGCTTGCCAAAATACAAGGAACAGTCTTGCGTGAGGCTGCAGTTGTTGCCGATGAAGTCAGTGGAAATGTAAAGGCTGTCTTTGAAAATGTGAAGGTGACTAATTCCAAGGTGTATAGTTGGAATGCAGCAACTGTATTGGGGTCTGCAAATTGTAACAGTTCGGGTTGCCCTGAAACAAAGTTCTCGGGTGTGAAGGTCGAAAATGTAGAAGTTGGGGTGGTTAGAGAATATTTTGAATTGAATAGTTCTTTTTTGAAAGGGGATTATTCAGGTTGGAATACTCGTTCTTCTTTTATGGGAGGCTTGGTTGAACAGGTGTCTGGTTCTGCAGAATTTACTAATGATACTGTTTTAAATTTAAAAAATTCGGGTGATATTTCAGTAAATGTACCGACTTATGTTGGGGATTTTATCGCTGGCGGTCTTGTTGGCAAAGTGAATGTTTCTTTGGGTGCAGGGCAGAACAAGTATTCATTGCAGAATAACGTTGTGGAAGCTAGTTTAACCGGTACGACTGTAGGTGGCTTGATTGGTTCTGTGTATGCAGCGGATATTGCTGAAAAATCTGATTTTGAAGTGCTGAATTCGGAGGTGACTTTAAATTCAGGTGAATACGGTGCCCAAAGGAAAGGTCGCATGTTGGGCGGTCTTTTGGGCTCTGTTAATTGGAAAAATGGAAATGTTTCGTTGTTAAAAAATAAAGTCAATGCGACTTTTTTCTGTGAGAATCAGAATGCTGGGACTGATTACTCTGATGAGGGCGGCTTGGTTGGGTATTTTGTAGGACAGAATGACGATAATGACACTCCTGTAAATCTTGAAGCAGAAGATAACAATGTGACTGCTAAAATAAATACAGTAGAGCCGTTTCTTTATGCAGGAGGACTTTTTGGTAATGTTTTAAGCAATGTTGAAGGTGATGTCTCTATCAAGAATGATACGGTTAGTGCAGAAATTATTACTGCCGGAAAATTCCTTTATGGCGGTGGTGTTTTGGGCTATGCGAGTCTCTCAAGAGGCGGCTCCCTCACTGTACAGAATACGATTGTTAAACCAGAGAAATTAAATTTGATTGCCGCATCTAACGAAATGATGGAAAATATAGAGGTGGGACTTGTTATAGGCCAGGCGATGAGTAGTTATAATTATGATGGCGTGGTGAATGTTTCTGGAAATCGAGCCCAAGGAAACATCAAAATCGCAGCGACATCGCTTACGCAAACGACTACGAGTTCTGCTGGTGGATTGCTTGGTACGGTCCATGCTAATGTGACAACGGTTGCCAATAATGTTACGAATGGTAATCTTGATGTTCCAACGAATGGCGGCCTAGGTGGGAAATTTTTCTTGGGATATGTCGTTGGATACCCTGTCCTGTATAAAACGTTGACGATAAGGAATAATTACCATTATGGTTCAACGGATGTAAATGCTGATTTGGCTGTGGGAACGATTCATACCTCTAGCATTGACATCCCTTATACGACGTGGAAAACGACTGTAGCAATGGATTCATATGATGTCCGCTATAATTACCGCAATGCTGTCAAGAACGGTAGTAAGACTTTGCCTGTTGATGGCGAACTTGCGTTGGATGGTTCCGGTTTGATTGTTTCCGGTAGTAATAAATTCTACGATGGCGTCATTAGCGAAAATGTCATGAAGTCTCGCTTGTTTACCTACGTGATGAATGCAACGCAGCCTGAAGGCTCTACGCTTGCTTGGGATAATCAAGCGTCTGGTACCATACCTGTAATTTCGTCTAAGAGAACCGCGTATAGGCTTGCAATAAGCCTACTGGCAGATGATTACAAAGAATTATCGGTGAATGACTTGGCTACCTTAAAAGATTATTTGCCGGTAAAACAATGCGAAGCCGGAGCCTGTTCTTTGTATGTCTATACAGAAGCTAATTCAGCAAAAGAGGCGGTATTACCGGAAGACTTGAAATATACTTTCGATAATTTGGAAGCCGGATTTGTATTGGTTGACAGAGCCACTGCTGACGATTCCTTTGGCATTTTTGACTACGATCAAAAGTTTAAGCAAGATAAGACGGTTATTGGCGTAACGGACCGCGAAATCGAAGTGGAATATACCATGAAAGATGTGGATGGATCTGGCAGTTATGTGCCGATGGATAAATATGCTGATAATTTGACTTTTGTGTTGCCGAGGGTGGATACGATTCGCTTGATTTCTGGAAAAGGTGTTGTTCCGGTGGCTCTGCTGAAAATCGACGATGCTAATGGAAATACATCCGAATATGAGCTGAACTTTGATTATGGCACAAATCCATGTAAGGAAGGCGTAAAGGACGCACAATGTTTGCCGAGCGCTGTTTATAACGCAAATACATTGTATACGCAGAAAATAGAAACCTTCGAACCGATTCTTAAATATATTAGAAAGGGCTTCAATAGCCTCCATGAAAATAAACTTGTGCTGGAATATCTGCCGATTGATTTAAGTCAAGATAACAGGGGCTATTTGCCGCGTATAGATGTTGGCGTGATTGGTCGCGATGCTAAAATCAATATGACCACATACACCTATGATGGAAATGGTGAGCATAAAGAAAATGACTTCTTTGAAATAAAGAAAGAGCAATCGGCTGTGGAAATGGTTTCAGAGTACCAGTTCCGTTTGGCGGAACGTGGCTTTGATCTGAAAAACTGGAACGTTGAATTCTGGTTGGATCTGAATGATGAATCCATCGATGTGCTTAAAGATTGTATTAAAGAAGGCAGTCAGCCGGCGAAGTGTGCGGAAGCCAATTCGTATGGGAATGACGACAAGAACTACTTTAATAGTCAATCAGAAATTCAAAATTATATAAATGGAACTATAGCCAATGCTAAAACCGCAGGCAAAGATCCTCGTCTGATAAAGTGGAGTACGGTTCTTGATCCCGATGACAAGTTAAACTTGGATTCGATGATGCTGGCTTTGGCTTACGTTATTCCTAGAGAAGCTCCGAAAAGAGCTATGCTCTTGGGTGTGAAGCCGAACATGACAGCAAAATCGTATAAGATTGATTTCGATATGCGTGCGGGTGATGCAAATGTGTTCCTGACGGACAAGTTTGTGATGGCAGAATCTTATTCCCGTGAAAACGACTCGACGGCAAGACTCCCCGAGGGTATTCTTTCGACGGAAGCCTGCTTTAAGGGCTGGGATAAAGATAAAATCGGCGTGATGGGTGAGTCTCATTATACATCTCTTGACGGAGACCTTCTTTTGCAAGCAAATCCGAGCGATGAAACATCGTTTAGCCTGTATGGATTCTGGCTTCCTGAAGACATTGTTAATGCTACATGTACGCCCCAAAATACTGAAATGGCTTTGAAAGTGGTTGACAAAACGGGTGCCGAAGGCGATTACGGAACGGTTACTTTGAATCAGTCTTACAAAAAGCTCGGAAAAGACACTGAGACTTTTACGCATAAGTTTAACTCTGGAAAACTTGAAATTCCTGTTTTCGCAGATGCAATGACGTTGCATGTGGCATCTGTCCAGACCAATAAAGAATACGATCTTGCAAAACTCACGTTGAAAAAGGCTGATGGAACTGAATTGCCGATTCCGCTTGGTCCTCAAGATACATCGTTCAAGATTGCGCCTGCGTCGGGTGTGACGGATACGCTGTATGCCATGTTCGGTGGCTACATTGATGTTGATGTTAAAGTCGGTCGAAACGATGTCTTTTATGGCTATGATTCTTACAAGGAGACGCTTCACTTGGTGGATGGTGGAACCACTCCTTTGCCTATGTGGGTCTATACCTCGACGGAATGTGTGGTTGGCTGGTCTGTAACGCCGGATGGTGCTAATTATGATCGTGGAACTATTGCAAACGACACTTTGATTGCCAAGCTGACGGTCGATACGACTTTGTATGCGGTATGGGGCGATGCTGCCGCTTGTGTGGCCGAGGCGGGCTACAGCCGATTGACTTTGGAATCTAAAAATGGCGACGTACAGTTTGTTGAAGCCGATGGTAAGGGCTCTGTGCGAATGCATTCGTTTGGAAGTGACAATACGATGCTTTTGCCGGATATGAAGCAAAACCCTGGGTGGAAAGTTCATGGCGCTCCTAGAAAGGGCTATGTGCTGGATTCGTTGGTGTTTGACGTGGGTACAGAACATTTCAGCCTTCGTGAAGGAGATTCTTTGCCGGGAAATATGAATGGCGAACTCGTTGCGAAAGCATATTTCTCTGGAGACCTGAAACCGGTGATCAGTGGCCCTGATACATTGGAACGCCTTAAGCCGATTCTGTCTGGAAATGCGATGCACCTGACCCTTGAATGGAAAGTGGAGTCGGGCCGCGTTGCGGAATTGCACACGGAGCTTACAGATATTGTTTTGGGCGAAGTGATTGAAGATACGGTTATTAGTAATGTGGTGGGTTCTGGAACTCGCAATTGGGATAAATATCCGCTGTTGCCGGGAACTTATAAGGCCAAGGTGACTCTTAGAGACGGAACTTATTTGGCGGTGGATTCAGCCTTGTTTACGGTGAGTTCCGAAATTGCGGCGGCTCCGGATACCTGGCAGATGGTTTCGCTTTCGGATGTAGATGAAAGTTCAATCGTTTGGGACGATGATCCGGCGTTCTATTACTGGGACGAATCTGCCGAATACGGCGTTGCTTGGAAGTACCAGAGGTATGATGGTGGTGCAGTGAATGCACGGCAGGGTTACTGGTATAATTCCTTGGAAGGTCGCCCGCTTGTGTTGCGCAATGATGCGGTGACGGGTAGTGACGTGGCTCAGGGTGCACATGAAATCGTGTGGGAAGTGGAAAAGGGCTGGAATATGGTGGCCAATCCGTACGGATGGAATATCTTGATGAACCCGGATACCCTTGAGATATGCAAGTGGTACGCTGACCGCGCCGGGTACGACTCCGTGTCTGTCCTTGGACCGTACGAAGCCGTGTGGCTGTATTCTGATGCCCCGAAAAAGGTGACCCTTATTGCGGATCCTTATTTCAAGGGTGTTTCGAAGGCCTTGCCGAAGGCGGCTTTGCCCAAAGCGGCTGCCCGCGACAGTTGGACCTTGCAGGCTGTGCTTGAAGATACCAAGGGACATAGCGATTCTTGGAACGTGCTTGGCGTGGGTAATGCCGAAGAAAGGTTGGAACCGCCTGCTGGCATGGGTGACTTTGTGAACCTGTCGGTGGTCGAAGGCAAGAAGGCTTTGCTCAAGTCGATCAAGGGTGCCGAAGACGACCGCTATGAATGGAAATTGGCCTTGCGCGCGACGACTGACCGCGTGGGTTACCTCAAGTTCGAGGGGGTAAAGGCCCTGAACGAGATGGGGCTGAAGGTCTACGTGACGATTGACGGAAAGACGACTGAAATGGGTGCCGGGGACAGCCTGAGGGTCATGCTCAAGTCTGCTGCCTCTACGGCGACCGTCCGAGTTGCCCCGACGGCGGCCCTAACTTTGACCAAAAACATTGGAAATCTGCATTTTGAGCGCGTTTTGGGCGCCCTCCAGGTCGGATTCGATGTTTCCGAAGACCTGGCCGGCACCCCGTACAAAATGCAGCTGGTTGGACTGAACGGCAAGGTCGAGGCCTCTTATACTGGAAAATCGACCTCCGGCCACAACCTCGCCTCTCTAAAAGCACCGAAATCGGGTCTGTACCTGTTGTACGTCCGCGTCGCTGGCAAGCAGGCCTCCCGTAAGGTTTTGATACATTAAACCGAATCTTGCCATAGGGGCGGCATTTTTCTAAATTTGGCCGCACTATGACAAAGGCTAAATTCATCAAGTTCATCATCGCGTCGGTGCTCGCCATCGCCGCCCTCTTCTTGCCCTACGAATCCCTCGGATTCGATGCCGCAAGCCCCATGGGAATCCTGAATCCGCTCGAAATTCGCGTCATTGGCGTTTTCGTGATGGCGGCCCTCTTCTGGATCCTGCAACCGTTCCCGATCTGGTCGACCTCGGTGCTCGTCATCGTGCTCATGATCGTGACGATGTCTGACTCGTCCCTCTCTCCGTTCCGCGTGGACGGCGTGACCATGATCAGCCATAAGTCCATTATGGCTACGTTTGCAAACCCGATTATCATGCTCTTCTTGGGCGGCTTCTTCCTTGCTGCAGCCGCTACCAAGTACAAGATGGACTTGAACCTCGCCCGCGTGCTCCTGAAGCCCTTCGGCAAGAACCCGAAGTTCGTGCTCCTCGGCCTCATGCTCATCACCGCCGTGTTCTCCATGTTCATGAGCAACACTGCTACCGCTGCTATGATGCTTGCCATTCTCGCTCCGGTGCTCAAGCTCTTCGACGAAGATGACCGCGGTAAAGCTGCCTTTGCCCTCGCTATTCCGCTGGGCGCCAACATCGGTGGTATGGGTACCCCGATCGGTACGCCTCCTAACGCTATTGCCCTTGGCGCCTTGAACGACGCCGTTGCCCGTGGCGACCTCGTTGCTAACCCGGTGAGCTTCGGTCAGTGGATGGCTTTCGGTATTCCGTATGTGATTATTTTGATGGTGATTGCTTGGCTCTTGCTCCTCAAGATTTACCCGATCAAGATGAAGGAAATGGTCCTGAACATTGAAGGTGCCGGCAAGTTTGATACTAGCCCCAAGGCCATTATCGTGTACATTACCTTTGTCGTGTGCGTTGTCTTGTGGGTGACCGGTAAGGGTGTCCACGGCATTAACGATAACGCAATCGCTATGATCCCGATGGCTGTGTTTGCCTTGACCGGCGTGATTACCAAGAAAGACCTGAACGCAATGAGCTGGGACGTGCTCTGGCTCGTGGCTGGTGGTTTTGCTCTGGGTGTTGGCCTGAACGCTACTGGCCTTGCTGCTCACTTGATCAAGACGATTCCGTTTGCAAGCTGGTCTCCGATCGCCCTCATGATCGGTTGCGGTATCATCTGCTTGTTCATGGCTAACTTCATGAGCCACACTTCTACGGCTACGCTCTTGGTGCCGATTCTTTGCGCCGTGGGCATTGCCTGCCAGGACAACCTCGTTGGCCTCGGTGGCGTGACCGCCCTGCTCGTTTCTGTTGCCTTTGCAAGCTCTCTCGGTATGAGCCTCCCGATTTCGACTCCGCCTAACGCCTTGGCCCACGCTACGGGTTACACCGACACCAACGGCATGGCCAAGACCGGTATCGTGATGGGTCTCTCCGGCCTCGTCCTCTCCTGGGTGATGATGATCTTCCTTGCCAAGGTGAACTTCTTCGGTACTCCGGTTCCTAAGGCCGCTGAAGCCGCTCCTGCAGCACCTGCTGCCGCCGAAAAGGTGGTTGAAGCTCCTGCCGCTCCCGCTGTCGCTGATAGCGCTGCCGCAGTCGCCGCCGATAGCACTGTTGCCGTCGCTGTCGATAGCGCCGCCGCTGCTAAGGTCGAAGTTGCCGCTCCGGCAGACTCTGCCGCCAAGTAATCAAAGGATTTTTCTTCCTGAACAAAGACCGCCTTTCAGGCGGTTTTTGTTTTTTTATACGGGATTTTAAAGGGTGGGGGATAAAAAAACATCGAAAAAAAAGAAGCCTCGCTAATGCGAGGCTCTTTCAGTGGTCGATACAGAACTCGAATCTGTGACCTCTACCATGTCAAGGTAGCGCTCTAACCAACTGAGCTAATCGACCGAGGTGAGACCAAATATAGAAAAGGCTTTTTCTTTTGTCAAGGGGTAATTATCTATCATCTTCGGCGACCCAATAGCGTAGTCGGCCTGTCAAATGGAGCGGGGGGAGGCTATCGCTACAGGATCCGCTACGGCAATCCTTAAAATACAGGTCCAAATCGGCGGACCAGAGTGAATCGCTCCTTTCGTCGAATTTGATGGTGCTGTTGTCCGGGACAAGGGGTGCTTCGGGCGAGAATTGCTCTCGCATCCATGTAACGTACTGGAAGCGCCCGTTGAGGTTTGCGCGCCCGACGGGCGTAAGGGCCTTGCCGATTTGCGGCTCGTTGACCATGATCGAAATCTGGTCGCCGCGCTTGCTTTCTTCTATGCGGGTCTGGATTTGGATATAGTGGCGGTTTATATTGGGAACATGCACGTCTTCTCGGGCGAGTTCTATGGTGTGTGAATCTTCGTCGCCCATCTTGTACTTGATGTAGCCACCGCCTTTGACTTCCCAGCTGTTATTGATGTCGCCGCAAGCGCCTAGCAAGAATGCGATTGCACCGAGGGCAACACCTGTTTTTTTAGGGAAGTTCAAATTCATGCCCCTAAACTAGAAATTATCTTTGTGCTAGACTTTCAATGAACAAGAATACCGCCATGGACAACGCTCGCGTAATACAACGGTTCGATGTGGAAACTCCTCTGGGGGTAGTCCACTTGGCCGGCTTTATGCAGAAGCCGGACCACCGATCGGTCGTTTTTGAAATTTTGTCTCAGTTCTCGGGTGAAACGGTAACTGCAGCGGATCTTGTAGAATCAAAAGAGAATCCGCGTCCGAGCTTTCCGAAGCTTGATTTTGACGTGAACTGGACGCATTCCAATGGGTTTTGCGTGCTTGCCTATGGAGACCGTGGATCGCGCTCTAAAATGCGCCTCGGCGTCGATATGGAACGCTTCCTGCAAAAGCGTCTGCACCTGGCGGACCGCTTTTTTAGCGCCGAAGAGGCGGCTTTGATCAAGTCGCTCGGGGCTGATGCTGCGGAACAGGAATTCTTTAAGCTTTGGTGCCGCAAGGAGGCCTTTTACAAGTGCATCGGGGGCGAATTCTTTGAAGGGACTCTCCGCCGGAACATGTTAAAAAGCCCGGTGCTATTGGAAGCATCGGGCCATGAAGTTCATTTTGTTGATTTGGACGCTGCGGTTGTCGGAATGCCGACTCCTGCAGCGTTATGCGTTGCGGTCTCTCGTCTGTAGCCGCTAGTTGGGCAAGTCCTGTTCGCCGCTTGCAATCGGGGCGTCGGGAGCTGCTTCACCTGGCTGGTTCGGAGCTTCGAGCGCATACAACGGCAGGCTTACGAGTTCTTCGTTGTCGACGAGCAGGCGGATCATGTACTTGTCGGGGCGCTTGATCTGGAAACGCTGCAGGTTCAAGACCATGTTCACCGCGGCGGTATCGAAGCCCTGTGCGACCGGTTCCAGCGGAATCTTGGATTGCATGGGCGGCACAATCGGCTTGCCGCAAACATCTTCAAATACGAGCGTAAGGTCGTGCACGCCGGCTTCGCTACGGGAATAGCGGATGCGGAATGCCGTAGAACATTGCGGAATCACAAGCGGAAACTTTGCAAAAATACGGTCAAATGCTCCAAGGATATTCAGGCGACCGCCAACTCCGTTTGCGGTTGCGGCATCACAAATAGAAGCAATTTCAATATTCATTATTTAATCTCCCAGTTATCGGCCACATACTTCATAACGAGCGGGCCGTTGTTTTTGGCGTTGTGTGAAGATTCGTAGGCGGCTTCTCGGGCGGTCATCGAAACGTAAACCTTTCCGTTGCTGCTTGTGGCAACCGTCGGAGTAGAACCGCGCAGGTAGTACTTGTTCTTGTTGTAGAATACGGAGCTGAAGTAGGGCAGCTGGTTTTCACCATGCAGGTGCCACTTGTTGCCTTCGAGCCTGTACACGTGCACCTGCGACAGGTTGGTACGTCCGGCGTCGTCCATGGCGGCATACAGCGTGTTCCCCGAAATGGCGAGGCTGATGTTGTAAGCGATTAGGCCTTCGTGGATGGACTTGCTGTATACTCCGGACTTGTCGATAGAAAGGCTGTTGTTGCTAATCGTTCCCTTGTACAGGTACGGACCGTATTTTCCGTTTTCGATGTCGCGGTTTGCAAAGCCTATGTACAGCGTGTTCGACTTTTCAGCCAACGCAATCTTGCTCATGAACTTGTCAATCTTATCACCCTGAGCAAACTGGTAACTGCTGTTATAGACGAACTTGTATCCTGTATAGTCAGAGGTGTTGTCGACCGCGATGATGACGAGGCTTCCGTTGCTTGCAAACAGAGCGTCAAATTCACGGTAGTTTACTGTAGTGTTGTTAACGTTGTTCTTGAGACGGTTGAACGTGGAATTGTTTTTCCAGGTGCCGCCGCTCAGTTCTGCCAGGTAAACGGAGTTGTTCTTTAGGTACATGACCACAGCGTTTGTTGCACCGCTCTTTACAAGAATCTTAGCCTGCGTAACACCTTCGATTGCGTCACCGATTTGGGTGAACGACTTGTATACGCTGAATTTGTTTAAAGTATCGAGTACGCCGACATAGATCGTAGAACCATCTGCCACTAACTGGATCGAGGATACCGAATGAGTTAAGGTGATGGTGCCGACATTATTCCAATTGTTGCCCTGGAGTTGAGTGACGACAATCCTATTGGCGTTGTTATCATGGTAGGCGACAGTAGGAGCGTCGGTTACAAGCGTCATGACAGACGGCGTGTTCGAAGTGCTCTTAGCAATGACGGTGTCAGGTCCCTGATTGCGCCATGCCTTGCTGAAGTACACCTTGCGGCTGACTTCTTCAGCGCGGTGGCGGTGATAGAAGGATTGAGTTGGCGAGGTCGTGGTCGAGTCGCGGTAATCCAGGTAAATGGTCATGGAACCTTCGGTCGTCTTGCGGATGAAGGCCGTGTTGAACTGAGCGATACTTGTATCAAGGCTTCCGTCTTTTTTGCCTTGGTAGAAGTTCGCATCGACATTGCTGAATCTCCACCAGTAATCCTGCTGGCTTGCGTTACCGAGGTCGCCCAACTTGGAATTTTTACCATGCCAGTCAGGTGTGTAGAAGTAGATAGCTTCGTCATCGAGCGATTCGTCGCCGCTCCAGAGGTAGACCGTATCGGCTGCCGAAATGACGCCGATGGGGTGGTGCTCGATGAGAACGACATGGGTCGTATCGCTGAAGGTTACTCCAGTACTGGTTTCCTGGGCAGATACGATACAGTTCATATTCTTGCCATGTTCGGAATAGGTCGAATCCTTATAGACGCGGAACGTCTTGCCGTTGGCAGCGTAGTCATACTTGGTGACCTTGGATTCAAGCGACTTTCCGGTAGTGTCCTTACATTCCCAGGTGAACCAGTCGATGCCTTGCCACACGCTGTTTACGGAAGCGTCGAGGGTGAATCCGTCGCCTTCGTTGATGAAAATCTGCTTTGAACTGACCCAAATAAGCGGGATTTCAGTCGAGAAACCGATTTTCATTGTGTCCGTAACCATGTTGCCGTCGTTGTCCGTTGCACGGGCGACGCAGTAGAACTTGGCTTCGGCGGCGGGCGCCTTCCATACGGTATCGAAGTCGCTGACGGTCTTCCAATTGTTCACGATTTCATCCGGGGCGCCACAGCTCCATTCGCGCTTGACGATGCTTCCCGGATCCGAAGGCAGGTTGTTGTTGTCATAAGCTTCGGCGTTCAGCGTAATGTTGTAACCTTCGCGGACCGTGAGACTATCCTTTGTCACTTCGATGCTCGGCGGAGCAAGAATGATATCTATAGTGACCGTGTCCTTGGCGATGTTGCCGTCGTCGTCTGTCACACGGGCAATGCACTTGTAGCCGTTCTGCGGAATAGACGGCATAACCATTGTCGTGCGCGGTGACGTGGCGGAACTGTACGTAAAGCCAATGTTTTCTGCCGAGGCGGCGCCGCAACCCCATTCGTACTTGACGAGCGTACCCAAGGAATCCTGTGCGTGTGCGTTGAGCTCGACTGTATCCTTGATGGTAACCCTGTTGTGGTTTACATAGGCGGTAACGGACGGCATGCCGACAACGACTTTATAAATGGCCGTATCGCGGGCGGTGTTTCCGTCGTCATCGGTAACCTGGACGACGCAGTAGTAGGCGTTCACGGCGGTCTGCGGCATAATTACAGTCGTCTGGGCCGAACTCATGTCTTCCCACGCCGGGTTCTTGAGATCGTTCAAGTTCTCGCTACAGGCGTTTTCGTATTTGGCAATATAGCCGAGCTTGTCGTTTGCGATCGCCTTGATTGTCTGTTGGCTGTTAACCTTGACCGTATCTCTCTTGGTGTTCAGACGAATGGTGGGCGGGTCGAGCAAGGTCTTGAAGATGAGTGTATCGTAACCTTGTTCTCCGTCATCGTCGGTTGCCCTGAAAATGCAACGGTGGTTGTTGACTTCGGCGCCCGGAAGTGTTAACTGGAGGGCGATGTCGCTGATCGCAGCGGTGGGCGGGTCAATGTCTTTCTTATAGTCGTAGCTGACCATTCCGTTGCTGCATCCCCATTCAATCTTGTTGATGGTGCCGAACTTGTCGCTTGCAGATGCCTTCACGGTGACGATGCTGTTGATTTTGTATTCGTTCGTCTTGCTTTCGCTGGTGACATTGATTGTCGGCGGATCGCTAATTACGATTATCTTGGTAGAGGCCGTACCAAATTTGCCATCCTGGTCTGTGGCGGTTACGGTAATCGTGTAGGTGCCTACATCCTTATAAGCGATGTTTGCTTCTTCGGTGTCGTCTGCGGGGCAGGCGTAGTCGGCAGTCAATTTATCGCTGTTTGTGCAGGACCACTTGATAATCAGACTGGTGCTGGCTTTGCCAAGGTAGGACTTAACCTTGAATGCAACCACGTCGTTAAGGCTGACGGTATCGTCGAAAGCGGGCTCGGTAAAGATAATGCTGGGATCGTCTCCACGGATACCGAATTTAACCTGGGCCTTTACGTCAGCACCGTTTTCGGTGTAAGATACGGTCATCAAGTATTCTTTACCGGCGGTCGCTAAATCTTTGAGTTGGTCATAAGTGTAGGTGATCGTAGCCTTGCCGTTTTCATCGACATCGGCCGTTTTCTTGGAGTCGTCCAAGTCCCAAGACCATGTGACCTTTTTTGGGGCGGGTATAGCATCGCTGATTTCCGCCGTAAATATGAGGGTTTCGCCTTCGCCAATGCGGGCGTTCTTGTCGCCGTTGACATCCACGGCAATCTTGGTTGCCTTGATGGTGATGGTCTGTTCCAGTTTCTCGATGTTACCTGCTTTATCTTTGGCGGTGTATATAAACTTGTGGTCTCCGTCGAGTAGATTGTTCAGGCTCAAGGCGCAGTTGTAGATGGCGCCTTCTTCGCCGATGCTGCATGTTAAAGGCTTTGCTTCGCCATCGATGCTTGCTGTGACTGTATCGATGCCGGCACCCAGGTCGCGGGCGTAGACCGTCTGGTTAAAGGCGCGTGTTGTCAGGGTGTCGATGTTTTTCACAAGGAGCATGGGCGGTACGGTGTCTTTCAATACGATTTCATCCATGCGGATTAAGCCGCCTGCTTCAACGAGGAATTTCTTTTCGGTATCGCCGTCCTTGAGAGTGAAGCTTTGGTATTCTCTGAGTGAATCGGAGATGACCGTTGTTGTATAGGTGCCTGCGTCGACCTTGACGGTGTATTTTCCGTTTTCGTTTGTAACGGCATCGAAGGTCTTGTTGCCGTTGCTGAATTCAATGCGAATTCCGGAATGAACGTCGCGGCCTTGATACTTGACGAAACCGGTAAACGTACCCTGAGACGAAGTGAGGTCGCCGATGTAGAAACTCCACGGACGGCTGGATTTTTCGCCAGTAGAAATACGGGTGAGTCTTACAATGTCGTAGCCGTCGGTAGCGTACATGTCCCAGTAGATACGGCCCGTCAGAGACGAATCAGAATGGTTGACCAGGGTGATGACGTTCTTACCGTTCTTGTCGATCGGTTCAAAGATGTTGGAGGTGAATGCCTTTGCAATCAAGTCATCTTCGGTAAAGGCTTTCTGCGGCGGTTGACCGTTCTTGGTTTCTTGAGCGTAAATGAAGTACTGCAAGTCCTGCGGGTTATCGTCGTCTTCTCCTTCGTAGTAGAAGTAGAATCGGTCGTTAATGTTGTGACGTGCGTCGTCTTGCGGGTAAATGACCTTGAGCCTTGGAATGCGGTTGAAGTGCAGGTTCACGCTATCCTTGGTTTCGTTGCCGTCGTCGTCGGTCACGATGACATAAATCATCTGGTTGCCGAGAGAATCGATAATCGCCTCTTTGTTCTTGATAGTCAAGTAGAGCGAATCGTTATCTTCGTACTGTTGGTATTTCCAGGTCTTGGCGGAATCCTTTTTGCCGCTTGCGTCCAGGTCGACCTTGATACTTGTGATAGTGCCAAAGGAGTCGCTGGCAAGAATCGGGAAGGTAATGTCGCCGTCGTGCTTAGTCCAGAGGGTGTCCTTGGGAACGATCAAGATGGGCTTGGTGTCGATGACCTTAATCCATGCCTTGCGGGTGGCCGTACCGGCGGTGTCTGTTGCGTTGTTTCCGTCGAAGGCGACGAACTTGGGTTCGTAGAGTCCCGGCTTTGCATAGGCCCAGACCTCGGGTTTAGCATTGTCGCCGATAACGACGGTGTCCTTGCCATCTTTGTTAGTGAATGTCCATTGGAACCTGTAGATCTTCTCTGTAAAATAGGGAAGAACGGCAATCAGGTATACGGAGTCGTTGACGGTAACGGTCAGCGTGTCCGGAATGGTGTCTGCTTCCATGACTGCGGTATTTGCCATGGAGTCGGCGAACGCCTGCGGGTCCGGAATGGGGTCCTTGAAGGCGAATACGCGGGAGTGGTTGTTCTTCAGGTTCACGTTTTCCTTGACGGACGATTCCCTGGAACATCCAAAAATGGCGAGTGTGGCACTCAAGCCAAGGGTAAACAACCAAAAATGGGGTACACGCATAGCACATCCTCAATTAAATACTAAACAATTTTTACACTTTAAATCTATCTTTTTTATTCGAAAAGCGTGAGTGAAAATTTACACTGATGGAGCTAGTTTATGGAAGAAATCCCTCTTTGGTATAGTTTGGCGGTATTTTTCGTGCTGGGAGCTTGCGTTGGTAGCTTCTACAATGTGATTGTATACCGCATGCCCCGCGGAATTTCGCTGATAAACCCGCCTTCGCACTGTCCTTTGTGCAAAAAGCATATCCCGCTGTATTATAACCTGCCTATTATAGGTTGGATTATTCTAAGAGGTAAAAGCGCCTGCTGTAAGCAGCCAATCAGTATCATTTACCCGATTGGGGAAAGCCTGTGCGGACTTTTGGGGGTGTTGGCTCTTTATGCGGCTACCGGTTTTACGACGAATTTTACGGCTCCGGTGCAAAGCCTTGAAGTGTGGGCCGATGCCTTGGCGCTTTTCTGGCTGTTGCTTGGAATTTATCCGGTGAGTGCTGTTGATTTTAAGTACAAATTAATTCCTGATTCCATCTCGGTGGGCGGCATTGTCGCAGGTCTCATCATCTCGTTTATTCCGGGCGGCATGACTCCGGTCGAAAGCATCGTGGGGGCGGTTGCGGCAGGCGGGGGCCTTTATCTGCTTGGCTGGGTGGCGACTAAGGTGCTGAACAAGGCTGCTATGGGATTTGGTGATGTCAAACTCCTGGCGGGCTTTGGCGCGATTATGGGCGTGACCCGCGCAGTCGAAGTGTTGGTGGTTGCCTCGATTCTCGGTATCTTGATTATGGTGCCGTACGCAAAGATTGCTGAAAGCCGCGCTGCTAAAAAGGCTTCGCAGAACAAGAAAGCCTCCGGTGATGAGGAGGCTGAAGACGAAGGTGCTGGCCAGATTCCGTTTGGCCCGTTTCTTGCAGTGGCCGCTCCGTTTATGTATCTGTGGGGCGATGCGCTGAAGGAACTTTATTTCAAGTTTGTTTTAGGCGAATAGAAAATTTATAGCTGCATCATGTAGTATGCGTACAGCCAGGCTTTGAGGCGGTACCAGTTCTTTTCGCCGCTTTGCTTGATGTAATCTCCGAAGGAATAGAACATTACGTCTTGTACCGGGGCGCTACCGGTGTAGATTTCTTCGAGATCGAAGAATTCTGTCGAAAGCTTGATGTCGGTGTCGCGGATGGTTTCTCCGTCGATGGCGATCGTCAAGTGTTTTTTGTGCATGACGAATGAATAGTGGTGGCGTTTGCCGTCGATGACATTTGCCTTGCCGTATTCCATGGAGTCGGTCGAGGCGGTATCGATGCCGTTATAAATCTTGACGCAGAGCGCGGTAGAATCCTTTTCAGAGCGACGGATTTCAAAGCCTAGACTGTCGTTGCCCGAATAGAACAGACGGCCGTCTTTTTCGAGGCTATCCAGTTCGAACCAGAAAGAAAGCGCGAAACTGTTGTTGTCGGTAAATACCTTGCGGGTTGTAAGGAGAGAATCGGTTACGGGCTCAGAAACGAATTCGCGAATGCGATCATACGAACTAGGAGCGTTGCCCCAGTAGATTGTGCCGGCAAATGCGGTCAATGTCGTAACAGAATCCATCTTGGGGATCATATACCAGGCTCGAACGCTGTCTTCTGCAAATGCTTTGGTGTGGTTGGGACTAATGATGTTTTTCTGAGCGTCAATGAACGATTCTGTGTAACTGCGCAAGCTGAGGTAGGATTTATTGTTGTACCAGAAATGGAGCGGCACGATCAGTGAATCCAGCGAGTATTCACCTAAGGAATCGAACAGGTCTGACTTGGGTAACGTAAGTTCGAGGTCATAGAGGTGCTTGACATTCAAGACGTTGTCGACGAACAGGGTGTCGCCGGCGTTCAGGTCCAGATTGACTCCGACTGCGCGGAAATCTTCGCCGTTGGAAATTTCGATTTGTTTTGCAGCGTCGCCGTTGTCGAACAGCGGAATGTTTTCGAGGACGACAAATCCTTGTTTGATGTCTTCTTTAGTGATTTGCTTGCAGGCAAGCGTGCCCGTAATGCAGAGCGTGTCGCCTTGGGCAAAAACGCTGACGGAATCGGAATTTTCCCTGATTTTGTAATCGGTCGAAATCTGTAGCGTGGCGGGTTTTCGAACGCCAACTATGACTGTGTCGATATCGTTTCGCTTCAAAACTTCTACGCCGTAAAGCGTGTCTTTTTCACCGTTTACCCCTGCTGCCGTAGCGACGACGCTATAGGCTCCGTGTACGTCTTCAAATACGGCAAAGTCGCCGAATTTTACGGTGGCGGAATCGAACAGTTCCGTTTTACCGTCTACAATCTTGGTGAGGGCGAATTGGACTGTGCCCGATTTCTTGGCAAACGGGGTGGTTGTGAAAGAGTCTTCCCATTTTTCGATGGCGAATGCGACCGTGTGTCCCGATTCGGTTTCGGTGAGCACGCCCGCATGGTTCGATTCGTGAGCGTCGTTAGGCGGGCTGCACGCCACAATTTGAGACAAAATTGCCGCAACGACGAGGGACAAATAAGATTTGATTTGTTCTTTTTTCATTTTACATCCCTATCGTTAGTGGCTAATCCAAATTTGAGAACAGGTGAATGTTCAACTGGTAAACACCGTCGGCTTTTTCCTTGTCCTCGCCGATGATGCGCCTGGCCTTCGCCTTGAATTCTTGCAGTTCGGCTTCAAGTTTCTTGTAAGCTTCGCTCGAAATGCTGAAGGTGAGCGTGCTCATTGTGGTCGGCTGTTTAGGCGGCGTCATGAGTGCCTGCTTTGAAAGCTCGAAACATTGCAGCTGGTATTGCTTAATCAAGTCGGCGTTGTTGTAAGGACCGCTGCTGATACTTTCTTTAGTGGGCTTCCAGAATCCGGCCTCGTTCTTACGGGCGAGCCCGAGGCGTTCCAAAAGTGCCAAGGAATCCTTGAGCTTGCCAAGCGGAACCTTCGGAAAAATTCGTTTTTGCACGGGCGTCATGTCGTCGTCTACGTCCATGGCGTCTAAAATGGCGAATAGAGCGCTGTTGTACCAGTGACTGTAGTACTCGTAGGCGTCCTCGTTCATAATATGCTGCGGGTTCGGGTGCTGTTTTAACAACTCCTGCATCGCGGCGTTTCGAACCGTTTCGTTTTTGGCTTGGTCCAGTTCTACCAGGGTTTCGAAATACTTGGCCTCTTTCTTGTCGAGTTCCAGGATTTCGATGAATTTTTGCACCATGCGGGGGCTGACCTTTTTGCCCCTGACAACATCGGCAAAGTAGCTGCGGCTTTTTTCGAGGCCGAGTAAATTGCATATTTCGGTACGCGTAAAACCGGGCTCCTCTTTGGCGCGGGCAACCTGGTATTCTTCCAAGAACTTGCGGAAGTGCGTAAACTGGTAAATGTCTAAGAATCGATTCACGCTGCTAATATACATAAATTTTGAGAACATTGTATAGAAAATTTTGAATTTTTTGAGAACATGTTGCGCGAATCACAAAATGCCGTAAATGGGCTAAAATCGGGAATTTTTTACACATTTTTGCGAATTTCAATGAATTTCGGCCTTTCCTTACACGCTGCTAACACATTTTTACTACTCTAAACTGGAATATTTAGGCAAAAAAGGGTTATTTTATGAGTGAGGATTTTGGGAAATGAAAATATCTGTATTTCATATCGTTGTTTGGGTGTGTGTGCTGGTTCCGCTTGCTTTTTCGCGACCGGCTTCATCTAATTTTCAAACGGTTTCCAACAAAGACGGAAGTTCCGTTTCGGTTCGCTTTTTTGGCGATGAACACTACCATTATGCCGAAACATCTGATGGCTATCTCGTAATGGGTGATGGCAACGGCAATTTTGTGTATGTCGGTGAAGATGGATTGGCGTCTGAATTTATTGCCAAGAATGTCGGCGACCGTACGGCAGAAGAAAAGGCTTTCTTGCAGGGGTTGAATCAGGAGGCGGCCCAAAAGAAACACCAAGAATTGAACGGAGGCCGATTTCCCGAAGATAGCTCGCTAGAGGAAACCTCTTTTACGCACCAGCCCTTGATGGCGTACAATCAGAATGGGGTCTTGGCGGTGCGTAGCCGTGCGGAAGGGGAAAAATGGACCGTTGGTGAACGCTGGTTCCCCGTTATTCTGGTAGGGACGACCGATAAGGCTCATGGTGATTCTGCCGCTTTCTATGATTTTTTGAATAAGCCTGGCTACAATGTGAATAAGAATATTGGCAGCTTGCGCGATTATTTTTTGTATGTGTCGGACAGCATGTTTAATCCGCATTTCGATGTATATCCGGTAACGCTTAATAAAGCTTTGACCGATTTCGGAATGGGAGATAACTTTGATGAGGGCGCGTTTACGGCGATGGGTGTAGATACTCTTGTGAATCGTGCAGACTTCCAGGCGAATGCAAAGAAATATTGCTCAAAAGGCAGCGCTATTGACGGCTTTATCTTCTTGTTCCCCGGTATGGAAGAAGACGCTCTTAAACAGAGTGAAATTTTTTGGAGCCACCAGTTCTGGATGCAGGCAAATGGGTCGACGCCGATTAGTATGTGGGGCGGTTCTCCATATAAAAAAGGTGGTTACTCTTTTGACAAGTACTTGTTTACGTCCCAGTACGCAGACGGCTCCCGAAATTCCAAAATCAACAAAATGGGCATTTTTGCCCACGAATTTAGCCATGTGTTAGGGCTGAACGATCATTATGGGAAAGATTCGAATAACCGACAGATAAATGGTCCGGGTGCATACGATATCATGTCTTTAGGTATGTATAATGGTACTACCTATGAAGAGGGCAATGCTCCCATGGGCTATTCTGCTTTTGAAAAGGAAACCATGGGTTGGCTTAAGCTTAAAGAACTCCAGCCGGATTCTGTTTATTCACTCAAAAAGTTGAGTGACATGCAGGCGTATTCTGTAACAAACCCGAACCATAACAATGAATACTATATTGTGGAGTACCGCCCTGCGGAATCGTACGATGCCTATGTGAAGAGTTCTCTTAGTTGGAATCAGCGTGCCAATGGCGTGTATGTGTGGTATATAGACTATGACAAGACTATTTGCGCGACGAACAACAACGCAAATGGCGATATCAATCACCAGCGTGTGGCTATTGTAGCGGTTCAAGCGGCTGGGGGCTATTATGCTGCCTTTACCTATGTGAACAAGAGCGGTACGACGGCTGTACCGGGAATTTATAATATCGTGTTAGACGGCGATGATAGGGCCTGCTTTACGACATCGAAGAATATGAGTCTTACGGAATGCCCGGTGGAATCGAGTTCTTCTGTGGAAAGTTCCAGTAGCGAAGCTAGTTCCAGTAGTGTAGCAAGCTCCAGTAGCGTGCGTAGCTCCAGCAGTGCGCGTAGCTCTAGCAGTGTGCGGAGCTCTAGTAGCATAGCTAGAAGTTCAAGCAGCGTGAAGTCAAGTTCTAGTCAGGCTAAAATCACTTCAAGCTCGTCTTCGGCTATTACGGGAATTGTCGCAGGCGTTACGGTACCGCAGTCGCAAATGATCTTGGATGGTCGCATGCTCCATGTATCTACGAATGCAACGGGCAAGAAGAGCATGCGCGTGTTCGATATGCAGGGCCACTTGCTTTATGCAGAATCGTTTACCGGTAATGCCGCAACGCTTGAACTTGATGGCGTGAACCGTGGCGCGTATGTGGTGCGCCTGATGGTCGGCAACAGAGTACTCGCGATGAAAAAACTTTAAATATAATTACTTGGCAATTCCAGCTTTCCAGGCGTCCACAGCGGTTTGCGATGTATTGAGCGCCCAGTCGCCTTCGTAATCCTTGCTCTGGCTGAACCACATTACAGCGAATACTCTAGAAAAGTTTGTCTGGAACTGCTTGAACATATCGGTAATCCATTCCGCTTTGTTGCCGCCTTTTTCAGAACATGAAATTTCGGCAATAAAGAGCGGCTTGTTGATGTTTGCTAATGCATCGTAGGAATTTTTGAACACCTGCGTGAAGGTTTGCCAATTAGACCGTTCTTGACTCTTGCCCCAGTTATAACCGTCGATGGAAATATAATCCACGTAATCGTCGCCGGGATAGTTCCCTGTAAAGGTTGTGCCGTGGCCTTGATTTAAAGCGTTGGTTGTCCACACCCATTTGACATTCGTTACGCGTTCTTCGCGGAAAATTTTTACGATATGGCGGAATGCTTCTGCCACGTTTGCATCGGTGTTGTCGGCGTCTTTCTTGCCCACGCCCCAGTCGTACCAGTCGCCGTTCGCTTCGTGCAGCGGACGGAGCCAAATTTCGTCGCCAAATTCCTTGACCCCCTTTGCGAATTCACGAATGTAATTGTCGGTCTTGCCGTCGACAATGTCTTGTGCTCTGTAGCCATTTGGCATCCATGTGATCACTAGTGTTGAACTGTTTGCCTTGGCTACATCGGCATATTGCTTCACGTTGTTCCAGTCGTTGATGTCAAACAGTGCGAAATAGTTAATGAGGTCAAGATGGTGGCCTTGCAAATCTTGAAATGCCTGTACATTTTCAGCTGTGGGCTGCGGAGTTTCTCCTGGGCCTCCGACCCAGGCGCCGATCTGGAATGCAAGTGTGTTCATAGGCGTGATTCCTAGTGTAAAGAGAGGTTTGTCCATCTTTTTTTTGTAAAATAAATATGGAATTTCTCTTTTAGAGCAAAACTTGTTTATATTTAAATCAAAGTGTATCTAGTGTTCTTAATGGTAGACTGTAGACGGTAGGAAACGATATGAAAGTCGAAGATTTTTGCAAATGGCTTGAATCTGCTGGGTTCAAAGATGGGGACAGACTCCCTTCTGTGCGCGATGTTGCCTCGTCTTCGGGGGCGTCAACGTGCACCGTTTTCCGCGCGTATAAAAAAATGGTGGAAGAGGGTAAAATTTATGCCGAGCACGGGAATGGTCATTTTTGGGGACGAAAGCCCGAATTTGCCGTTGACGTGCATGAACGCGAAAGCGATCGATTGGAACGCCTGCTGTTGGAAGCGTGGAAATCCGGAAGAATTTCAACGAATGGTCCGCTTCCTTCCATCAAGGAACTGAGCTCGACATTTGAAACTTTGGCGAGTCAAATGCAGCGCGCGTTAGAAGCGTTGCGTGGTAAAGGTGTCCTCAAACGCAGGGGAAAAGGACGCTACTATTTCGTTAGTGCACAGCCCTCCTCGATGAAGTCTAAGGAAATCTTGTTGATTATGCGTTGCAATCCGAGTGGCGATTTTAATTGCCTCGGTGAACGTGAACTCCTGTTTGTGCAGAAGGTGTACGCAGAAGCTCATCGCAATAATCTTAAGGTCAAACTACTTGGTTATTTTGAAAAAACGGGAGCCTTCCTGGATGCGAACGGCAATCGTGTCGAAATGGAAAATTTCCGCGAATGTTTCGGAGCGATAGTCTCGACTATGCTAGTGTTCAACATGAACAGACTGTTTTCTGAACTTGCTCGCACCCGGTTCCCTGTGGCTGTGTGGTGGGAACACTCGCTTTCAATGATTCCACGAACGCTCAAAAGTGAAAAACGCTACGCGTTTTTCAATCTCGCCTTTGGCGATTTTCCGGGGCGAGCGGTGGGACGCTTCCTGAAGGAACGCAGCGTGTCTCGCGTGGCGTATATTTCGCCGTACCATTCCAGTTCTTGGTCCATTGACCGTTTGCATGGGCTAAAAAAGGCGGGATTACAAGTGTACGAGGCTACCGATGCAACGCATGCAAGTCCGTTTGATTTTATGCGTGAATCTCGTTCCAAATCTCGTTTCAGAAGCATTCTGTTGACGCTTGCTAAAACTATTCCGCCTGTAGATGCTTGGGTGGTGGCAAATGACTACGTGGGCGCGGAACTGCTTTCGCTCATAAAGCAGGGAAAACTCAAAAAGCCGCCTTACATGGTGTCATTTGACAATTCTACGGACAGCTACCGCATTCGCCTTGATTCCTTCGAATTCAACTTCGAAGCGCTTGCTGCGCAGTCCGTGTATCACCTGATTTCTCCGGGCATCACCTTGTATAAAGCGAACGATTTCCGCGAACTTTCCGGTCGCGTGGTAGAAAAATAATAATCCCGATTATTAGGGGGGTTGCGAGCGCTTCTGCCCACAGGTGCTGCATGGCCTGGCCGCCGCCCCAGGCATCATTCGTGCCCATGTGACTTAGTCACAGACTTTTTACCCCTCAATATCTAAAATATACCTGTAAACAATCAAAAGAGAGGTAAAACATGTCAGAAATGAACATCACTAGAAACAACTTTGAACAAGAGGTCCTCCGTTCCGATAAGCCCGTCCTGATTGATTTCTGGGCGAGCTGGTGCGGCCCTTGCCGGATGCTTTCGCCTGTTATCTCGGAAATTGCCGACGAATACGGCGACAAGGTCAAGGTTTGCAAGGTGAACGTGGATCAGGAAGGCGATTTGGCCGCCGCGTTCCATGTCTCGAGCATCCCGACGCTTGTTGTCTTGAAGGATGGCAAGATTACGAATTCCATGGTCGGCGTGCGCCCGAAGGCGCAGATTGTCGGAATGATTGATTAGAACTTTTTTAACTCCTGGGGCGCCTTTTTTGTATTATTACAAAGGAGGCGCTTTTTTATGAATACAGGTCCCATCCGTTTGATTGTGCCTAGACTCCCGTTCTGGACAAAGCTTTCGCCCGAAGAGCAGGCGATAGTTTCGGAGCGTTCCGTGACCAAGCGCTTTGCCAAGGGACAACTTGTCAGCAGTAATAATTCAGCATGCCTCGGAATCGTGTTTATTCTCGAAGGCGAAATCCGCGTGAGCATGACCTCTGACGATGGTCGCGAAATTGCGCTGTACCATGCCCGCAAAAATGAAGTTTGCGTTTCGACCGCCTCATGCGTGATTCAGCAGTTGACTTTTGATACTGCGGTTGTCGCCGAAAAAGAAACCACTTTGCTAGTGGTGCCCGCTTCGGTCTGCGCGAAACTGATGAAATCGAATGTCCATGTGCGCGCCTTTGTCTTTGAAAAAGAGACTGAACGCTTTTCGCAGGCGATTTGGGCTATCCAGCTGATGCTTTTTAAGCGATTTGATCAGCGGTTAGCCTCTTATTTGGTAACGCATTTCGAGAAAAACGGTAATACCGAAATCAAGAAAACGCAAGAAGAAATCGCCCGCGACGTGAATTCTGCCCGTGAGGTAGTGGCGCGTATGCTCAAGGTTTTTTCGGACAAGAAACTTGTCGAAGTCAAGCGCGGCGTAATCAAGTTGCGCGATATTGGCGGCTTGAAAAAAATAATCTAGAATCCGGTATAGCTGAACGATTTATGGCCGAGCTTTTGGCCACAACTGCTGACAAATACAGCGGTCAACTTACCGACGCGAATGCCTGCAAGATTTCCACCTTTTTCGCCAAATTCACGGACGAGATTGCCCTGTAAGTCGAATAAGCGAACTTTCGTGCCCTCGGGTGCGCCTTGTACATGCAAGAAGCCGTTTGATACGAACATGTTCATAGACGGAGCGAGGCGTGCCATCTTCAGGGAGGTCTTCGAAGTGTCCTGTTTGGAAGTATCCTGCACGGTCGTGTCCTGCTTGGAAGTATCCGGCTTGGCTTCTTCGTACGGGAGCGAAGGCGTTTCCCAGTCAATCCAGTCGGCATAGTTGTCAATCTTGAAACCCTTGCCGTTCGTGGGCTTGACGTGAATATCGGTATTGGCGCTCTTGCCGCGCAGGAACTTGTCGACAAATGCTGTCACGGTGTTGTTCTGGCTACTGGCTGCCTGGCAATGCTCGTGGCCGCCGGTAAAGTCAAAGCCGATGCGGTCCTCGATGCCCATGGACTTCCACACTTCGCTTGCTACCATCATGGACTTGTAGCCCGATTCGTCGCCGAGCCATTCGTAACCGGGGTTTCCGAGCGCAACCACCGCACGCGGGGCAATCATGGCGATGAGTTCGTGGTGATCGTGCGGGAGCTTGTACGGGTCTTGGCTCTTGAGGCTCTGCATGAACCAGCTGTAGTTTGTGTTGTCGATTTTTTCGATGTTCGTGCCGCGGCTTGCGAAGTCTGCGGAAGTGCGCCACGAGTTGATGCCGCCGCCACCCGATTCCTGGGCAATGGTGAGCGTCACGCGTTCGTCGAAGGCGCCTGCGAAGAGAGCCATCTTGCCTGCATAGGAACAACCTGTGACTGCAATTTTGCTCATGTCCAGGTGGTACTGGTCGGCAATTTGCGCAAGGCCGTCAATCAGGCGGCTTACGCCCCAAGACCATGCGGAATAGTCACCGTTCTGGTTCTTGTTGCCGTAGAACTTGTAGAAGCCCACGTTCGTGTCCTTCTGACCGTTCATGGAGTATTTCGCCACCTGGTCGTGGCTGAAAGGCACCTGCACAAAGCCGCTGAACAGGCTCGAGGAAAGCGACCCCGTACCGCTATTCATGCCGATGATAATCGGGTGCGGGCCGTTGCCAGACGGAATGTTGAATTTCGATGTGATCGTCATCGTCTTGCCGCCTTCCTTGACGGTGACCGTAAGGGTGCCGCCGCTGTAAGTGGCGCTCACGTCGGAAGGTATCGGCTTGTCGCCGATTTCGTACTTTTCGATATCGGCCTTGATTTCGTTACGGCGCTTGCTCCAGTCGCCATACTTGGTGACCTTGGAGCCGTCGTGGAATTCGAATGGGTTGGGGAGTTTTCTATTGCTCTTAAGTTCGCCCGCCTTGGCGCCAAGATCCTTGCCGCGGTTTTCGGTGTCGAAATTGAGCGGTATTTCTGCAAATACCATAGAACATAAACCAAAAAGAAGCGCCGTATGGAGGCTCTTTTTCATGTTTCACTCCTTTCGCCAAACAGAAACCCAAACCCATTGTGTTAAACAACCTTAATTATAATGGGTACTTTAAATATATGCTTGTATGGCGCCGACAAAGCGTTCAAATTCTTTTTGCTGTGGACAAATATGTCCACATGTTTCAAATGTAGTCAGTGGGCTTAAAAGTAGGTCGTTTTGGAAATGGATTTTTGCAAAATGTGGACTTTTTTTAATAAAAGAGTTGTAAAAATCTCATCAAATTATTCTAAAATATTGTAAAACTATTGACTTTTAATTGCGAAAAGTGTAGATTTTTTATATATTCTCTGGAAAGGAGTGTGGTATGGGTGTATTGGAAACATTCAGGGCGGCGTGTGTCGCCTTATTTCTCGCGGCTGTTGCCGCATTTGCGGCCTCGGTCGCCGTTCACGATCCTTCCGTCATTGTGGTCTATAAGGACGCGGGCGGGAATTCGTATCCTGAAAA
>CADCBQ010000021.1 GCA_902799745.1 Fibrobacter succinogenes | reverse complement strand
TTCTTCCATTTCGAGGTCGCGGAAAATACGGCCGCCTTCGGAACCGCTGGTCGGAATATCGTCGAGGTAGCCGCAGCTAGCGAGCTTCACCATGTGCGTATTCATTTCGGCAGAGGTACCGCCAATCACGATAGCGAGGTGGTACGGAGGGCATGCGGCTGTACCCAAGGTCTTCACCTTTTCGGCGAGGAACTTTTCCAAGGACTTGGGGTTGAGGAGCGCCTTGGTCATGGGCCAGTAGTAAGTCTTGTTGGCTGAACCACCGCCCTTGGCGACGAACAAGAACTTCATTTCGGCGCCTTCTTCGGCGTGAATGTCGATCTGAGCCGGAAGGTTGCAACCCGTGTTCTTTTCTTCGTACATGGTCAAGGGAGCGATCTGGCTGTAGCGAAGGTTCTTGGTGGTGTAGGCGTTGTAGACACCTTCCGAAATGGCTTCGGCGTCGTCAAAACCCGTCCAGACCTGCTGGCCCTTGTGGGCAACGCAGATTGCCGTGCCGGTATCCTGGCAGAAGGGGAGAATGCCCTTAGCGGCAACGCATGCGTTCTTGAGCATGGTGAGGGCGACAAACTTGTCGTTGTCCGAAGCTTCCGGATCCTGGAGAATCTTGGCGACCTTGGCCGTGTGGGCCGGGCGCAGGCAGAATTCAACTTCTTCGAAAGCAGCCTGGGCAATCTTGGTCAAAGCTTCCTTGGAAACCTTGAGGATCTTCTTGCCTTCGAATTCGGCGACGGTAACGCCGTCTTTGCCGAGGTTTACGTATTCGGTAGTATCTTCACCGTGCTGCACGGTAGCTTCGTATTTGAATGCCATAGTAGTAGTCAGGTTTGAGGTTTGAGGTCGGGCGCCTTGAGCGCCCTTTGAGGTTGATTAACGTGTGTAATTTAAAATTTCTAGCGGCTTTGGTCTAAAATTTTCGACTGAATGGAGCGGTTTAGCCCGCGGCGGTGTGAGGAATATCGCAAAATGCCGATGAATGGACGGAAAATAGCGACAATTTGAACTTTTTTTTCAAAAAAGGTGGTGCGCTATCAAAATATGTACTATTTTTTACACCGTAAAAGTTTAAATCAGAGAGGAATAATATGAAACTCAAGACTCTTATGCTGGCAACCATGCTTGCCTCTGCTGTCGTTTTTGCAGCCCCGGCTGCTAAGGATGCCAAGGCCGCTGCTCCGGCTGCTAAGGCCGCACCTGCCGCCGAAGCTCCGAAGGCTGAAGCTGCCACTCCGGCCGCTGCCGCCCCTGCTGCACAGCCCGCCGCCGAAGCCCCGAAGGCTGAAGCCGCTGCCCCTGCCGCTGCTGCCCCTGCTGCACAGCCCGCTGCCGAAGCCCCGAAGGCCGAAGCTGCTCCTGCTGAAGCTGCCGCCGCCCCGGCCGCTGCTCCCGCTGCTGATACTGCAAAGGCTGCCGAAGCCGCTCCTGCAGAAGCTGCCGCTGCTGCTCCTGCTGATTCTGCTGCCGCTCCTGTTGCTGAAGCCGCTGCTGCCGACACCGCCAAGACCGAAGTGCTCGAAGCTAAGGCTGAAGAAGCTCCGGTAGACTCTGCCGCCCTCGCCAAGGCCGAAGAAGAAAAGAAGGCTGCCGAAGCTGAAGCTAAGGCCAAGGCCGAAGAACAGGCTGCTCTCGAAAACAGCTCCGCTGGTTCTGCCAAGACCTCCATCATGGAAAACCCGTGGGAATTCCTGATCGTGTCTGCCGCCTTCGTTGCCTCCGTGCTCGTGATTATCTTCACCGGCAAGGACTAATCGAAGTTCTTACATAAGCTTAAAGAAACCGATGCCTCACGGCACCGGTTCTTTTTTATGTCCTAGCTATTGATTATGTCATGTCTATTAAAAAGGCCTGCAAAAGAAGCCTGCTAAAAAAAAGTGCAATAAAAAAAGGCCTGCCGTAGGGGCAGACCTTTTCGTTTTAGAATGTTTTGTTTAGTTCGGATATGTGCTTTAGAACGGTGTTATTTGTTTACGACGCAGATTGCGGTAAGGGATGTCGTAACAGAATATTTCTTTCCAGGAGCACATCCTGCCGGACTAAAGTAGGCGAAGCTTGTAAGTTCTTCTCCTTCCCAGGTCACTTGCAGGTTCATATAATCGGAACTGATCTTAGGTTTGCAACCTATGGTACAGTTGGATGGAGCCCCGGTGGGGATTTGCACTGTCATAGGAGTCTGAGCTGCAATAAAGACTGAATCAGGCAGGGTGGGAATGACTTCTTCGCCGTAAGTGGCTTGGTCGTTGATACTGCCGAGCCCAAGTACCAGGTCTACAGTTTCCGGATCGAGAACGGTGGCGCCTTCGCACAAATAGGTCTGTGTCGTTTTGTCGGAGTTTGAAACGGCTACGGTCGCAGTCACCTTTTGCTTGTGCATGTCAGAAGTAGCTGTCATGGAACCCGTCGTGCTGTTGCCCGAAACTTCGCCAAAAGTGGAAGTCCAAGCGTAACCGGTGATACTTGCCTCTGATTCGGCTTCGACTGTCCAGGTAATGGTTTCGCCCGCCTTGATGGTTTCTGCGTTCGGCTTGCAGGAACTGATGTTGATAGGAATACCTTGAACCTGCAGGGGGTCGCAGGTGATTTCGTTACCATCTACAGAGAGCTTGGCGTAATAGGTTCCGGCGTCTTCGTACTTGAGATTGACGGAGTTGAGGCCGTTACCTTGCAGGGTCTTGTCAATATCTGCAAAGGTCCAAACATAGGGCGCCATGATTCCGTCAAAAATATCTCCCGAAGAACGGGCGAATTCCCATGTGGCAACGCCGCCCTTTTCAATAATGGGAGTCTTGGCGTAACAAGTGCCAGAAACCTTCTGAGTGGGTTCGTTCAAAAGTTCTTCAGAAGATTGAGTTTCTTGTTTTGCAGAAGAAGATAACAGAATCTTGCTGGCAGAACTCTTAGGTGTATCGGACGTTGTGCTAGAACTTGAGTTTTCGGAAACTTTCGATTCGCTGGAGGTTTCTGGAATGTCGGAAGAAGCTTCGCTGCTGTATTTAACCACATAGCCAGTTTCGTTGTTTGCACTGGATGAATCATCGCTTCCGCATCCGTTTAATGCAAATGTGGCCATGGCTGTTAAGGCCATAGCAAAAGGTAACCCTAAAGAAAGGGTTTGTGTTTTTTTACGAAAAGCTTTCATAATGCGAAATATATAAAAAAAAGGTAGAAATAGTATTCTTTATAAAAAAAGAATATTTTTATGAAGAAAAAAAATCTATTTTGAGGGAACAGTATATGAACTTAAGGGAGGCTTTATGCCGCGTTTTTTATGGTACTTATTGGGTATTGCTGTTTCGTTGTATGCGGTTGAACAGGAACAACCGACTCCATATGACCTTGTTCGCCCAATATGGCCGATGACATGGGATACTGCTGCTACTGATAACGGTGGTACCGTAGAAAGCTTTAGCCAATATGTCCCGAATCTCAAAAAACATAATACCGTCCCTCCGGTCGGCTCTGTGCCTAAGGATTTTAAGCCCAACGGCTATATTCCTGATTCTTTGAACCAGGCTTTCCGCGATGCCCAGAACCTTCGTATTAGTCGTATCCGTGTGAACCAGGCGGGTTATTTGCCTGACGATGCAGAAAAGCAATTCTACTATGTGTCTGATGGAACCTGCGGTGAATCGTATTCTGTGGTGGATTTGGAAGGAAATGTCGTGTTCCAGGGAGGAACATTTGCCAATTCTGGTAAGACGACTGCTTCCAGTTGGGTCATTAAGGCGGGTACGGATGCCGCGACTGCTGATCAGGGACGTTATGCTACAAAGACTGTAGGCCCTTCAGGTGCTGTTTGTATAGGTTACTTGGCTCAGGCCGCAGGCCTTGAGGTCAATACACGTTATCGTATCAAGGTATTGAACCAGTATTCTTCGACGTTTATCATTAGCGATAAAGTTTACTCCATGGTCCGTGATGCGACCCTGAAGTTCTACGGTATCAACCGTTCGGGTAATTCGGAATCCTGGTTCCATAAGCCGAGCCATACTAAGGATGGTGGTGGTAAGTTTGTCGGAATGGCGTCTGATGGTAAAACTGCTATGGATGTTACTGGTTTTACGCCTAAGGAAGGAGCCTTGCAGGGTGGTTGGTATGACTGCGGTGACCACTTGAAGGAATCCCAGACCCAAGCTTATGCCTTTATGGTGCTCGCCGTGATGGCGGCCTCTAACCCAGACCGTGACGAAGACCATTATGCCTATAACCAAGCTGAAGCGCAGAATACCGACGGTGTTCCTGACATTTTGCGCGAAGCCAAGCATGGGGCAGACTTCTTTATGCGTGCCTATAACTTTGCCGACGGTGTTATCGATAACATGGCTGTTTCGGTGGGTAACTTTGGCGCCGACCACGGCTGGTGGGGTAGACCCGAAAACCAGGATGCACTGCCCGCTACGCTGAAGGGCCGTGGCGGTCCGCATGAACGTGATATCCGTCTGAGTGAACTGGGCTCGAATATTTCGGGGCAGATTGCTGCCGGTCTAGCCATTTTGAGCGTAGACTATGCCCCTTATGACAAGGCTTTTGCTGACAGCTGTCTTATTGTTGCCGAAAAGATGTACGACTTTGCCAAGAACCTGAAACTCAAGGAAAAAAATCTTGGTCCCGGTACCTATGATGGCGGAAAGAATTATGTGTACAATACGAAGGCCGATGGCTGGTCTAGCTCGGCTTACAACGGAAACAATGAATCTCACGATGACCTTGCTATTGCGGCTATTGCCCTCCATTACGCCACCTATGAAAAGACGGGCAAGATGGATTACTTGAACGATGCCGTCGAAGATACCCAGATTGGTTCTCCTCAAGAGGCTTCAATTGGATTCTTCCATGGTGGTTGGATGGCCTGGAGTCTAGCAAGAATACGAGCTGGGCGAACGCCTATACTTACGCTCTGTACGGCTTTTACAAGATGCTCTTGAAGGATACCGAAACAGGTCTTAAGTACGGTATTGATGACAAGACTCGTTTGACTTATGCAGAAAACGTTGCCTTGCTTTTGGGTACCAATATTAGTTACTTGAGCGCGAACGGATCCAATAGTATTACGATTCCGACCTTGAACGGACCGACCCCTGTTACGTTTGGTGACTTGTGGTACAACATGCAGACGGACCAGACCTGGATTTACAACCGTTACCAGGCCGGTAATATTTTTGAAGTGCTTGCCTATTCGGATGTGACCAAGGACCTGGAAGGTCTTCAGCTTCCGCAGAAGGGTGTGCAAAACTGGAATTCTGCAGAGATGAAAAAGCTCGGTATCAACCAGTTGAACTATATGCTCGGTGTGAACCCCTGGGATGTGTCCTTCTTGCTGGGCGTGGGTGACAAGAACGATGCTCACCCGCACCACCGTGCTGCAAACCCCGAAGGCAGAAATATGCCGGGTTCTAGCTATAAGTACAATCCTCCTACGGGCGCCCTGTTCGGTGGCATTACCCCGAATGACGTAAATGCTTGGGATCCTGATACGATTAGCTGGACAAACTACCATATCTCGGAAACCTGTATTGACGCTACGGCAATGTTCGTAGCCTCTTGCGCCGTGGCGGTTCGCGAAGAAGACCGTAACCGCGCTCCGTCTCAGGTGAATGTGGAAATCCGTTATGTCGGTTACGATTCTGCCATCGTGAAGATTTCGCAGGATGTGCGTGGCCCGGCAATGATCCTGTACAGCACGAACGAAACCGGCCCGTTCAATATTCCGGCCAAGGATACGGTGAATGGCGTGAGCCACGAAATTCACCTGACGGGACTTCAGAACGGTACCACTTACTACTTCAAGGTGATTGCGATTAACGTCCGTAGCGAAGCTTATACGACCAAGTGGCTTGTGGACAGCACCAATACTCCGTTTACCTTTACCACGTTGGTGAGCCCCCCGGCTGATGCCGATATCCAGAATGTCAAGGTTTGTAACCTGACTTCGGACACGGCCGAAATTATGTGGTATACGCCTAACGGCCAGTATGAATCTAAGATCTACTGGGATACCACGCTTACCAGCTACGACAAGATGGCCTGGAATACGGGTGACATCAATGCGGATGTGTCCGGAATTCCGACAAGTTTCCATTATGTAAAGATTGGTGGCCTCAAGGAAAAGACGACTTACTACTACTGCGTAGAAAGCAACGGTACCCGCCGCTGTGTAGACGATAAGGGCATGCCGCTCAAGTTTACGACCCCGGTGACACACTATGATTTCTCTGTCAATACCTATCAGTATTATGAACAGGGCCTTACTGGAATGGACCGTATCAACATCAATCTTTTCAACAATGAAGATCGACAGTTCGATAGTCTGGAACTCCGTTTCTATGTGACTGCAAAGCCTGAACAGATGGAACCTCAAGAAGGCGTCAATAACCAGCCGGGTTCTTGCCCGCTCATGATTGATGAAGAAATTTGCCAGGCTTACGATGAAGCTGGCTTCAACAAACCTTGCGAAACGGACCGCGAAATTCGCGACTTGCTCCGTGGTGCACCGCCTATCAAACTTCCGGATACTTATAATCCGGCCACGGGTACTTATGACTGGTACATTCCGGTACCTCTTGGTTCGACAATGATCAAGTCTTCGTCTAGAATGCGTCTTGACTTGGCGTTCTCTAAGGGCTATTACCAGAATGGAAAGTGCGATCCTTTGTACCAGCCTGCAGATAAGCGAATGAGTGCTGAAACGGGCGACTGGACCTGGAGAGCGCACAAGCGTGATGAAGATGGTGCCGATTACGATGGTATGCCTGTCTGGGACAAGGACCAGGGTGACTTCGAAGCGGCTCCTGTCAACCCGTATGTGGCGGTTTACCGTAAAGACGAATTCATTGTGGGCTTTAGCCCGTCTTATCAGGAAATGGCGACCAAACGTGCCCATTATGACATTGCGCTCGGATTTGAAGCTCCGTTCAATGTCTCGAATGGCTCCTACATTCAGATCGACTCTTCTACCAGCACCATGCATTTGAGGGGTGTTGCCCAGATTTCAGAAAGCGGCTACGTGACTAGCATTTGGGTGAATGGTGTCGCCTTGTCCAAGGAACAGCTTTCGAAGGCTGCCGTCTATAATTCCGAAACCGGCAAGTTCGACCTAGATATTCCGGTAAAGATGACCATCGGTACCAACAAGGTCGATGTGACTGTGTTTGCGGGCCCGAACCCCGAATGTGAAGAATGTCAGGAAAACGGCGGCTGCGCTTTTGTGAACCGTTCCTACTATGTGCAGTTCAGTAAGGGCGACCGTACTCAGGGCAAGTTGCTCCTGTTGACTGAAGACGGCAGCTCCGTGGTAAGCCCCGCCAAGACGGATGGTTCTCTCAAGTTCCAGATCCAGTTGCGAGACAAGGATAACCGCGGCAATTCCTCGGTGACGGTTGCCTTGTTCAACTCCCGCACTCCGAACGATTCGGTGATTGTAACGCTTAACCGCACCGATGCTGAACTCGGCTACTTTAGCAGCGACTGGTTGAATGCTGTTGCCGAAGACAAACCGTTCCCGAAGGTTCCGTTCTACGGTGGCGATACGGTGATGGTCAAGTATGTGGATATCGAAGACGAAGACGACCGCGATTCCGTATGGTTCTTCTCTAATCCCACCAAACCGATTCCGCAGACCGCCTCGTTGATCAGCGATGTTTGCACTGTTACGGGTGACGCGGTTGCCGATATGACTTTGGCTATTGAATTTAGCGGTAGCCTGTTCGACGGCAGGGATATTATCTTGGATAGCGTGATTGTGGCTGTCGATGCGAACGGCAACTTCGCTGGCAATACCTTTAAGCTTGAACCTTCTGCAACGGTGATGGGTGCTAGCGCTACATTCACCTTCCCGGAAAGTTCTGTTGGTGTCGCAAACCCGACTGGTACGGTGACGGTGTACATGCGTGAACGCGGCACTGCAAGTTCTTCGACGGTTTCCATTACCGATAAGGTGAAGCCGAAGCTGATTAGCGTTTCGATTCTTGAAAACGAAAATCATGCAAGTGCCCAGGATACAATCAAGGTGGCCTTCTCCGAACCGGTGAACTTCTTGTCCCTCAAGACCCAGTGGCCGTTCGCAATTTACGATAACGGCTCCGAAGTGGCTCAGTCGACCATCAAGGTTGTTTCTGCGACTACGGATGATGACGGCAAGAGCTGGGAATATGTGGTCGAGGGTAATGACCAGGCCATGTTTATCAAGCCCGGCTTTATGGCCGAAATTGCAGGCGACTTCAAGATTGCCGACATGATTGGCAACTCCCTGGCAACTTGCGCACCGGTTCAGATTATCGAAGCTGTGCGTCCGGTGCCTATCCAGTATGCTACGATTTCTGACGCAACTGGCGATGGCCAGCCCGATGAAATCTACATTGAATTTGTCCGCAAGCTCCGCGACAAGGATGTTCCCGATACGGTTGACGTGTACTGGGGCAACCCTGCCGTGTACCAGGCCTTCGTGGTTCCTGCTGCCGGTTGGACTCGCGAAATCATTCAGGGCGAAACGACCCAGGTGCCTGTCACCCGTCTTGATTCCACAAATGGTACCTGGATCAAGGGCGCTGTAAAGAAGGTCTGCGTTGAATATAAGGACGATACGACCTACGTTACAAAGAAGAATTACACCTATACGTACCTGGACGAAGATTCTACGGTGATTGCGGATAGTACTCTTGCAAGCATCGATACGCTTTCTTCTACGGTGACGCAGAAGTGCTCCCGCCAGGAATCTTCTCAGGATTCCACCTTCATTCCCAAGATCGATACCATTGGTTACGAAGATGTGGTGGCTGAACGAGAAGCAATCCGCATTCAGGTGCCCGAAGGCGTTTACAAGAAAGTGACTTACGGTCCGAAGAATGGTAACGGTACGGTAATTCCGCGTAAAGGTCCTATCGAAAGTCTGTTCGGAGATCCTTCTGGTACATTGCTTGACCGTTGCCCGCCGGTAATTGTGAAAGCAACCTGGATGGGTTACGAATTGCGTAGTGGCTTGCAGATGGATATCTTGACGGTGGATATGTCTGAACCTCTGGATTCTGTCCCGGGACAGCAGCTCCTGTTGGAACGTATGCGCGAAGGCAATAAGGGTGTATACTATAACCCCACCGCCAATCCGGAGTTGAAGGTTGCATCGTCTGGAACGACCTCGTTCAAGTACACTTACAGTCACGACGCAAACGAAGCCTTCTGGATTGCAGACTCGGTGCGTTTGGTGCCTGATGCTACCATGAGCTACTATAAGGATATGGCTGGCTTGTTCGCCGGTGTCGAAACCCCGTGGGTCCCTGTGACTGGCGTGGTCAGCAATGTGCGTGTCAAGGTCGAAGTGGTTGAAGGCGTGACTACCTCCAAACCGGTAGAATTTAGCTACGGTGGCTTGCCGGTGAACCCCGCCGAAATGTTCCGCTTGACTGCTATCGAAAAGGACGAAAGCACCAGGATTATTGCAGCGGGCGGAAGCACGCTACAGCCGGTCAATAGTGCTCCTATCAAGAACTACCAGCATGCGGGTCCTGTATTCAAGATGTACTTCACATTGCCGGGTGTATTCGATGAGACTGCATTGGGTGATCCGAAGCGTGATTACTCGATCAAGTTCCATGTGGACTTCTTTACCAACCTGGGTACCTTCGTCAATAGTACGAGCTATACCATAAGGGCAAAGGATGTCTGGTCCTACATTACTCCTGCCAGCGAATTGACGCTGTATTTGGAATGGGTTGCTCCTGAAGACTACCCGGTAAGCAGTAAGGGCAAGAAGATCGGAACAGGTCCGTACATTTCGAAGTTCGACTATAAGGTTGTTGGCGCTTATGTTGCGAAGGAGTCTGATGCCGGTGAAGATACGAACGATATCAAGAAAAACGATACCTTCACCAAGACATTTGGCTTTAAACGCGCAAAGAAACGCTAACGAGGTATAAATCTGCAAGAAGAATGTGTCTATGGGGGGCGCATTCTTTTTGTCTTATAAATAGTGAGGTTAGGAAAGGTTGGTTATGAAAAAAGTACTGAAAATCATGGCGCTGCTCGCCCTGTTTGCCGTGGACTTTGCCATGGCAGGTAGACTCCCTGATATTGACCGTACTGACAAGGTACACGATCGACGTTACTTGGACTCGATTAACGTCAATGCTCGTCGAGCGATTCGTGTGAACCAGGTGGGCTTTAGACCGCAAGACCCTAAGTTTGCTTATGTGGCGGACCCATCAGATACCAAATTCAAGGTGATTGATGCCAATAGTGGCGCCGAAGCGTGGAGCGGTTCTTTAAGCTTGATTGACGAACATGTCATTAAGCCCAATATGTATGTGGATGGTGCTTTTAATTCCATTAATTCCATGTATCACATGGGTACAAGGGAAAATAGTACCGAGACAGAAAAACTTTATCGAGCTGATTTCTCGGGGCTTAATCCGAGTACGCCGGGTGAATACTTTATTGTGGTCGGGAACGATACATCTGCCACGTTCCATATTCACCCTTATATTTTTAACGCCATACTAGAAAATGCGTTGAAATTCTTTGGTATCCAGCGTTGTGGAAATACCAAGTCCCATTTCCATGCCCCTTGCCATTTGAAGGATGGTTCGGCCGTTGGACATGATTTGACAGGTGGTTGGCACGATTGCGGAGACCACTTTAAACCCTCTGAAACTCTTGGCTATGTCGCTTATGCTTTGATAACGACATATCTTGTGTATAAAGATAAGGCTGAAGACCGTTACGGAGAATCATATAACGATACCGCGATAGTTGATGGTGTTCCGGATATTTTGTGGGAAGCCAAAATCGGTGCGGACTACATTTTCAAACTTTATAAGGCTTCGAAAGCGGATGGACTCATCGAAAGACATGACATGTGGCATACTGTAGGCAGTATATTAGATCATGATTTTTGGGATCAGCCGGAAAGGCAAGATGCTCAAGCTTATGAGCATGGCGGCCCGGACCGCGATGTCAGTGATACGGTAGGTTCGTATGCGGGTTCGTTTGCTGCTACATTGGCTTATTTTGCTCATGCTTGGAAGGCTTTCGATCCTATATATGCAGATTCTCTGTTGGAAGCGGCCAAGGATATTTACAAGAATGTAGCATTATATCATTCTCCTCTTGGAACTGGTTATAAATCATCATATATTCCACAAGACCTTTATAAGGGGGGGGATAGTGAATTTAACCTGAATGACGACCTTGCTGCAGGAGCTCTCGCCTTGTGGTATGCGACCAAGGATACCATATACCAGTATGATTTGTACAAGAATTTAAAAATTCATGACAATGCTGAAAATTATAAGAATAATAATGAACCTGGCGATGCTGGTGCATTTTTTAGGGGTGGTTTCTTGGGCGTAATAAGTGGTTTTTATCCCGGTGGTTGGATGACCGACTACGAAAACGTTCATACCTATGTGTTGTTCTCGTTCCTTAAGCTAATTCTTGCTAATAAGGATACGGCGTTAACATACAATGTGGGCGAACTGGAACGTGATACCCTTATACAACGAGCGACAAACTCCTTGCGACGTGCGACTGCCGACGGTACGAAGGGTGATAAACTCATATGGGACAATCGATGGGGGAAGATTCATGCGGTTCCTCCGTACGATATTCTTTATCCCACAGCGTGGGGCCTTAATCGCTACAATATGGGTGCCGCCAACGCCGTCTTTATGCTTTCGGAAGTACTTCCGGAAGGTGAAGAAAAGCAGGCGTATTTTAACCTAGCTCTCGAAAATATTTATTATACCTTGGGCGCGAACCCTTGGGACATTTCTTTCATGATGGGCGCGGGCGACAAAAACCAAAATCATCCGCATAACCGTACTTCAAACCCCGATGGTTATGATGCGGGGGGTAAACCTTACAAGTACAGGTGTCCGCGAGGAGCCTTGATGGGGGGCTATTTCCCCGATATGACCTTGGAAGATTACTGGCAAGATTATACTAAAACGGAAACTTGTATTGACTTCTCGGCACAGCTTTTGATACCTGTTCAGCGTCTTGCCGAGGTTTTGCCGCCGGATAATGAAGGTCCCGTGTTTAGCAATGTTGCGGGAACGCCGATTACGGAAACTTCTGCTGTTGTCAGCTGGGATGCCGATGAAATTGCGCTTGTGACGGTGTTCTATAATACGACTCCCGAAAAAGCGGGGGCAAAATCTGTGCAACAGGTTAAAGCTTCTAAGGGTGGCTCCGTGATTCTTGAAGGCTTGGAAATGGGGCAGACCTACTACTTCTTCTTGGAGGGCATGGATACCAAGCAAAATATTTCTACCGATGATAATCATGGTCAATGGTATCAGTTTACCATGATGAATGTGATGCCTAAAATTAGCGGTGTGACTATTTGCCAGGTGGATAATCGCAGCGCCAAGATCTACTGGTGGACTGATGTGCGTTCTAACGGTGTGGTAAATTATGGAAAGTCGATGTCAGCATTGAACGAAACCCAATCTGCTACAGATGGCGCCGTGATGTTCCACGAGGTGACTCTCACGAACCTTGACGCGGGAACGACTTATTACTTTACTGTGTCTTCGGGAATGTCTCCGCCTGACGATAACGGCGGCTCGGGTTACAGCTTTACGACCGAACAAGAGGCCTCTTATGTAGATCTCGTGATTACGATTAAACCTAGCGCCTATCAGGATACGAATGAATGTAATGTCTCAAAGGGGTGGCAGAATTGTAGCGAGTTTATTATTGAAATTGACAATAACGATACGCTTGTGTTCGAGGATTTTGAACTTCGCCTTTATATGGGGGCGAAAGCAGGTGCGGTGACCCCTGTGAACAATTTAAGTCATGTCTTTGAAGGGAAAGGCAAAGATATGAAAGATTGGAGCCATGACCTAGCTGTATTTGGTCCCCAAACGGCCGATGCTACCGGACAGTATTATTTGCCTATTACCATTAAAGATAAACTTTATGTTTCCGGGCGTATTATTTTCCAAGTCAAGTGGTATGGGCTGACTTTTGGTGACCTCAGTGGTGACGGCTGGTCCCTTAGACCTCACATGGATTCGAATGATCCGGAACCGTTCGAAGGGGTTAACTTGGAGAATGCCCCGTACATGATTGGTTCTGAAACCGCTCAGATTGAAAGATTCCCGAGTGGGGATACTCTCCCGGCCTTTGTGGAAAACCCTTACATTCCGGTTTATTACCATGGCAAGCATATCTTTGGGTATAGCCCCGAAGATACTCGTGAAAGCGGCCCGCAGGTGCACCGCACGGTTGCGCTTGAATTTGAAGAACCTTTCCAGAGCCCCTATTATTCTGCAGAGAGAGATGACTACCATACTCTATACAAAGGCCGTAGCACTGTGTCTCCGACAGGATTCCTGGATGACCTTGAAATGAACGCCTCTAAGCAGGACTTCTCTTACCACCCTAGTACCCGTACGGATACCATTTTGTTCGAAAAAGATACGAACCTTGCCTACGGTAACAACTATATGGAATGGGTGAGCTGGCATAACCATGTTGCTGGCTTGCCGGGGTATACGAAGGATAACAAGTACGACTGCGCCTGCGCCGTGGTGCGTTCTAATGTGGAAATCGATACCATTACGGTTCCGCTCGAAAAGCGCATTTTGGTTTTTGATAAGTCTTCTTATAATGTGTACCAGACGACCGATCCCGAAAATCCCAAGAGGGTTGCCGTTCGCGTGAACTTGCTGGACTCCATGGCGATGCCTATGGATACGGTGAACATGACGATTTCGCTGTCGACCGCTGCGGGTAATGTGCAGTTCTGGAATACGGCCGATGCCACGATTCCTGTAACGAGCATTCAGCTGATCAATGGTGAGGCAATCTTCTATATTAGTTCAACCGAGCCTATCGTAACGACGCTCTTTGCTAGCGCCGGCGCCTCGACCCAGTTCAGTTACGAACCCGCCTCGGCAAAGCTTGTTGTCGAAGAACCGCCTCCTTGGCCGATTATCGATGTCGCCAAGATGGTCGACACCGATTGCGACAATGTGCCCGATGCTATTAGGATTACGCTTTCGAACGAGTACCAAGAAAATCAGTCCTTCAAGTCGGTCTCGTTCGTGTACGGTGCCGATACCATTACCACGACCGATGTCATTAGCTTGAGTGGCAGGGAACTGGTGGTCAAGGCGAACATCAAGGATACCGCGATTAATACCAATCCGAACGGTTCCATTACATTGAATTCGAATGTGAACGGAAGGGTTGAAAGCCATACGGACTTCTATAAAGATGGTGTTGCTCCGGTGCTGTTGGCAGTGGCCGTGCTTGAACGCTTGGATACGGCGACGAGCGATCGAGTGTATTTGCAGTTTAGCGAACCGATTTCAACGCCGGGTACGGCTTGGCCGGTACAGCTTTATGCGACAGACAATGCTACGCCGGTCAATGCGCCTACGGTCAAGTTCACGCAGATCTATAACGACGCCTTGAATGTGTGGGAATTCGAAATCGCCTTTGCTGCTGATGGTTCTTCGATTGTGACCGAAGGCATGTTTGCCCAGCTGCTTTCTAGTGGCGCCATTAAAGACAAGAACGGTAACGATGTTTCTGCAACATGCGGCCAGCCCAAGCTTCCGATTACCTTGAAGCTGTTGCCGGTGCCCATGACATACGCCTCTATTGCGGACTTGGACGAAGATGGCTATGCGGAATACATTTACATTGAATACGAACGCGCGATTGACCAGAAGCATTACCCCGATAGTATTTCGCTGGTCTTTGGACGCACGAACCCCGAAACGCTCTGGGTGGCCGGTACAGTTCCGACTTATGCAGCCGACGGTATGACTTCGAATATCAATTTGCCTAAGCCGTTCAGTTACGGTAATACGAGTGGTACCTACGAGGGCTCGTTGAAGGGCCGCGATGTGACGGGCGCAGGCTTGATTGCTCAGCATCTGGGTTCCGGTGCCGCTTACGAAATGAATTCCGTGCTGGGCGAAGACCTGGTGGGCCCGGTGATTACGTCTGCTACGATTGATATGTCCAGGTCCGACAAGTTCGACATGCTCAACATGGACTTGAGCGAACCCATTGTCGTGGTGGATTCCTCGTTCGTGTATTACCGCGAAAAGCAGTCGGATCGCGATACCGCTATTTTCAAACAATCGGTCCAGACGCTTTCGATTGCGATGACGAAGCTTAGCATGACGGCTATTTACGACAAGGATAATCCGCTTGCGGTAAGCGATGGCGACTTTGTGCGCCTGCAGCCCAAGGAATTCAGCGCCCTGCGTGACGGCCATGGAAACATGCCTGCGCTCAATGCTCCGTGGATTCCGATCTTGAGCGGCGGCGATCCGAAGATCAAGTTTACTGTAACTATGCAAGACAATGTGCCGAAATCGGGTGGAATGGTGCGCACGCTGGTTCCGTTCCAAGACAACATGCGCCTGTATGTGATGAACCCGACAACGCACAAGCTTGACTTGATTAGCCGCGGTCAGGTGATTGCCGCCGGTATCGATTCGGCCAGTATCCAGGGTGCTATCTGGAAGATCGAAATGACGGTGCCGCGTGGCTCCTTGGGTGGCGAAGCTGCCGCTTGGGATAGCCTCCGCGTCAAGTACGATATGCCGGTGTATTCGAACTTGGGCAGCTTCGTGAACCGTTTGTCGGGTAAGTACAGCCTGGCTTCTGCCGACTATCTTTCTTCGTCGGGTAAGGTCGTGTTCTATGTAGAATGGGCCAATACCCAGGTCGGAATCCAGTCGGAAAAGGGAAGGGCTGTTGCCACGGGCGCGTATATTTATAAATTACAGATGGAAACTGTATTCGTCCCGAATGCAAGGTCCGAAAATGCTGACAAGTTCAGCGGCAAGAACTCTTACGAGAAAACATCCACATTTGGTGTCAAGCGGGTAAAATAAAATGGTAGAGTGCCTCTATTCCGATTCTCCGTACCTTTTGGTACTGTCGGTGATGGCCCTTATTATATCGTTTTATTTTCCGGTACTACTCGAACGCAAGATGACGGCAAGGCGCTTGCCGAAACCCTTGCGTATTATGGTGCTTGCCAATATTGCTTGGAACGCATGCAGCATTTTGGGTATCCTCTTCTTCAGCGGGCCCATGGCCCCAGACATGTCGAATATGTACATTGGCCGCCAGCTTATTTTTGGCTTGCAGGCCATGTGCTGGGTTCGCGTCGGTGTTGCCGTTTACGACATGGCCGAACTGGTGCTGTTCAGTCGCCGCACCGTAATCAAATCGATGTCGGGCTTGGTCGGGATGGTTGTCATCTGCGCGCTCACTTGCATATTCATCATTAGTCCCGAGGCTATTTCGGGTTTTGATTTCTTCGGAACCCACCCGTTTGCACAAATTCCGATTTTCAAGGCATTTACAATCGTCTATGTGCTGTTCTTTTTGCCGCCTTGTCTGGTTGTTGTTTACCAGCTGTTGCGCGGGTCGATTCATTCGTTAGACCTGACTGTACAGCATACGGGCGCCAGTATGGCGGGTAGCTTTATTCTGTGTTGGATTGTCGCTGTTCTGTTCGATTTTGTAATACCTGTTATCAAGGACTTTGGCGCATGGCATGGTGGATTCCAGTTCTTTGTGTGGCACCAGTTCTTGACTCTGTTCTTGGCTCTTTTGAGTGGACAGTATTACACCTCGGCAAGGTTTAGGGACTTGGGCTCTTACTGGCTTTTGCAAAAGCTGATTACCAAGATTGAAGACGGTGTCATTTATTATGATGAAGAAGGCCGAATCAAGGCGGTGAACCATGGAGCCGCAAAACTCCTGGGACAAACTTCTGTTAGTTTGTGCGGAAGGTCGATTAAGAACGTGCTTCCGCCGAACCTCGACTTTTTTAGGGAATCGGTTTACAGTGATGTGCGCATGAACATTAATGGCGAAACGCATGTGATGAAGATCTACTTCTTTAAATGCCGCCAGTCTCTAATGACCATCGTGAATGTCGCATTTTTCATGGACCAGTCCAAGACGCTCTTGCTCCAGCAGAACCTTAAGACGCTTAACGAACAGTACGTGGAATATACACATGACCTGGTGCGTTATCAGGACCGTTTGAACAAGGAAGCCTCCATTAAGCTTGAAAAAGAAAATGTGCTGAACACGCTGATTAACGCGCTTCCGTTTAGAGTGTGGTACAAGAGCGAACTCGGCGTTTACCAGAAGCAGAACCGCTTGGATCTTGAAAAGCGTGGTTCGCGCGAAGGCGCTCGCGACAATAACGAAGATATTTCGATTTACGAAAAAGAAGCCCGCGAAAAGGGTGAAGTCAAGGTGTATACCTCGTTCGAAGATAAGGACGGTGTCGAAATCTCGCAGGACGAGGCGAACCGCCTTACGGGTCTTGGTGAACTGGTGCAAACCTTTGACAACATGTACATCCCCATTTTGCAGGCGGCCAAGGCTCCGTACAAGACGCTGTGTCTTAAGGTTGACATGACCGAACAGCGCAGGCTCGAATACGAACGGAACATGTTGCGCGAACAGAAGTTCATTCATTCTCGCCTCGAAGAACTGGGGACTATTTGCGGCGCGTTCGCGCACGACTACAACAACATTCTCGGCTCGCAGCTTGGCTTCCTCGAAATCGCGCAAGAAGTGATCGAAGACAAACAGTCGCAGGTGTACACGTTTATTTCGGAAGCGAAGAAGGCTGCCCAGCGCGGCAAGGATTCGCTCAACGAACTTCTGAATGCGATTCGCGGCAATGCGAACGCGGCAACCCCTGCGATTGTATTCTCGCCTTACATGATTATCGAAGATGTGGTCCGCAAGATTTCTTTGACCTTGCCGCCTAACGTGAAGGTGCATAGCGAAGAACTCGACAAGAGCCTCAAGGTCCGCGGCATTGTGGCATCTCTTGACCGCATCATTAGTAACCTCGCCAACAACGCCCTGTTCGCCATGAAGGAAACGGGCGGCGGTTCTTTGACCTTTAAACTTTATCCTGAAGTCCTCGAATCCCAGCTGGTGACTCCCTATGCACCGCCGGTACCTGCTGGCAGTTATGCCAAGTTCGAAATTTCCGATACGGGTACGGGCATGGATTCGAACACCCTTGAACGTATTTTTGCACCATTTTTCACGACAAAGGCCCCTGGCGAAGGCTTAGGGCTGGGTCTTTCCAGCGCTTTAAGGCTGTTAAAAGAGGGTAATGCCTACTTTACGGTGCAGACAACATTGGGTGAAGGAACTACATTTTATCTATATTGGCCAATGGAAACTGAAACGAAGGAGGGCTAGTGCCTACGATCCTGATTATTGATGACGACGAGCAGTTTAATTTGATGCTCAAGTCTGCTCTTGAAATCAAGGGCTACAATGTGGAAACGGCAAAAAACGGTAAGGAAGCCAAGGCTCTTTACCAGAATAAGACCTATGACGTGATCATTACCGACATTATTATGCCGGATGTTGATGGCTACGAAGTCATTTTGGACCTGCGCCGTTTGAACATGAGCGATCGCACGATCGCCGTGAGCGGTGGTGGCCGTACCTCTGCCGAAGACTACCTGATGACTGCCCAGCACTTTGATGCTGCAGCAACCTTCAACAAGCCTGTGGACTTGCAAGCCCTTCGCGCGAAGGTCGAAGAAATCATCAAGAGCCATTCGTAAGTAGGTCGCGATGAATATCCTGATCGCGGACTTGGATCAGAAATTTGTCGGCGATATCCAGCACTCTTGGTCGGTTGCAGGGACAACCTTGTTTGCCTGTACCCGCGAGAGTGACCTAATGCCCATCGTCAAGAAGAATTCGATAGACCTCGCGTTTATCGAAGTTCCTTTCTTAATGCAAGACAATATGGATATGGTGAGCTTTTTGAAGGAGCGTCACCCGGGCATTGAAATCTTTGTGCTGTGCGACGACCGCAACTGGCAGGGCGCCGCTTCTGCCATTACCCGCGGAGCAAACACCTTCCTTAAGAAGCCCGTTTCGATTTCGCAACTCGAATCGACGGCGCAAAAGGTGCGAGCCCAGCAACTGAACAAGTCCAATAACCAGCTCATGGAATCCCAGGTGCTGGACGGCCTTTTGGGGAATACCCCCGAAATGCGCAAGATTCTAAAGACCGTCTATAAGGTTGCCCCTACGAACAGTACCGTGCTCATTACCGGCGAGTCCGGTTCGGGCAAGGAATTCCTCGCTAACGTGATTCACCGCTACAGCAAGCGTGCCGCCGAACCTTTCGTGGCGGTAAACTGCGGTGCCATTCCTGAGAACCTGGTCGAAAGCGAACTCTTCGGTAGTAAGAAGGGCTCGTATACGGGTTCTACCGCCGACAAGAAGGGCTTGTTCGAATCCGCAAACGGCGGAACGCTCTTCTTGGACGAAGTCGGCGAACTCTCTGCTGCGACCCAGGTCAAGCTTTTACGTTTTTTACAGAGCCACGAAATCAGGCGTGTGGGCGATACCCAACCGCAGTACCTGGATGTGCGCGTTTTGGCTGCTACGAACCGTGACTTGCAAGAGGCCATGCAAGAAGGCCGCTTCCGCGAAGACTTGTATTACCGCCTGAATACGTTCCACTTGCTTTTGCCGCCGCTCCGCGAACGCAAACCCGCGCTCCCGAACCTGATCAAGTATTTCATCTTGAAAAACAAGGATGCACAGGGCAAGGACATTGTGGATCTTGAACCGGCGGCCTTGTATGCGCTGACCAAGTATTCGTATCCGGGCAACATTCGCGAACTTGAAAACATTATCGAACACGCGACCGTGCTTGCCGAAGGTGGCGTGATTCGCTTGGAAGACCTGCCCGAAGAAGTGCAGCTCTGCGCCCGCGAACAGACGATGGCGATCCCGCATATCAAGGGCGATCATAGCGAAGCGCCCCAGGTGATTGAAACCGAAGCGGTGGAACTGCCGGGAATATCGTTTGAAAATAGCGCGAAAACAGAAAAGAAGCCTGCCGCCGAAACCGAAGATGACGGCGAACTTTTGTCGCTCGAAGAAATGGAACGCAGGCATATTCTGCGCGCCTTGAGCGTATGTAACGGCAACCGTACCGAAGTCTGCAAGCGCCTGGGCATTAGTCGTGCGACTCTTTGGCGTAAATTGAAAGAACTTAAGATTATGATGGATGGCGACGATGCCTGATTTTGAAAATCAACAGAATTCTTACGAAGGCCGCCAGGTCCCGATGGACCTGGATGCTGAACGTTGCCTGCTTGGAAGTATTTTGCGCGATCCTGACGTGATGGGCGAAGCCATCATGATTATCAAGGACGAAAGCTTTTTCTACTTGGAAAAGCACCAGCTGATTTGGACTGCCCTCTGTACGCTCAACCGCAACGTGACGCCGATAGACTTGGTGACTCTCGCTGCAGAACTTGAGACGATGAACAAGCTTACGCTTGTGGGCGGTCGCGAATACCTGTTCGAACTCATGGAATCGGTGGCCTCTTCGGCCAACGCCAGCTGGCATATTGAACTGCTGCGCAAGAAGGCTACGCTCCGCAAGTTGATCAAGTCTTCTTCTGCAGTTATCAAGAATGCGATGGATCCGGCGGCAGTTCCCGACGAAGTTCTGCAAGATGCTGAACGCGATATTTTCGCAATTGCTGACGATCAGATTCGCGATTCCCTGAAGCCGATCCAGAATTTTGTAACGCCGCTTTTGGAACGCCTGAACAACCGCAAGGACGGCATCACGGGCATTCGCACGGGTATTACCGAACTCGACGAACTGACTAACGGTCTGCAAAAGTCCGACTTGATTATTCTCGCTGCACGTCCTGGTGTGGGTAAGACCTCTTTCGCTTTGACGATTGCGGCAAATGCGGCGATTAATTTCCAGCAGAATGTGGCTTTCTTCAGCTTGGAAATGGATGGTGTGCAGTTGGCTCAGCGTTTGCTTTGCTCTCAGGCTCAGATTGACCAGAGCAAGCTCCGTAACGGTTACCTTAACAGCGATGAAAAGAAAAAGCTGATTGCTGCCGTGACGCCGATTCAAAAGGCCCCGCTCTATGTGGACGACAACGCCGACCTTGGCATTATGGAACTCATGAGCAAGGCTCGCCAGCTCAAGCGCAAGGGCAAACTCGACTTGCTGATTATCGACTACCTGCAGCTCATGAAGACGGGTAAAGAAGAAAACCGCGCCGTGGCTATTGGTGCAATTTCTCGTGGCCTCAAGATTCTTGCAAAGGAAATGCAGATTCCGGTCATCGCGCTTGCTCAGCTGAGCCGTAAAGTCGAAGAAAAAGGCCGCGAACGCCCGCAGCTTTCTGACTTGCGCGAATCGGGTTCTATCGAACAGGACGCTGATATGGTGTGGTTCGTGGAACGTAAGTTCGTGCAGACTCACCGCGAAGAAGATAAGCACACCGCAGAACTGATTGTGGCAAAGCACCGTAACGGTTCGGTCAAGGATATTCCCATGACCTTCATTCCGGAATATACGACCTTCTACGATGCCGCCCCCGAAGGCGATGGCGGTGGCGAAGCCTACGCTTACGACGACGCAAGCGATATGGGACCGACTGATTTCGGGAGCTACTAAGGAGTTCTAGATGCAGATACTGATTGCTCCATTTCATTGGATAGGCGAGGTTATCGTAACCGGTATCTCGGCTATTGGCGAAGTTATCTGCATTTTGTTGAATACGCTCAAGCAGTTGCGCTTTATTCACAAGAACCCGGTGCTCATTGTAAAGCAGATGATTTCAATTGGCGTGTCGTCTTTGCCGCTGTTGTTCGTGACCTCTATCTTTACGGGCATGGTGGCCACGGTGCAGGCCGAATTCGAATTCCATAATCTGGTGGCCGACAAGTTCGTGGGAACTGCCGCCTGTAAAATGATTTTGATCGAGCTTGGCCCCTTGCTTACGGCGATTGTGCTTTCGGGCCGCGTGGGTTCTGCTATTGCGGCAGAACTCGGTTCCATGAAAGAAAAAGAAGAATTGGCCGCCTACACGGTGCTTGGCCTTGACACTTATCGCTACTTGGCACTCCCGCGCTTTGTTGCCTTCTTTACCATGGTGCCGTGCCTTACGGTGATTTCGAACGCGCTTGCCATTATCGGTGGCTGGATCGTTTGCGTGCTCGGCCTTGACATTACCACTTATACTTATGTGACCGGAATGCAGTACCTGTTCGACCCGATGGATTTGTGGTCGGGTACGCTCAAGTCTTTTGTTTTTGGAACCTTGATTTTCTTGCTGGGTTACTACCATGGCATTAATGCCAAGGCAGGTGCCCGCGGCGTCGGAATTGCTACCATGAGCGTGGTGGTTTCGAGCTGCCTCATGATTTTGATTGCTGACTTTGTTCTGGATGCTATCCTATTCTTCTAAGGTGTCGCTATGCCCAACGTAAAAATAGACCCGAACGATATCGCCATTCGCCTCAAAGGACTCAAGAAGTCTTTTGGCCCGCAAGACGTTCTTTGCGACGTGAACCTGGATATTCGCCGTGGTGAGACCATGGTGATTATCGGAAAGTCCGGTGGCGGAAAGTCCGTGATTCTAAAGCACATGATTGGGCTCTTGCAGCCCGATGGTGGCGAGGTGACGGTGGACGGCGTGACAATCAGTACGCCCAAGTTCTTCGACACGCATACGATTCGCCGCAAGATGGGTATGTTGTTCCAGATGGGTGCGCTTTTTGACTCCATGGACACCGGTGAAAACATTGCGTTTGCCTTGCGCGAACATCATCCGGAAATGAGCGAAGCTGAAATTCAGGACGTGGTGACCGAAAAACTCAAGATGATCAACCTGGTGCCGGAATTCCGTACCAAGATGCCGTCTGAACTTTCGGGCGGTATGCGTAAGCGTGTGGCCCTTGCCCGCGCCATCGCCTTGAACCCTGAAATCCTTTTGTACGATGAACCCACTACCGGTTTGGATCCCATTACCAGTGACGTGATTAACGACTTGATTCTCGATATGCAGAGCAAGCTTGGCGTGACCTCGGTGGTGGTGACTCATGACATGGTGAGCGCCTTCAAGGTGGCCGACCGTATTGCCATGCTGTATAATGGCCGTATTATCGAAGTGGGTACGGTTGACGAAATCAAGAATACCAGCAACCCTTACGTACACCAGTTTATTACGGGTCAGCGCAAGATTTCGGTGGAAGACGAATAACCTTCCTTGTTTGTTAACAAAAGTTTATAAACGATTGTTTCTGAGTTTCGTGTATGCAAAAAATATGTGCTTTTAAGCACGATTTTTAACACGCTTATAGCGTTTTCGTTTATAATAATGTATTTTTCGGCTAAAGAGGTTTTATTATGAATAGTAAACTTATTGCAGGAATTTCGTTGGCGTCTATCGCTGGCGCAGCCTTCTGGGCTTGCGGCGAAGGCAACATCAACGAAATGACCATGATGGACGATATTGTCTCGAAGCAGTATTCTACAGTTGAAGAATTGATAAATCTGAAAGAAGATGCGATGAAAAGCTGCAAGGAAGATATGGGTTGCTATACCCAGTATCAGGCATATCTCGATGGCACGGAAGAACCGGTAATTGATAATCCGGATCCGATCGACGATCCGAACCAGGGCCAGCAGAACCCGAACCCGAACACCGGGTTGTCCTCTTCTTCTAGAGGTGCTTTCGACATTGTCGACAAGCCGAAGTCTTCTGCCAATATTATCGATGCTCCTATTGAGCTGTCCTCTAGCAGCCTGCAGATTGTTGATGGTGGTACTTTCGGAACTTGTGCTCCTGCGAAAAACCCCATTGGTAAGGGTGATAAGGTTCAGTGGCAGTTCACTCCCAACATGCAGTTCACTGGTGCGACAATGGATGTCATGAAGCTTGCCAAGGCAACCTATGCATGGACTTTTGCCGACGATGCAATTGATGATGGCACTCAGACGAGCATGATGAGCGGTAAGATTACTTACAACAATTCCGGTGCGACCACGGCATCTGTTACAGTGACCTACGAAGGTGCTGCTTATCAAATTAATTGCGAACCTCTGCAGGTGAATGGCTTCCCGATTAATTGTACTTGCGATGTTACGGGTGGCGATATTACGGATGACCAGGGTATTGCTACTTGGACCGCTTCTTGTACTTCACAGGGCAACATTACCAGTTACACGTGGGATGGCACGGATCTCGGTGCCGACGGCGCAGCCTATCCGTATACTTTTGCGAAGAAGGGTGACGAACATACTCCGACGCTCTTCGTTGCAAACGATGACAATACGGTTCAGGAAGTGAAGAGCTGCCCGGCTGTCAAGGCAACGGACTCCAGCTTGCCGGACTATCTGTTCACGTTGGAAGATGCTATACAGATCCCGAGCAAGGCCGATCAGAGCTTGAATGTGAAGAGCGAAGGATGCATGAGTATTCGTGGTAAATGGAATAACTCTGGTTACAACCCGACGATTAAGGTCTTGTGCGATATGAGCGCAACATCTTCTCCGGTATCGTTTACGATGACCTACGGAACAAAGACCTACACTAAGCCTGGTGAATCTTGGGGATTCTCTAATGCTGGTGGTGAAATTGCTCCGTTGAGCAATGGTCCTATTAGCATTGACAATATCTGTGTGACCTTTACGGGTGCAGAAACTGTTACTTGCTATCTCCAGTAATAGCTCGTTGATTATTAAAGATCAAAAGCTCCCTTCGGGGAGCTTTTTTTGTGCCCACGCATTATGCTTATGAAAAAAGAGACATCCTAAAAGGACGCCTCTTATTCATTCTTATTAGAGTTCAGCCTCAGCTAACAGCTCTCAGTCTACTGTCTGCGAACCCCATAGCTCATAGCCCAAACCCCAAACCTTTTACTGCCTACTGTCTACTTCCTACTTCCTCTTACTTCTTCTTCACGGCATTCCAGACCATATAGCCGATAAACAGGGCGCCAAAGGCGAGGAGTGCAATAGCAAGTTCGGAATTGTATTTCTCGATGATATCCTTCTGGCCATGGGCGAGGTAGCCGAGACCTGCAAGAACGCAGTTCCAAATGGTCGCGCCGAGGAACGTGTAAAGCGTAAAGGGCAACAGCTTCATGTTGGCGATGCCTGCCGGAATCGAAATCAACTGGCGGATCACGGTAATCAAACGGCCTACGAAGGTTGAAATAGCGCCGTGTTCGCGGAAGTAGTTTTCGGCTTTCTCGAGCTTCTGCGTGTCGAGCAGCAAGAAGTGACCGAGGCGGCTGTCGGCAAACTTGTAGATGATCGGGCGGCCGAGGAACTTGGCCAAGAAGTAGTTGATGTAGGCCCCTACGAGGGCGCCCATGCTGGCAGCGACGACAATCAGGGCGATATTCAAGCCGGAACCCGGCTGCAGAGCCTTGTAGGCTGCTGGCGGAACCACCAGTTCCGACGGGAAGGGGATGAACGAACTTTCGATTGCCATCAAGAGTGCGATGGACCAGTAGTTCAAGTGGGCGTTGTACCAGTCGATAATCTGCGTGTAGATTCCAGGCTTAGAGGTAGATGCTGCGGCCTGTGCGACTGTGTCTGCGGCGTCAGGGGCGGCAAATGCCGTAGTTGCAAACAAAGTAACGGCAGCGAGAAGCAAGAGTTTTTTATTCATAGGGGCAAATATAGAATTTATGAGGTCGCGGAACCAATAAAAAAGACCTGGCGTTGGAGCCAGGTCTAATTAAAGGTGTTGTCGAAGATTATTTCTTTTTCTTCTTGGCGGCGCGGGCCTTCTTGGCTTCGAGCTGCTTCTGTCTTGCCTTCTTGGCGGCTTCGCGCTTTGCTGCAGCCTTCTTGCTAGCGGCGCTGTTGTTTACTGCGGGCTGCTGTTCTTCTTCGGCCGGTTCTTCTGCAACTTCTTCAGCCGGCTGTTCCGGTTCGCTGTAGCTTTCGCCAGTCTGGTATTCAATGATAGACTGTTCTTCGGATGCCGGAGCTCCGCCGTTCTTGCCCTGCTGCAATGCAGCCTTGGCTTCTTCGACGTACTTACCGTTCGGGAAACGCTTCAGGTAGATTTCGTAGTCCTTGAGGCGGTTGCCGCTCTTCACCAGTTCAAAGATACCTGCTTCGGCTTCGTCGCGGAATGCGCCGTTCGGATTGTCGTTCAAGTAGGTGAGGTATGCCTTGAAGGTGTTCTGGGCCTGAATGGCGCGGAACTTGTCGTATTCACCGAGAGAACGGAGCTTGGCTTCGACTTCGGGTCTACGCGGAGAGTCGGGGTAGTACAGGATGAACATTTCGAGCATTTCAGGATCGTTGGATGCCATGACCTGGTCGAAACGAGAATCTTCCTGGGCGCTCTGGTATTCCTTAAGCTGGATCTTACCGCTATCGAGCGTTGCGTAAAGCTTTTCCTTGGTTGCGAGGTCTGCCGGATGGCAGAAGGCGAGGAAGCTTTCAAGAACGTCGGCGAACTGCGTACGGGTGTAAGCTTCGGTCATATCGGGGAGCTCTCCGTTTTCGTCGAGGTAGAAGCGGTAGTCGCGTTCAATGGCCATGCAGTCCCAGTCGCTGAGCGTATCCTTGACTTCGCTGTACTTGCGGAGCACGTCGTCGCGGTCATGCAGGTTGTAGCGCATGCGGCGGTCACGGCGGCTTTCGCGGCCGAAGTCAAGCGAGATTTCTAAGCCGACGCGTACGGGCCACTTGTATTCGATCTTGTCGAACTTGAGGTCGGAGTACGGCGAGGGGCTCGGGCTGTTATCCTTGCTGCGAGCCTTGACATTTTCGTACGGCAGGAATTCCTTACGCACGTTGATGCCGATCTTGAAGTCGACATCCTGGAACAGTTCGCCAATGCGGTATTCCAAGGCGCTAGACACAAAGCCCGTCTTGAGCATTTCGGTATGGGACTTGGTGTTGCCGGCGTAGTCATCGTAGAACGTGAAGAACTGGAAACCGAAACCACCGAGCACGCGCAGGTCAAAGTCGCCACCGATGTTAAAGGTGAAACCGGCGAGAGCGGACGGAGCGTAACCGAGGAACCAGAGTTCGCGGTCGTTCTGTTCGCCCTTACGATCCTTATTGGTTTCCTTATCGTAAATCGTGTATTTGGGAGAATCCTCAATCGTTCCTATCTGGAAGGAGTTGACTTCGGCACCGAGCCAAAGGGTGAACGGGATGTCCGCTTTCCAGAACGGGGTAATCAGGGGCGACCACAGGAAACCGACCGAGGCCGGAATCGTGAGAAGCTTGGTGTCGATACCGTCGTCGAGCAGGGTTTTATCCTTATCGGCTTTAAATTTCAGAAAAGCCGGTTCACCCTGCAAATACAGCTGGGTACGCCAGTTGATTCGTTCAAAATCGGCGGCTTGAGAAGCCGTTGCTAATAAAGTCAGTGCAAGTAACAGTTTACGCATCAGTCTAAATTTAAATTTTACTTTGGGGTTGAGTGATAAAAAAAATAAATATTAAGCTTTTTTTAATACTTTTTGGCCATTTTAGAAGGTTAAAACGAATCCGACGCCCAGTAACAGGGCTCCGACGCCTAGTAACGAGCCTCCGATAATCATCTTTTTGTCGCCGCTGTCCACGTAATCCTTGTTTTTAGACGCCTTGGACTGGTAGTTGTCGCCTCCGGCGGCGGGACGGTCTAGGCTGAGCTTGATCTTGTCGGCGTCGTCGTAGTCCTGGTTGGCGAGGTAAACGAATAGTGCTCCTAGGAGAATCGGCGCAATCGACGAGCCCATCAGGGTGTGCCCGATAAAGTTCTTCTTGCGTTCGCGAAGCCATTCTTGCTGGTCAAGCAGTTCTTGCTTGTCTGTAATGGGAGTCAGTTCGATGTTGACATCGGTGATTTCGGTGGGCGAGGCGAACACGGTCATCATGGTGTCGCGGAAACCTGCCATGCGGAGTTGTACGGTCGAAAGTCCCGGATCATAAACCTGGAATTTCTGGGGCGCCTTGCCAAGTGGTTTTGAATCTTTGGTAAGCTTTGCTGAACCGCCGAAGATGTAGGCTCCTTCGGGCTTGGAATGGATCATAAGTTCAGGCTTTACGCGCTTGAGCTTTAGAGAAATTTTTGCGGTGTCGCCGGGAATCGGCTTGATCGATGTCTTTGCGCCCCACAACTGGCGGTCTACGCCCCAGTAGGCGAAAACTTCGGTCTTCGCGGAATCGATAATCGCAAATGTGCAGGGGCTCTTGCAAATATCGTTGTTGTCTTTGGTGACGATGTTTGCGCCTTCGGGGTTGGTTTCTACGCGCACATAGCTTTTGCCGTTGCTGTTAGAAATATCGGCTGGAACTTTTTCGCCTTGGATGCGGAGTACAAATTTGTGGAGCTTGTCTTTGGAAAGGGCGTCGGTCAAGGCGTGTAGTGCAGATAAATTAATTTGTGCAGTGTTGGTCTTGGCATTGGTGGAATCTTCGAGGGTGTAGCGCGACATCTGCACCGAAACGGAATCGGGAGTCCTAGCCGAGGTAATGCGGCCAATGTATGCCGAAACGGCATGGTGTGCTTTTAGGGAATCCTTGATGCAGGCGGCATCGGTACAGGTGCTGAATTTTTCCCGTTCAGCGAACAGGACCGGCGTTCCGGATTCCTTGAGCATACGGATAATCAGGTTTTCAAGTTGTTCTGCCAAGGAGGATTCCGAATTGCGGTGCTCGAACGAGACAAAGACGTGCTTGCCTTCGACGGAATCTAGAATCGTTGGGACCTGCGGTTCCGTAAGGGAATCGGATTGAGTGGAATCCACCACGGAAGAATCTACGACTGAAGAATCCGCTGCAAGGGAATCCGTTGCTGCGACGGGGGAGCTTGCTCCGTTCAAGAGGTCGTTGCCTTGTTCATCGACGATGCTCTTGAAACGGTTCTTGGGAATGCGGATGACCGTGAACTTGCCTTGGATCGTTCCGCCGAGGCTTACGGTATCGTTCTGGATGCCGAGAAAACGGGCTGATTGCTTGGTGCCGGTTACCAGTTCAACGAGGCTTGGAATACCTTCGTCTGCCCAAATCGCACTCACCCAAAAGATTGCCAATGTCAGTACAAGTTTTTTCATAAAGCCCTAGAATGATAAGATGAACCCGATTGATAATAGCGCGGCGCCTGTGATGAGGCTTGCGTAGGTGAATTTCTTGGCCAGTTTGGCGTTGTCCCGGTAATCTTCAAAATCGTCGCGCGTGTTTTGATAGCGGTCGGTCACAATGGCTGAATTCTGGAGCGTTTTTTTGCAGTCCTTGGCTTGCTCGATTTCGTAGTAGGCGATTGCCCCCGATATAAGGCTTGCCGCAAACGGAATGAGCGAAATCTTCATAAGTCCCTTTCCAAAATTGGCGCGTTTGCGCTTGGAAAGTTCGGCTTCCTGTCGCTCGAGGAATTCATTGTCGAGAATGGGTTGTTGAGAGATGATGATGAACGAAGTGTCCTTAGGGGAAAGTCTTACCCTAAGGGTCGTGTCCATGAAACCGGGCGTAAACAGCGAAATCAGAATTTCGCTTGCAAGCGAGTCGTCTGCAGCCTCAATAAATGCCGGTGAAACATACGCCGGGTTCTTGGCGTGATTCGGGCGGATTTCGTCGATGTAGATATCGGCGTTGTTAGGGATCGTGGACACATGCAGGACTTTGGAGCCTGCAAATGCAACCGTTATCGCACAAAGGAGAAATGTCGTTACAAGGCGCAGCATTAGTATCCCTCGTTTGAGAACGGTCCGGTAATAAACCTGTACCCGGGAACATTTTCTATGACCCAATAGACATTCGGCAAGCTGTTGCGGGAGTTGTCTTCGCCGATTATAGAAAGCTTGCAGGTGCTGATGCAGGACCTGTAAAATTTGAGCGTAGGTGACTGGTAATTGAATTTTAGAGTATCGAAGTCCATGATGACTTGGAGCATGGACGCGTTGATTCCAGAGCCGTCATCGTAGATGTAGAATGCGAGAGAATCGGAGTACAGCACCTGTGTGTTGACAGGGGCGATTTGCGGAGGAATTTGATCCTTGAAAACGACGGTGTCCGTGGTGAATACGGTGTAGGCGGGGATGTCTACCGTGAGGCTTTCGCTTGCGTATTCCTTGAGGTAAGATTCTTCTAAAAAGATTTTTAAACCCTTTTGCGGTTCCACTTTGGTGACAAGCGTGTTGGACGGAAGTTCGTTTGTGAGGGTCTGCAGGGTGTCACCGTTGCTTGCAATCAAGTAGACCTTGGTCTGCAAGAGGGTGTGGTTCCTGTAGCGGTTATACACAAGGGGGATTTTAAGTGTCGAAGTCGAGTCGAGAATCCTGGTTGAAAAATGGAATATTTCGGTGGAGTCGCGGTATTCGCGGTCGCTTTCATTTTTGACGAACAGTTTGGCGCCCCAGTACAGGGTGAACGAACTGTCGAAAGCGCTGATGGCCTGCTGCGCAATGGAATCGTATGTCTGGATCAGCGAACCTTTGAGCGTTGCCGGAGCGTTGCAGTCGGCGCTTCCGAGCGGGGACAGCCAAACGGAATCGGGGTCGTAAGACATGTAAATTTGGCAACGGGCCTTTTCCCACGGGTCGATTCCGGAAACGGACCATTCGAGTGTCAGTTCCTGGTCATCGTCGGGGCTAGCCTGGTTGTAGCCGTTTTTCGGAGACTCAAGGGTGATGCTGTTGGGCGTGTTCACGTAGATCTTGAAATCCGTGTGTAAGGTATCGCCGTAAAAGTCGGTCGTTTCGAGCGAACCGTCAAATTCTCCCGGAGTGAGGAATGTGTAGCGGAAGGAATTCAGGTTGTAGGAACTTTCACCTATTTTCCAGAGGAGCCCGTTGTAATACGCTTGCAGGGTTTCGTCGGTATAAATGTGGGCGCCTGCGGAATAGCCTGCAAAGAACTTGATGGTTTGACCCTGCTCGACATAAAGGTCGGTAACCGGATCATAGTAGGTGGCAACATCGCCGTTGAATCCGTCGGGAGCAGAATAAACATATTGCTTGAGCTTGGGCGAATCCTTGTCAATCAGGTAGTCGTCACCACAGGCCAACAGTGCAAATGCCAAGGCGCAAAGCGAAATGGATAAAAGCTTATTCACCGAATACCTCCGAAAGTGTTGTGTTGGGGCGGAGGTAGAACGATTGCTTGAGCTTATTGTTGCTTGCATCGGTGATGTTAATCAAAATAAATTTGCATGTCCAGTTTTGTGCCGAGGCTTCCTTGATAAACGGAATGTACAAGGTGTCTTTGGACAAGGTCACGTTTTCCAGGTACTGGTTTTCGTAGTAGACGCTTATCTTGGATTCGGGAATTGGTCCGCCCAGGTCGTATACGATAAAGCGCAATGTGTCCGACAAGTCAAGGGTGTCCGACCCCGTAAGGGTTTGGATTCTGGGAGGGGTAATGTCACGGAGAACAATCGAGTCGAGTTCAAGAATCTGGTTTGCGCCTAAATGGAATTGAATTGTGTCGGGCCTAAAGTCGGTTGCATCCTCTACCGAGGCAATCAGGCTGTATTTGCCTTTAGCGAGCGGATTAATGTTGAAATGGTCGTTGCGCGCCAGGTGCAACGTGTCGAGTGGGGTTTGAATCGAATCGAGAAGGATGAGCTTGAAATCCTGTTTGTCGAGATTGGAGTTGGAACCGATAATGCCTGATACCCCGTTTTCTCCGTCGCGGCCTTCGGTGAAAAAGGAGGCCGAAAGAGATTCCTTTGATTCTTGATTGAATTCGTTGTAGGCCGTAACGGTCCAGGTGTATTTTTGTAGGGGCGAAAGCTTTTTATGACTCGAGAAATTTGCCTGATGGAGTAGAGTGTCGATAAGGGTGTCTTGCTCGCTATTCTGCAGGACGAAGCGGAAGAATGTTTCCCATAGCGAATCGGGATCGTAAGAATTCCAGGCGAAATGAATGGTGCTGTCGGGATCGATGTTTTGCGTTTTATTGGCCGGGATAAATTTTTCGGTGTCTATAATAGGAGATGAGGCTACGGTTATGGTGATCGTATCGCTCAGGGTATCGCCAAAGAAATCGATAAAGACGAATGCGATTTTATGGATGCCGGGGTCGTTGATGTTTTTCTTGAAACTGTATTCGCTTGCAAAATTGGAACCGTCCATGGTCCAGTAATATTGCCTGTTCCGGATGGATTTCGACGGTTTTACCGTGGTCAAGAAAATGAGAGAATCGCCCGGCTGGATGGTGTCGGTCTTTTTCTTTTCGGCATCGTTTTCGAAGGAATTGGTGATGACTGCCGAAACTTCGATTTCCTGGAGATCCTGCTCATTGAACAGGTAGTCGTCGGAATTGGTGCATGCGAGAAATGCGCAAACAATAAGCCCTAAGAGGATAACCGATTTCGAAATACGAAAAATCATAGTCCCTCCAAGGAGTCGATGACGAAAAATTCTTTTTCGGGAATAGAATCCTTGTCTCCCAGGGAGTCTTCCACCAAAATACGGTAGGTGTGCTTGCCCATGGTAAAGCCGGATTGCTGGACCTGCTGTAAGTCGCCTACATTGTAGGATATTCCATCAATTTCGAGTGTGTGGAATAATTGCCCGCTTTCGTCGCGGTCGGAGGAATGCCACGAAAATAGAATCGGTGTGTGGCTGTCGCCGTACAGGATTTCTCCGTCTTCGGGCTTAGTCTCGGTTGAAAGCTTCGGGGGCACGTTAATGACAATCTGGAATGTAGTCTTTAGGCGGTTGCCTTCGTTGTCTTCGATAACCAGTTTGTCGGGAATGTGCTTTTCGATTTTTTTGGAAGAGGCCATGTAGTCGGTGGTGATGGTGTAGACCGAGCCTTTTCCGAGGGTTTCGTCCCCTTTATACCAGTAATACTTGATGTCGTTCTTGAATTTGCTCGGGGTGACTTCGGCAATCAGTTCGGCATCGTCGTCGGAGTTGATTTTAAGGGGAGATTCCTTTAGTTCTCCAAACTGCTTTACTGAAACATCGACAGAGGTGATTTTTGAACTGTCGGAGGGCGCGTCGGGAATATGGAGACATGCCGAAAATAGTCCCCCCGCAACGAGCGCAAGGCAAATGTTCAAAACGCATCGATTGTTCTTACTCAACAAACTCACCTTGATAAAGATAACTATATTCGTGAATATGAGTACCGAAAATTTTGAATATAAAACCGCAATGGAGCGCCTAGAGAGCATCTTGGAGAGAATAGACAATTCCGAGATGGAAATTGACGAATTGGCCGGTGCGGTACAGGAAGCGACCGAACTTTTGCGCAAATGTCGCCAGATTTTGCTTGCGACCGAGAAAAATGTGCAAGAAGCTCTTTCGGGCCTCGATGGCGAAACGGAAGCCGGGGCATAAGGATGGTCCAGGAATCCGTACCTGCGATGGAGGTTTCGGGACTTACGGTAAAGTTCCCGATCCGTGGTGGAGTTTTGGGCAAGGTCCAAAACTACTTTACGGCTGTCGAGGATGTATCCTTTACGCTTGAACCCGGAAAAATACTCTCGATTGTGGGAGAATCCGGCTGCGGAAAGTCGACGCTGGTAAAGTCGCTGGTGGGACTTGTTCCGATGGATAGCGGCGAATTCAAGCTTTTTGGAAAAAGAGTTGTAAACGGACGGATTCAAGATAAGGATTCGAAGGGTAAATGTACTCGGGTATCTGACTTGGTACAGATGATTTTTCAGGATCCGTTCAGCAGCTTGAACCCGCGACAGACTATCGCCGAAATTTTAACGGCGCCGCTGCTTTCGCGCGGGGTGAATGTTCAAGAGGCCGAGGCTCGCGCGAAAGAACTTTTGGAGCGCGTGTCCTTGCCGAAAGAGGCGCTCCAAAAGTTTCCCCACGAATTCTCGGGGGGCCAGCGGCAGCGCCTGTGCATTGCCCGCAGCTTGATGGTGAAGCCCAAGATCCTATTGTGCGACGAAGTCACGAGCGCTTTGGATGTGTCGGTGCAGGCGCAGATTCTGCACTTGCTCGACGACTTGCGCAATGAATTCGGACTTTCGATCGTATTTATCAGCCACGACATGCAGGTGGTTCGCGCCTTGAGCGACGACGTGCTGGTGATGTATTTTGGACATGTGGTGGAACGCGGCGCCGCTGACGAGGTGCTTGTAAATCCGCGACATGAGTATACCCAGAAATTATTGGCAAGTGTTCCCACTATAAGGAGAGTACAGTAATGACAATTGCTGAAGAATCAAAAAAGTTCCATGCGGAAAATCGCGGTAATTGCGCCATGTCAGTTGCCTATGGCTATGCTCGCGCAACAGGTAAGACTGAAACAGAAGCTCTTGAAATTGCCGACAAGTTCAAAAATGCCGGTAGAGGAATTGCTCCCGGTGGTGTGTGTGGAGCGCTTTATGCCGCTAAAACGCTCGTACCCGAGAAGGCTGAGGCCATCGAAGAAACATTCCGTCGCGATTCGGAAGGCTTCACCAAATGTGCTGAAATCCGTCCGAACAAGATTCTTCCTTGCAACCGCTGCGTAGAACTTGCGGGCGAGGCCCTTGACTTGGTAAATCAATAGCCTTTATTGCTATATTGTCCCCGTAATTGGAGAAAAAAATGAAAAGATCCATCGTTATCACCGGCGGCGCAGGCTTCATTGGTAGCCATGTGGTTCGCCTGTTTGTGAACAAGTATCCGGACTACAAGATTATCAACTTGGATAAGCTGACCTATGCGGGTAACCTTGCAAACCTCAAGGACATCGAAGACAAGCCGAACTACAAGTTCGTGAAGATGGATATCTGCGACTTTGACGCTTTCTACAAGCTCATGCAGGATGAAAAAGTCGACGGCATCATTCACTTGGCCGCCGAAAGCCATGTGGACCGTTCCATCAAGGATCCGTTCACCTTCGCAAAGACGAACGTGATGGGAACTTTGGCCCTGCTCCAGGCCGCGAAGCTTTATTGGGAATCTCTCCCCGAAAAGTACGAAGGCAAGCGCTTCTATCATATTTCTACCGACGAAGTTTACGGTGCATTGAAGATGAATCACCCGGAAGGCATTACGCCTCCGTTCACCACGACGGCATCTAGCTCCGAACATCACCTGGCCTACGGCGACGATTTCTTCTATGAAACCACCAAGTATACGCCGCACTCTCCGTATTCCGCAAGTAAGGCAGGTTCCGACCACTTCGTTCGCGCGTTCCACGATACCTACGGCATGCCGACGATTGTGACGAATTGCAGCAACAACTACGGACCTTACCAGTTCCCCGAAAAGTTGATTCCGCTGTTCATCAATAACATTCGCCACAAAAAGCCGCTCCCGGTTTACGGCAAGGGCGAAAACGTACGCGACTGGCTCTTTGTGGAAGACCATGCCCGCGCTATCGACGTGATTTTCCATAACGGCAAAATCGCCGAAACCTACAACATCGGCGGCTTTAACGAATGGAAGAACATCGACATCATCAAGGTCGTCATCAAGACCGTCGACAAGCTCCTCGGCCGCGCCGAAGGCGAAGACATGAACCTCATCACTTATGTGACGGACCGCCTGGGACACGACGCTCGCTACGCCATCGATTCCACCAAGCTCCAGAAGGAACTCGGCTGGGAACCGAGCTTGCAGTTCGAAGAAGGTATCGAAAAGACGGTGCGCTGGTACTTGGACAACCAGGAATGGCTGGACAACATCACCAGCGGCGACTACGAAAAGTATTACGAAAAAATGTACGGAAATAGATAATGGGTAAATTCAATTTCATCAAGACCTCTATTGAGGGGGTGACAATCGTTGAACCGACGGTCTTTGGCGACCATCGCGGCTATTTTATGGAAACCTACAACAAGGCGGAATTCGATGCCGCCGGTTTGAATATGGTTTTCGTACAAGATAACGAATCCAGAAGCAAGAAGGGCGTGCTCCGCGGTCTGCATTTCCAAAAGAAGAATCCGCAGGGTAAGCTTGTGCGTGTAATCGAAGGCGAAGTTTTTGACGTGGCTGTAGACCTGCGCAAGGGTAGCCCCACGTTCGGTAAGTGGGAAGGCGTTACGCTTTCCGCCGAAAACAAGAAACAGTTCTATATTCCCGAAGGTTTTGCCCACGGTTTCGTGGTGCTCAGCGAAACGGCGACTTTTGTGTACAAGTGCACCCGCCTCTATGACCCGAAGGACGAAGGCGGCCTGATGTGGAATGACCCCGAAATCGGTATTGAATGGCCGGTGGGTAACGGTTTTGAACCGCTGCTTTCCGAAAAGGATACCAAGAATCCGGCGCTCAAGGATTTGGGTTTTGCGTTCGAACTGTAAGTTTACAGCCGGTAACATTTTGTGCTAAAAAAGAGCCTCCTTTTGGACGGCTCTTTTTATTTTATTCTTGTCTAGCTTGTAATATTTTTTTAATTTTTAGGTGATGAAACATATTCTTGTTGTATGCACTGGTAATATCTGCCGTAGCCCCACGGGCGAATATTGCCTTAAGAAGGCTTTGGGGCCTGATTTTGAAGTGATGAGTGCTGGACTTGGCGCCTTGGTGGATCACCCGGCGCATGAACTCAGCCAAAAGATTGCCCTTGAACATGGCATTGACATGAGTGCTCACCGTGCTCGTCAGATTAATCTGGACATTCTTAAGTGGGCAGATCTCATTTTGGTGATGGAAAACGGTCACAAGATGGATCTTTTGCACCGGTATCCGTGGCTCGAAGGCAAAGTTTTCCGTTACGGCGAACCGCAGCGTGTGGATGTCCCTGACCCATACCGCCGTCCTGAAAACGCATTCGTGCTTGCATGGAATTTTATCTCTAAACTGACCCCGTACTGGGTAGAAAAAATCAAACAAAGCGAAGGCCAGGCATAAGCTGGCCAAAAGGGTTAATTTATGAAGAAAATGAGTTTGGGTCTTGGTCTTATTGCCGCTGCTCTCTTGAGCGGATGCGCACTTGGACCGCAGATGCAGATGACTGTACCGGGTGACTCCGCCGAATACAATGGCATGATGGTTCATATTCATGACATTGGCTCTGGTGATTTTGGTAAAGTTACTGCCAACGCCGATGGTCAGTCTGAAGAATTTGGCGATTTGAAGGATCTCATGGTGGATTCCTTGCCTGAACTGGAATACCGTATTGGACCTCTGGACATGGTTCAGGTCGTGGTGTGGGAACACCCGGAACTGACTTCTCCGATGGGTCAGTATCAGCCGGCTGGTCAGAAGGTGACTACCGACGGTAAGCTTTTCTACCCGTATGCCGGTGAACTCCAGGCTGCTGGCCTTACCGCTCAGGAACTCCGCGCCGAAATCACGAAGCGCCTGTCCGACAAGATCTTGAACGATCCGCAGGTGGATGTCCGCGTGACCGGTTACAATAGCCGTAAGGCGTTTGTGGCAGGTGCCGTGGAACGCCCGGGCTTTATTTCTTTCAATGAAAACCCGATGACTCTTCCCGACGCTATTGCTTATGCAGGCGGTTTTTCGGAAAAGGCAGATCCGTCCTTGATGCAGCTCCGTCGTGGCGACAAGGTTTACAATATCAATTACCTCGATGCGTTTAATGCGAACTTGCCGTTGGAACGTATCATCATCAAGCCCAGTGACCAGATTTTGGTTCCGGCTCTTTCCGAAACTCAGAAAGACCAGAAGGCTTACGTGATGGGTGAAGTCGGCAGACCTGGTATCGTCAACATTTACAATGGCAAGTTGACCTTGGCCGAAGCTTTGGCTACCGCAGGTGGTCTGCAGGCTTTGAACGCAACGGCTCGTGGTATTTATGTTATCCGCAATACCTCTGAAAAGCAGATCGATGTGTTCCAGCTGAATGCAAAGAACGCAATGGCCTTGGCAATGGCTGACCGCTTCGAGTTGAATGCTCGCGACGTGGTCTATGTCGACGCTTCTGATCTCGCTACTTGGAACCGTCTTGTCAGCTTGATCTTCCCGTCTGTCAACATGGTTTACTATGGTGCCTTGGCAGCGCATGAAGTTCATGTCGTGAAGGATGATTATACTCCGAAGAAGAGTACTAGCAGCTCGAACAATAACGTGAATAACAACGCGAACAATAACACGAACGCTAATACGAATACAACGAGTTCTAAGTCGCTGTTCTAGTAATCTTAAGGATGGGATATAATGATTAACCTGATTCTTTGTGGTGGTTCGGGCACGCGCCTTTGGCCCGTGAGCCGTTCCCTGATGCCTAAGCAGTTCGCGCCACTCTTTGATGGACAGTCCCTGTTCCGCAAGACCGTGGTCACGAACTCCGCTGTTTGCGAATCGCAGTTCATTGTTTCGAATGCCGACCAGTTCTTTTTGGCTAAGGATCAGCTTGAAACGGAAGGCATGATTGGTAGCAAGTTCCTTTTGGAACCCGTGGGCCGTAACACCGCCCCGGCTATTGCTCTTGCTTGCCTGACCATGAACCCGGAAACGGTAGTTCTCGTGTCTCCGTCGGATCACGTGATTCGCAAGAAAGATGAATATAAGAAGGTGCTCCTCCGCGCCCAGGAACTGGCCGAAGCGGGCAATCTGGTGACTTTCGGCATTACGCCGACGAGCCCTGAAACGGGCTACGGCTACATCGAAGCCGATGGCGAAAATGTGAAGCGCTTTGTCGAAAAGCCGGACCGCGCCACCGCCGAAAAGTACCTGCTTTCTGGTAACTTCTACTGGAACAGCGGTATCTTCTGCTTCAAGGCGAAGACTTTCCTTGCCGAACTCGGCAAGTACTCTCCGGAAATGCTTGCAACCGCCCAGAAGGCCCTTGCAAATGCCGAAATCGTAGATGGCGAACCGATTCGCATCGACCGCGACGACATGATGGCGATTCCGTCGAACTCCATCGACTACGCTGTCATGGAAAAGTCCAAGAAGGTGAAGGTGGTACCCAGCGATATCGGTTGGAGCGACCTCGGAAGCTTCGACAGCCTTTATGGCGAATACCCGCACGACGAAAATGGCAACAACGTGAACCCGCGCCACATTGCCGTGGGCTCCAAGAATTCCTTGGTGATGGGTTCCCAGCGCGCTATCGCTACCATCGACCTCGACAAGATGCTCATCGTGGATACGCCGGACGCATTGCTCGTCGCTCCGCTCAGCAGCAGCCAGAAGGTCAAGAAGGTGGTGGAAGAACTCAAGGAACGCGGTTCCGACCTCATTAACGTGCCGCAGACCGTGAGCCGCCCGTGGGGTACGTACTCCGTGCTGGAATCTACCGAACGCTACAAGATGAAGCGTATCGTGGTGAAGCCGGGCAAGCGCCTTAGCCTGCAAAAGCACCTGCACCGCTCGGAACACTGGGTGGTCGTAAGCGGTACCGCTACCGTGACCGTGGGCAAGAACGTGTTCTATGTGCGTCCGAACGAATCGACTTACATCCCGGTGGGTGAAGTTCACCGTCTGCAGAACGAAGGCAAGCTCCCGCTGGTCATCGTTGAAGTCCAGGTGGGCGAATACACCGGTGAAGACGATATCATCCGCGTTGAAGACGACTTCCACAGAAACTAAACCAGATTCGGAATTCAGAATTCGGATTTCGGAATTGAAAAAAAATAAGATGCCGGACTTGTTCCGGCATTTTTTTTAATCGTCACAGCCCACTGTCTGCTTCTAACTTCCTACTGTCTACTTCTTACTATATTATAATCATGAGCGAAAATCTTGTACATACGGTGAATACGGGCTCCTTTGAAATGGAATATGCTCAGATTGGTTGCGGCGACAAACCGTTAGTCGTAATCCCGGGACTTTCCATAAAGAGTGTCATGAAATCGGCCGCCTCGTTAGAGGGACCTTACAAGATTTTTAAGGAAAAGTACACGCTCTACTTTTTTGACCGTAAAAAAGACGCTAAACTCGGTTATTCCTTGCCAGAAATGGCTGATGACCAAGCTGCGGCCCTTAAGGCCATCGGAATCGATAAGGCTGATGTTTTTGGCGTGTCGCAGGGAGGCATGATTGCGCAGTATATGGCGATTCGCCATCCTGAAGTCGTGAATAAGCTGGTGCTCGGTTCTTCGACATCGAAGGCAGAACCTCGACAGCTTACGACGATTCAGAATTGGGCCCGTCTCGCTCGCGCCCGCGAAACAACGACGCTTGTAAACAACTTTATTGACGAATGCTTTAGCGAAAAGTTCGCGACCCGTTACCGCAGGGCTTTGCTTGCGCTGTACAAGGAAATCTCGGACGAAGAATTGGATCGCTTTGCCTTGTTTGCGGACGCCTGCGATTACGTTGATACCTACGACGAACTCGGCAAAATCAAGAGCCCGGTGCTTGTGCTTGGCGCAGGCAAGGACCTTGTGACCACTCCTGAAGCGTCTGTCAAATTGGCAGAAAAGTTAAAGGCCGAGGGCGTTCCTTGCGAATTCTACATGTACGAAGATTGCGGCCATGCTGTGTTCGATGAATTGCCCGATTACAAGAAACGGATTTTCGATTTCCTGGAAAAGTAATAACGGTATTTATGGAACCTGTGACGCCCACATCTGTTGCAAAGCCGCGCTATGCTTTTGTCGACTTGGCGAAAGGCATTTGCATTATGCTGGTGGTGTGGCATCATGTGGTGAGCACATGGGGGCTTGAAACATACCCGTTAAAAGAGGCTGTATCTTCTTTCAGAATGCCTTTGTACTTCTTTTTGTCGGGGCTGTTCTTTAAGGAATATGCGGGCTTTTTTGATTTTTGCAAGCGTAAAATCAACAAGTTGCTGATTCCGTTTGCCTTCTTTTTTGTGACGCTTTCGTGCGTATTCCCGTTCGTATTGCGTTACCTGCATTTGCGTGGAAATCCCGGTGCTTCCGTTTGGTATTCATTTGTCTGGAAACAGGCTTTCCCGAATATCCCGATTTGGTTTTTACTGAGCCTGTTCTGGACGAACTTGATGTTTTACGGGCTGTATTTGGTTGCGAAGAAAATCATCGCCCGAAAAATCCCGCAGCATGCGACATCATCGCTGGTGGTGCTTTCGATTGCGGTTGGTTTGGTCGGATTTTTCTTGGGCCGCTACAATATTAAGCTTCCGCTGTTTTGGGCGTCTTCGATGACGTCGATTCCGTATTTTTGCGCGGGGCATGTGGCTTTTCGCTATACCAAGATTCTAGCGCCCAATCGCATGGATAAATTCAACATTCCGTTTGCACTTTTGGGCTTTGGCCTTGTGGTAGCGCTTGCGTGGAATGCGCCCCCTGATTCGGTGAGTTATGTGAGTAACCGCTATTGGTTCCCGATTTGGAGTGTTTACCTGTGTGGCATTATCGGGACGCTCTCGGTGCTGTTCTTGTCGAAGGCAATCAAGAAAATTCCGTTGGTGTCGTATTTTGGACGTTATTCCATCATGGTGCTTGTGACGCATGGGTGGGTGCAGTGGGGGATTATTAAAATTTTGCAGGAAAACCATGTACATTGGCCGCGGCCCGTGGCGCTCGCCTTTGTTTTTGTGGTGACCATGCTTCTTTATTTGGTGATTATCCCGTTTATGAAGCGCTTCTTGCCTCACGTGACTGCACAGAAAGACGTACTTTAGCCTTTTTCGTTGCAATTTTGTATATTCTCCGTTGTAAAATTTGATTTTTTGCGTTTTTTTCGGAGATTTTATGGATATTGGTGCGCTACATTTTCAGAATCCCGAAGCCTTCTGGCTTTTGCTTTTAGTCCCTGTTTTAGTCGGTTGGTACATCTATCGTGAACACCGCCGCAAGAGTACGATTAAATTCCCGGCCCTTTCGATTGCCAAACGTGCGGTTCCGAGCCGTCGCGTTAAATTTCGCCATATTGTGCCGATTTTGCGCCTTGCCGCCCTCGTTTGTTTTGTGGTGGCGCTTGCTCGTCCGCAGAACGCCATGGAAGTCGAATATACCTCGACCGATGGCGTCGACATTATGCTTGCTCTTGACGTTTCGGGCTCTATGGGCACGCTCGATATGCTTACCCGAATGGAACAGGCAAAGCTTGGCGTGATGAATGCCGAACGAATTTTGAAATCCGGCGATTATTGGAAGTATAGCCGCCTGGGTTATGCCCAACAGGTGATTGCGGATTTTATCCAGAAGCGTCATAGCGACCGAATCGGTTTGTCTGCTTTTGGTGCGCGTTCCATTACGCAGTGCCCCTTGACGCTGGATTACGGTTCGCTGCTTGAAATTCTGAAGGCGACCGATGACTTGGCCCGCGACAGCATTATGAATAGCCGTACCGCTATTGGCGATGGCCTTATGAACGCTCTTGCACGTTTGCAGAAGTCCGAAGCCAAGTCCAAGGTGGTGGTTCTCTTGACCGATGGTCGCGATAATGCGAGCCTTGTGCCGCCCATGCGTGCTGCCGATGTGGCGCAGTCGCTTGGAGTCAAAGTCTATACCGTTGGCGTGGGTAAAAGGAACGGTAAGATTCTTGCTTTCCAGCAGAATCCGTGGACAGGCGATATCTCTTGGGGTGAACGTGACATTACTCCCGAAGAAGGAATTGATGAAGGCGTGTTAAAGTCTGTGGCCCAAAAGACGGGCGGCCGATTCTACCGTGCCGAAAACAAGGAAGAACTCGAAAAGATTTATTCCGAAATCGATGAACTCGAAAAGACCGAAATCGAAACGGTGGCTTATGCCCGCTATGCCGAAAAGTTCTACCCCTGGCTCTTGGCGGGAGCACTCTTGATTTTACTTGAATTGTTGCTTGCGAATACGCGCTTTGTGCGCATCCCGTAATGGAGGCTTTAGATGCGATTTGCTGAACCGATGTTCTTGTGGGGCCTTTTGACGCTCCCTCTGTTTGCGCTCCTTTTTGTGTATGCTTACCACCGTCGCAAAAAACTCGCAGCCCGCTTTGTTTCGCTTTCGATGTTGCCTAAGCTTTCGACTTCTGTTTCGCCGTGGCGCAGGCTTGCGAAGGTGACGATTCTGCTGTTTGCGATTGCATTCTTGTTTGTGGCTCTTGCGCGCCCGCAGTGGGGCCGTAAAATGGAACATATTGAACGCCGTGGCCTTGACTTGGTGCTTTTGCAGGACATTTCGCTTTCGATGCTTGCAGAAGATATCAAGCCGAATCGCTTGACCCGTAGCCGTCATGAAATTTCGGCGTTTTTGGAATCGCTTTCGGGCGACCGCGTCGGTCTTGTGGCATTCTCGGGCGAAGCCCAGGTGATGGTGCCTCTGACACTTGATTACGGTACCGTACAGATGATGCTCAAGGAACTGACTCCGGGCTGGCTCATGCCGGGCACTAACCTCGAAAAGGCTATCCGCAAGGGTATGGATTTGTACCGCAATTCGGGAAGTGCCGGACAGTATTCCGTGATGATTCTGATGAGTGATGGCGAAGAACTTGAAGCTGCTGCCGTAAACGCTGCCAAGGAAGCGGCCGAAATGGGAATCCGCATTTATACAATCGGTATCGGTTCTCGCGAAGGCGTGCCTATTCCGGTGCCCTCCAAGAATGGCGAAGTCGCTTACAAGAAGGACATGCAAGGCAATATCGTGACGACCCGCTTGGAAGATGGTACCCTGCAAGAAATCGCAAGCGTTACCGGTGGCCTTTATTTCTACGCAAATCCTGGCGAATTCCAGTTGCAAAAAGTGCTTTCTGAAATTGCAAGCCTCGAAAAGAAGGAACAGGCCAGCGACCGTATGGAAAATTACCAGGACCGTTACCAGATCTTTTTGGCGCTCGCCGCGCTCCTGTTCCTGATTGAAGCGCTCGTGTCTGAAAGGGGCCGTAAACGCCGTGTTGGAGCGGGCCGATTCAACTAAATCAAGTAAAAATTTTTTACTGTGATTTGCACGCTTTTTGCACGCTAGTCAGTATTTGCAAATTTCTTTTAAGGTGCTTTTTAGCACCTTTTTTGCTATTATTCTAACTGGTGTGGTAAAATAAGGGTGAATTCGTCCCGAATCGCCTCATTTTTTTAGGAACGTTTGGTTTTTGTTCATCCATTTTTACACAAAAATTCGCTATTTTGCGAGTGATTAAAGTAAATTTTGGCTGAAAAATAAAAAGTAAACCATGGAGTCCCTATGCTCGACCTATTAGCCGTCCAATCCGGCACCGCCAATGCCACTCTCATTACATTGGCGTACACCTTGATCCTCACGTTTATCCTGTCCTCGGTGATTGCGTGGACCTACGAAAAGACCTTCCTCGGACTTTCGTATTCCAGAAACTTTGTGCAGGCCATTGTGCTTAGTGCCGTTGTCGCTGCCACGGTGATGCAGGCTATCGGTGATAACGTGGGTCGCGGTCTTGGTATGATGGGCGCTCTTTCCGTGGTTCGCTTTAGAACGTCTTTTAAGGACCCGCGTGACATTATGTTCGTGTTCGCATCGCTCGGCGCCGGTATCGGTTGCGGTGTGTACGCCTGGGGTGCTGCCGTGGGTGGCACGATTGCCTTTAGCGCGGTTGCTTTCCTCCTTTCTCGTACGGGTCTTGGTACCAAGCACTTCTTTGACGGTATGCTTCGCTTCGCCCTCCCCAACGAACCCAAGGTTCGCGGCCAGATTGAAGACATCATGAAGTCTAGCCTTAAGACATTTATCCTGATCACGATGCGTGAAGTCGATGGCGGTGCTCGCCTCGATGTGGCTTACCAGATTCGCCTGCGCGCAACTAAGCCTGCCGCTGAAATCCTGAGCGACCTTTCCAAGATTGAAGGAATTTCGGATGTGCAGTTCATGATGCAAGACGCCACGACGGAAATGTAAGGGAGACGGTATGAACAAGCTTAGCGATATGCTCGATAATTTTTGGAATACGCACAAGAATAACGCCGGTGTTGCTTACGTTTACGGTCACAAGCTTTCGCTTGCCTGGATCCTCTGCGTGATTATTGCCATTATTCTTGGCTACATGTACCAGGGTAAGATTGCCACCTTCCAGGGTGTTGCAGAAGCAGCTGAAACAACAATTAGCGTGCCAAGCCCGACCGAAGTGGTCAAGGTGCACGTGATGCCTGGTCAGGCAATTAATGCGGGTGATACCATTGTGGAACTCAACCGCCCGGACCTCACGCTCCGCATTGCCGAAGTGACTCGCGAATTGGATGCTAGCGAAGGCCGTAGCAACCTTTCTGCCGCAGACATCGACCAGAAGGTCGCTGCGGTTAAGGCCGACCTTGCCACGAAGACGCTGACACTCAAGTCCGAAATCAACAGACTCGAAACCGAATACAAGAAGAACAAAGAAATTGCTGCAAAGCTCAAGAGCCTCAAGGGTTCCAACGCCGACAGCGACGGTAACGACGCTATGGCCATGCAGATAAAGAGCCTGAAAAACGAACTTGCCGTTGCCAACGCCAACGCCAACGAACAGATCAAGCTCCTGCGCAGCAGCAACCGTTTGCAGAAGGATGCTGGCAAGAGCGAAGTCGAAAACCTGCAGAAGGAACTCGAAGAACTCAAGAAGCAGCAAGAAGAATTGACCCAGATTGCCAAGGAAAGCTGGGTCGTGGGTTCCGTGAATGTTCATGATGGTGAAAAGGTGTCTAGCTTTGCGCCGATTGTTACCTTGACTCACAAGTCCCCGACGCTTGTGCGCGGTTACATTCACGAAAGAATGTACCAGCGTATGGATGTGGGTGAAACGGTCAAGGTGAGAGCTTTGGGTGGAACGGGCAAGCCGATCAAGGGTAAGGTCGTAGGCCTTTCTAGCCGCATTGTGGAATTCCCCGTGCGTATGTGGAAAATGCCTGAAATGCCGGTCCATGGCCGCGAAGTCATTATCACAATCCCTGCCGAAAACTCGTTCCTCTTGGGCGAAATGGTGACCATCTCCGAATAGTTTGATTTATGAAAAAATCCGCTCTTGTATCTCTGTTTGTTGCAGCACCTTTGATTGCCGCTCCGTTGACTTGGGAAACTCTCATCAAGTCAGCTGATGATGATGCTCGTTATCAGGGTTCAAAAAAACGCGCAAACATTGCGACCTCTCGCAACACGAAACTGTGGGACAAGCTTGAGTTGCGTTACAAACTCGATGGCTTCAGCTTTGCACAACATGACTTTGAACTTCGCATGACTCCTAAGGCTTTTGGCGAAGGTTCTGCCGACCGTGCCCATTACGAAGCCCAGATGGCTTATGCAAATGCCAATTTGGCTGAAGATCGCGCCGTCCTTTTGTATGACCGCTATGAACGCGGAATTCATTACCTGATGCGCAAACGAATCAATGCGCTTAACCAGGAACTTTACCAGATTAATGCGGACCGCATTGAAGTCCTGCACCTCAAGTCGGGCTCGGCAAACTTCAATCCGCAAGATTTGATGTCTGCTCTTGAAAAAGAAGCTTCTATCCGTGCTGCCCTCATTAACGATTCCAACTCGCTCCAGAATTCCGAAAGAAAACTCCGCGTGTGGATTCCTGAATTCGATAGCGTTGAACTGGATTCCTCTTGGCTTCCGCCTATGGAAGATATCGAAGCCCAGTTGAAAGACGGCGTCGATGTAAGTGACAAGTTCCCGCAAGTTGCCATGGCCAAGGGCAAGATGGATTCCGAAAAGGCTCGCGCCAAGCAAGATGTTGCTAGCCGCCGCGACTACATTTCGCATATCGGTATCGGCTATTCGCTCAAGATCCCGTCTTTGATGAAAAAGTACAAGGATATGGGCTACGACGATTTGTGCAATACGAAGGGTGAATATTACAGCGAAGAAGATTGTGCCAAGTGGACGAAAAATGCCTACGATGAAGAAAACAATCGCTTTGACAATACGTATTCTATCCAGAGACTTGTGGATGACAAGGACAATCGTCGCACTCGTGACAAGTTCTTTGCAAACATTGGCATTAAGCTTCCGTTCTTTGACAGCAACAAGGATAACGACCTGCGTAACCAGGTGGCAGACCTTGAAGCCGAAGGCGATTATATGGAAAAGTTCCGCGATGTGAGCGTGAAGGTGAATCGCCTTGTCGAACAGATCAACGGATTCCTTGCTCAATGGAAGGTTCAGAAGGACTTTGCCGAAAAGGTTAAAGCGGGTAACATTTTTGAACAGTTTGCAAAAGACGCCGGTTCTGACCCGCTCCTTTTGCTGCGTGCCCGCGAATCTGCCGTGGAAAGCGAACTGAATGCAGTCAAGCTCGAAGTCGACATTTACGACCTTTATCTTGAGTTGTTGCAGTATGCAGGCCAGCTTTCCAAGGAAGGCGTGCAGAACCACTTAGTCGGGGGGCTCAAGTAGTATGGCCGAAGCCCGCGGATTTAGCCTTCTCGAAAGGTTCGAACTCAAGTACCACATTCCCGTGGAATGGGCGGACCGTATCGGCGCATTCCTTGCTCCGTACTGCGAAGAAGACTACTATTCTAAAATTACGCCGGGCGGATTCTACTGGATTACGAACCTCTACTTGGATTCGCCTTCTTGGACGTTCCTCGGCTGGAAAAAGAAACAGTTGTTGGACCGCTTTAACATGCGCATTCGCACCTATGGTGAACACCCGGCTCAAGACGGAACGTTCCACTTTGAATGCAAGCGCAAGATTAAGAACATTTGCTACAAGAGCCGCGGAACCATCAAGGGCATTAACCCGGGCGAAGTCTGGAACATGAAACCTGAAGACTGGCCGTGCAAGGGTGAAAAAGACCGTATGTACGTCAAAGATTTCTTGTACAAGACGGAACTCTACAATGCTCACCCGCGCCTTTTGACGCAGTACAAGCGCCGCGCCTGGTTCGGACTTCGCGAAGAATATTCCCGCGTAACCATCGATACCGGCATGCGTTTCCGCGAAGAAAACGGTTTTGATTATACGGTGGACCCGCACTACATGCATTCAACTGGCATTCCTAGGTTTTTCCAACCGGGTTGCGATGCTGTGCTTGAACTCAAGTGCCCGTGTTCGCAGGTGCCGTACTGGATGTTTGACTTAATCAGGTTCTTGAACTTGAAGCATGGTGCATTCTCCAAGTTCGGCAATGCCGCTGCCGAATGGAAGCGAGTTTACGAAAATCCGCGTCGATTCAAGACTCCGTACTGGACGAAGCTTGCCGTTGGCGCTGGCGAAAATTATTAAAATAGAAGAAAGTTTTTGCGAGGATACCTCTATGGATATCAAAAAAATTCTTTTGGCAGGTTCGGCTGTGACCGCAATGGTCCTTGCCACCTCTTGCTCCAGTGACAAATCTTCAGAGCCTGATCCTAGCGATCCGACGCTTTCGTCGTCTTCGGAAAATGGCACGATTCCGGGTTCGTCTGGAGATGTTCCTGTTACCGGTTCTTCGAGCAGTGACGGTAATTCTACACCGGTTCCTGGGGTTTCCTCTTCGTCTGTCGTAGATGAATCTGTGACCCAGATGGCGATTACCGAAATCATGTACAATGCAGACGATGGTTCTGCCTTGGAATGGGTCGAAGTGACAATCCAGAGTGGTCCGGATATCGCTAGCATGCTCGCTTCGGGTATGCGTTTGGATGGTGCTCTTTCCTTTACGTTCCCGAATGAACCCCTTAAGAAGGGTGAATACATTGTCGTGACCAACGACAAGGCTTTGTTCATGCAGACTTATCCCGATTTCCAGGGTAAGCTCTATGGTCCGTGGGATAATGATCCGAAGACGGGAGCAGTTGCAAAACTTTCGAACGAAGGTGATGTGATTGACGTGAAGTTGACAGGTGAAGGTGACGTGAGCTGTTCTTACAGTATGGAACCGCCTTGGCCGTCTCTGGCTAATGGTAAGGGCCGTACGCTCGTGTACAAGGGCGGAAACGCTGCCCAGGCTACCTCTTGGGGTGCAAGCAAGATTATGAACGGTAATCCGGGTGTGGGCAACGACGAATGGCTCACGACTTCGAATATTCGTTTGAACGAAATCATGCCGACGGGTACGGGCGTTGATGCTTGGGTTGAACTCTACAATGCGGGCAGCGCCGATGTCGACGTGTCCGGTTGGATTTTTGAATCCAAGATTCGTAAGGAAAAGCTCACGATTAAGGCCGGTACGGTTCCTGCAAAGGGTTACCTTGTCTTGAATGCAACGACTGACTTCGTGAATTCCGATGGCGAACCGACGGAACTGATTGTGAGCGATATCGGTGGTTCTTACTACCTGTATGGTGCTACCGAAGGTGATGAATCCAGTTTGCTTTTGCCGTCTAGTAAGCTTTCGAGCGGTGTGGTGGACTTGAGCGATGGCTCTACGGCCCAGGGTGCTTTGGTTGCAGCTACTCCGGGTGAACCGAACTCTACACTCTATATTGGTTCTTTGGTGATTACCGAAATCAATTACCACCCGAATGAAGATGACCTTAACGATGCCGAATTCTTGGAACTCAAGAACGTTTCTGAAGTGGCCATTACTCCGTATGAAAAATTGACAAGCGGTAATAGAGGCTGGAAGATTGAAGGTATCAACTTTGAATTTTCTGCGACTGATGTGATTCCGGCGGGTGGACTCGTTGTCTTGTTCCCGGATTCCCTGAAGGCTGCTTATGGTGAAGAAGGCATGAGAAAGCGTTATGCAATCGATGCATCCGTGTTGATCAGCTTCTACAGTGGTAAGCTTTCTAACCGCGGTGAAATGATTGCTGTCAAGAAACCCTATTTCTTCCAGAACGATGTAAGCAATCCGCTTAATAGCCAGTGGTACTACGATTGGTCCGATGCAACGCTCTATAGCGATAACTGGAGCGGCAACGGTATTGACTACAAGCGCGCGGACGGCTTCGGCTATAGCTTGCAGCGTAAGGACTTTACCACGATGGGTTATGAGGCTGCAGCTTGGACAGTTGACAAGCCGACTCCGGGTAAATAATAATCTTGTAACATAAATCTTGAAAAAAGTAAGAAAATCGCCCCTTTGGGGCGGTTTTTCTGTATGGAAAAATTTATTTTTATGGCGTTATGAAAAAGAGTTTGTTTTTGGGTATTGCAGCGAGTGCTGCCGTTTTTGCCGCGCCCATTTCGCTATCGGATGCGATTGCGATGGCAAAGGCGAACAATTCGCAGATTAAGGCTGAAAAGGCTAAGGTCGAAATGGCCGAAAGTGGTCAGTCCGAGGCTCGTTCCCGTTTTATGCCCCAGCTTTCGCTGACGGCCAGCGTGACAAAGATAAACGACCCGATCTATATTGATTTGGGTGAAATTCAACAGGCAATGAGCGGCCTTGCTGGCGGACTTACAACGGTTGGCCCGGCGGCGGTGTATTCCAAGGCTTACATCGATGCCTACAACAAGGCGCAGGCCGGTTACGAACAGGCTTACAATGGCGCCATTGCCAATGGCATGACGGATGCTCAGGCTAAAGCGTTTGCTCAAGACCGCGTGGGCGGTACTGCGCAAGAAATTGCCCAGCAGAATGCGGACAAGTACGCGAACGAAACTCAGCAGAAGCTGGATGCTGCAAAGTCGCAAATAGATGACGCCGATTTCCGCATGAAGGTGCAGGACGACGTATTCTTCAATGCGCGTCTGACGGCTATTTGGCCTATCTTTACGGGTCTCAAGATTTATTCTGCCTACGATGCCGCCAAAGAAAACGTGAATGCCAAGAAGGCGGCCTTTGACATGGCGCAAAACACAATCCTCATGGATGTGGCTACCAAGTACTTTACGCTTCGCCTGGCCGAAGAATTGACGGTGCTTCGCGAAAGCACCAAGAAGAACTTGGAAGAACACTTGGCCCGCTCCAAGAAACTGGAAGAAGGTGGCCAGATTAGCAAGGCGGAACGCCTGCGCGCCGAAGTGGCTTTGGCTGAGGCCGAAAACGCACTTGAGGATTCTTACCGCGACCAAACTCTTGCTCGCTTGGCTCTTGCAAGTCTGTTGCATACGGACACGAACATTACGGCTATCACTCCGGTGCTTGCTCCGGAGCAGACCTTGGCCATGGAAGAATTCAAGCAGCTTGCGATGGATAGACACCCGGGTCTGCGTCAGTTGCGCACCGAGCGCAAGCGCAGTCAAGATGCGGTAAGTGCTGCCCGCGCCGATTATTTCCCAACGGTGGCGCTATTCGCCTACAAGGAACTTTATACCCGCGACTTGACGCTCTTGGAACCCGATTGGGCGGTGGGTGCCAAGATGCAGTGGGACTTGTTCAAGGGCGGCGAGACTCGCTCTAAGGTGAGCAACGCGAAGGCTCTCGACCGTTCGCTTTCGAGCATGGAAGAGCAAACCATGGATAACATTGGCCTGCTGGTTGAAAAACGCTGGCGTGAAATGGAGCATGCCAAGAGCCGCTTGGAAAGCCTGAAGAAGACTCGCGAACTTGCCGAAGAAGCGCACCGCAGCCAGACTTTGGCTTACGAAGCGGGCCTTGCCACGGGCCTCGATGTCGTGGATGCCGAATTGGCACTTTCGCGCTTGCAGGTGGCTGATTTGAAGGCGCATTACGACGCCGTGGTTGCTTGGCTTGGACTTTTGGAAGCGAGCGGTGAAGTAGTGAATGCGGGTGAAATGCTCAAGAACGTAAAGCCGATCGAAGAAACGAAGGTTGAAGAACCGAACCCCGCCGAACCTGTTGCTGTTCCCGTTGTCGCACCGGTTGCAAGCGACTCTACCAACGTCATTGCGAACCCCGAAGGGGTGAAGCAATCTACAGCGGCTGATTCCGCAGCGACTACTCCGGTAGATACAACTGCTGCTCCCGCAAATTGATTTTAGAAATGGAGAAAAAGAATGAACGTCTTGAAAGTGATTGGAAAAACTTTGGTCGTCTTGGCGTTGATTGCCTTGATCGTTCTTGGAATTATCACGTTGCAGAAATTTGCGACGGAACCCCGCGATGCTTATTTGCAGGGTCAGATGGAAGCTCGCCGCGTGTTGGTGGCGGGTAAAGTTCCCGGTCGCGTGGAACAGCTGTTCTTCCGCGAAGGCGACATGGTCGAAAAGAATGCTATCGTGGCAATCATCAGCAGCCCTGAAATTGAAGCCAAAAAGATGCAGGCGCAGGGCGCTTTAGGTGCTGCCCGCGCCCAGGCGAATAAGGCTAAAAACGGCGCCCGCTCCGAAGACATCACGGCCCTCAAGGCGATGGCCTCGCGCGCCCAGGATGCGGCAAACCTCGCAAAGAATACTTACGACCGTGTGCAAAAGCTTTATAACGAAGGCGTGCTGCCGCTCCAGAAGCGCGACGAAGCCGAGACCCAGATGAAGGCATCGCAGTCTGCTGCCGACGCCGCCAAGGCCCAGTATGAACAGGCACTCGCCGGCGCCCGCAGCGAAGACAAGGCTGCCGCAAACGCACTCGTGATGCAAGCGAAGGGCGCCAACGCCGAGGTCGACGCCTACCTCGAAGAAACCAAAATCCGCGCCCCCATCGCAGGCGAAGTTTCCGTGAAGCTGGTCGAAGAGGGCGAAGTCGTAGGCTCTGGCATGCCGGTTGTCGCCATTACCGACCTCGACGATTCCTGGGCGGTATTCCACCTGCGCGAAGACCTGCTCAAGAACGTGTCCAAGGGCAAGATCTTCAGCATGTTCATTCCTGCGCTTGACAAGAATGTTGAAATGGAAGTCAGCTACATTGCCTCGGTGGGCGATTACGCCACTTGGCGTAGCTCTAAGGAAAGCGGCGGCTTTGATCTCAAGAGTTTTGAAGTGCGCCTACGCCCGAAGGCAAAAATCGAAAACCTGCGCCCTGGCATGAGCGTGCTTTTCCCGGTGGACCAGATTCAGTAAGGTCGTAATCGTGTTCCTTGATGTTTTAAGGGCGATTCGCAAAATCTATATCAGTCACAATATCGTGTTGTGGCTGGTGCTCCTGATTTTGCCGGTGGTGACATCGGTCTTTATGGTGAATTTCTTTTCGGCCGAAATTATTCAGCATGTGCCGATTGGCCTTTTAAAACAAGACCGCTCGCAGCTGGCCGATAAAGTTGAAATGGCCTTGCGCGCAGACCCCGTGCTTGAAGTTGCGATGGAATGTGATGACCGAAGCGAATGTGAACATGCGGTGATTCGCGGTGACTTGCAGGCGTTTATCGTGCTCCCGTACGACATGGAACGTCGCGCGCTGCGGCTTGAAACGCCCGTGATTCCGGTGTATTCGAGCGGCCAGAATTACCTCACGAATACTTTTGCGGTTAAGGAAATCCGCTCGGTAATTTCGGCGATTGGTGCCGACATGTTTACCAAGCAAATGGACGACCCGATTCACGTCGAACTCAAGTCGGTCAGCAACAATAGCGGTAACTACCAAGGCTTTTTAGGGCTCGGGCTTGTGACTGCGATTTTTCATTTGGCAGGAATTTTGGCGGCGGTGTACCTGTTCAGTTTTCCGTTCCGCGATCACCGCGTCCGCGAATTCTTGCAGGCGGCGGGCGGCTCGCGCGTGGTGCTTGGTGCCGCGACGGTTTTGCCGCTGGTCGTGATTCAGTGGATTTCGATGATGGCGGTGTATGCGTATGCTCGCCGAGCGCTTACCCCGATGACGTTCGATGAATTTGTGGTGGTGTCTGCGGGGCAGTTGGCGATGATTCTCGCCTGTTCTGGCGCGGGGGCCGCCTTTGTGGGCATCACGGGTAACATGCGTATGTCTTCGAGCGTGGCGGGCGTTATCGCCGGCCCCGCGTTTGCGTTTGCGGGCCAGACTTTTCCGGTGATGGCGATGCCGTTGGTGGTGCGCGGCTTTGCATTCCTGCTTCCGCTTACGCATGTTCTTAAGGTTCAGTCCGCGATGCTCTTGGGCTCGGTCGGCAAGGCTCACGCCTGGGAATCTATTGTGGTGCTTTTGTTCATGGCGCTGTTCTGGCATTTGCTTGCGTCCAAGCTTTTGATGTTGCGCTGGAAAGTCGCCGAAGAAAAAGAGGCGGACTGGGAAGCCCGCGAAAAATTGCACTTGAAGGATAAGCTGAAAAATATTGCAGGCGCCGTCTATTCGGATTTGAGTATCCGTAAGGCGGTCGCATCTGAAATCTCCAAAAGAAAATTGCATAAAGGAGCCAAAAATGATTGACCTCTTTAAGCGACTTTTCAAGGTGGCATTTGCCGAATGGAAACTTTTCTACACCGACCCTGCGGCGGTATTGTTGCTCGTGGTGGCGGGAGTGCTTTACGCTTTCTATTATCCGACGCCTTACATGAAACAGACGGCAACAGATGTGCCTGTGGCCGTGGTAGATTTAGATCATACGGTGATGTCGCGCGAACTCACGCAGATGTCGGCGGCAGCCCAGCAGATTGATGTGCGCTATGTATTCTCGGATGTCCGCGAAGCGGAGCAGGCCATGGCGAATGAGAAAATCTACGGCTTCATGGTGATTCCTCAAGACATGGAAAAGACGCTCCGTAACGGTGGCAAGACGAACGTGAACGTGTTCACGCACGGCGCTTACGTGATGCTCCACGGCAACATCGGAACGGCTTTTACTACCTGCGCACTCACGGTGGGCGCGACTACAAAAGTCAAGCGGATTGCTTTAGGCAAAAAGGTGCCGGCCGCAAAGGCTATTGCCATGCGCGACCCGATTCCCATCAGTGTGCAGACTATGTACAACAACACGGGTAGCTATTCGAATTACGTGGTGCCGAGCGTACTGGTGCTGATTTTGCAGCAGACGCTGGTGATTGGCATTTGCATTCTGGGCGGTGCCCGCGCCCACCGCAAGTTCCGCAAATTGCAGCGTGACAGTTCTGTAGAAAATGAGCTGATGCCTTACCGCTACTTTGGCCGCTCGCTTGCGTACTTCTTGCATTACTGCAGCTTTATCCTGTTCTACCATTTTGTGGTGTACAACGTGTTCGACTTTCCGCGCCGCGGCGAAATTTTGCCGATGGTGGCCTTTGCGATCGTGTTCCTGTTCTCGGTCATCAATTTCGGGATGGTGCTTTCGCAGGTATTCCTGCGCCGCGAAACGAGCATGCAGCTGTTCCTGTACATGAGCATCCCGATTCTGTTCCTTTCGAACTTTAGCTGGCCCACCGAACTGATTCCGGCGTGGATGAAGGGATTCTCTTGCCTGCTACCTTCGACATTTGCGATTCCGGCATGGCTTGCGATTGAACAGCGTGGCGCCGACATTTACGATGCCGCATCGCTGTTGTTGCCGCTCGCTATGCAGGCGGTGTTCTACCTGTTGCTCGGGCTTGTATGTAGGTATGAGGTTTTGAGCTCGGTGCTACGCACCTTTGAGGTTTATTACCGTCTACTTTTGTATATTATAACAGGAAAATAAACCCTGTTTACTAAACACTGCGCCGGAGGCGCCTATGATGTTTGATCCTTTATACATGATGATTCTCCTGGTGACGCTCGCTTTGTCTGGTAGCGTTTCCTGGATGGTCAAGTCCCGTTTTAACGCTGGCCAAAAAGTCGGCATTTCGAGCGGCCTTACCGGTGCCGATGTCGCGAAGGCAATCCTCATGGATGCGGGCATTACCGACGTGAAGGTGCTGCAGCATCACGGATTCCTGTCGGACCATTACAATCCGCTGAACAAGACTCTGAACTTGTCACCTGAAGTTTATAACGGTCGCAATGCTTCTGCCGCGGGTGTAGCCGCCCACGAAGTGGGCCACGCCATTCAGCATGCGCAGGGGTATTTCCCGCTGTGGCTGCGTTCGTTCATCGTGCCTGCCGCAAACCTCGGCTCGAATCTCGGCCCGTGGCTTGTGATTCTCGGCATCATCCTGATGAGTGCGGGCCGTGCGCTCGGCTATTCTCTCGCTGTTGCAGGCGTGGTGCTGTTCGGTATCGCAACGCTCTTTACGCTGGTGACCGTGCCGGTGGAATTCGACGCGTCTTCCCGCGCCAAGAAGGTGCTTGCTCGCCTCGATATCGTGGCGCAGGGCCGCGAATACAATACGGTTTCGGGAGTGCTGTTTGCCGCAGGGCTTACCTATGTGGCAGCCGCCATCGGCTCTATTATGCAGTTGCTTTATTGGGCTTACCGAGCCGGACTTATAGGCGGTAGGCGAGATTAATCGTTTGAGTGGACTTCGATTGACGGGAAGTCGTCATCGTCGTCAGAATTTTCAGAAGCCTGGGTGTCATAGAACGCCTGGGCTTTTTTCATGAACGCTTCGAATTCTTCGTCCGTCATGTTGTCAGCGGGCTGCGGCTCTTCAGCGGGAGTCTCTTCGACAGGCTCAACCGGGACGTTGACAGGTTCTTCCACCGGAATGTCTTCGGCGGGAGCGCTTGTTTCGGGTGCAGATTCAACAACCGACGCAGTCTCTTCTGTCGGCGCGGCATTTTCTGCCGGAGCCTGTGCGCCTTCCGCAGGAGCCTGCGCATTCTCTGCCGGAGCTTGCTCTGAACTTGTTTCAGAGTCTTCCTTCATCATCTCGGCGAACGGATTTTCCTGCACTTCGCTCAAGTCTTCGCGACCTTCGAGCATGGCGTTCAAATCGTCTTCGCTCACGTTCCG
>CADCBQ010000020.1 GCA_902799745.1 Fibrobacter succinogenes | reverse complement strand
CACGCCCGAGCCCGGGTGGTGGAATGGTAGACACTGGGGACTTAAAATCCCTTGAGGGCAACCTCGTGCGGGTTCAAGTCCCGCCCCGGGCATTAACGGCAAACCAGGGAGCCCCTTATGATCGAATTCTACCCGAACAGCATCTATTACCCGCGCGAAGCAGTCGAAGAAAAGCTCGCCAAAGGTGAACTCGCACGTACCGAGAAACACCTGATGGGCTGGACGGAACGCCATCGTGGCGAAATTTGGGACTGCGCCCGCGACGATTCCGACAATCCGAGCGACGAGATTCTCTTGGACAACCTGCGTGCCCTCTTGCTTTGCAAGGGTTCCTTGCAGCCGGCCGCCGAAATGGGCGACATGATCAAGGAAATCAAGAAAGAAGAATGGTACCGCAACGAATCGCACCACGAAGATCCCGAAGAAGTGGCCGAAGAATGGAAGGCCAAGTACTTGGTGAAGTGGCGCGAAGCCCGTATGTTCGAAGCGTTCATCTTGATCGAAAAGCGCACCGAACAGTTGCTCGCTATTTTAAAGAACAAGTAATCAGTAGTTGATTTTCCAAGCGATTGGAACCCAAGCTACCAAGCGTCCGCTTTCACTACGCGGATAACGCCAATAGGTCTGGATTTGCGAAAGCACCAGGCCTTTAAAATTTTCATCTTCGATGTTTGTGAAAAGAATTTCGGGCGTGAACGTGCCCAAGGAATCGAGCGTGAGCTTGATTCCCATAAATGCATTCGGGGAATCGGAATCCTTTTTCAAGGTCTTTTGATTCGCCTTGAAATAGGCGGACGACGCGAAATGGAAACTTGCGGCGCGGCCCTTCAAGAACTTGCCAAACTGCAATATGTCGCGGCCCGCCGAATTTTCGAGCACATAGATGTCTTCTAACGAAGGCATAATGACGCGGCCCGTAAAGCCGTCTTGTGCTTCGACCGGGGCAGGTTCCGGTTCAGCGGCAGGCACCGGCGTATAAAGATGCACTTTTGACAATGCGAACAGCATGCCCGCAAAAACTAGAATCATGAAATAAATCGGCAGGTTGCGCATTTGTTGTAGTCCTAGTCGTTTACGGTGTTCGGTTCAGTATAAGGTTCAATGGCCTTGACGCAAAGCTGCAAGGATTTGCGGTCATTAAAATAATTCCAGGTGGGCTCAAAAATCACCGACACGGGCTTGCTGAGCAGGCTCTTGAACTTACGGAGCCCAAAGCCAATAGCCGGATACACGCGGCTTCCTGCCTGCGAAATATCCATTTGCAAGTGTCCGCCCTTGAGTTCGCGGAGCCTGTGAATTTTCACATTGTCGGCGCGGAAAGTCGGATACGGGAAATTTCCGCTGAACGGCTCGAGCAAATCGATAAAGTCGAGAATCGAAATCAGTTGGTTCTTATTTGCATTGCCTGCACCGTAATCACTCGGTGCCATGTACTGCGACGCTTCGACAATCAGTTCGTTGAGCGAAATGCAAATATCGTAAGAGCAAGGAGCGGCTTCGCCTTCGCATTCTTCGGTACCGGTGTAGTTCTGGTTTGCGGCAGAGACTTCCAGACGCTTGCGAAGTTCGTCGATTTTGTCGGCAGGCAAAGAGAAACCCGCCGCATTGGCGTGGCCTCCCCAGCGGTCGAAAAGATCACGGGATTCGAACAAGGCCCTATGCCAGTTGAAGCCGGGCACGGCACGCGCACTCGCATGCGCCACGCCGTCGTTGATAGAAAGAACGGCCGTCGGGCGATGATATTCTTGAGCAAGCTTGGCAGCCACGATTCCAATGACGCCTACATGCCAATCGTTACCGGCAACCACAATCACCGTTGGCAAATTTTCGCCATACATGGCCGTCATTTGAGCCTGTGCCATTTCGGTAATTTCTGCTTCTTTCTGCTTACGCTTGCTATTCCATTCGCGAAGTTCCGCCATCAACGCATTCGCGGTCGCCATATTCGGGCTGAGCAAAAGTTTGAGAGCCGGGTCCGGGCGCTCCATGCGACCGGGCGCATTCAGGAGCGGAGCAAACTTGTACATGACATCGATGCCACCTACGCTGCCGTGGCCCTTCATCAAGTTGCTGTACATTTCTTGAAGGCCAGGCCAGTTGCTGCTTTCAATGGACTTGAGGCCGGCCTTGGTAAAGGCGCGGTTTTCGGGAGTCATCGAAACAAGGTCAGCAAGCGTGCCGAGTGCCACAAGATCCAGGAACTTGGTCGGCTCGGGCATCGAAAGCTTGGAGTACAGAGCGCAGACAAATTTGTACGAAACGCCCACGCCACAGAGTTCCGGATTCGGATACGCATCGCCATCCTGATGCGGATCCAAGAGCACGTCGCATTCAGGGAGACCATCGCCCGAAGGCTGGTGATGGTCAATGACCAGCACCGACATTCCATAGCTCTTGGCCAATGCAATTTCGGCATTTGCGGTAATACCCGTATCAACCGTAATCACGTAGCGGGCACCCGCCTGGTGCATTTCTTCAACTGCAGAAGCCGAAAGTCCGTAGCCATCGCCAAAGCGGTTCGGAAGTCTCCAGTCGGATTCCATACCCAGTTCGGCAAGCGCACGCGTCATGAGCGTAACCGCCGACATACCGTCTAGATCGTAGTCGCCAAAGACAAAAACCTTTTCGTGCTTTTCGCGGATTTCCAGAAGCCAGTCGACCGCAGCATCCATTCCCTTCATCAGGAACGGATCCAGCACGTCGCCCGCGTTGCCGCACAGCATGCGGTGCGCTTCGGATACAGAGCAGACTCCGCGAGACACCAAGAAACGCGCCACCACATGGGGAATGCGCAGGCTCTTCGACATCGAAGAGGCAAGGTGTTCGCTCAGGATTGCGTCTGTAGATTCTAGAGCCATTTTACTTATAGCCCTCGAAAAGTTTGAGCGCTAGGCTTTGCATGCACATGGTCGCAGATACGCGGCGGGACTCAATTCTGGACATCGTTTCTTGCACCGTGACTAAAGCAAGTTCCAAGGCCGTTGCATCGACACGCGGGAAATTCGAAAGGCCGACAGCCGTCGTCGTTTCGGGCATACGCAGGCGAGCCCCCGCCTGTTCACGCAGCAGGTCCGCCAGCAAGAACGAAAGCACTTCCAAGAAGCGGTTTGCATCGTAAGCATCTTCAAGCGAAGACTCTTTCAGTTCCATGAACAAGTCGGTATAATTGCCACGCAGCGAATGCACCACGAAATCAGCGGCAAGTTTGCACCATGCCTTGGCGTGTTCAGCGTAATAAAGCGCCTTGCCCGGAGAGCCGACAGCGAGTCCGATGACATCGTCGGTCAAAGTAGTTTCATCAAATTCTTCGCCCGCGACGCGCAAGACTTCCGACCGAACTTCGTCGTCGGAGAGCGGCAACAAGTGAAGCGCCAGGCAGCGAGAACGAATCGTCTGGAGCATCTTTTCGCGGGAATTAGTCGTCAAAATAAAGTACGAATTCGCCGGGACTTCTTCGAGCGTCTTGAGGAACGCGTTCGCCGCCGATTCGTTCATGCGGTCCGCTTCGGCAATAATCACCGTACGCACACGATCACCCTTCATGGCAAAGCTCGACGTCATCATACGGATGAGGTCGACCGATATGAAGGCGCCAGTCGAAAAGACATCTACGCGGTACGGATTCTTCTGGATTTCTTCGATATAGGCTTTCTTGAAGTCCTCGATGGTTTTCGCCTTGCTGCCGGCAGAAACATCGTCGGAACTGCGGGCATGGGCCTCAGCCGATTCCATGGGAACAACCCAGCCATCGGTTGCACCACTATCGTCGGCCATACGGCAACCGAAGCAATGTCCGCAGGGGCGCATGTTCGGATCGGTACACTGGAGCGCCTTCGCAATTTCCATCGCGAGCCTTTTCTTGCCGATTCCGGCAGGGCCATCGATCAAGATTGCCTGCGGGAAACGGTTCTCACGGAGCGCCGACATCAAGCGGATGCGGGCACGTTCTTGAGAGGCAGGACCATTTAGCGTATATTCGATCATTTCTGTTTTAACCACTGCAAGGGGTCCACGGTTTGTGTACCCTCGCTCACTTGGAAGTACAATTTAATTCCATTTAAGGACGCAACATCGCCCACTTCACCAATTTCTTCGCAATTTCGCACCTCTTTGCCCTCTTGTACGCGAATAGACTTGAGGTGACCATAAACGGAGTAAGTTCCGCCCGCATGTTCGATAATCACCGAGGGACCGCGGCCATCGATTTCGCCTACCATGACGACAGAACCAGCCGCTGCGGCACGGACTGCCTCGCCGCGTTTACCGCGGATTTCGACGCCCAAGTTACGAGTCATAATGTGAAGAACCGGGTGTTCCTGCAGGCCGTATTGGCTGATAACATTACCCTTAAGCGGCGTACACTTGGGACCCTTTACCGATTCGGCCACCGTGACCTTCGGTTTTTCCACCGTCTTGGCAGGGGCCTTCGAGTCTTTCTTTTTGCCCTTGTCCGCCTTTTCCTTCGCCTTGCGGGCGGCTTCGTCTTTCTTCGCCTGTTCGATTTCCTTCTTGCGCTTTTCCTCGAGTTTCTTGATGAGCGCAAGCATGGTCTTCTGGTTCTGTTCGAATTCCTTGAGGGCGCGACGCTGCATGTTCTGGTCATGTTTCAAGGTCTGCAGCATTTTTTCTTGTCCGCTCATCTGCGAAACCAGGCCCTTTTCTTCGGCAGCCTTCTTGGTACGCAACTGCTTGAGGTCCGAAAGATGCGCACTTTCCGCCTGTATCTTCTCGTCGCGTTCTTGCACCAGCTGTTGCAACACTTCGACTTCTTGCTGGTCCTGATTCAGAATGTGATGCACCCAGTATACCTGACGATCGGGGTTACCTTCTTGCGTGAGCAAGCTGTAAAGCACGCGGGCTTCGCTGTTTCGGCCGCTAATGTAGAGCGTGCGGATTCGCTTTTTCATGGCCTCGCGGCGGGTCTCGATTTTGCGGTCCAAGGAATCGATGTCTGCCGTAAGTTGCACAAGCGCCCGTTCCAGCATGACCTCGCTCTTGGAAAGCTCCGAAAGGTAGGTACGCGTCTGGTTCAGGTTCTGGTCGAGAATCGAGATCGTATTGAGCACACCTTTTTCTTCGGTTTCAAGAAGAGCGAGTTCCTGGCGTTTTTTCGCGAGGTCCGATTCCAGTTTCTTGAGGGCGTTTTTCTGTTCGTTGATCTGGGCGTCGGTCTTCTTGGTCGCCGAAGGCTTGGAAGCGTTCTTAGACGACGCCTTTACCGAAGACTTTGTCGTTTTCTTTGCCGGAGTATTTTTAGAGGTCGACTTTGCAGGAGCACTCTTCGCGTTTTTTGCGGCAGGCTTTGCATAGGCGTTTTCAGCCCCAAGCCCAAGCAGCAAGCAAAACAGCAAGACGACAAGCCGCATCATCATTCCTGTTCATTGCGCTTAATCGAAAGGAATTCGCGCACCGTGCGGAAACTAAAGTAGCCCGAAAGAGCCGTGACCAAGACAACCACCAAGAACAGGCCTGTTCCAAGGCCCGTCAAATTTGCCGCCACAATCGGGAACGCATCTGCCACCGAGTTCAAAACAACGGCAAGCAAGATGACGGCAAGGCCGCTACCGACCAAGCCCTGGAACGCTCCCTGCAGCACAAACGGGAATTCGATAAAGAAGTGGCTACCGCCCGCATACTTCATGTTTTCGACCAGGAGCCTGCGGGACAGAAGCGAAAGTCTTACGGAGTTGCATATAATGAGCGACAGCGTAAACAGGAGCAAGACGCTTATGCATATCGGCCAGAAAATCATGCGGAACTTCCAGGCGGCAATCTTTTCGACCCATTCGACAGGCGCCTGGACTTCTTCGAAAAATTCGGTGCGAACCAGATTGTTCCTGACTTCGACAAGTGTCGCCGGATTTTTATGGCTTTCGTCGAGCGTCACCCTGAAAAACGGAGGTATCGGGTTACCCTCTACCAGGTCGAGCATTTCGCCCGAAAAATGCCTACGGAAATCGGCCAAGGCCGAATCGGCGCTCACAAACGCGACAGAATCGATAAACTTGGTATGTTCCAGGCGGCTCTGGATGACCTGCAGGGAATCTTCGTCGACTGATTCGGGCAAGAACGCTTCGACAGCGTACAGGTTCCTTTCCATCGAAAGAACGCGCATAACCGCCCCGAAAGCGGTAAACGAAGCCGCCAAGAGCAGCGAACACAGGAATATGGTGGCAAACGACGGTAAAATTACCGTACGGTGCTGCCGCATTCCGCGAAAAGATTCCGATATTAAATAGCCAAGTTGTCCGAGCACGGAGTGAATTATAACTAAATTTTAGACAGTCATTCGAGAGTTCTATGGGAAACATCGTTCTAAAAATAACCGCACTGATATTTGGCATTGCCCTCTGGTTCCTGGTGATCTCACAAAAGGATTTCCAGCTTTCGGTGAATGTTCCCCTGAACTTCGTGAAGCTCCCCGAAACCATGGCGATTGCCTCGAAACCGCCGCATAGTTTGCACATTACGGTCGAAGGCAAGTCGTGGGATCTGATCCGTTTGAACAACCTAGTAAGCGACCCTAATCAAAATTCCATTGCCATGGTCGTTGACCTGCAACAAGCTGAACTGGGCGCAAAGCGCATTCACCTGGACAGCAAAAACTTTGTGGCAGCAGGATTCCCCGACATCCGCTTTGTAGAACCCGAAAATCAGCTTTTATTTGTCGACCTCGATATCGACACCCGCATTACGCGAAATGTTCCGATCAAATCGGTCGCCACCTTTACCGCGGCACAGGGTTACCTGATTGCAGACGAGCCCACGATTACTCCCGAAGAATTACTCGTGTCCGGTGCTCGTAACGCCCTCACCCGCATTATCGACATTCCGACGGATTCTGCGTTTTTCGACACATTGCACGCAAGCCAGGAATTCACGATTCCTCTCGACTTTGCAACGCTCCCGGCATTTGTTTCGCCGAGCGACTCTTCGGTCAAGATTTCGGTAAACATTCAAAAGATGGCGAGCCGCACCTACGACAGCATTCCTGTCAGCTTAATCGGTATCTATGACCGCAGCATTTATTCTCTGGAACCCAAGATGCTTTCGGTTGAAATCACCGGCGGCGAAACCGTTCTTGATTCAATTACCGCGCATAACATTGAACTTGCGATGGAATACAACCGTTTCGCTATCGAAGATGCCGACAGCCTTTCGCCGACGGTCAAGCTTTCGCTTCCCGCCCATATTAACCGCGAAATGTCTATCAAGGCAATCCAGTTGAAACCCGAAAAGGTTACGCTTCGCAAAAAAGAAATTAAGCCTGCCGCTCCCGCAGACTCGCTTGAAGAGGTTGCTCCATGATTTGGCTTGGAATTGAATCCAGCTGCGATGAAACCGCCTGCGCCGTACTGCAAGACGATCCCGTAAAAGTCCTTTCGAATCCGCTCTACAGTCAAATTGACGAACACGCCCTCTATGGAGGCGTGGTTCCTGAAATTGCGGCACGAGCCCACCTGCAAAAGATTTCTCCGATTGCAGAAGCAGCCGTCAAGGAAGCAGGCATTGAACTCAAGGATATCGACGCCATCGCCTACACCACAGGCCCAGGGCTCATGGGACCGCTTCTGGTTGGTGCAAGCTTTGCAAAGGGTCTCGCCCGCGACTTGCAGATTCCCGCTTACGGCATGAACCACCTGGAAGGCCACCTGGCCGCCGCATGGCTCACGCACCCTGAAATCGAACCGCCGTTTTTGACGCTTACCGTTTCGGGCGGCCATACGGAACTCGTGCTCGAAGAACCCGGATTCAAATACACCAGCATCGGCCGCACCCGCGACGACGCTGCCGGCGAAGCATTCGACAAGTGTGGCAAACTGCTCGGTCTCAAGTACCCCGCAGGTGCAACCATCAGCCGTCTCGGCAAAGATGGCAATCGCAAGTTTGTAGACTTTCCGCGTGCACTCCATGTGCACGACAACTGCGAATTTTCTTTTAGCGGTTTAAAGACGGCCGTGCTCCGCTATACCGAAACGCACGACCCGGAATTCATCCAGAAGAACATTGGCGACATTTGCGCTTCCCTGGAAGATGCCATTGTCGATAGCCTTGTGACCAAGACGATCACCGCCCTCAAAAAGACCAAGATGAAGACGCTCGTGGTCGGCGGCGGCGTGAGCGCCAACGCTTGGCTCCGCACACGCTTGCAGGATTACTGCGACAAACACGGAATCATGTTCTGCATTCCGGAACGCAGCCTGAGCACCGATAACGGCGCCATGATTGCAGCTGCAGCCATTCGTCGCAAACTGCAAGGCAAGCTGACTTCGGTCAACGAAGTCAAGCCCTGGATGCCGCTTGCGCTCTAATTAAAATTCGTAATTTCCAACGCGGATAAAGTAGTTGTATCCGCTCAGGTGAGTCAGGTCACTGAACGTGCCGTAATCAACGACACGGCTCAGCCCTGCATATACAGTAACCGACTTGTAAGCGAAACGAAGAGCAGGCTCAAGCACGAACTTGTCGACATCGAGTTCCGCAAACGGACTATCTTCAAAATCGTGATAGTACGCTCCGAAAATCCAGGCGCCAAGATAGTTTCCATGCAGTCCAGCGTTCAAGCGGAACATGGCGTATTCATGCGAAGAAAGTTCCGGATTATACCATTCGGTAGACCAGGGAGTCGCCGCCGCATGCTGGCGGTAAGCCACATCGAGCGGAGCCTTGTCAAATGACTTCGGAGAAACATAGCCATGGCCTTCGTCATGGTAACGCTCTATCGCACCCGCCGCAGCCGCATTCAAGGTCACAAAGCGTACCGGCGAAATTGTGTAACGGGCATCGGCCAAAAGTTTCCAGTAAATGGGAACCACATCGATAATGCCATCGTCAAAGCCAATCGATTCAAAGCCTCCCCAAACATTCAGGGCATAGCCATTATTTGCGAACCAGTTGTCATCGGTGCCATTCAAGTAGCGGTAATGCAGCATCGGCGAAACCGGATACGCCTTCATTTCGCGGCCGCCATAGTAGGCCGTATCCAGGTCGTAGTAGCGAGAACCGAAAATAAATTCCGCCGATACACGCTGGTGATTATCCACCGTATATAGCAAGTTCATCGTCAGGTCGCTGCGTTCTTCAGACAAAATCCGGAGAGAACGATGCACATTGCCGTTAAAGCCTTTCAGCGGGACAAGCTTCAGGTAATCGTAACCGAACTGCAAATCCCAATGACGGTTCCACAGTTTCGATATATTCAAGCGCGGGCGGAATCCATAGGAATGTTCGCCCCAGAACCCGGCCATGACGAGTTCAATTTCAACATGGTCTATATAATGCACCGACGCTTCGGCATAGGCATTCGGGCCAATCGCATTCGAACCGAAACCGCCCACGGCAAAGTCTACAATCGGTTTTACCGAAGCTTCAACAGAAACATTTCCGCTGGGTTGCATATCCAGATTCAGAGAATCGTATGCCGGATTTTGCAACAGGTCCAGCGCAAAATTTTCAGGAGCGACCATTCCCGTATCGGACTTGTCCCAATAAGATTTTACCGCATTCTGGGCCTCCGGCGAAATGCTATCGTAAGAGGGTTCAAAGCGGAACCACGGTTTTGCAGCGCTGCGGTCTACGGAATAATCCATGCGGCGACCGTTCAGCACTTTAAATTGCGCAAGCTGTTTTTCTAGTGCCGAAAAACCGGCCTGGATCCACGCCGAACGCGAGGTATCGAGAATCGTATGCGCGCGCACCACAATCCCCGGCTGACTTGCTAAAATTTCAGCGGCATGCTGTTTGATCAAACGGGTGCGTTCATCTCCTTCGACAGGGGCTCGCAGCGGATCGGAAGCGACTATAATCGAAAGTTCCTGCGCATTGTCTTCGATCGGCAACGCGTAATACGGGCAAAGTTCACCGGACGGATTTTCAGACGCGTTCTTCGTTTTCCACAGCGGGAGCGAAGCAACGACTTCGGGCGTAGAACCTCCGATTACAACCGGCTTGCCCGATTCGCAGGACTGTACCGCAAACGGAATCTTTGCGAGAGAACGCTGGCGGTAAAGACTTTCTTGGAAACGAAGCCTCGCAAGCGCTCTCACCACCTGCATCGAATCAGGCGACAAAGACTTTGATTCGCTATGGAACGAGAACGAAGAATCTACCGTCACGGCAAAACGCTTACGGATTGAGGGAATTCCCGAAATCGAAATCGGGAATTCATACGAATCAGTCTGTCGGTAACCGGCCTTGCTTTCGGGAGCAGAAAGATCATGCCCAACGAAAGGCGCAATCGCCGAGTCCAGCATCATTTTCTGGATATCATCGAGCGGAACTCCGCGAGTCCACAAAGAAGCAACCCAGGCTCCCCAAGAAGTCGCCACCACGGAATCGACCGGAACGCCATACTCCTCTATCGCGTAGAGAGCTCCCAGCTGGAACCACGGCGAGCGTTCACCGCCGCCCAGGTAGAGAACCGTTTTCAAGTTCTCTGCCGAGAAAGCCCCTGTTACGCACAGGGCTAAAATCGCTACTATTTTGCCGACGACACTTCGCACTAAGCTAACCTAATCGAGCCGGATTCGAGATGACGCGCACGGCGTCTTCCCCAGACACATAGCCTGCCTTCACCAATTCGGCAAGGCAATCGTCCATAAGAATCATGCCTTCGGAGGCCGAAGCCGCGATAATCGAGGGCAGCGTATAATATTCACCGCTACGGATCTTGGAGGCCACATTCTGAGTGCCGTAAAGGATTTCCCAAGCGGGCACGACACCTTGAGCGCCCGGCAGCAAGCGTTGCACCACCACCGCTTTCAACACAGCGGCGAGCATGTTGCATGCCATGTCGCGATTTTCAAGCGATTCCGCCGCAAGCAACGCGGCAAGTGCGCCCACCGCGTTACCGGCCGTCACCGTGAGCACCACAAGGGCGCCCGCTTCGGCAGCACGCAGCACCGGAATCAGCGACTGGCCTTCGAAATTACCGAGCCAGATCAAGTCGATTCCACTACGGAGTGCCTGTTCCATTTTTTCGGGAATGGTTCCAGTCGAATTTTCAAGAACCAGGCTATCGCCCTGCTTTACAGGCATTTCGGCATCAGGGTCCAAGAGACTCACGCGCATAATGCCCGATTGGCAAAGCGCAGACACATAAGCAGTCGCCGTTGTTGTCTTGCCGCTGCAAGCAGGACCGCTAAAGACCACAAGGCCCGAGCGAACTCCAAGCAAGTTCATCATGGATTCCGGCACACCGAGCGCCGAAAAGTCCGGGCATTCTTCGAGCACGGGCCTGAAAATGGCGGAGTTCCCCAAAGCCGTACGGTTGTAACGCACGCGCCACTTGGAGCCACACCACGGGCCACCCATGACCGTACCCGATTCGCCTTCCATCGACTTCAAGAAATTACGGAGCGAACCCGATTCGACAGCGGGAGCATCGGGAATAGCGCAAACTTTACCCGCCAAGCGAACGGCAGAAGCGGCGCCCTCGGTAATCACAAGTTCAGAGGCGCCCACATTCAGCGTGTATTCTAGCAAAGATTCAATTTCTGTAGCCATAGCATCCCCTTAGTTCTGCACCCTGTAAGCGGCAAAACGACGGCTGTCGCAAGCGCGTTTCCACGCTTCGGCACCTTCGATATAACCCGATTCCACGCATTTCTGCAACGAATCGTCGAGCGAAATGCCCTGATCCTTTTGGCTGCTGATCGAAGCGGAAAGCTGCGAGATTTCGCCACGGCGGAGCATATTCGCCATCGTAGAATTCATCTTGGCCGCTTCGACCGCAAGCACCTGGCCCTGATTCTGCACAATCGGAATCAGGTGCTGTACAATAATTCCCTTGAGCTGTTCAGCGAGCGAATTCGCAAACGCCGTACGCTTTTCGGCAGACACCGACGACAGCAAGCGAGAAAGCAAGGCGTGGATATTGTTGCCTGCCGTTACGGCAAACACCAACGCGCCCGCGTTCGAGGCACGCAACAGCATCGAAAGTTCTTCGAGATTTTCAAGATAGTCGAACAGGATCACGTCGGCGCCACTCTGCATGGCAAGTTCAACGCCTTCGATACCCGAACGCACATGCAAGCCAACTTCGCGCTGGGCAATGGCGCCGCGCGGATTCTGAAGCACGCGTTCAATCGGCTTTTCAATCGTCTGGATGTACACATCGCGATTGGCGGCAATCGTTTCGGCAAAAGTCGAAATCGTCGTAGAGCGACCGCTTGCGGCAGGGCCTGCAACAAGTACGAGGCCGCTGTTGAGTTCCACGAACTGATTGCAGAACGCCGGCAGGTACAAGTTTTCGAGCGTCGTCGATTCCTGCGGAATCACGCGGATCGATACACTCGGATTGGTACCGTTCCATGTAACCGTGATACGGGCACGGCCAACGCCAGCAAGACCAATCGTCTTGCTAAAGTTCTTGCCGACCACAATCTTGTAGCCGTCCGAGAAGCCCTTGGCAGCTTCGTCCAAGCGTTCGTTAATGCGAGACAAATCCAGGGCGTCATCCGAGGCGACAAAGAGCGCACCCGACTGACGCATGACCACCGGGCGGTCTGCGTACAGGTAAATATCCGTTGCACCGAACTTGCGAGCAAAGGCGATAATCTGCGAAAGGTTCGTCATCGGACGAATCTTTTCAGGAGCCTCGACGGGCGTTCCTTCGCCAGTCAAAATCGCAAAGCGGCTCGGCAATTTTTCGGAATCTTCGCTCGAAGATTCTTCTTCGGCTTCGGCTTGCACCTGCACCGTGCTGATACTTGTAGATTCAAGGCCCGCGACCGCTTCGACTTCCACATTGGAAGTCGAAACTTCGCCATACAAGCTACTGTTGCCTTCAATCTGCAAGCCCTCAGACTGCGACTGAGGTGCTGCGGGAGCAACCGACGGAGCCGATGCCGGAGGTGCTTCGAAACGCGCGGTCGACGGCTTTTGCGGAGCCGCGGCATTAGCAGGTGCGGCAGCAGGAGTAGCTTTAGGAGCGCTACCGCCTTCGGCAGCATTCTTTGCCTCAAGATTCTTTACAAAGGCAAGCACCTTGATGTACATCGGGGGCGGAAGAATTCCCGCATCCACAAGCACCTGGCCAATATCTTTCTTGTCGGTGATTTCGCCCCAATGCGCCTTGACCTGCGCCTCGGTAACGACCTTGTTGTGCACAAGGACTTTCGCCATGTACTGGTTTCTCATAAGAAGTCCCTCCGGCTAAACCACCAGCTTGCAATCGCAAGGAATACGCCGATGTAGCCTAGCGCATAAATACTATTCCAGAACACATACATGTCGGGGAGCGCCACGCCATGCACCACGTAAGTCGTCACGTTGTAACGGTAAAGCCCCGGGAAAATCGCGTGAATGACCTCAGCGGCCTTTTGGAAAAACATGCTCGACGTTCCGTTGAGTTCGCCCATGCGAGTAGCAAAGCGCACCTGTTCCAGGAGCTGGTCGCTCAAGTGGCCCGCAAAGTAGACGCCCAACGTAAAGAGAGCCGAAAGCACCGTACTGCTAAAGCTACTGAACAGGAGAGCCACCGCAATCACCACCGCCATCTCGCAGAAAATCAAGTAGATGGCCGTGAGCAAGCTGAGCGACGGATCCGACCCCGTGAGGAACAGCATCACGTAGTAGATCGCCGTCAAAAGCATCAGGTGAACCGCCACCACCGCAAGCAAGCCAAAGTACTTGCCCACAATGAAAGAGGCGCGGCTAATGGGCTTCGACAACAGAGTCAAAACGGTGCGGCGCTGAATTTCTTTTTGCACCAGGCTAATGCCCACGAAAATCGAAATCAACAGGCCCGAAAGGCTCATCACCGAAAGCGTAGTCGACTTGATCACATAGGAGCGGTCAAACACCGACCATTCGCCAAGCACAATGCTGAACAAAGTGAGCGCAATCGCCAAAAAGCCAATATTATAGAGAATCTTGTCGCGAATAGATTCGCGGAATGTATTGAGGGCAATGATGCCGATATGCTTAAGCGTCTGCACGGGCAATCTCCTCTGTCAAAATGTCTTCGAGACTCGGGCGCTTGTGATCCATACGTTCCACGGCAATGCCCTTATCCAAACAGAAACGCAACAGGCGGTCGCGGGCAGCGTCGTCGGCGCATACGCATTCCTGCGGATGACCAGCGGGGCTTACACCCTCGGGCAGTTCTGCCTGCGGAATCGCTTCGCGGGTACGCACATGGTATTCCACGCCGCAAGATTCCGTAATTTCGTCTACGGTACCTTCGCGCACGATCTTGCCGTCGACAATCATCGCGACCTTGTGGCTGATCGATTCCACATCGCTGAGCAAGTGGCTCGAATAGAAAATCGTGACACCCGTGCGGTTCAGTTCCATGATGGCTTCGCGCACATCGCGGCGGCCCATCGGGTCGAGACCGCTCATAGGTTCATCGAGAATCAAAAGCTTCGGTTTGCCGAGGATCGCCTGTGCAATGCCCACGCGCTGCATCATACCCTTGGAGTATGAACGCAAGCGGCGGTCGATCCAGTCCTTGTTCGCATGCAACAAGTCAAGCGACCAGTCGATGCGCTTGTCGAGTTCAGTTCCAGAAAGGCCCACCAGCTTACCGTAGAACTTCAACAGTTCGCGGCCCGTGAGGTAGTCATAAAAGTACGGCTGTTCCGGCGAATAACCGATAAACTGACGGCTCTTCACGTTACGCGGAGAAATCCCGTTCACCAGCACATTGCCCGAATCAAAATTCAAAAGACCCGTAAGCACCTTGATAGTCGTAGACTTGCCCGCGCCGTTCGGCCCGATAAAGCCATACACCTGCCCCGGCTCTACGCTAAAACTCACATCCTTAAGCGCAAGCTTCGGCTTCATCAGAAAGCCGCTGCGGTACGTCTTATGCAAATGTTCAATCTTAATCATAAACAACCCAATCACTTGTCCGTATCGTCGGACTTTTTACCAAAGGCGCGCTCCTCGGCATCTTCGATTTCCCTCTTGCGTCGTTCCGCCATTTCTTGTTTCTTGATAAAGAAATGGATGATAGCGCCCGTGGCATAGCATGCCACGCCGGTATAGAACAGCGGATTGATCGAATGACCCTCGAGACCGGGGAACAAATTCAAGACAATGCTATGCCCGAAAAGCATCAAAAGCACCAGCACAAAACCAAGGGCTCGGAGCACATAAGTCACAATCACGAGTTTTTTCATAGATACCTCAAAACTGCACCAAAAACGGTGCATTCCTTCTAACAGAAAAATACACAAATATGGACAAAAAAGAAGCCTGTTTCTCAAGAAACGGGCCAAAAAGCAACCTCATTGACTCTTTTTAGTCGTTTTTGACGCAACGGACAGAATGAAGAGATCCACGGTCATTATTATCCTCGAATCCCAACGTCTTAAACGAGGTGTATATACTTACTTCCAGACGCAACCTATATTGCGAAGTGGCTATAAAATATGCATGGTCGCCCATTCCTTTATATTTTCCATTATAGGACTCACCACAAGGAAGCGCCGTAAAGCCGACCGGATCCGTATATCCAATACCCCAACCGCGTTTGGCTTTCAGCCATTCTCCCGTCTTGTCCGTGTTTTTATTGTAGTATTCCGTAATCATATACTTAAATTCGCCTTCGTTCGGTATGTGCCAGCCATCAGGGCAAATGCCTTGGTGCGGATCCTCAATCATCGCCCTAGCCTCGGTAGTATCCAAAGATCCATTAATGTTCATGGCAGCAACCCAGCTATACAGCCTTCCGCACAAATCGCAATTTGTTTCCTTTTTCTCATAGCAAATGTTTTCGCCTTTCATGTTAGCGACAATCGAGCTGTCTTCATCGGCCTTATTCGCATAGCCCTTGAAGTTCAGGTTCTGAGCCATCCATTCCTTGTTCCCGATTTTCACCGTCCTGTACGTCTGTCCATCACGCGGATCAGTCATGGTTCCGTACTTGACTTTTTCATTGAATCGGAATTCAAGAGGAACTTCCGTTGTCCATGGAGAAGCTTCAATCCACGTTCCCGCCCCGTCGCAATAATATTCACGCGTGGATTCACCCATAACGATCTTTTTTTCATCACAGGCAGGGGTTCCCAACTTGTACAAATCCTTTTCCATGACAGTTGATTTATCCCATGCAGTTCCGTCGCATGTGTAATAATCATAGGGTTCAAAAGATTCATAAGCGACTTCAAAAACATCGCCCACTCGTTCAGAAGTACATGTTCCACGTCCACTGACCGCATCCATAATCGCAATCAAATTTTCCTGTATGGATTCGCGATTTTTAGAGCGTATTACAATATCCCCGGAGCACGACCAAGAAGAACAGTTGAAGAACGAATTGCCAAACACCCTGAGAAATTCATCATTATAGGCGACAGTACCTTCTGTTACAAAATTATCCGACCAGAACATCAATTGCAAGGCCTGCGGAAAAGATTTCCAGCCACCCGATCCGGCTCTTTCATTCTCAGGAGTATACATTATCGATTCAAGTGTTGCAACAGATGCTGCCCAAAGACCAGCAGGAGATGCATTCACGAGCAAATCGATTGTCTCTAGATTATGAAATTCCGCTTCAGCATGGAACGCTTTCGCCAATTCACTTTCAGCCTGTGCCTTGGCATCCGCAAACGTCATGTCCTTTTTACCCACCAGATATTTGATTCTCTTGTATATGAGATCCATCGCCGAATTCACATACAAAAATTCAACATCTTTTAAATCGACAACGGCATATTGATCTACATAATACCTAAACGACACATGCGAAGCATCATTCACTCTAATGTGAATTTCTGCATAACGGATATCTTCCGGGAGTCCGCGTACATCGAACACGTATTTCGAGGAATCCATTCTCCCCTCATACGAAACCGAGGAATCCACATATTCTAGTTTCTCTGTCAGAGCGCGAACTTCAATCGTCGGCGACACCACATGGCCAATATACCCTTGGTACTCGCCCTCAATAACCTTTCCGGGAAGGTCTTCGTAACTGATCGAAGAAGAAGTTTCTGCTTGAGCCGAGCTAGAAGATTCCGAAGATTCTTCGGAGGAATCTTCAGAAGAAATGCCAGACGATGATTCGTTAGAAGAAGAACCTCGCGAAAGGTCAGAAGAACTACTCGAGGAGTTATCGGAAGAATCATCCTCTTCGCTAGAACTGGAACCGTTCCGGCTAGAGCTAGAGCCGTCTTTACTAGAAGAGCTCGTTTTATTCGAGGAGCTCGAACCATCTTCTAAAGAATAGTCATCCGGGTCTTCATAAGCTCCGGCACCTTTGCCTTCGCAAGAAACCATGGCAAAAAGGAATGCCATCGTCAAAACAAAAAGAATTTTTTGTCCTCTCATATACCCCTAAAAAGATTAGCCCTTGACATGAATCGCGGAGGCGAATTCAGCCAACAGCTTCGGGTCTTCCACTTTTTCCCAAAGGGTTCCCGTCACGATGATGTTCGCACCGGCTGCCACGCGGATAGCGGCTGTCTGCGGGTCCTTGATTCCGCCGCCGGTCATAATCGTCATCTCGGTTGCCTTGCGGGTGTAAGCGATGTGTTCCACCGGCACGGGTTCTTCGGCACCGCTACCGGCTTCCAGATACACATAGCGCATACCCATGAGTTCAGCGGCAATGGAATTCACCATGCTCAGCTTAGGCTTGTTTGCGGGCACCGGCATGGTGCCGCTAATATATTCGACCGTAGTACGCTTGCCGCTGTTGATCAGCTGGTAGGCCGTCGGAATCGCTTCCATGTTCAAGGCACGCACCAGGGCGCCACCGCGAACCTGTTCATCAATCAAGTAATTCGGGTTACGGCCGCTTACAAGCGTCATAAAGAGCATTGCATCAAAGCCAGGCACCACCTGAGAGGCTCCACCCGGGAACAGCACCACGGGCAAATCCACATTGGCCTTAAGGGCTGCCACCTGCTTCGGCAGCGTAAAATTACCCAGGTAAGAACCGCCCACCAGCAAGAGGTCGGCACCGTTTTCGGCGGCCATAGCGCCCGCCTTCACAAAGGCGGCTTCGTCAGACGTATCGGGGTCCAACAGCACGGCAAAAAGCGCACCGCGTTTTTCGATTTCGGCATTCAAACGAAGTTCAGTCTTCCCAGGTTTCATACAATTCCTTTTCTTGCGTCTACTCCGCAAGATACCATAAAGATACATTATTTGTTTCCTCCATGCCACAAAAAAAAGAAGAAGGAGGGTTGAAGGCCCGCCTTCTCGTTCTCTCGTTGTTCTCTACCCCAAATTCGCTATTCGTCCTTGATGCAGCGCACATTCAACTGGATAATTTGGTCAGACCACAGCGCACGTTGCTGTACGAGCCATTTTCCATAGCTTCCGAACATGATCATCGATGCCCGAGGGTCCGAATACGCACTATCGGGCTTTACCGCATAATAGGTCCAAACTTCCTTGCCGCCATCTTTCGAGGTCACGTTTCCAAATCCAGCGGCAAACAAGTAATCCGCAAGGGTATAAACTTCAAGATCCAGCGATTCCTTGACAAAGCCGAACATTTTCTCCCAATCGTTGCCATTCGGAAGACGCCAGCCATCGGGGCAAACCCCCTGATAAGTTCCAGTAGCCTTTTCAACAGAATCGATTGCGGCCATCATTCTATCGTAGTTGATGTTATTGCCCATGGCATGCAACGTATCGCAAAGTGACGGCACTTCGCTTTCTGCCAGACATTCATCAAGCGACACCATCACAATCGAGGTATCCAGCGCAAGCACTTCGGACAACGAGTAATAACCATTGGGGCTGTTGAACATCAGGTTTTCACCAAACCATGTCTGCGTTCCGTTTTCCAAGGTGTACGTCACCGTCTTGTATGTCTTTCCGTCGCGTTCGTCAGTCATAGAGCCCGCAACATAGGGAGTTTGTCTAACCGAAGTTGTCCACTTTTTTGACGTACAGACAAAGTTGAACAAGACACCCGAATTTTCAATAACGACACCTTCTTTTTCCGCAGTACATTCTTCCAGGCCCTGCATAAGAATCGCAAAGTTCGTATTGATTTCTTTGGACAGCTCGGACATTTTCAAAACGCCTTGGGCGTCTTCTTTCACAATAGTATTCAGCTTGCTAAACGACCATGCGGTAAAAAGTTTTTTCGTCTCTTCGTCAATATTGTCAAACGTTCCGTCTTCGCCAAACTTTTGCGCCAACGATTCAACGCTAGATTTGCTCAAAGATGGGCCCAAGTACAAACCCACAAAGTTCAGGACATCGACAACATCAGAATCTGCGGCATGTTCATTCTTTTCGAAATTGAACGGAACACCCTCGATTCCAAACGCCGCGAGAACTTCCCTGTCAGCCTGCGCTTTTGCTTCGGCAAAGGTTTTGCCCGAATTCACCAGATAGCGCAAACGGTAAGCTTCCAAGTAGGTCATTACATTGACATTCACATTCCTAGTCTCGCGCAAATCCACGACGGCCTGATACGGGACATAATCCTTGTACCAGATGCCGTCGTACCAATCATCACTATTTCGATTGGGGTGAATTTCGAATTGCGCATACGGACTGTTAAAAGTAACGCTGTCGATTTCGAATTTTCCGGATCCATTTATAAAGGCGCCTTCAAATACAACCCCCGTCGTATCCAAAGACACCGAATCCAATTCGAACACCTTCATCAGCGAAACTTTATATCGAAGCGACGAACTCTCAGAGTATTCATTGCCGTCCTGCGAGACAAGGGTCGGCAAACTTGCCGTCTGGCCACCGATCGAAATATCGGCAAGCACCGGAGTCAAGCCGGTCTCTTCGGCAGAGCCGCCCATCACTGTTTCGGGCTTACCGTCATCTGTAGAACATGCTGCAAGAGTCAAGGCGAATAACACCGCCATTTTGCAGACCATCTGTCTTTTTAAGTAGTTCATGGTGTCCTCCTCGTTTTACTTTTTTAAACCTTTGATGTTTGTCATCGGGAAAAGCTGCATGTTCAGGCGATACACTTCGTCTATTGCAGAATCCCTGGTTGCGATCGCGATGACCTTTTTACGACATTCGGCAATCACCTGCACGATTTCGTCGTAGGCTTCGTACGTAACCCCCAGCGTAATGCCCGAAAAATGACGCTCGTCTTGAGGGACGCCCTCGATTGCATCAAGGGCGAATTCACCCATCTGGCGGTGCATGCCACGGACGGCGACGGGCGTTACCTCCATTGGGCCCGTCGTCACCGACTTTTCGGTTTGCATGTAGTTTCCGGCATCGTCTTTTTGGAGCAAGCCAGCCTTGACCAAGAAATTCAAGGTTTCGCTCACCTCGGCCGCCGTTATTTTTTCGCGGCAGGCATGGGCTAGCGCCAAAGGTTTTGCCCCCGGCATGGCGGGAGCCAATTCGCGAATGACCGGATTTTTCCAATCACTGAAAAAGCGGAACGAATCGCCTTCCAGGACTTTCGCCTTGTGCGCCTCGGCAATCGAAATCATCTCGCCATAAGCGGCCTTCTTTTCGGCATCTGTTCTCGCATGGTCGAACTTGACCAGTTCCACGAAGAAGTCGCACTCGTAATCCGCAAGGTTCATGGCTGCCGCTACGCGCGTGGCAGTAGCTTCGCCCAAGTTATAGCGACCTTCGCTTACGTATTTCAGGAAAATTGACGAGGAAAACCCCGCCAAGGTCGCGAACTCCTGCCAGCTAAACGCAGACTTCGCCTTTCTTTCGGCGTAATAATCCGCGATATACTGGCGATAGCTCGTGTACTCAAGTATATCTTTCATTTGTCCTCCTCTTAGCCCCCCCCCGAAAACTCGGCCCAAGCTAAGTACATCCTAAATATAAACAAAGAATTTTAAAAAGTCAATAGTTTTATGACATAAATTTTAAGTTTTTTAGCAAATTTCACACATTTTTGTATTTCTATTTAAAAATCGCAATTTTTTACGACATAAAAAAAAGAACATTACGCCGAGCGAAGGCAATAGACAAAAAAAAGAAGGCGGGCCGAAGCCCGCCTCCCTGTTCTCCTCTTTCCTCCTAACCCCCAAATCCACTAATCGTTTTTAATGCAACGGACAGAAACGACCGAATTAAGATCATAGTACATGTTATAACTATACGAGCTAATACTCTTCGACATCACCATTGTCACAAACGAATAATAAATAGCCTGCGAGTCGTTGTCACTATTAAAATCCGGGACCGTTGCAAACACAATGTTATCCGTATCTCTGCGCTCCGTCGCAACAGGATTATTCGGATCCCCCTTCACCTTAAAGCTCACCGGCGTCATGAATCCAAAACCTGTCGCCAATTCATCTTGGAGTAGCAGTACCATCGTGGCATCCCCTTTTCCATACAAGCCTTTCACCATTTCAAGCAACAACTGCCAATCTTCATCATTCGGAATTCGCCATCCATCCGGGCAAATACCTTGGTGACGAACCGGAGCAGATTGCGGCATAAACTTCGAAAGATTCAAATAATAGAACGAAGAAGGATACTTTTCATCGCAATAGGCTTTCGCACTATCATAAGTTTCATCGGGTTCACGCCTCCACACTCCACTATTTTCCACTTCAACAAACGCATTCAAGCCCCTTCTGTCCATCGGCAACTTCGAGGAACACGCGTCTTCAACAATCAGCGTATCCGTTATCTCCGTGTATGTATCCGTCGTTTCATCGTATTCATCATCATAATTTACCTTTCTGACTTCAACAGAAGAAGGTGCAAGATTCATCGCAGACTGCCACGCATAAAAACGTCCATAATATTTGCAATCCGGATCGCTCTCATAGCACGCCGACTTTTCGACACCCTCGTAATTCAAGTTCTCAGCCATCCAGGTCTGCTTCTTACCCATCCAATTATACTCGACAGTCCTGTATGTCTTTCCATCTCGGGCATCAACCATCGTCCCGCCCACGTAATCAATTTTTTTATAGCCGGCTCTCCACTTATTCGAATGACAAACAAACGAATAATGATCCAAGAACCCAAGCAAAAATTCCTTCGATTCATTTTCGCGAGATTCATCGCAACGGTCAAGTTCCAGCTCATGCGCCATACAGCCCGCTTGATAATCAAGCATCTTCAAACGACCCCAATAATAATCACCCATATCCGAGTAGAATTCAGAGGGAACATTGCGATATCGAAGATTTGTTTCAAAATAGACACCGCAGGAAAAAGTTGACTTCATCGATATAAGTCCCAGCACAAAAGGCAATTCGGCATTTTCATCACCTATTTTTTCGAAATCTTCAAAGCCCTCATAAATACCGAGGCTTTCAAGAAGTTCTCGCTCCGCCTTTTTGCCCGCTTCCTCAAACGACGTTCCTTCCGCATAATACTTGCGCACAAGCGGAACCTTCGCATCTGTCAACGCATTGACATTCGCATATTGAGTCTTTTGCAAATCTACAATCGCGGTCATAATCACCGTATACGAACCAGAACTATCTACTTGCATATTCTTTCCATCATACCCTATCGGGAGCCCATCGAACCACGCACCGCGTTCACGGCAATTGTCCGTAATACACCTATCCTGGACTACAATTAAAGCATACGGGCTATGCACAACGACATCATCAAACGCATACAGTCCGCTATCGTTGTCAATCGTATCGACAAAAAAACGTTCCGACACGTCAAGAGTTGCAGGATTCAGTTCGTACAGCGTAACGACCGTTCCTCTTGGAGAATAAGTCGTTTTTCCGCCAACAGACGAGCCTTGCGCGGCATCCATCAACATCCGGGGATAGACATTACCGGCCCGGCCCTTCAGAGCAATTGTATCCACTCTCGCAATTATGTTCGGCTCCTCAGAAGACCCGCCCATTTCCATCGGCGCCCCCGGAGTATTCTCCATCATCGAAATGACTGTGTTCCCATCGTCTGTGGAACAAGCCGCGAACATCAAGGCGAGCGGCATCGCCATTTTGCAGACAAACTGCACAGCCGTTTTTGAGTAATTCATGATAACCTCCTAACCCTTTTTAGAACCCTTGTTTGTCATGGGAAAAAACTGGATGTTCAGGCGGTACACCTCATCCGTTTCAGTTTCCCTAGTGGCAATTTCAATAACGCGTTTGCGGAACGCATCAATTTCCCTGACAATTTCATCGTAGGCATTTTGCGTAATGCCCAAGGTCACGCCAGAAAAACGCCGTTCATTTTGCGGCACACCCTCGATTGTATCGAGCGCGAGTTCGCCCATTTGACGGTGCAAGCCACGAATCACAGCGGGCGTCACTTCCATGGGGCCGGCCGTAATCGACCTGTTCGTCTGAACGTAATTGCCGTTTTCATCTTTCTGGAGCATATTCGCCTTCACCAGAAAGTTCAGCGAATCGCTGACTTCGGCAGCGGTAATTTTAGGACGGCACGCTTTTGCAAGTGCTAACGGTTTTGCCCCGGGCATGGCAGGCGCCAGTTCGCGAAGCACCGGATTTTTCCAGCTATCAAAGTAGCGGTACGCATCGGCCTCGACAACTTTCACCTTGCGGCTTTCAGCCATCGCCACCAACTTCTGGAATGATTCCTTTTTGGTCTTGTCCGTCTTGGCATGATCGAAGCGAACCAACTCACGGAAAAAGTCCAAGTCGCCACCGGACAGGTGCATTGCCGCGGCAACGCGATCGACAGCCGCTTCGCTCAAGTTGAAGCGGCCCTCGCTCACATATTTTAGGTAGACCGGCGAAGAAAATCCCGCCGCAGAAGCGAACTCCGGCCAGGTAAACGCAGATTCCGCCTTTTTGTCGGCGTAGTAGTCCGCGATATACTGACGATAGCTCGTATATTCAAGTATATCTTTCATTTGTCCTCCTCTTAACCCCCCGGTTAAGTACACCCTAAATATAAACAAAGATTTTTCAAAAGTCAATAGTTTTTACAATAAATTTTTCGCTATTTTTCCAAATTTTAAGCATTTCTTTCAAAATTGTATAAAAATTAAGCATTTTTCACAATAAATAGAATTTCGTTGTTCGTATATATAAAGAAGGCGTGCCGAAGCACGCCTTCTCCCAATCGGCCTCCTAACCGATCCTCCTTAACCCCCAAATTCGCTATTCATCCTTAACACAGCGGATAGAAACATAACCATACGGCCATCCATACGATTCCCAAGCATACATCGTTTCCACATTCCCATCGGTCATTGAAATACCCTTCAAATACCATTTTCCCTCCGATTGGGCAACATAGGCAAACGCTTCATAGGTAAAATCGCCGAACCCAACTTGGGGTAAATACCTTGATGCGTAAGTACCTAGATATTCTTTTTCAACAAAATCAGTACAATCACGATGCTCACATCCACCCGTACGTTCCTCCATGAGATACAGCATACGTGACCATTCTTTCAGCTCCGGGATATGCCATCCATCCGGGCATATACCCCTAAAATATTCACCATCCACGTTCATCGAATCACCACCAATCACATCAGGTTCCTTGTATATATACACCGTATTCCAATAAGTCGAATCCAAGGAAGCAACGATTTCAGGATAACCAGGGTTTTGGAATATGGCGACATAATTCGAATCAAAATGCCTTATCGGCTCAATCGTTTCATCACTGTATCTCAAGTTTTCGCCCATCCATGTCTGAGGTTGTCCATCGATATCAAACGTCACCGTTTTATAAATAGTCCCATCGCGACTGTCCAGTAACGAACCAATCGTAGTAGGCACCTTTTCAGACACTTTATAACGGCCATCTAAAACCACCCATTGTCCCGACAAACAATAAATATTCATATACCGTTCAGAAGTCCCCGGAACCTCCGCACCCGTTCCTTCAACGGAGGCATTACATCTTCCGAGTCCATACATTCCTGCCACAATATTATACAAAGTATTTTTAGAACTATCAGAAAGATTTTCACTATCTTTCAGCCCATAAACATCTTCAGCCAAGAACTCCCTTATAGAATCAACCGTAGATAAGGATCCCGTATTACCAAATACATTGGCAATCAATGACGCCGGATGCAATTCCGTCCATTCGAAAAACTTCCCATCAACGTAATCCACTACACTCACATGATTCCTATTTCCAATATACGAACTTCTATCATAGTCAAAAGAATCATCGTACATACCAAAGGCATCAAGAAGCTCTCTATCAGCCCGTTGTTTGGCCTCAGCAAAAGCATACCCTTGTTTTACCAAATTAAGCAAACGGGCCGATTCCAAATAAGTCATGGCATTAATGTCAACATCTCTTGTTTCGCGGACATCAACGACGACCCTATATGTAATCACATACCGATCATCCCAATCATCGTATTCAGGGAACGACCATTCGCCATTCCACGCCCAATATTCATCTTCCACATAGGGAGCGAGCTCAAACATAACATACGGACTGTTCAACGACACACTATCGAAGCTAAAGTCACCCGACGAGCTGAAGCATTCCGTATAGTAAAAAACGCCCGTCGTATCCAATGTAACCGAGTCAAGTTCCGCCATTCTTATAACAGAACCTTCCCCAGCTGCACCGTTCCATTCTCCCAAATCTTCACTTCCGCCGAGAGGAGACATTCTCTTCGCGCGGCCACCGACCGTCACATTTTCGAGACTTGCGACCACGCTGGTTTCCTCTTCGGCGCCACCACGCGGCAATGTCGGAGTGTCCCCCACTTGTGCATTAACATGGTCACCCTCTGTGGAACAGGCCGCGAACATCAAGGCGAGCGGCATCGCCATTTTGCAGACAAACTGTCCTGCTTTTTTCGTGTATTTCATGGTATCCTCCTAACCCTTTTTAGACTCTTTCATATTTGTCATCGGAAAGAACTGCATATTCAAACGATACACCTCTTCCGTTTTAGAATTTTCTGTTGCGATGGCGATAATTTCCTTGCGGAACTCGGCAATTCTCTTGACGATTTTTTCGTAAGCCTCGCGAGTAACACCAAGCGTAAGGCCCGAAAAATGGCGTTCGTTTTGCGGCACGCCCTCAATTGCATCAAGCGCAAGTTCACCCATCTGGCGATGAAGTCCACGGATCGCGAGCGGCGTAAATTCCATGGGACCCGTCGTTACGACCTTGTCCGTCTGCGAGTAGTTTCCGTTTTCATCTTTCTTGAGCAAATCCGCCTTGACCAAGAAACTCAACGTTTCCGAAACTTCGGCCGCAGAGACTTTGGCGCGACACGCATGCGCAAGCGCCAGGGGCTTTGCTCCCGGCATGGCAGGGGCAAGTTCACGGAGCACCGGCTTTTTCCAATCTTCAAAGAAGCGGAACGATTCCGCATCTACCACCTTTGCCTTGTGGGCCTCCCCGATTGCAACCATCTTGCTGAACGCCGCACGCTTTTGCGCATCGTTTTTGGCATGGTCGAACTTGACCATTTCGACAAAGAACTCGCGTTCATAATCAGCAAGATGCATCAGACGCGCCATGCGGTCTGCCGCGGCCTCGCTCAAATTAAAGCGACCCTCGCTTACATATTTAAGGTAAACCGGCGAAGAAAAGCCCGCCGAAGCAGCAAACTCCTGCCAGGTAAACGCAGATTTCGCCTTTTTGTCGGCGTAGTAATCTGCAATATACTGGCGGTAGCTCGTATATTCAAGTATATCTTTCATTTGTCCTCCTCTTAACCCCCCGATTTCTCGGCCCAAGCTAAGTACACTCCAAATATAAACAATAAATTTTAAAAAATCAACAGTTTTACAATATTTTTTATTGATTTTTATAAAAATTTTAAAGATTTTTGTTAACAAACACAAAATTTAGTTATTTCACAATATAAGAAATGTCAAAAAAGAGATCGAAAACAGCGTTATCGCCCTCCGAACAGAGTTTTATGGAACACATACAGATCGACTTCTATTTAAATTTGCTGTATGAACTTTTTATCGAAAGTAGACATTCCCGCCAGCGATTTGCGCATCGATTACAAGTCAAACCTGGTATTCATCGGCTCGTGCTTTGCAGACAACATTTCGGCGCAGTTCGCATCGCGTAAATTCAAAGTGCTGGCGAACCCGCTCGGCACAATCTACAATCCACTTTCGATTGCCCTAATGGTAAAGAACATCGCCGACGGGAAGGTTTTCGGAGAAGAAGACGTTTTTCAGGATACACGATGCGACGGACTTTGGCATTGCTGGGATGCGCACAGTTCACTTTCTGGCGCGACAAAAGAAGAATGTATCGGCAAGCTGAACGCCGCGGCAACACAGGCGCGGGATTTTTTGAAGAAGGCAAACGTCATCTTTATCACGCTCGGCTCCGCATTTGTCTACTCGCTTAACGGGAACGTAGTCGCCAACTGCCACCGGCAAGATCCGCGCCAATTTGAACGCAGGCTGATTTCAGTCGACGAGGCGGCAGAGGCTATCCAGAGAATCGTCGCCCTGCTCCGCGACATGAATCGCAACGTCCGCATCGTCTTTACCGTATCGCCCATCAGGCACTTAGGCGATGGCGCCCACGGAAACAATCTTTCCAAGGCGACGGTACTGCTCGGCATAGAAAAAGCAATTGCAGAGATTGCCGCGTCGCCTTCGGCTCCTCGCAATGACGCAGTTACATATTTCCCAAGCTACGAAATCGTGATGGACGAGTTGCGCGACTATCGCTTTTACAGCGACGATATGATTCATTTGTCTAGAACCGCCGAAGAATACATCTTCGAGCGCATGGTCGAAACCTACTGCGACAGCACCACCCGCGAAAACATGGCGAAAGTGGAAAAGTTCCTGAAAACGGCCAACCACCGAATCCAAGACGAAAACTCCCCCGCCACGCAGGAACTCAAGAAGAAGCTCGCATCGCATGCCGCAGAACTCGAGAGACAAATTACGGGATTGAAGTTAGGATAAAGAATAAAGGGAGAACAACATGCAAAAAGGAGTTTTATCTGCACTGAGGGTCGGGCTAGCGATTGCCGCTTGTAGCGCGGTTCTCACAGCTTGCGGATCTACCGACACCTGCGACAACGTGTATCACCCGAAACTAAAACTCGCCGACTGTCAGAAGACGACGGGAGGCTTCAAGAAGGGCGCAACGACCCACTACGCGCATTCCGAAGGGTTCGAATTCGACCTGACCGTAACCCAGGACACCATTTTCAAGAACGAATGGAGTGACTTCTGCGTAGAGGCCGAAGAAGAGGACCGTACCGTCCTACTCACATCCACCTACCCCATCATGAGCGTCGAGATAAACTTCTATGGTGACATCGACGACAACTATATAGAAAGATCATATCACATACCGATGAGCATAAGCCACGGGAACACAAAATTCTCCGTAGATCTTGAGTTCGACGGCAACCCGATGGGTGCCGAGAACACACTCATGATACTCGATACCATCACGTTCAACGGAACGACCTACGACAGCGTATTCGTCATCATGGACAATGCGCACTACAACGAACACATCTATAACGAAGAAGCTCCCGGCGACACTGCCTACCTTTATTTTTCCAGGGGAAAGGGAATTCTGAAATTCGAAACCACGGACGGCAAGAGTTTCACCATCAAGGAAGGGGGGCGACAATGAATAGGTTCGTAAAGTTGGCGGGCATCCTGACCGCGGGCATGGCGTTCTCTGCTTGCGGAATGTTCGACACGTCGGACGACTATGTCGGGGGTGATTTTGCGAAGCTGGTACAGAAAGAACAGGAATGGAGCGACACAATCAAGGTCGTAGACAACTGGGGCCTCGAAGACACCTACAGCGAGCGCATTTACAGCCACAAGCCCGAAAACTTCTATTTTGAAACATCCGGCAACATCAACGAAATCAATATCAACATGCGTATCGAATGCGATGACGATGGCGGCAAGATGACAGTCTCGTGCCTCAGGTATCGCCGCGACGGCATTTGGCACTACGGCCCAGATATCGTCTTCAAGGACCTAGAGGGGAACAAGATGACTAACAGCGACGGCTACACAGTCCGCATGCTGGATTCGCTCACCGTGGGCAAGAAAACGTACACAGATGTGCTGGAATTCGACGCCACCGGCGCCAACGAGAACACCTGCAACTTCGACAAGTTCTATGTTGCCGCAAGGGAGGGTCTCCTGCGCATAGACCTGCAGAACACTATTACTATTGAGCGGAAACCTTAGATTGCCAATCGAACTTTATTTCTTAAAGATATCGCTGTGCGTTCCCGTATCGACCAAAGTCAATACAAGTACCCCATTGTCTTTCAAGTAAAGCAACAGCCAATCCGGTTGAATATGGCATTCCCAGACGCCTTTGAATTTTCCTGACAATTCATGGTTATGATGCTTTGCTTCAAGCGGTTGATCAAGTCGCAATTTTTCAATGACATCTTCTAGAAGAGAAAGATCCAACCCCCGCTTTCGGGCGAGCTTTACGCCAGCCTTAAAACGAGAAGTCTTAAGAAGTTCATAGACCATTACTTGCAATCCTCAAGGAGTTCCTTAGCAGAAGAATACCTTTTCGCTCTGGGGTTCCTCGCAAGGCTTTTAGCTTCTTCAATAGCGGCTAACGTTGAATCGGAAAACTCACGTTGAGGAGGAACAATTTCAAAAGGAATGCAGCGTTGGTTAATCGCCTGTTTCAAGAACAGTCTAATAGCCGTGGTAATATCCAGACCGAGCGATTCAAACAAATCCTCCGCCTGATCCTTGGTGGCCTTGTCGATTCTCGTCTGTAAAACTGCATTTGCCATATGAATTACCTCATTTTTATACAAATCTAATTCATTTTCAATGCAAATGCAATACATTTGACCGCTAATTTGCGGATTTGAGGCCGAATTTGGCCATTCTTTTTCATTCATCTTTCTCTCCTTCCGCCTACAAGCATAAAAAGGCGGAGCTTTACGGTTCAATGCTCAAAGCATAAATATACATTTGAGCACCACAAAAAATATAAAACAAAAAGATAAAATTGTCAAGGAGGGCCAGTAACGATCACGTTAAAAATTGGCGTAGCCCTTGATTTCAAGAATACACTCACGCACAAGGGCCGTATTAAGTCCACTTTCAACCCAAATGGAAAAAGTTCTATAGCTCTTTATACTATCTTTTTCATATGCGTATGAACGTTCGTGCGCAATTAAGGTACGTAGATTCCAATTTTATCTATATCAATCTTTTTTTCATCCAGGCTATTGACAAACGGAAATTAAAATTATACATTTGGCAATACAACCGGAGAAGAAGAATGAACGAATTGGGTAAAAGAATCACAGACTTACTGAATGAACAGGGCATGACTCAGAAAAAATTCGCCGAATACGTCGGAATAACCGAAGCGAGCCTGTCCCGTTACATTTCAGGAGAAAGAGAACCAAAAGGAGAAGTCATCGCCAATATGGCAACGGCTCTGCACACCACCTCAGACTACCTTTTAGGCGTAGAACAAGATGAGGAAATAAGCGGACCTCGTATTACACGCTTATTAGCTAGAAATGTGAATCGATTATCTAGAGAAGAACGCAACAAAATAATCAAAATCTTGCTTGACGCAAAATAGAATATGCAATTACCTAGTCGGAGATACGAAGAAATAAAAAGAACCGTTGTTAATGTTCTGCAAATAACGGGTTTTTCCCGTTATCCCTTAGATTGCTTCGCTTTATGCAAAGCATCCGGCATCAGGATTCACCAATATTCGGAAAGCCCTAAAGATATAGAGTCATTTCTACATTTAAGCGAAGATGCTTTCTGTTGCATGAAACAAGAGGGGAATTCTACCATTTGGGAAATTTGGTACAACGAGCATTGTGCCCCAAAAAGAATTCGTTTTAGCATTATGCACGAATTAGGCCACATATGCTTAGACCACTCAAACCACAGCAATCTAGCAGAAATAGAAGCAAACTTCTTTGCCACATACATTTTAGCCCCTCTACCCTTAATAAACAAGATTGGGCTAAAAAGCGCCAATGAAGTCTCTTCCAATTTCTCAATCAGCGAAGAATGTGCCGGTTATGTAATGACTAGTTACGACAATTGGATTAACTATGGAGGATTCGATTACAAAGATTACGAAGAAAAACTTTTGTCACAGATTAATTTCGTTGGCAAGTACGACTTACGAAATCTAAGATAAGAAAACGCAGAACTTCACGGCAATGAAGTTCTGCGCCACATCGCCTAGACTAGCTAAACGAGTTCGTGGAATCCTCAATTTAGCAAAAACTGGGCAATCAACATTCAGCCCCGATTCATTCCGGGCTATTTTGAGGACATTATTATGAAAATTAATAACCCATACGAGCTAGCAATCCTGCTTCGCTCCAAATTAAAAGCCGCAAAATGGACATTCAATAAATACGGATTTCCCGTATTTCCCAAAGAAGTTCTCTTGGACGATTGTCCACCAAATGTAGAGCCTATACAAAGAATCAACTGTTGCAAGCATCCACAAAATACCCTTTTATGTTCTTTTGCTAACGACAAGTTCATCGTTTGTCGGCTAAAACGAATCTTTGACGAACTTAACTTGTACAGCAAATTCGCTGGTTTTGGAGGTTTTGACTTAAGTCCGAGAATTCGATGGAGTTTTCATAGACAGAAATTCAACATATGGCTTTCGCAACTAGCCACAGCGTTTATCTGTTTAAACGGTCAAAAAATTCTACCCAATTTCAGAACAGGAGATTTCAGCACCCTCTTTACACTTGAATCATACCCACAGAATTCAACCTTTATCGTCGGAACATTAGGTTGCTCAAAGCGCTACAATCCTTTGCACGCCTATCTATTCAAGACAAAGCTTCTATTAACACGACCATCACAATTAATAATATACGGCCCCCTACGCAAGGAATATAAAAAAATTCTGGAAGATCTTGTCATTCCATATAACATTAGAGATGATTTTAGAAAGAACTCATTCAAAGAAAGCGCAAAGAGGAGAGCCGCATAATGGACGCAAAAGATACATATTCAAAATCTATCCAAGAACAAAAAACCATTGTCCAAAATGATGCAGAATTATCAAGAAAAATCAAACAAGGTGAAAAAAGAAAAATAGAAAATGGGCAAAATTGGAAAGCAATCAACATAAATGATGCTATCAAAAGATTTGCCCCAGGAATTCAGCCCAAAGTCAACGAAAACAAGGTGGAATGGTTCAATCCCGAAGCACAAATTTCTATTATCGCCGATATTGGAGGAGGCTACCTAAGAATTCAAGACAAGAACAAGCCTTTTAAATCTTATTTAGGTTTAAAGGGCAAAAACATAATCAACTTTACCGACAAAAACGGAAAACAACACAGGCATCTCCAAAAAGAACGCGAATCCTTAACCCACTTTAAAATTTATTATAGGAGCAAAAACGTAATGGATCAGCACGAATTAATTCTTGTTCCCAAAAGGGATTTCGACGAAAATACGGATTGTTGGCAATCTTACGCAAACAATGGCGAATTCGACGATTTCTTCCAATGGTGGTTTAGTCTTTCTGAAAATGAATCTCTTTGGCAGGTTTACCAGGCATTAAACGATTCGTTGAATGCAGGAATAGACCATTACGAAGACGCCGAAATTCCCGCGAATAATGTCGAGAAAGCAATTTCTATTGCCGAGTCATTCCGCAATAGAAACGCAGAATGCTGCAAAAAAGAACCCTTAGAAAAACTAATGCAAGCATTTCAAAAAGCCAAAGAACTTGGGCAGCCCATCTACTTTTGGTTTTAAGAGTTTCTAGCGAAATTTACGCCACACATAATGTCTTTTGGAAGTCAGTGAAGATCCCTTACCGTTCTACAATCTGCTGCGATTTGGCATCGTAACGAAATTTGACGATCTGCCCCGTAATTATCATTTCAACAGCACGTTCTATAACTGGGAGGGGGACGACAAACCATTCCTTCGGGACATGACGCCGACCTTTTTCATCGAACACATCCACATTCAAGCAGCAGGTTCCAAAGAAATTATGAATCAACTGCTCAAATTTTTGGGGATTCATGTTGAAGCATTTCCAACTCGTAACATGCTTAACGGGGGCCATCAAATATGTCGGTTCCATTTCAGCATTCTTAATGCGTTCCTGAACAGAAGTCGTACAGAATCCAATTTTATACAGATTTTCGATGCTAGAAATATTCGGGTCTCGGCTCAGTGATTTACAGACATAAATAAAACCACAAGCTTGGTCATTCTCGTTTATTCCACCAAACATGTTTTCGACTTCATTAGCCACATCTTCACTGCTTTCCGTTACAGTTTTCCCGTTCAAGTAGAGTAATTTTTCCACCGACCGTTTGAGAAGTGCCGCTTCAGTTCCATTTTCAAAAATACAGCGGGTTCGTCCATTCTTATAAATATGTTTGCCTTCGGGCGTCACACCGTCTTGTTGCGTAATTTCAATACTTTCGACAAAGAACAGCAAACCATTATAAACGTAATATCCGCCTGCTTTCAAATCAGAAAGTTTAGAGCCGACAAGTTTTCTTTTGCCAGTCTTCAAATCTTGCTGTATACGCACAAATAGCGGTTCATATTTTGCAAAGTCTTTACAAGGTTTTCTTTGGGCAACAAAATCTGCCCCATCTCGGTCAATCGCCTTCTTTACCGCAGGGCACAAGTCAAATATAGACGAATCTCCCCCTAGCAACCCTAAATCATCGCCAGCTAGGATATCATCAATGCTCGCAGGAACAGTTTCTTTATTCGACTCGTCAGGATGTTTTGACACCAAGCCATGAACATCGGCATTATATATGGCTCGATCATCCGTCACAATCCCATTTCTAAACGCCTCTAGGCGTTTGGCTAGTCGATATTCCCCAATATCTCCGCTATCGGGAGAAGGTTCTTTGCCGTGAGACTCATAGAACGCATTTATTTCATGCAACTCCTGTATGAGGCGGTCATAATCCGTTGGAGCCGCACTCTTAGGCTTTACATCTAAAAGCCCGTCAGGATCATTTGCGAAGATGGTATCAAGGATATCACTGGCCATCTCGTTCCCTCTTCTTCTTCCGCAGATAAATTAGGCACTGAGCCAAGCGGCTTTCGTTAAAATCCATGGAATCAATGTTCGGTTCTTTTCCGTTCTGTTTAACAAAAGCCTGAACTTTCGGCCAAAGAACAAGAGCCTCTTCATCCGTCATTTCAATACGGGTCGATTCAATCGTCTCACGAATCATTTTCAGCACAGCAGGCGTCACTGATTTAGAGAGGACCTCAAAGGCCGTCTGGAATGGATTTATAGAATCAATTAGGTCAATGTGAAGGTCATCGATATTCACGAACTTATTCGCCATCCTTATAAAGCGACGATCTACACCATCCTCCCCCTTTACCGTTTCAATGGTCGCTTTACGAATTACCGAGTCAACAACAACCTGTTCACGAAGTTCTTCAACTTCTTCATCATTCAAGTCTGGATACTTAGCACGGATGATTTTGGGGATAATGACTTTATTGATTACTTCAGGGTCACATGCACCCGGCATTGCCGTTTGCATCGTCTTGTCCTGCAATATGGTTGCCTTCAAATCATCAAGATCTGTTTCAACAATCGCCTTAACACGCTTGGAAGTCGGTTCCTTAAAGCCCCTTATCTTGATAGTTCCCGGTTCATCTTCGTCATCGTCAGAAACTTTAGTCTTAAAATTCCATTGCGGCGCAAGAACCTGTTCCATCAAGAGTGAAGCCGTTATTGCCTTGAGCATATTATTTACGGCAACAACAACTTCATCATCCTTCGCTTCGGGTTGTGCAATCAAATTCGTAAACTGGGCATGAGTCTTATTTTCGCTATCACGGGTACAACGTCCGATAATTTGGATAATTTCAGTTAAAGAACCTCGATAACCTACAGTAAGGGCATGTTCACAATAGGGCCAATCGAAGCCTTCCTTGGCCATACCCAAAGCGATAATTAGGTCCATATCGTCCGGTTTCTCAATTTTTCTCAGATAATCCACAATCTTGTTGCGGTTACGCGGCTCGTCATCAACCAAGTCAGCAACCTTCAGCACCTTGCCATCTTTGCGACGAACATAAATGACACCTGTTGCAGAATCCTGTTTTTCAACAGTTCCTATGCTATCTAAGATAAAATCAACCTCAGAACGCTTATCCTTCGTTGATTCGCCAGAATTCACATTCGGGATATGGAGAATCGTCTTCTTGTCGGTATCGAGAACTTCCATAATGGCACTGGTATATTTTCCTTGATAGAAATTGTACCCGATGCCTAGCGATTTCAGATACTTATAGCCGTTTAATTGCTCATAATAATTGTAGGTAATCTTGGTAAATTTCGCCTCATCTTCTGCAGTAAGCACTGGTACAGAATCGCCACGGAAATACGAACCCGTCATGGCGACAATATGCGCACTAGAGTTCGCCATTATGGCTCGAAGCATCTCACCCAAACGGCTAGATTCATCGGCTGAAACATGATGAAATTCATCTATAGCAAGCAGACAGTCATCAAAATCCTTTTCTGGGATGCCCTCCGTTGCAAAACGGAGCGTTGCGTGGGTGCAAATAAGGATTTTTTCGTTATCATCCTTCATAAACGCCTTAAAGGCTTCTACTTTCCCTGTGCTAGAATCGCTCCCTGCCGTGCACAAATTATACTCATCAGACGGAGTCCAATCGGCAAAGAATCCGTTCTTGCGAAGTTCCGTAGGAGCAAAAGACGACCCGATAGAACGTTCCGGCACAGCAACAATTACCTTCTTAAGACCCTGATGATACAATTTATCAAGAGCAATAAACATAAGGGCGCGGGATTTACCAGACGCCGGAGGCGACTTAAGCAAAAGATATTGCTCCGCACGAGCCGCATAGGCCCTCGCCTGCATTTCCCGCATTCCCATAGAATCCGTTCTTGAGGAATTACCTGTCTGTGCATATTCAAAATGAACAATATCTGGCATAATTTAGCCTCCGATTAAACCTTTTTAGTCCGCTTACCCGACTTTTTCTGGACTTCAAAAAACGTTTCCCTGTCTCGTTCTTCCTTGATCATCTGTTCATAAAGTTTGAACAGGAATTCAAGACGTTCCTCATCACTCGAGAAAGGTTTGGCACGATACAATTTTTCAATGGAAAGATCATTTGCCTCGTGTGCAGCCTTCAAATCTTCGGGCATTGACTCGGGATTGTATAAGTCAGCGAGAGTCTTTCCTGGATGATTTTCACGGGCTCCGATAATCTCAAAAGCATTTCGTTTAAGAACATTCTTTTGGTCTTCGTTGATGTGGGGGAAAGGGAATGTATTGTAAACAAGTTGAATCGAATATCGAACACGTTCTTCTAATGTGCCACCAACATTTTTTGCCCATACATTATGCATTTTAGAGTTTATGACACCAAAAATCCAAGGTTCAGCATCATATATAGCTGCGGCAGCATCCGAAACTACTGTTTCCGACTCCAAAAAATCCATAGGAACATAAACACGACGTTCAGATGAATGCCTTGGTATAATAATGCATTTAGATTTTTTATACCGTATTTCGCCAAACTTATATGGAGTTTCGGCTAACTTTTGTGTTGCTTTTTTCGGGCTTTTTAAACGAATTTCCCTGCATTTTTCAATACGCTTTTTTATTTCTGGATTATCTTTTAAAATTTCATATTGGTCATCTTCAATCCAAAAACAATATCGATTTACTCCATTAATAAATTCTTCGGCTCCAATATATCGTTTTATGCATTGACATAATTCCGGATATTTTATGGAAAGATCTTTTTTATCATTTTCAGAAAGCGCCAAAAGCCCTTTTCCATCTACAGCCTTTGACCCATAACACATTTGAGGGAAGAAACTTGTCAGAATCTTGTTCCGTTTTTTGATTATTATATCATCATAATCTAGTAGATAGGCATTTTGATTTTTTACCAATTGTTTTCTTGATTCATGGTAATGGTGTTTGGGCGCATTGCTCTTATTTCTCAATCCAATAACGGTCACAGCAACGCCCGCGTTATGTTGTGCATTGTTAGACCATTTGAAAGAATCATAAGAAAAGAAAATTTCTAGGCCAAGAGCGAATATGGTTGGCCACAAAATGGCAACTTGTTCCCCCTGACAAATTGAATTTGTGCTAACAAAAGCAAATTTGGCATCATTTATTGAACGAATATAATTCGCGCCTTTATAAAACCAGCAGGTAATATAATCTAAATTTTTAAACCCTTTAACATTACCTACGGCAATCTCTCTATCTTCCTTCTGTTTTCCATCAAGCAGACTTCCACCCAAATACGGCGGATTTCCCAGCACAAAGATTTCGTCACCTTCATTTTTAGGACAAACATCTTCCCAATTCAATCGGCACGCGTTCGCTTTGACGATATGCCCCGCTTCTTTCAAGGGGAGTGTCGGGCAAAGTACACCAGTCTTATTCATGAATTCAACGTTCATCTGGTGTTCAGTCAACCATAGAGAGAGCTTCGCCGTTTCACAAGCAAAATCGTCTATTTCAATACCATAAAAGTGGTCAAGATGTATTCCCGTAAGGCCTAATTCGCCTAGTTTTAAAAGAATATCCATTTCCAGCTTACGCAATTCCTTGTAAGCAATAATCAAGAAGTTTCCCGAGCCGCATGCAGGGTCAAAAACGCGAATGCCACGAATGCGCATCAGCAATTTTTTCAGTTTTGAAACATTAGTTCCCGCAATCTCAAATTCTTCCCTCAATTCATTCAAGAACAAAGGCTCAATTACCTTCATGATATTGGGAACACTGGTATAATGCTGCCCTAAATTGCTCCGCTGTTCCTCATCGATAACCGTCTGGAACATGGAACCAAAGATATCGGGGTTAATATCCTTCCAATCCAATTCGCCACATTCAATAATTTTATTGCGGCTATGGGCAGAAAACTTCGGAATCTCGATGCGGGTGCGGAACAGGCCGCCATTCACATAAGGAAACTTTTCAAGATAATCAGGCAAGCCCGTTCGTTTATCGGCCGGAGTGTCAAGCACAACAAAGAGACGATCCAAAAACTCATCCAAGTCCGAACCATCATCGTGAGTCGATTTTGAAAGAGTGTTTACAAACAGATTGTCCGTAAATATTCCCGTATCTTCGGCGAAAAAGCAGAACAGCAACCTAGAAAGGAACAGATTCAAGTCATGGGGAGAAATTGACGTTTTCTCGTTATCTTTCCTGATTTCATCAAAAAGTTTCGCCATCTTGCGGGCGGCACGAACATCGGCAGGGTTTTCGTCGATGTATTCCGTCTTTTCAATACCCGCCCATGGCAAGAAGAACGCATAATGTTTGGGCAAATCCTTGAATGATGTTTCTAACGTGTCGCTATTCTTTGTGTCAACACAAAGCAATAAATCGCCATCGGTAAGTATGACGAACCTTTCATTATACTTGATTGCTTTCGCCGTAGCAAGAGCAACCCCGATATTCAACTCACCCTTGAAGAACGACTTATAAAGAAGTTTATCCTTCCAATTAATCTCACCGGGCCGTGTCGCACGATTCAACGTTCCATTCTGGAGTCTTGAAACCGACGCCTTGGGGAGACCATACGCAAGAATCAAATCGTAAATAAACGATTCATTGACACCCTCTGGATGGGATTCAACAAGGCTTGCAACCCTAGACTCAATCTCTGCAACATTCGGCATAAACACGGCTCCTGCTTATGCCTCTCGCCCTGACGTTCAAAACACGTTTTTAATGCAATAAAAAAAGGCGTGAGTCGAAACGTCTACCAACCTGAGGCTCTGCATGCCTGTTTCCGATAAACGCACGACCCACGCCCCATAAAGGGCACAATGCACCAAAGACCCAGACAGAATCTGGGCATGGACATAGCGATGCACTGGCTTACGCCAATGCATGCGTGAGCGTTCGCCTTGTTCCCGGAAACATGAAGTTTGCAGATTTCAGGTTGAGAACAAGAGACAAAACTCTTTATGCTGATAATATAAGTAAATATGCGTGAAAAGCTGATGCTGAACCAAGTCAGGCATGACAAATTCGCTCAAAAACCGGAACTTTTGGTTTCGCTTTGTTTACATCTTTTGGGGCTATTTTTATTTATTTTATAAAATGAGTGATCGTGTGGGAGGTAAAGAAAAAGGAGTAGTAATGATGAGCAATCATTCCATTGCGGGTCTCGCTTTGTGCGCGACCCTTCTCGGCACGGGACTCACGAGCGCCTTTGCCGCAGATGAAACCCTCAGGTCACTCGCAGATAAAAACAATATCTACATCGGCGCCATTCTGAATTCGCAGTGGTTTGGCGGTGGCCTCCCAGGCAACTACGAACAAATTCACAAGACACAGTTCAATATTGTCGTCGCCGAAAACGAGATGAAATTCGACGCCACCGAACCGAGCGAAAACCGTTTCAACTACAATAACGGCGACAAGATGGTCAAGTACGCGAAGCAGAACGGCATGCGCGTCCGTGGCCATGCCCTCGCCTGGCACAGCCAGGTTCCGAACTGGGTGAACAACTACAAGAACGACAAAAAGAAACTTCTCAGCGTGCTCAAGAACCACATCAACAACGTGGTCGGGCACTGGAAAGGCCAGGTGGATGAATGGGACGTGGTGAACGAGGCCATCAGCAACAACGAACCCCAATGGCGTTCCTATTCCGTGTGGTACCAGGGTATCGGTCCCGAGTTCATTGACTCCGCCTTCGTATGGGCACACGCCGCCGACCCAAATGCGGAACTCTGCTACAACGACTACAATCTGGAACAGGGCATTAACCCGAAGGCCAAGGCAGGCTTCTTGCTGGAACAGGTGAAACGCTGGGTCGCAAACGGCATTCCTATCCATTGCGTGGGTTCGCAAACTCACGTGGAAGACACCACCACCGACAAGCACTTTATCGGTTCGCCGGACAGTCTCCGCTCGCTCGCCAAGGAACTCGCAAAGCTGAACGTCAAGTTGAAAATCACCGAGCTCGATATCGGATTCAAGAGCGGCATTAACGTGAGTAAGAGCGACCTTGAACGCCAGGGACAGACCTTCCGCCAGTACCTGGACATCATTCTTGAAGAACCGAATGCAGACACTTACCTCATCTGGGGAGTGTCTGATAAATGGAGCTGGCTTGGCGGCCTGAACAGGCAAAAGGGCCTTATCTACGACGATAACCTGCAACCGAAACCTGCATTCGACAGCATTATGGTGAGACTCCAGACGTATGAACCGCCTAAGGACACGGTCGCAACAGATACCACCAAACAAGATACATCTGCCACCGACACCACCAAGAAGGACACAACATCGAACGATTCTACCATCGCGATCAAGACTATCGCTGGTTTGAGCAGCCTTTCGATGCACCTTTCTGACCGTACGCTGTTCATTGCAGGCGCCACCGCCGCCAAGGTCGACGTGTTCGACATGCAGGGCCGCCCGGTATTCAGCGCCAAGAACGTGAAGGGTTCTGTCGACTTGAAGATTGCCGAAGGGCTCTATGTGGTGCGCGTGCGCGATGGCTCCAAGAGCCTAATGCAAAGAGTCACCATCAAGTAAATTTGCAACACCTCTCTAATCACAAGGACTAGGATTGATTTCCTAGCCCTTTTTATTATCTTTATCGGCGGTGTACTGGGATGATAGAGGAATTTATGAAACATACTCTGTCATTTTCGCGCATTACATTTAGCGCAGCTCTTATCAGCACAGGAATCATCGGCACCGGATTTTCCAACGCCTTTGCCGACGAAACCATTCGAGACCTCGCCAAGGAACGCGGGCGCTTTATCGGCACCATTCTGAACAGCGAATGGTTTAACGACGATATCGAACCGGAATTCGAAGAAATTCACAAGACCCAGTTCAACGTGGTGGTAGCCGAAAATGAAATGAAGTTCGACGCCACTGAACCCAACGAGAACGAATTCAACTTCACTAAGGGCGACAAGATGGTTGAATACGCCCTGGCCAACGGCATTCGCGTTCGCGGCCATGCTCTCGCTTGGCACAGCCAAGTTGCCGGATGGGTCAGTAGCAACTACGCCGGACAAAAAGAAAAACTTCTGAGCGTGCTCAAGAACCACATTGAAAAGGTGGTCGGACACTACAAGGGCAAGGTTGCCGAATGGGATGTGGTGAACGAAGCCATCAACGACGATTACAATGCCGACTGGCGCTCCAATGGTTCCGTGTGGTACGAAGGCATCGGCGCCGAATTCCTAGATTCAGCATTCGTATGGGCACACGCCGCCGACCCGGACGCAGAACTTTGCTATAACGACTATTCCCTTGAATGGGGCCTGCGCGAAGGTTCCAAGGCAAGCTTTGTCGTAGAACAAGTGAAGCGCTGGAAGGCAAACGGCATTCCCATTACCTGCGTGGGCACGCAGACCCATATCGAAATTGCACACGAAACCACACCGCAAAACGTGCGCGCTCTCGCCAAAGCCCTTGCAGAACAGGGCGTCACTTTGAACATCACCGAACTCGATATCGGATTCCCGAAAGGGGAATCTGGCAAGCTCACCGCTGCAGACTACGCAAAGCAGGGTCATTTGTATCGCCAGTTTATGGACGTATTCCTCGAAGAACCGAATATGGGCGAATTCGTAATTTGGGGACTCACCGATGCGCACAGTTGGCTCGACGAGCAGCAAGGCAAGACCGAAGGACTCCTCTACGACAAACAATACAAGCCGAAGCCCGCCTACGATAGCATTATGGTCAGCCTCAAGGCACACCCGGCATCCGAAGTAAAATCACCGTATCCGGAATCTGTTTTTGACACGCCATGCAGCGGCAATTGCGGCGATTCCACCATCGCCATCAAGCCCGCCACGACAGCCAGCAATCTTTCGATGCAACTCGCAGGACGCACGCTCTCTATTGCAGGCGCCAATGCCGCCAAAGTCGACGTATTCGACATGCAGGGCCGCCCGGTATTCAGCGCCAAGAACGTGAAGGGTTCCGTGGAATTGCAGGGCCTTGCAGAAGGCCTGTACATGGTGCGTGTGCGCGACGGTTCCAAGAGCCTGATGCAGAGAATCGCCATAAAATAATCCCGGAACGAGTCCGGGATTATAACGGCAAAACACAGATTATTTCAGTCGTTTTCGCAGGTTGTGATAGGCCGGGAGACAGTTCTTACAACCATCGTAACCGGCACTAAGCGCCTTTTGTAGCGAGTAATACCCGCGTTGGTGATTCTCGTATACATCCATGACGCAAGGGCAACCTATGCGATGGACTTCCATATTATTATAGTTGGCAACATATTTCGACATCGGATCCTGCTTTCAAAACAAATTTAACCCTAAAATTTTGAATGGAAATCTTATTCCCGGGCAATAGGCATAAAGTGGGTTTGTTCTTCAGTTCAAGAAATGAGAACGAATGCGTCTCCATATTATTCCAATAGAAATCAAACGCTCTTTGAATTACATTTTCCGAAAGTGCAACAGAAATGCAGCTATTTGGCGCAAAGGGCCTTATCAGGGAAGTTCCTGTACCAACTCCAATTATTTAGTGCTTAGAGACCGTCACTGAATCCCCAACGCAAAGCACATCCATCACATTATCTCTAGGTAGTGAAACGTCAACGAACCTTGCATAGAGAGTGTCGGCATAGGCCACCGGTAGCCAAGAAACCCTACTGTCGCCTTTTTTTACGGATCCGCAGATAAAGGGGAAACCATCATATTCTGTAATGGGGTAAGTCTGCATTTCCCAACTGCAAGCAGGGAGCACTTTCTGGATGAAATCCTTATTTTCCTCGTAAACAATCAGTGCAGAGTCTAGATCCGCGTTATATTTTTCTGCAGCCTCTCTAAAGGTCAACTGAGCCCAACCCGATTGTTTGCAGGCATAATAGGCATAGTTATATTTCCAAGCGGAGTCAACGGAAGCATTATTCAATAGAGAATCCCTGGCGCATATACCATGCAAGTAATCTAATTCAGAAATGGTCATGTACTCTCCATTTTCTTTGCAATAAAAATGAGCTCGTTTCGTCTTGTAGGCTCCGGGTTCTATTTCATCACAATGATTCGAAAAAAAGGCTTCGTCACCGATATTATACGTCCATACAGACTGACATACAAAAAAGCCTTGCATAAGAGAATCGTACTTTATTTCTTCATTATTCTCTGAATTACATTCTCCAAATCTGTCTTCGTTGAATCTCGGTTTACGCAAAATATATATGTAAGGAACACTAGTGCGGTCCAATTCACAAACTAAATAGGGGTATGTGCTATAGGGATTATGATTCTTTTCCACATGATTTTCTTCGCACTCCTTGATAAAATAGCCCTTTCGAATAAAACGATCTTCAAGTTCTCTACTTACCGAAGCTTCCATAACCTCGTCGGCAATATAGGCAAGTTCCAAAGAATCTTCAATGGCACCATCTTCCTTAAAATCTTCTCGCAACCGGTCTAAATAGGGAACGATGGAATCCGGCGTCATCTTTTCGTCCAACGCAAAAAGGACCTTCGCATCGTTTCCCCAAAAATGAGCGAACTCGTCCAAGGCCACATTTTCCGCAGCACGCAGCGCATAGCCCTTTTTATCCATAAGGTAGCGTACTCGAGGCGCAACAAAATGATTCGCCAAACCCATGACAACAGAATTTCCGTCGGCAATATCCATATAGCGTTCCAAAACGTAGGGAACCTTGATCGAATCTATGATTTCTCCTTCCGTTGAGTCTTCAAAAAGCCAATACCCCGAAATTTTCACATAAAGAAGATTCGAAAGGTAAGTGGTTTTATTTATAAAATAGTACGAGTATTCACCCTCAGTTTCGCGCAGGACTTTTTGCGAAGCATCTATTTCGTAGGCATGGTATTTTTCTGCAATAAAGTTTACCTTATCACGCCTCTTATACAATCTATCAAATCCGTCGCAGGCATTTTCCAAGCTAAGATCCCTATTTTCGAGGCCCTGATATCCGTCCGAGCAATTATAGCAGCCGTAGGCTGTTTCCAGAAAATATCCATCATCAGAGCAAGCCATCAGCAGCCCTGCAACTAAGACGGAAAGAAATAATGTATATTTATATCTCACCATGGATTATCCCAAACATGCAAATCTGAGTTCTGCGCTTCGAAATCCAGTTTCATTTCCGACGAATTCAACACGAATCGGTAGTGCCCATAAACTTTCATTTCCGTACGATAATTAAAGGATTCATCATCATCGGGGATCAACTCATGAGCGGGCTTTTTCACCTCCAAATATTCAGGCCCATAGATTTCCGTATGATTGTCTTTTTTGGCCTTCAAGACCACCGTTGACAAATCGGAGCAGTCAAGTTCATTACAATACACTTCCAAAAAGACGCAGTTATTAAAATTCCAGCATTGTTTTGCGGTACATATCGTAAGCCCAATGATATAGGTAGTCCTTCCATAGCGAACATTATCAATCTTAAAGTTCACATTTACCAAAGGAGCTGTAGAATCCGTTGTAGCCAAGGCATTTAAGCTATCGGAAAGAGGCGTATAGCCCTCATACCGATGCACCGAAGGCGATTGATCAAAGGCATCCGTTTCCATAATATAGGAATCAATGAACTTGGACGAAAGGGTATAGTAATAAAAATTATTCTGCACCTCACGCCACCTATAATGAACATCGTCATCGGAATTCATAAGACACCCGGTAAGGACGCCGAACGACAGAAGAACAATTGCCGAAACGAGAATATTCTTAAAGATCATCATCGGCACTCACCCATCTTTGGATTTTCTTTGTACAATAGGCGCCGTTTATCTCATATCCCGGCGGGAAAGCGCACTTTTGATATGCCGGTCTATCAAAGGAAGAAGGACATTCTGCCGCTGCAGAAGCCAGCCATAGGCAATCTTCAAAGACCTGCGCCTGGAACATTTGTTTTTTGCTCACATCGTACACTTCCGTAACATTATAAAAATCATTGAAGGCGGAGTCCGTATGCAAGTACATGACGTTCCCCAGTTTATCCCCATAAATAATGGTTTCCATGGAATCTTGAATTTGAATATATTCTGTCCGTACCGTATCCGTTTCGGATATATTCCTCCAGCCGTACGCGGTTTTCCCTGACGGTCGTTCGACACACATCCATAACCGGCCATGATCATTCACAAGTTGCAGGTATTTGCTTCTTTTGCTGCAATTTCCACCAGAGGAATCTCTATACAGCATGGCGAAATCTTCAGAAGCTGTTTCCCATGACATATTTTCTGCACAGAAGAACAAAGTATCCGCAAATTCCGTCATGGTTCCAATGCGGTAATCCTTGCCACAAAATCCTACATCATAATCTATTTGCTGACCTTCGACCCATCTTAAGCTGTCATTACACCAAAAATAACGATTCAACACATTTGCCTTGTCGTATTTTTCTACACATGGACCCACTATTTTGTCTAGGAAAAAATCCACGTGATTTTCATAATAACCATACGGCAAAGCTTTTTCATAAAGAGCCCTTTCTACCCAGTCTGAACCCGTACAATAAAGAATATTGGTATCATTCACAATCGTTACGGAACCAGTATAGCTACTATCGCAAGTGGTTCCTTGAGTATAGGCAATCCTGCAAAAATCATTGTTGCAATTTAAAATATCCCCATTATAAAGACTGTTCTCATTTTGAATGGTATCCCTACCATTGGCAGAAATTACAGACTCTCGCATATAACGAGGTAAATAGTAAAAGTACTTTAAGGTAGAATCCAAGAACATCGCTTGAAAGTCCGAATCCGCCTTACCTTCAAAGGAATAAAGCTCCGACTGTAATTCATCAAGTATTTCTTGTCTGTCATTACCCGCATAAAAGGCAAACGCCAGAAAGTGAATAATGTTTCCATAAAATGCGCGGCCCTTATCCCTTTCATATTCTTTTTCGGCCAGTTCGAAGGCCAAATTCAATGGATAGCCATTTTCCTCCACATATTTTTTCGTCTGCGCATATTTCCACAAGGACGCAAGATCCAAAGTAAGAGTGGAATTACTTTTAATCCTTCCTATGGCCTTAAGATTCAAGGAATTTGAAATATAGATGTCAAATACAACTATAGAATTGTAAACAGGATTTGTTCCATTACTGTACCAAGTCGTCCTAATCGTGTCTTCCCAGTAATTTACAGTTTCCAGGACATGCTCATTTAACTTATAAGAAGAAATCGTTTCAAAAGAATCCGAGATATTTCTAAGCAGCACCGAATCCACAACAAAATTCACTAATCGCTGGCCATAGTGATAGGTATTTGCATTTTCAAAATTCATAAACCAAACTTGTTCACTCATGTTGACTTGGAGCGAACAACTATTTACTTGAAAATCTTCGATAGACTTTTCCCAGCGAACATCCACTACATCATAACCCGATTCATCATCACTACAACCTAAAAACAGGAAAAAGAAAAATGTCAATAAAAGTTTAATCATTTTCCACCTTAGTAGTAGTAAGTCACATCACAAGTTTCACGAGATTCCTGAACGATCCAATCCACCTGAACATCGGCCTGATCTATTTTCAATCTGAAGAAGTTATATACATTCAACTTGCAATTCGACCCGAATTCGTCTACGGAAACAAAATCTTGACTGGGTTTTGAAAATTCAAATTTTCCCTTTTTCAGTGTCTTTGATTTTTCATAGTTTCCCGTACGGAAGACAACCGTATTCGCCGTTGAACAATACATATCGGAACAACCATAAATGTCTATGTAAAGATCTAACTTTTTTCTTTGCCGAGTCAGCTGATAAGTCACGCGATTTTCACTGCCTACGATACTATCCATATAGGTCAAGCCCAGGCTGTCTTTTAAACTTTTAGAGGAAATAAGAACAGAATCACCCATGGAAACATAGGTTTTGCGGAGTTCCTGAAAATTCACCGTTTTAGAATAGGAACCTTCCTCAGAATTGAAAATAGGCGAACAGGCCTCCATGCAAAGGGCAACCATACAAGATACAATTACAAAACAAAGCCTTTTCATTTCAACCCCTAAAAGATATACGATATGGAAGATGAAAGGAAATACAGCCGTTCGTGTAGCTGCCAACCATTCAAGACCGTGACACCCATGCTATATTGCACGGACTTGTGAAAGTCATAGGACACGCCAAAATAGTTAGATATAACTTTCGGAAAATCAAAGGAAATGTCATAGTCTTTCCCATCGCCTCCCCAATAATCTTTTGTATTCAAGTCCGTTTTCCAAAGCCAAGGAGAATTCAATTGAGGAGAATAGGTCAATGCAATATTTCCAAGGAAAAGGCTCATGTAAGCACCTATACCGCCACGAAAATGGAATTGCCAACTATCGTAATCCGTATTTTCGTCATGATCAACATCATCACCGCAGGTAATAAAGCAGGGCGTATAACTGATGTTGTCGTAATTATACTTCGTTTTCCCAAAATCTAAGCCAAAGTAAGATGAAAGTCCCATTTCGCCAAAGCGGAAATTCAAACCCACCGCAACTTCTCCATAGGGCATGGGGTCAAGGCCTACACCATAAGAAATATAGCGGATTTCCCCTTTTTGCAAATGTTCATATTCAAAGGTTACCGGGAACGAGGTAAAGACATATGAAATATCCGCCACCGTCGGAGGAAGGATTTCTGAATATTCATCTATATCACTACAATGGGTCTTATAGCATACTATTGACGCCCCATTTTTTACTTTAGAAAGTTTCGTGTTTTTTCTTGCATATTCCTGTACACCCAAAGTCAATCGCGAAGCCGAAGAATTTGACGGCATTTCGAATTCAGCACCACGGACCGTCGGAGGCACAGACGTATCAAAACTTCCCTGGTTAACGGACATTTTATATGTACCGCACCCACAAAGCAATACAACTACTAATAATAAAATAGGCAATCGCAAATACAAAGAAAGCATGCTGATAATAAATTTAATTATTATTGAATACTATGAGATGCCGCCCAATCTCCTTATTTTTCATTTTGTCGGCAATATTTCTTACCGGCTGCACTAACAACACCCATACCATACATACATTAAATGTTTCAACGCCAGGCGATTTACGGGCTGCAATTTACATAGACTCCCAATATGTAGGTACCACCCCATTGCACATGCAAGTAGACCAAGATACCATTGAAGGTGCGCAATTAAGAATTGTTGTTGAGGGAAAGGAAATAAAGAATTACACCCTTCATAAAGACATCGAGATTAAAAATGAAACCGGCGAAACAGCAATCGCTTTAGGAGCCATTGGAACCGGGGCTGCCATGATTTTCACCCCTTTTCCCTTGGGAATTTTCCTCGGAGCAGCCATTATGGGGACATCAGGTGCTATCGCTGAATACAATGACCCCAGCATCAAAAAACGATGGGATTACGAGTTGACCATGGATTCTCTTTCCGTACAGAAGTCTGTTTCAAAAAAAGATAGCGAATTAAAAGAAGCCAAAATAACCCATACAAAAGATTCTTCTTCGTACAAAAAATCCAATCTACACACAATCCCACGTCGGTGGTTTTGGGTCAAAAATGAGGCCAAAGCAGCACCCAAAGGCCGAATCGTAAACGGCATTCGAGTTTTCAACTCCAATGCTATCTGTTACGACAAAACCAACGAAACGGTTTGGACGAGAACAGAATATAATTCCGTATCTACGCCAATACCTATTTCTGAATTCAATGGAAAATGCAACCTTGCCGACAGCACTACTCAGGGGAAACTCAAGCCCACCCTGATTAGCGCTCTCGTTTACGGAGGGTTGGGATCACTTCTTTCGCAGAACGCTTTTGTTGGTTTAGCTTCTGCAGGAGGGGGAGCCTTGTTTGGGGCGCTTTTATCTTATTCGGGACCGATTTACATATACAAAGACGATGACTGTCCGCAAAGCAGTCCAGAAGCAGATGAATTCAGAAAGTGGGTGGAACAGTTCCCCTGCTACTAAGCCCTCTATTTAACCACCATTCTCCAATTCACAAAAAGAGTCCCGTTAGGGGACTCTTTTTCTATGCAATATTGCGAACGGACTTAAGCGCCGAGCTTCGTGAGCCACAAGCGACTTGTATTAACAAGTCGTGGTGGCGAGAGCGAAGCCCAATCACAAGTTCATTTCTGAACTTAGGGCTGAGAGGTCAGTTTAGCACGGATCCAGTTGTTCGCGTTGGCGATAGCACCGGCAATCTTGTCGACTTCCTTGGTGCCAGCCTGAGCGCGGTCCGGACGTCCACCGCCGCGGCCACCGCAAGCAGCGGCGAGATCCTTGACGAGGTCGCCAGCCTTGATGCCCTTGGCCTGCACATCCTTGCCAACCAACACGGCGATACTGCCAGAACCGTTATCCTTATTGGCAATCACAGCCACAGAATCGGTTGCAAGCTTGTTCTGAACGCCGTCGAGCAAGTTCTTGTACTTTTCATCCGGAATCGAGAGTTCACGAACGTAGAGGTTCACGCCAGCCACGTTAATGCCGCCATTCAAGAGTTCGGCAGCGGCGAGCGTTGCAAGTTCGAGCTTCACAGACTGCAGGCTCTTTTCCAAGTTCTGAGTCTTGGCGAAGCTCTGCTGAATACGGTCGAGAACTTCGGCGTCCTTGCAGCGGAGCTGTTCGCGGAGAGCGGTCAAAATCTGCGTACCGGCGCGGAGGAGGCTCAAGGCGCCACGGCCAGAGACTGCTTCGATACGGCGCACGCCAGCGGACACGCTGGATTCAGAGATAATCTTCACGAGGCCGATGTTACCGGTGTTCTGCACATGCAAGCCACCGCAGAGTTCCTTGGAGAATTCTTCGTTGCAAGCACCCATCTTCACGACGCGGACTTCGTCGCCATACTTTTCGCCGAACAGAGCCATAGCACCGCTTGCCTTAGCTTCGTCCACACCCATCACCTGAGTGTCGACCGGCAGGCATTCCATGACCTTAGCGTTTACGATGTCTTCGACCTTCTGAATTTCTTCGGCGGTCATCGCGTTGAAGTGGCTGAAGTCGAAGCGAAGGAGTTCGTTCGAAACGAAGCTACCCTGCTGCTGCACGTGAGTGCCGAGCACCTGACGAAGCGCGGCCTGCAGCAAGTGAGTGGCGGAGTGGTTCTTGCGGATGTCGTTACGGCGGTCGTTGTCAACAGTTGCCATAAAGACGGCACCCATCGTTTCTTCGTTAGCCGTACCCTTTTTCACCTTACCGCGGCAGAGGGCGGTATCGTTCACCTTCACGGTGTCGAACACGTCAATTTCGAGGTCGCCAGAAACGAGCGTACCCTTGTCGCCGACCTGGCCACCCATTTCGGCATAGAACGGAGAAGTTTCGAGCACGATGCTGAGCACGCCCTTGTCTTCGCGCCAGCGGACAACCTTCGTTTCGCAAGCGGACAGTTCGTAGCCCACGAACTTGGTGCTTTCTTCGCTGTACTGCGTCCAGCCTTCGGTACCCATCGTGTTGATGCCCTGCTTCATGTTAGCGCGGGCGCGGGCCTTCTGTTCTTCCATGCACTTCTCGTAGCCTTCTTCATCAATGAGGAGGCCCTTTTCTTCGGCGAGAATGCCAGTGAGGTCCGGCGGGAATCCATAGGTATCATAGAGCAAGAACACCTTGTCGCCCGGAATCTTGTCGCCCTTCTTGAGTTCGGCAGAGATTGCGGCGAAGCGTTCGAGACCGGCGTCGAGCGTGCGGATAAAGCTTTCTTCTTCGCTCTTGATGACGCTTGCCACGAATTCCTTGCGTTCGCGGATTTCCGGGAAGGCGTCGCCCATCGTGTCGGCGAGAACCTGCACGAGCTGGCAGATAAACGGCTTCTTCTGACCGAGGAGGCGAGCAAAGCGGCTAGCGCGGCGCAAGATGCGGCGGAGCACGTAGCCACGGCCTTCGTTGCTCGGGAGAGCGCCGTCAGCAATAGCGAAAGAAATAGCGCGGATGTGGTCGGCAATCACGCGGTGCGGAGTGCCGGCTTCGCCATCGTTGTACGGAACGCCAGAGAGTTCAGCAATCTTAGCGATAATCGGGGTGAACACGTCGGTGTCGTAGTTGCTGGTCTTGCCCTGAAGAATAGCGCAGATACGTTCGAAGCCCATACCGGTATCGACGTTCTTGGCCTTCAGCGGAATCAAGGAGCCGTCGCTCACGCGTTCGTACTGCATGAACACGTTATTCCAAATTTCAATATAGCGGTCGTTTTCACCGTTCACGCCCTTGATCGGGTCCTTGAACGTCTCGGCCTGCGTAGCGAGGTCGCCGCGGTCGTAATGGATTTCGGAGCAGGGGCCGCACGGACCGGTGTCGCCCATTTCCCAGAAGTTGGAGTGAGCGTCAAAGCGCATGATGCGGTCATCCGGAAGACCGGACACGTCCTTCCAAATCTGCCAAGCTTCGTCATCGTCCTGATACACGGTTGCAAACAGGCGTTCCTTCGGGAGTTTCCACACTTCGGTCAAAAGTTCCCATGCCCAGGCGATGGCTTCTTTCTTGTAGTAGTCGCCGAAGCTCCAGTTGCCGAGCATTTCGAAGAAGGTGTGGTGGTAATTGTCGCGACCCACCACGTCG
>CADCBQ010000019.1 GCA_902799745.1 Fibrobacter succinogenes | reverse complement strand
TTCTTTCATTTTTAAACTTCCTATTGAAGTAGTTAGATTTTGAGAGCCTAAATTTAGAAGAATTTCGCCATTTTGGCAAGGGAAATAGTATTTTTGGGAACATGAATAGAATTTCTGCGGCATTTTTTACAATCATTCCATCGCTTTTCATGGCCTGCGGGAACGACGCTCCCGTGGCAAAAATCATCGTAACCGACCAGAAAATGCCGCTCACGGAATGGCCCGACAGCTCTTATATTGCCTCGCTCGACTCGATTTTGGCCCTGGAACCCATCAAAAAGGGAGCAGACGCCGAAGCCAAAATCAACATGAACGTGTTCGACGCCCCGATTTTCAAGTTGCCGGGCTCCGTCACGGGTAAAAAGGACGCCCCCCCGAAGGCGAACCACGCAGGCAAGTCCGCGGGGGCAAAACAAGCAAATTCCGCCAAGACCGACAATTCCGCAGAACTTTTCGCCGACCGGTTCGCGACCGCCCTTTCCAAGTTGCAGTCCGATCCCAGCAACGCAAGCCTATACAAGACCGTCACCGCAAACGATGGCGACGACCTGTTCAAGCTGTTAAAGCGCACCTACGGCGCAGGAGTCCAAGGACTCCCCCGCTTCTACGTTCTCTCGGCTCTACAATCAGTAAACGCCGGCGTCGTGCTTGAGCACTTGAACGCCGGCGACAAAGTCAGAGTCCCGAAATTGTAATTATTACAGCACGCCCTTGCTGCTGGGAATGCCCTTCACGGTACGGCTCGGAGCAATGGCCATCGCAACTGCACGAGCAAACGCCTTGAAGATGCTTTCGAGGCAGTGGTGATTGTCGTTACCGTAGAACAGCTCCACATGCAAGTTCATGCGGGCGTTTTCGCAAAGGCTCTTGAAGAAGTGTTCGAACATGCTCGCTTCGATACCGCCAGCCATGGCAGCTGGGAGCTTCACGTTCCACACAAAACCGATGCGGTTGCTAAAGTCGATGCACACGCGGCTCAAAGCTTCGTCCATAGGCACAAAGTAGAAACCGTAGCGTTCGATTCCCTTCTTGTCGCCCAGGCATTCCACCAAGGCCTGACCAAGCACGATCGCAATGTCTTCCATGCTGTGGTGCATATCGACATGGACATCACCCACGCAAGTCAAATCCAGGTGGATGCCACCGTGAATTTGGAACAAATCAAGCATGTGGTCCAGAAAGCCGTTACCGGAGCTAATCTTACCCGGAGTAGAATCATCCAGGTTCAGAGAAAGAGTGATATCGGTTTCGCCAGTCTTGCGAGAGATATTCGTGCTACGCATATTGAACCTTTACTTTACGATCTTGCCGCCATACACGCGGAAACGCGTCACACGGCCAAACTTCATTTCTGGAAGCGGAGTTTCGACACCGTTCAGAAGCATCTTGGCAATAGCGACCGGATCGCCGATAGTTACACACAACGTATCGTTCGTATTGTAAACCATGCGAACGCCTGCTCTAGAAATATTTGCTTCTTTAAGGAAGGCATCCGCATTTTCACGGCGCTTGAGGCCCACCCAAGAAAGGGCTTCGCCAGAACCGATCAACACAAAATTCGTCTTGCTGGTTTTCGGAGCTTCTTCAGCAACGGTTTCTTTCTTAGAATCAGAAGAAATGAAAATCGTTGCAGAGGCAGGCAGATCGGACTTCTTGACAGCCGAATCCACGACAGCCTGGCTTACCGTTCCATCGACAGCAGGCTTGTTCGAAGCGGAATCCTTAGCGGCAGTATCCACAGTTGCCATCGAGTCGGCAGGCACCGCTTCGGCACCATCCGGGATTTCTTGAGTCATCGAATCTTCAACAACGGCAGGTACATTTTCGGAAGGCTGCTGTTCATCTGCTTGCTTCGTAGACAGGGATTCCAAATCCAAGAAATGGGAAGCGACTAGGAATGCCAGTACGAGAAGCACGAGCACCACAGGCACTGCCATATTTTTCTTCTTGATTTCACCTTCCTTAAGGGGAACAAGCTTCGTTTCGCGAGAAACATCTTCGAAATCATTTACTCGCGGAGCACCACTTTCGGCGCTGTAAGCCTTAAGAATCTGGTCCGCATTCAAATTCAACGTGTTACTAATCGAGCGCAAATAGCCACGCACATAAGCGGCCACCGGGAAAACCCTCCAGTCGCTCGCTTCAATCGACTTAACGTGCGTCACATTAAGCTTAATCTTATCGGCAAGTTCCTCAATCGTCATCTTGCGACTTTCACGGACTCTTGCAATGAATTCGCCCACCTTTTCTTCGGGACGCATTTCTTCTGTCGGGTTCGACATTATACCTCTACCTTCAAATCATTTAACATCTGGAGCATGCGCGCAACGGGTAGCCCCACAACGTTATAATAACACCCCCGAATTTCCTTGATAAGCCTCGCCCCTGCAGTTTGAATTCCATAAGCGCCAGCCTTATCCATCGGGTCCTTAGAATTTACATAATTTTCGAGCTCTTGTTTGGAACAGTTTCTAAAAACAACCTCTGTTTCCTCGCATTCCGCTTTAATAATTTGTCCACCATGGGCAATTGCCACGCCGGTGATTACTTTGTGCGACCTGCCGTTGAGCTTCGTAAGCATTTCCAAGGCTTCCGCCTCGGAATGCGGCTTGCCCAGAGGCTTGCCATCCAGGAACACGAGCGTGTCGAATCCGAGGACAATTTCAGAGGGCATCTTGCGCGAAACGGCAAGCGCCTTGATCGAGGCGTTTTCTGCCGGGAAGTCCAGCGGGTTCGTCGAAGTCGGCTTTTCTTCTTCGTTCGAAACGACCACTTCAAAATCCACGCCGATCAGTTGCAGAATTTCTCTACGCCGCGGCGACCCACTCGCCAATATAACAGATGTTTTACTCATAATAGTATCCTGTTTCAGGTCGCGCCCTTTAGGGCGCTTTGAGGTTTGAGCTCGGCGCAAAACGCCTTTGAGCCTTTTGCAACCAGACCTCATTGCTCAAAGCACCGCAGGTGCGTCCTCACCGCTAGTTCGTTTCCGTGCTGCCCGCATTCAGCTTGATATCCGGCAAATCCCTCACGTAAATCGAGAAACTCCAACCCGCAGCAGGGCCAGTCGGCGTCCAGCTGAAGTCAAGCTGCCAGCAGTGCAATACACGGTTAAAGGTAAAGCTATGCGTCACGAAACGACCTTCGTTGTAGTTGTAACGCGTGCTGTAAGTCATTTCCCAGTTCTTAGTGGGTTGCAAACTTGCGCTAATTCCTGTCGAATGCGTTATGCGGTCCTGGAACAAGTCGCGTGCCACGCGGGTACTGCTGAAGCTGTAGCTATAATCGAATCCGAAAGTCCACTTGAGCATTTCGTACTTGCCCATCTGAGACGGCAAGCCACCATTGAATTCTCCGCTCCAGTTAAAGCGTTTCGAAAAGTCGTAGCCCCAGTAAATGAGTTCCGGCATCTGCACCTTGTGCGGGTCTTCAGTGAACTTGTGGTAAACGCTATGACGCGTGTTAATCGTGAACAAGTAATCCGGCAAAATCTGGAAACCGAACGAAGAACTAATGTCCGAGAACTGCAACGAATCAGCCGCAAAGTTATACGACACGCTGTGACGGGTCGTCAGCAAGCGACGCGTACCGTACTGGTCTTCAACGGCCTTTGCCGTATCGCCCTTGGTCGTATCGGCCGCATGCCCCACCACCTTCAGGTACTTGATATCAAAGTCATTGTTTAACCCAAAGCCCACCGTCTTTTGTTCTATCTGGTAAGGCGTCTGGCCCAGGAGCGGATGCGGAGCGAACTTTTTCACCGTATCGATTTCAGGAGCGTACGTGTATGACACGCTAGGAGAAAGCACATGCCTTGCACCTGTAAAGCGACCGATTTCAGGCACCCAAATACCATACAGTTTTGTGTCGGCCGTAATGCTATAGTTGTGGTTATACGCCACCTGACCATATTCATCATGTTCCGGATCAAGGCTCATGTAACGCTTGCGGTATTTGAGCGAATCCTCCGGATTAATCCAACCTGTTCCCGTCCAGTAACCTGTAAACGACGCTCTTGGCGTAAGGTTAATGACATCTAAAACAGACATCGAATAATCCAAGGAATAGGTACCCGTGTAACCCACATACTCCGCAGTCGTGTCGGTCACGTTTACCGTATCGCGGGCGCGTTTGGTGTAGTAGTTGAAGCGGTTGTTAAAGTTGTAGTTAAACTTTTCCAAATAGCTTATAAAGGATCCGTCTTCGTACGCCTCTTCGTCTTCGTCGAGTTCAAAGGTAAATAGCTGGCCACTCATGCGGTACTGGATATCCGGAATTTCGCGTTCCATCATGTCCGTTACCAAGTTATGGCTCTGGCGTGCCTTCACAGTCAAGCTCTTGTTCGTCCCAAAGCGGCCGGAATAGGTCAACTGGGCGTTCGCCTGTTGGTTCAAAATCGTTTCAGCATCGAGCGCCTTGTCCTTACGAATGCTCTGGCTACTGACGAACGAACCCGAACCGCTCAAGGTCTGCTTTCCGTCGGGAGTCAAATTCTGGTTATGCGTAAAGCGGATGTCGTAGCCACTATTGGCCATGTCGAATTCTTCGAGATACGCCGTATACGACAAGTTTCCGTCGAGCACATAACGCTTTTTATAACGGACTTCACCAGTCAAAGTCGAGCGTTCAAAACGCGCTTCGTCACCTTCGATAATGTCACCCTTGACCGTTGCATCCCAATAATCGTTTGCTGCGTAATAGAAACCGAGGTTACTCATGTAATAACCCTGCTTCTGGTCACCGCCGAACTTGGGAGTCAAAAGACCCGACTTACGTCCGCTCTTCAAGGGAGCCACAATCATCGGGAGCACCGCCACCGGCACATCGGCAATATTCAGCACCACGGGGCGCGCCGTAATGGTTTCCTTAGGCTTTACCACCATGCGCCGTCCGTAGAAATAGAAATGCTGGTGCGTGGAGTCGTTACAGGTACTGAAATCGCCACGGGCAATCTGGATTCGTTGGTCAGGAAGTCTGCGCACTTCCATACCGTTCAACTGCTGGTTATCCTGGTAGGTCGTCGCATAATAGATTTCACCGATGCGACTTTTCATATTGTACTTGAGCCGCATACCCGAAAGCGACGGGTTCTTGGTTTCGCGGAGCACCGGGTCACCCGTCGCCGCCAAGATGCTGTTTTCCTGGTCGAACAAAATTGTATCGGCATCCAGGGTCGCGGAGCGGTACTTGAGCTGGGCGCTGTTGTTCAAATTGAACGTCGATTTATCCACATCGTAAACCAAATCCACCGCACGGTATTCAATCGTATCAACACCGCTCGTATCACTCATCCAGTCGACTTCGGTAGTGTCCTCTTCTTCTTGCACCCGATCTTCGAGTTCAAAGCGAGTCATCTCCTGGCCGAAAGCGGTCGGAGCGGCGATGGCAAAAATCCATAATGCCAAAAAAGCCCACAGAAGTCGATGGGTTCCAGATAAAATCACGTTGCGGCAAATATAGGAAGTTTCACTCCCTAAAACTCACTTTTTATTCATTTAAATTCAAATATTATGCGGGAGGGGACCAAGCTCGGAGTTGCGAAGGCCGCACGGTCCCCTCCCTGCACCCTCCCCTTCCTTGGCCAACGTTTTTTTTCACAAACAAGAATCTTATTTTATATAAAAAAGAATTCCCTGACATAATCAGGGAATTTCTATAAAACAACTGAGAATGACTTACTTCAGCACGGCGTTCTTGCCGGAGACAGAACCGTTGTGGTCAATACGAACAAGGTAACGACCGCTCGGAACGTTTTCGCCATTCCAACGGAGCGTGTTGAAGCCCGGCTGAGCGTTGTCGGCACGGAGCGTTGCTACTTCGGCACCATCGGAATTCAAGATGGTAACGATTGCAGTACCTGCAGACTTGAGGTCAAAGCTGATGGCCTTACGGGTAAAGCCCTTGAGCTTTGCAGAAGCCGGCTTAACAGCACTGTTCACCTTCGGAGACGGGGCGAATTCGTTCACGCGTTCCACATAAACGCCGTTCAAGTTCGTAGCCTTCACCTTGGCGTCAGAGGCAACCAGCGAGCCCTGTTGAAGCACGGCAACAAGCTGCTTGCTGTTGCTTTCGGTTGCACTTGCGTAGGTTTCAAGTTCCTGAGCATTGAATTCAGCCTTATTGTACCAAGATTCCACCTTGGCGCTTTCCAGATCCTTCACGGTAATCTGGGCGCGGCGGAGCGTGGCGGTATAGGTTTCGCCTTCGCTTTCGTAAGTGATTTCGAGCGGTTTGTTCACCGTACCGCGGAGCATGGACTTCGACTGTTCAATGTCGTTACCCTTGAGGCTTACGCCGTCAACAGCGGTAATCACATCGCCAGCCTGGAGCTTGGTTTCTGCAGCGGGGGTACCCGGAATGACTTCAGCGACCTTTACACCGTCGCGGGTCTGATAAATCGTAACACCGATACCGCCGAATTCTTCGTCGGCCATGATCGGAGCAGCAAGCATTGCTGCAACAAGAGAAGCCTTGATAAACTTGTTCATAGGAACTCCTTATAAATTCTATACATTCTAAATATATAATAATTCATCGTTTAGGCAACTCCATTTGTATAGATTATTCAAAAATCAGTCCCAATGGAGCCAAATGATGAAAAAAAACGCTAAAATACGCCCTATTCAAACATCGTGCCGTCGTTTTCGTCTTCGGCGCCGTCGTCATAGTCTTCAATGGACTTTCCGTCGCCGGGGACGATGATGAGGCCGAGCGTCACGGGGTCACCCTTCATGTTCAAGTAGGCTTCAAGCCACAAGTTCGTCGAAAGGCGGAGCAGACGCAAGTCGAGCATGGTGCCGCCCTTGTGAATGCTTTTCGGGTTCCTATTGAAGAACAGGAACTTTTTATTGATGTATTCGAAGCGGTCCTTGTCGTAGTTGATCGACCATTCGGAATTGCCGTCGTTTTCTTGGCGGTAGGTGCAACGGTCGTTATCGATGTCGCATTCAAAGCTTGCACTTTCGTGGTAGCGCTTGTTCCATTCGCGGCTAAAGGCGCAGCTCTGCACGCGGCCGGCGCCATTGCGCTTTTTATTGAGCTGGTCATTGATGACCACATAATCCATTTTCTGATTCTTGACCTGTTTGTAGACATCCATCAAGATGACATACGCTTCAATATTGTTGGGGCATTTGCCGGTCAGGTTTACATCTTCGTGAGCCTTCAAAAGAGTCTGTTGCAGATCCACATCGATGGCGTCAGGAATTTCGCTTTCCTTGATTTTATCAAGCACCTTCTTGGGCGGCACAAAGACAACCTTGTCACCCTTCTTGATAGCATAACCCAACTGGTCGCGCACATAGTCCAAGCACTGTTGCACGTGAATATGCACCGTATTGGAACCGCCCGAAACAAAGTCTACGCCAATGCGCACATTCCATTCGCCGGCATTGCTGCCCGCATTCTTATCCAATTCGCAGAACGGATCTTCGCGAATACCGTCAATGAAAACGACCTTCGCATTAAGCTTTGTCACCAGGGATTCTTCTTTTTTAAGTTCACCGCCCAAGCTCCAAAAGTTCGGATTCAGACGAAGCACTTCGGCAAAAGCCTTGTCGCCATCGAGGGCCGGCAAAAGCGAATCGTTACGGGCATTCTTTTCTTTCAAAAGTTCCGAATACTCCGTCGTAACAGTCATATTGTTAAAGCTATTACGCTTCGCAGGTTCAGGCATCGCTTGAGCAAACGACACCGCCAAAAGGCAAAACACAGCTAAAAAGGCAGAAATTTTCATACAGGAATAAAATACAAAAAAATTAGATCCTTCGACTACGCCTGACGGCTTCGCTCAGGATGACAGCACCTGATTACACCGCAATTTGCAAATCGCGTAAATTCATTAGATGCGGAATATGGTAATCCACCCAATTGGGGGTATCCGTAGTCGGATTCACAAAAATCGTAGTCCAGCCGCGGCGATGCGCCGGCTCCAGATTGCGGAGAGAATCTTCGAGCAGCACGATTTCCTTTGGATTTTCGGGATAAGCGATGCCCATACCAGCAAGCTTTTCGGCAAGCCACTTTTCCATTTTCACGTAGGCGCTGTCGTGCGGTTTACCGACCCAGTCAAGCTGTTTCAAGTCAAACACTCCATCGATGGCCGAATCAATCCCCATGTGAGCCATACCCGCCTCGCTCCAGTCGTGACGACCATTCGTAAACACGAATCGCGGACCTTTCAAGCTTTGCAATAAGGCCAACTTTTCAGGCGCTTTCTTGGGGTATATCAAAAAATCCGGCACATGGATAAAATCGAAGAAATCGTCGGGATCCGTATTGTTCATGGCCATCAAGCCTGCAAGCGTCGTTCCGAACCGTTCCAAATAATCAGTACGAATCTTGTGCGCCGACTCGAAATCGCCGCCGACTGTTTTTTGCACAAACAGAGAAATCCGGTGGTCCAGCGAATTGATGACACACCGCTCCTCGGTTCCGTATAGAGTCAAATCGTAATCGAACAGCCAAACCATACGGGCTTAGTATCCCATGGCAAGGCCGCCAATTTGGCGAGCAAGGTAGGTGGCGTAGTTATCCGTCATGCCGCTCACAAAGTCGAGCACCTGGTGGTAAGCTTCTGCCACCGTCACGCTCTGGCCAATTTTTGCCTGGCCGATAAGTCGCACAATGCGGTCGGCGCGGTAAGAATTGTTGCCATTCAAGCGGAAGTCGTAAACGCCGTTGATAAAGGCATCAAGCACCGTGGCAAGCGTCGTGTAGCTACCGACTTCAAGTTCGGTCTTACGGCGGTCAGGGTAAATGCGTTCCACACCCAAGCGCTTTGCAATGCGGATACCTTCCATTACGTCGGAACGGGAAAGATTCGTCAAATGCTTGACTCGCTCCCCTGCCATGATTTCTTCGTAATGGTTCACGAAGGTTACGGCCACATCGTCAATCAAGTTCTGGATAGCGCGACCACGCACGCTGCTCAAGAAGTCGCGGAAGTTCTGGCCGTTTTCCTGGAATTCGCGGTCAATGTCCACATCGGGGCCACACAAGTAGCTGAACATACCACGCACATCGCCGTAGCTCAAAATGCCAAGTTCAATGGCGTCTTCCACATCCAAAATGCTGTAACAAATATCGTCGGCAGCTTCCATCAAGTACACCAGCGGGTGACGCACCCACTTGCCCGTTTCCACTTCGGGAATGCCGAGCGTGTATGCCGTAACGCGGTAAAGGTCAGCTTCGGTCGCGAACAAGCTTGTCGGAGAACCGAACTTGGCAAGTTGCGGATACTTAATCATGGCGCCCAAAGTTGCGTAAGTCAAGCGCATGCCACCATCCAAAAAGTGGTATTCCAGCTTGCTCAAAATGCGGTGACCTTGTGCATTGCCATCAAAATTTTCAAAGTCGGCAATTTCAGTTTCGCTCAAATCACGGAGCGGAGCGGAATTGCGGTTCTTGCGAAACCATTCGCGAATAGCAGCTTCGCCCGCATGGCCAAAAGGCGGGTTGCCGATATCGTGAGCCAAGCATGCAGACTGCACGATGGTTCCAAAATGGTATTCGTTAATATACTTGGGCAGATACTTTTTTATCAGGTGATACACCGTAATGGCAAGGCTGCGGCCCACGCTCGAAACTTCGATACTGTGAGTCAAGCGGCTATGCACGTGATCGTTCACCGAGAACGGGTGCACCTGAGTCTTGCGACCAAGGCGTCTAAAAGCCGTCGAAAAAACAATGCGGTCGTAATCGCGATGGAAATCGGAACGGTTCGGGTCCAAATCAGCAGGGTGCCCGTAGCGCGTCGCAGAAAGCAAAGTATCCCATTGAAGCATGAACTAAATATAGATAATTAGTAGGCGAAAATTCGGCGAAGGCGATACGTAAGCAGGGCTATCATAATCAAATCTACCACTATAAACGCGACAAGCCAAATGACGGAATTACTTTGGAATCCGTAACTGTGCAAGCCTACGCCAAGCAGGTTCACGCCGAACCAGCAAAGGAACGTGACAATCACATTAAAGCAATTTATGATTGCAAAACCACGCAACGACACCAATTTACCCGCCCGCAAATGGAGGGCAAGCATCGCCCATAGAATCACAAATAGCGCTCCGCATTCCTTCGGATCAAAGCCCCAAAAACGGCCCCAGGCAAAATCAGCCCAAATGCCACCGAGGAGCGTTCCCAGAACCGTAAATACGGCACCAAAAACAAGCGACGCATACATCAACGTATAAAGAGGCGTCGCTTTCGCACCACGGTACAGAACCAAATGCGCAACCACGCCCGAAAGGATCATCCCCGCAAAGCCAAGCGCAATCGTGAACACATGTAACGTCAAGAACACCGACGAATTCAGCACAGCAGAAATGGGCTGGAACGTATCGCCCGGTTCCAAGATAAACTTGGCAAAAAACAGAAGTGCCGCTGCCATTAAAGTTATCGGAATCATCAAAGTATAGCTACGGCGTTTGCAGAACACAAATGCACCCGATTCAAAACACATAAACAGTAGCGCCACCAACATTACGACCTCATACAGGCTCGACATTGGCGGACGGGCTGCGACATAGCTACGCATTGCAAACAAGGCTGTCAATATAACGGCTGTCATAATGCAGAAAATATTGGCAACCATATCTAGCTTTAAAGACCGAAACGCCACATTCAACGAAGCCAAAAGACCGGCAAGCATTGCCGCCACAAAGGCAAACAAGGCAAGATTCAGCCAATGGTACAAAACTTCGGCCTTTAGGCGATGAGGATTCACATCGGAATGCGTCAAGGAATATTTCGTGACAATCGAAAATGCCGAATGGTCTGCCACAGATTCGTACAGTAGCAAATTCGAATAAAGTCGACGCATTTCTGCAGTCGCCGCCAAATCGTCGTTACGAGACGCATAAAGTTTGAGGATATCTTTTAACGGAGCAAGTTCCGCATAGCTCACATAGCGTTTTTCTTGCGGCAAATGTAGAATCACCAATACTTCGTTGCGAAGCACCTTAAAAATTTCGTAATGTCTAGCCGATTCAGGAGAAACCAAAATATGGCGCACCACATCGGCCGCCGCAATCTTTTTGTACTTCACGCAACCGCTCAAATTATCGAGGAAGCCTCGCGCAAAAGAATCAAACGGACGCACAGAAGATTCAACCAAAACAGGGGTGTCCGAATGCAGAGCTTCCCAAATCGGAATGGGGCGTGCAGAGGCATGAGAATCCACCGGCAAAGCGGCAAGCATTAAGACAAAAGGCAGTGCCTTAACAACAGACGATGTTTGAGCATTTTGTTTACAGCGAATCTTGACTACATAGTGAATGAACGCTCCCAAAAGGAACAGCACCATAAACGCATAAGGCACAAAACGCAAGGGATCGTAGGTTGCCTTGTACAAATCCACCGACGTTCCCATCACATCATCTACCCTGCCGTGATAATGGACCGAGTAGGCGTATTCGTTTTCATCGACTTCAACCGGAGTCACTCTCAAGCTATCATCGACTGCGAAATAAGAAACAGTCGCATTGGCAATCGACACATCGCGATACCCGTTGTATTCCCGCTTGATTTCGCTTTCGACAACACCGCCTACAAGCAAGACCAATAAAGCAATATGAATCACCCATAGGCCTACATTTTTTAATCCGCGAGGCATGCGGAACATAAGCGAGGCAAGTACATTCACTGCCGCCAACACCGCAAGGCCTTTAAATGCCGGCAACGGAATCACACCTAAAATCCAAATGAAATAGCTGCCAAAAAAACGGTCTACCGCAACCGATGCGGGCAACCCCGCAGATTCGGCATTCACTTGGGCAAGTACGCCCCAAAAGGTTAGCAGCAAAAATGCGATTAACAGAACGACCGTAAATTTTAGAGACGAGAGTTTTTTCATCGTGTAGAGGCCTCGACCCACACAAATTTTCTTTCATCCAATTTCTGTTCGCCATCAAAGCGGTACGCCACCAATCGGCCGTCTCCGCGGTAACCGGCAACACTAAAATCTAGACAGCACACATTATCGCGAATCAATTTCGGGAGACCCGTCAGCCAATAATGCCCAAAGAAAACGGGGCGTTCATTTTCGCCATAAAATTTTCGAGCACGTACCGACGGCAATACATCGGCTTTAACATCCATCGAAACACCCGGTTGAAAGCACAATTCCTGAAAACTTGCCTTAGTGGGGTCCAGCCACCAAGCGATACGAGTCTTAATCCGGCGAACGCCTTCGGCATCGGTAAAATGCTCGCCTTCGGGCAAAGGCATTTCCGGGCCCTTCAAAAGCGTGCTCATGGGCACAAAAAGGCTATCTTCGTATTCAAAATCTTCATCATTTGCACGGGCAATGAGTTCGTCGAAATTGCCATCGGCAAAGCAAGTAATGCCTTCGCGCTTTAACGCAGCAACTGCATCGACATCAAAACAAGCGTGTTGCGCCCTAAAAGATTCTGTTTCCAAGTAAATCGGCAACGTTTTCACAAATTCAAGAGCTTCTAGAAACTCTTGTTTGTGCCCCACGAAAGAGGTAACCGTCCGCGAATGGATTGCAATCTTGTTAAAGCTGTGTTCGCGCAAAAAGCCGTCTTTAAAGCGATGCAAGAAATGACCGCCACCAGCCCCATTCTTTTGCCAGAATGAAAGCATGTTAAATTCATGGTTTCCCATTAACGCAATTGCCGACCCGGCATCGCGCATGGCACGCACCAGATTCAACGATTCGCGCGCATTGGGCCCGCGGTCTACGTAATCCCCCAAGAATACCACCGACCGTTCACCGCCCGGATACCGGAACGCACCTGCAGACTCCACATAACCTAGCTTTTGCAACAAGGCGCGGAGTTCATCGCAGTGTCCGTGAACATCACCGATAAAATCAAGGGAATTATTCATGCCTTGCAATATAACTAAATTCAAAAAAGGTATCTTTGAAAACATGAATTTCTGGGACCTGCTCACCTCTGCAAAGATTCAAGGCTTTATCGAAGAAGCCTTTTCCAAGCGGCTAGACGCCCTGCAGGTTTCTACACGCCTCGCCAAAGAGGGCTACAGCAACGAAGAACGAGCCGCCATCATGGACTACATGGCACTCGTACCCAAGTTCCGCGAAAAGTTCTTTGGCGACAAAAGCGGCAAGGGTAAATTTTTGCTCTGCGACCGCCTCGCCTTAGAGCAAAGTACGGCAAACGATATTGGCCGCTGGAAGGCAAACCTCTGGCCAAGCGACGGAATCGTAAACGACCTTTGCTGCGGCATGGGTGGCGATAGCCTTTTCTTACCCGAAACCCTCAAAATTACCGGATTCGACCTCGACGAAGACCGCCTTGCCATGTACCGCTACAACATGCAGGCCCTCGGAAAGTCAGTAGACACCCAATGCCACGATGTGCGTTCAGTCGATAATTCGGCAGACTATTTCACCATTGATCCTGCCCGCCGAGCCCTCGAAGGCGAAAACCAACGTGACCTACGCAATCTGACGCCCACGCTCGAAGAAGTCATCGAAATCAGCAAGCATTACAAAGGCGGCATGGCAAAGCTCCCGCCCGGCTACCCGCCGGCAGAAATCCCCGATGGGACCGAGATTATATATATAGGTGGACACGGTGACTGCCGAGAATGCCTCGTCCTGTTCGGAGCCCTCGCCAAAAATCCCGATACGGTCCGCGCCGTTATCGTAGATAAGTCCGGCGAAACCCTTGCCGAATGGAGCCGAGGGCGAGACCGTTCCTCCGAAACCTTGGACGACGACCTCCAAGAAAAGCTTGACCGAAACGACAGCCTCGAAGGCAAGGATCGCACTTACCGTACCGCAACGAGCAAGAGTGACTTGCCCCTCGGCGAAATCAGCCCGTTTATCTCGGAGCCGGCTCCGGTACTGATCCGTAGCCACCTCTTTAACGCGGCGGCCCTCGCCCACGATCCGAACGCTCATCTGATTTCAGAGGGTATCGCCTATGTGGCAACCTCCGGACCGCTCCCCGCACCGGGTTTCGCCTGCTACGAAGTCCTCGCCCACGCCGAAATTGCAACCGGGGCTGTCCGCACCATGCTCAAGGAGCACGATATCGGCAAGATTACGCTCAAGCTCCGCGGCGTAAAGCTCGACCCCGACGCTGAAATCAAGCGTTTAAAGACCAAGGGCAAAAACTCAGCCATCCTATTTTACACCCGCGCACTTGGCGAAAAAGTTGCCATTCTCGCAAGGAAGCTCTAAATATGTCCGTAAAACTCGAAGAATCTTGGCTCAACCTGCTCGCAGACCAATTCGAACAGCCCTACTTTAAGCAGATTAAAGAAAAGCTCTTGCAAGAAAAGGCTGAGCACCATGTAGTCTACCCGCCGGGATCCCAAATTTTTGCCGCCCTCGACTTTTGCCCGGTCGACAAGGTCAAGGCCGTCATTATCGGACAAGACCCCTACCACAATCCGGGCCAAGCCCACGGTCTATGCTTCTCGGTGCCTATGGGAATTCAGCCGCCGCCCTCGCTCATCAACATTTTCCAGGAACTGCACGACGATTTGGGCATTAACCCGCCGCCGCACGGGAACCTCGAAAGCTGGGCCCATCAGGGAATCCTGCTTTTGAACGCCTCCTTGACGGTTCGTGCGCACATGGCAGCAAGCCACGCTGGAATCGGCTGGCAACAGTTTACCGACACTATTATTAAGCGACTTTCTGAAACCCGCGAAAACCTGGTATTTTTGCTTTGGGGCAGTTTTGCCATCAAAAAACAGGAATTGGTGGCCAAAAACCGCGGTCACCTGATTTTGACCGCCCCGCACCCGAGCCCACTTTCGGCATACCGCGGCTTCTTCGGATGTAAACATTTTAGTAAGGCAAACGAATATTTAATAAGTAAAGGCCTTGAACCCATCGACTGGAGCATTAAGTAGCGCTCGGCCTATCTAATTTTCTATATTAGCAACCATGAATCGAAATAATACTTTTGGCCGTTTACTGATTTTTATCGTGCTAGGCCTGATTATCGGCGGAATCCTCGGCGAATGCCTTGGAGTGCTGTTTGGTCAGCTAGGCGAACTGATGAACGCTGGTGGATACAACAATGTCGTCCACAACTTCTTCGTTTCGTCCTTCAACCTCAACGTAGGCTTCCTCGACAGGCCCGAACCGGTTGTCCTTGACCTGTACCTCGTCAGGTTTGCCTTTGGCTTCGGAATCAAGCTGAACGTCGTAAGCATTATCGGCATGATTCTCGGCATCTACATCATGAAATGGTCCGGAGGAAAGTAATGGAGACCATCCAAGAATTGAGCGGCAAGCTCGCTGACGGCAGCAAGACTGCCGTGGCACTTACCGAAGAATCCCTCGCAAAGATTGAATCTACTAAGAATTTAAACGCCTATATTAGTGTTTTGAACGAACGCGCCTTGCAGAAGGCCGCTGAATCCGACAAGCGTCGTGCCGAAGGCAAGACTCTCGGAGCCCTCGACGGTATTCCGGTTGCCGTAAAGGACAACATGTGCATCGAAGGCACACGCACCACGGCCGCGTCCAAGATTCTTGAAAATTTTGTCGCCCCCTACACCGCAACCGCTATCGAAAAGCTCGAAGCTGCCGGTGCAATCATCGTGGGTAAGACCAACATGGACGAATTCGCCATGGGTTCGAGCAACGAGACCTCCTACTTCGGTAAGGTCATCAACCCGCTCGACGAATCCCGCGTTCCGGGAGGTTCCAGTGGCGGTTCGGCCGTAGCCGTGGCCAGTGGCACGGTCGCCTGTGCGCTCGGCTCCGACACCGGTGGATCTATTCGTCAGCCCGCCGCCTGCACAGGCGTTGTGGGCCTCAAGCCCACCTACGGCCGCGTATCCCGTTACGGCCTGTTGGCTTACGCAAGCTCTTTGGACCAGATCGGTCCCTTCGGTGCAACCGTTAAAGATGCCGCCACCCTCCTCGGCGCCATCTGTGGTATCGACCCGCACGACAACACCACAAGCACTCGCCCGACCGAAGACTTTACCGCAAAGCTCGACGCCGGCGTGAAGGGCAAGGTGATCGGCGTTCCCAAGGAATACTTTGGCGAAGGCCTCGACGCGCAGTGCAAGGCCGCTATCGAAGGCATGCTTAAGAAGCTCGAAGCCGAAGGCGCAACCCTCAAGGAAATCAGCCTTCCGCACATCAGCTACGCTGTGTCCAGCTACTATATCATCGCAACTGCCGAAGCAAGCTCGAACCTTTCCCGCTATGACGGCGTTCGCTACGGCTACCGCAGCAAGGAAGCCCGCAAGCTCTTCGACCTGTACGCCAAGTCCCGCAGCGAAGGTTTCGGCAAGGAAGTCCAGCGTCGTATCCTCCTCGGTAGCTACGTGCTTTCCGCAGGCTTCTACGACGCCTACTATGTGCAGGCCCAGAAGGTCCGTCGCCTGATTACCGACGACTTCAACAAGGCATTCGAAAGCTGCGACGTGATTGCAAGCCCCACGATGCCGGGTCTCCCGCTCAAGTGTGGCATGAACGAATCCGACCCGATGGCCGTTTACCTCAGCGACATCTACACCGTGAGCCTGAACCTTTCCGGCTTACCGGGTGTGAGCGTGCCGTGCGGCATGGCCGGCGGACTCCCCGTGGGTCTCCAGTGGATTGGCAAGCCGTTTATGGAAGCCGACCTGCTCAGCGTCGCCGCTGCAACCGAGCGTCTGAACAAGTAATTGCGAAAGCGCCGCGCAAAAAATGCGCAAAACATTTAAAAGACCCGTTCCAAAGAACAGGTCTTTTTTCTTTAGATTCTTTTAATGCATCTTACAGGAACAGCCTGCCATTTGTATATATACCGAGAGTATGGCCTCGTGTACGTCGTAAATACAGCAGCATATGCTTCACCTTCATTTTTCTCCTGACTCAGCATAAGCATTCCAAGTCCCCAATAAGAATACACCCCTGGAGCAACAAGTTGACCGATTGCCGGCAAGGCAAATCCATAGAGATTGCAATGATATTTTTGGTATGGTTCATCCTCTGGATACATTGCACAATAAAACTGATACTCGTAATTTTCGTCAAACACATGCAGATCTTCATAAGTAGGGAGCCTCCAGCCATCGGGGCAAATTCCCTGGACCGTATCTCCCGGTGAACACTTGACGCCATCACCACAACCGGTCTTTACAGAATCCATGGCAGCCGCCCATGTGTAATAACGACCATAGATGTCGCAATTTTCCGGAATATCGTTATAACAGAAATCGCCTCTTTCTACAGGACTGTCGTAATTCAAATTTTCAGCCATCCATTCACGCCCCTGAATGGTAATAGTCTTATAAACCTTGCCATCTCTTTCATCTTTCAGCTCACCATATTCCCAGTCCACTTCATATTCAGATGCGATTCGATTGAGATTGGTAACGGTATCAGGTTTAGTTTTAATTGTAGAAACATAGGATCCTCCTACAAACGGCCTCGGAGCGGTATCGGCAACGCAGCGTATGGCGTCATCATAAGTATGCACCCCCAAATCCCAGATTGAACAAAAATTGCCGCACCACAATTCTACCCATCCGGTATCCCGTTGCGGGCTTTGAACCAACAAGAATTCATTCGATTTACTGAGGCCTAATATGAAACCGGTGGGATTCTTTTTATCAAAAACATCTCGAGTTTCATCGGTCGAAAGGATTTTTTTCAACTCAGACGCTTCCTGATAAGTTGGCATATGGAATCCTAATGGGCAAACACCTCGTTCATCCCAGTCGCAATCCTTTAAGGATGCACCACACCCCGTTCTAAGAGAATCCGCCGCAGCAGCAAGGGTATAGTGAAATCCGCCTATCAGGGCGAAGCTGTTACTATTCGTCATAGAGAATGTACGGCCACTTGCCGTATTGAACACAAGGTTTTGAGCGAGCCAAATGCGATTCCCTATTTCAACAGTCTTGTACACATGGTCATCTCGTTCATCCAAAAATTCGCCATAGGAGACATCCGGATTCAGAAAGCCATCGTAAAGGCACTTATGTACAGAACAGTCGTATGTTCCTGCAGGAACAATCTTGGGCACGGGCGAACTTCCGTGGAAATCCTTTTTGACAGATCCACTATTTACCGACGAGCCTTCGTTCGAAGACCCCGGCGATGTCGCATCGTCAGAACAAGCGGAAATACAGAACGCAGAAACAGCCATTCCCAGAAGAACAGCAAAGCGACTGTTCCAGATTCGAGAAAGCATTTGATTCCTCCTATATTAGACAAACTCTTTAGACAGTTGTTGAATAATTTTCCCAAAAGCAAAGGTAGAAAAAAATTATATTTGGGCTAGACTTTGGGTCTTCTATGGAGGTCATGATGAAAAATCTTTTCTGCACATGTCTGCTTTTGTCTTCCCTGTTTTATATGGTCGGTTGCGGAGATTCCAACTCATCGACAAACCTCGACAACGAAGGTTCCTCTGCATCTAAGACAACCGATGACGAAGAGGATCAGGACAATAGTAGCGGTAGCTCCAAAAAGAGTTCATCTAGTACATCCGGGTCTTCTTCTAGCAAGTATCAAATCAAGACAAAACTGGATTCGGTTTCAATCAAGAAGGGCACCTTCATTGATGAACGAGACGGCCAGGAATACAAGTATGTCACCCTCGGAAAGCAAACCTGGATGGCCGAAAACCTGAACTATGAAACAGAATCCGGAAGCTGGTGCGTGGGTCAGGGCGAAAACGGCTGTAAAAAGTACGGAAGAGCCTACACATGGGAAGCCCTATTGGACATGCCCAATAGCCATTGCGATCCAGACGTTAAATGCGAATTTCCCTTCCAAGGCGTATGCCCTGTAGGTTGGCATGTTCCTACCTCGGACGAATGGGACACCCTTTTTGTAACAACAGGCCAAAAGCGGCCGGACGATGGCAAGTACAAAGGAATTTCATACCTTTATCTGGCCCAGGAAAACTGTCATTATTGCGGAACCGACGATTACGGATTTTCCATCGTTACAAACAAGGATTCTTTAAGTCGCTTGACTTTGTTTCATGTGTCAAACAACTTTAATTACGAAAACATATACTACATCTACGGCTACAGACGCGGCGTTTACGTAGAAATAGACAACTACGATGTCAGTATATATGGCACAGACAGAGCCACGGCTCCGCCAAGAATGGTCCGTTGCATCAAGGACGAGATTGAACGCCCAGACATCAACAAGCCCGAAACGATTAAATCGACAGCAAAGGGTTGCGAAAATGCAGTATGGAAACCCAGAGTCCAACCGTGCAACGACCTGAAAACGGACAACTGCGTCTATCAATCCGGTGGTGTAAAAATCGGAGAAAAAATCTGGAGGGTTGGAGCAACCAATACGACCCCGTATTACAACGGCGCTACATGTGGAGACGGCTGGTATGTCGCCGATACCCTTGACTGGGCAAATCTGTTTGAAGATATTGGCGGTATTTGCTTTGCCTCGCTCATGCTAAAATCCTCATCGGGCTGGGATGCCGGTAACGGAATAAACGCCTACGGCCTGAACATCAAGCCCACGGGGCATTACGACGTATGGGTGGACCATCAAAAGAAAGCCGCACGCCTCGACTACCGCGAATTTAACGACGAACGATCCGATGCAGGCTTCTTCGTCTATGCCAAAGACCAGGCATACAGCCAAGCATACATCTTTAACTCAACGCATGATGTTTACTTGACCAGCAGGACATCGTATTCCGGAAACCTTCTTTGCATCAAGGGCTACCGAGACGACGACAAGCAGGAAGCCGAAAAGACCGTTCTCATCAACCCCAATTTCGACTACGGGGAATTCACGGACCCCCGAGACAATCAAGTCTACAAGACAACCGTTATCGGGCCGCAGAAATGGATGGCTCAGAATCTCCGATACGAAACCAAAAAGAGCATTACCGTAGACGGTAAAATATACGGACAGCATTACACCTACGAAGACGCTCTTGAAGCATGCCCCGCCGGATGGCACCTACCTTCTAAAGCCGAGTTCGACACCCTGATTTACAACGGCGCGCGCGGAAACTACAGCAGCAACCTTCTGAGCAAAGACGAAAGTTCCTACTATTCCGACGCCACAGGATTTTCTCTCGGCCTGATCGCCAGCGACGATTATCCCCGTCCGCATGTTACCACCTCATTATGGTCAAGCACAAAGGTTACGGACTCTACTGCAATCGCCTTTTATGTTTATCATAGCGGCGCAACAGACACACTCTACACACCCGAATTTAGAATGAGACAGTACAAAAGTATCCGTTGTCTCAATGACACTTCTTTAGCCTACGGTTTTTCAGGAACTTACGGAAGCTTCGAAGATCCTCGCGACGGTAAAACATACAAGACCATCGAAATCAACGGTGCAACCTGGATGGCCGAAAACCTGAACTTCGAATCGGGAAACAGCTTCTGCTACTTGGATTCCTGCGACGTTTACGGAAGACATTACCAGTTCCCCTTTACCTCGGTTCTTTACGAGACCCTGTGTCCGGATGGTTGGCACATTTCAACGGCAAAGGACTGGGTCGCTTTATTCGCCGCTACATATGACAAGGATTCCACGACAACGAGCTTGAAGAAAATGTACGCATGGCCCCCCAGATACCAAGGCAAAGACACCTACGGATTTGGACTTATTCCCAACGAATGCTACGGTGAGTATAGGAGTGGCGAGCGCAACTCGGCATGCCTAGGAGTCGAGGACACCGAAAACAAAACCGGATTTTACTACGACTTCTACGGATCGGATTTCCGGGAAAATCGAATCTCAGACGACAAATACGCCTACGGGATTCGCTGCGTCAAGGATCCGGAGTAAAAGCCTAAATCTTACAGTCCTTTATCGCAGAAAGCGAACTGGACGAATAAGCCTTCTTGATGCATTCGGCAACGGATTCAGCAAGATCGACGACTTCTTGCGGGATAGCAATGGAATCTCCATCGCTACCGCTGCTATCAACAGTATTCGCCTTGATAATCGAATCGGCAACGGCCTGTGCAATAGAATCCGCTACCGCTTGGGCGATTGAATCGGCGACAGCCTTTTCTTTGGCTCTGCGGTCTTCGGCCGCTTCATAGACTTTCGCCGGAACACGATTCAATGCGACACCATTCTTGCTCACGACTCTGACAAGGCCGTCGTGGATGCCGTAATAGAACGCCGAAATATTGCACAAGTTATACGAACTGTCAGTTGCATTGAAAACTACAATATCGTAATACGTGGAATCCCCCACTTTGAGGGAATCCTTGAAACTCAGCTTATAGCCATTCTCTGTCGCCGGGAAAACAGGGTCGTTGAAGACAAGTCTTTCGCTCTGCGCCGGATTACAAGTAACGACGATGGAACCATCACCCAGGCCCGGATACACCTGCAGTCGCACATCAATAGCAGACGCAAGAGCCTTGGCGACATAGTTCATCTCAGGATTGACTTCGGTACCGAAATCGACATATTGGCTGATCTTGTCGACAAAGTTGACCGTATCCGCCAAATAGATGACAGAATCTTCGCTAAAGCCGTTCTTGGAATCCAGCAACATCTGCACATCCTTAGAAAGCTCCGAAGAGCTCTCATCATCGCCACAAGCCCAAAGGAGCGGCAAAAAAGCAAGGAAAAGCACCTTTTTCATTAGTCGTCCTCCTCGTTGATTGCGATGTAGCTACCGTCTTCCATCTCAATTTTCAGAATGCCCGTCTTCGTCTGGTAATACAACTTGGCACTTGATTCAACAGTCTTTGTCTGATAATCACTCTTATACGGCTGTTCGTATTTGCGCCCATCGGCTACAGCGACATCGGTATAGGAGACTCCATTGATTTCCATCTTTTCGATATACGACGAATCGGATGCGTTTTTGAGCGATTCCGGATTCTTAAGCGAAAAGATGTACTGTCCGAACCTTACCATTATGGACTGATTCAATTTGTCATTTTCATTGTAGTAGAAGGTCGTCGTTTCCGCAGAAAGCGAAATGGTATAGATAGGATACGCCGATTCTAGAATGGTATTCAAATGCTTTTGGCACGCATCGTCAATAAAGTTATCCCTATCGGTGACCGCGAACGAAAACAGATAACCGTCCGAATGCTTGAACGGGATGGTCTTGCCTTCTTTATAGCCACCAAAATCTGCCTGGTACCCCTTGATTTTCGAAGTGTCGCTACACTTTTGAAAATTAGGTTCCGTAGTTGATTTTTCGGAGCATGCACATAAAAGTCCAAGCGTAGAACAAATCAAAAGCAATGATTTAGTACAAAATTTCATCATATCACAATTATATATTATTTTCGACAATGTATGTACAAAAAATGCCCCCGGATATGTTCCGGAGGCATTTTTTAAACGCTAATCGAAAGCGAAATTAGTCGCCAGTCCTGTAGTTTGGAGCTTCCTTCGTAATCGTCACGTCATGCGGATGAGATTCGCGGAGACCTGCGCCCGTGATGCGGACAAACGTTGCCTTCTTGTAAAGTTCTTCGAGGTTTGCAGCACCGGCATAACCCATAGCAGAGTGGATACCGCCAATCAGCTGGTAAACGGTGTCGCGGAGCGGTCCCTTGTACGGAACACGGCCTTCGATGCCTTCCGGAACGAACTTACGCGGTTCCTGAACGCCACCCTGGAAGTAACGGTCGGCAGAGCCTGCCTTCATGGCGCCGAGAGAGCCCATGCCGCGGTAGCTCTTGTAGCTACGGCCATCAGCGAGGATCACTTCGCCCGGAGCTTCTTCGGTACCGGCAAAGAGAGAGCCCACCATCACAGCGTGACCGCCAGCAGCGAGAGCCTTCACGCCATCTTGCCGCATTCCACGACAGCGGAGAACTGCGGGTAACCCACACCAGCCACGATACGAGTCGTGCAGATGGAACCCGGACCGATACCCACCTTGACGATGTTGGCCCCGCACTTGGCGAGTTCTTCGACAGCTTCCGGCGTGCAAACGTTACCGGCGCAAATCGTGAGTTTCGGATATTTCTTGCGAACGGTCTTCACCATGTTACGCACACCGATGTGGTGGCCGTGAGCCGTATCGATAATCAACAGGTCAACGCCAGCGTCCACGAGGGCAGCCACGCGTTCAAGAGTATTTGCAGAAGTGCTGACAGCGGCACCCACGAGCAACTGGCCATTCTTGTCGAGGCTAGCGTTCGGGTTGTTTTCGCGCTTCAAAATGTCAGTCATCGTGATGAGGCCCTTCAAGGCACCGGAAGCATCCACGAGCGGGAGCTTTTCGATACGCTTTTCGGCGAGGATTTCCTTCGCCTTGGCAAGGCTCACCTTCGGGCTTGCCGTCACCGGATTCTTGGTCATCACGGCACGGATCTTCACGTTCATGTCGTTCACCGTGCGGAGGTCACGGCTCGTGAGCATACCGACGAGTTTACCCTTGGAAAGAATCGGGAAACCGCTCACCTTGTTACGGGCGCGGAGTTCAAAAGCAGCAGACACCGGTTCGTCGGCGTCGAGCGTCACCGGATTGGTCACAATACCGGACTGCCAACGCTTGACCTTGCGAACTTCTTCGGCCTGGTCTTCGATGCTCATGTTCTTGTGGATAATGCCGAGACCACCCTGCAAAGCCAAAGAAATGGCGAGCGGAGCCGTCGTCACGGTATCCATAGCGGCACTGATAATAGGAATGTTCAGCTTGATATTCGGAGCGAGCTGAGTGCTCACATCGGTCTGAGCCGGAAGAACAGAAGATTCAGCGGGAACAAGGAGGACGTCGTCAAACGTCAAAGCTTCTGGCAAAAGTTTCATAAAGTACCTCTTTTGCGCATAGAATATAGTAATTTTCACGCGCAAATCCTAGCTGTATACCGCTAGAAATATTGTAAAAAGTCGGTTTTTATTTGCCGTTGTAGCGTTCCATGCACTTTTCGATGCCGAGCTTGAAGTAGCATTCCACAAGCGCGGGCACTTTTGCAATGGCCTCTTCGAATATGGGGCGGTCTTCGGGCGAGAACTTCGCCAGCACCCAGTTGCTGAGGTCGAATTTCGGAGGGCACTTGCCTACACCAAAACGGATACGCGGGAACTTGTCGCCTACATGCTCAATGATATTGCGGAGTCCGTTCTGGCCACCGTGACTGCCGTCCTTGCGGCAACGGATACGGCCTACATCCAAATTAATGTCATCACTGAAAACGAGCAGGTGGTCCACCTTCACCTTGTACCAAGTCATGAGCGCCTGAACCGCTTCTCCAGACAAATTCATATAAGTCTGCGGCTTCACCAGCAGGCATTCTTCGCCTGCGATGTTCACCTTCATGGTGAGCGCCTTATGTTCGCTTTTCCAGTCCTTGCTCGAATCAGCAAGTTTTTCGACCGCCATAAAACCGGCATTGTGATGTGTGTTAGAATACTGAGTACCAGGATTTCCGAGACCGACGATAATATACATAACAGGTATGAGGTCGCGCCAAAGGCGCTTTGAGGTGTGAGGTAAACGGTAATATAGTAAATAGCTCATGCCTCGAGCCTAAAAAAAGGACCTGCCTGCCACGAGGCAGACAGGTTCAATTTCGATTGCTAGAAGCAATTACTTAGCTTCGGCAGCCGGAGCAGCAGCATCAGCGGCAGCAGCGTCATCAGCCTTCTTACCGCTCTTGGCAGTAATGGTGAAGATCACGGTGCGCGGCTGGCAAGCGAGTTCGATGCCGTCAGCGAGCTTGAGGTCCTTGGCGTAGAAGGTCGTCGGAGCCGGGAATTCGGAGATGTCCATTTCGAGGACAGCCGGAATCTTGGACGGAACAGCGGCGAGCTGGATGTAGCGGTTCTGCTGAGCGAAAGTACCACCCTGGGTCTTAACGCCAACCGGAAGACCGTTCAGCTTAACCGGAACGCGAACCTTAACCTTGGAGGCTTCGTCGATCTTGATGAAGTCGATGTGTTCAATTTCCTGGGAAATCGGGTTCTTCTGGTAGTTGTAAATTACGGCAGCGTTGCCGGCCTTGCCATCAATTTCCAGGTCGAGAAGCGTGTAACGCTTACCCGGGGCGAGAACCTTGCGAACATCGATTGCGCTAACGCTGATATTCACAGACTCTTGACCCTTACCATAATAGACAGCCGGGATCTTGCCTTCCTTGCGGAGACGGGCGCAGTCGCGGCTCTTGCCTAGCACTCTCGAGGTTGCTGCGAGTTTTGTGAGTTCCATAATTTTACTCCAATTAAGTAAATGGTTAAAAAATTCATTGGGGTAGCAGGATTCGAACCTACGAATAACGGAATCAAAATCCGTTGTCTTACCACTTGACGATACCCCAATGGTGGCGCAAATATAGCAAATTTACGCCATTTTCAAAGGGTTTAGGCTAAAAACCCTCAAAAAAGCGAGTTACTACCTGGTACCTGGAGATGGGTTTCAGCTCTTCGGCGGCCTTTTTTGCCTGCTTACGGGTTTCAAAAACGCCAAAGACAGACGCACCCGACCCCGACATCAGGACGGAGGTTGCTCCCAGGCGCTTAAACTCGTTCTTCATTTCTTGAACGAGGGGGTGCTTGGGGAATACCGATTCTTCAAACGCATTAAAAGTGTTTGCGAGCGCAAAGTCGATCGATGCGGCCTTGCCCGTGCGCATGCACTTGGACTTGTAAGTTTCCCAGCGGTCCGGGCCGGACTTGGGCACGCCAGCGTAGGCATCCTTGGTCGGAACGGAATCGAGCGGAGTGGCCACCAGCAGGTACTGTTCGTCGTTCAACTGCAACGGCTTCACAAAAGTGAGCTTTTCGCCAATGCCTTCGGCCATGGCGGTACCGCCACGCACCAAAAACGGCACATCAGCACCAAGTTTCGCACCGATTTCTTCAAGTTTTTCGAACTTAAACTTGAGCTTCCACAGCTGGTTCAGCAAGCGAAGCGTCGCTGCAGCATCTGCAGAACCACCACCAAGGCCAGCCCCCAGAGGCATTACTTTGTTCAAATAAATGTCTGCGCCGAGCGTCGTACCCGATTCTTGTTGCAAGAGTTTTGCGGCCTTGTAAACCAAGTCCGATTCCAGCGGATAATTCTGCGGTTCGTTGTAGCAAAGCGTAATGCGGCCATCCTGACGCGGTTCGGCGCTTACAGTGTCACCTGCGTCGATGGTCTGGAAGAGGGTGCCCAAATCATGGTAGCCATCTTCACGTTTACGAATAACATCCAAAAACAAATTAATCTTGGCAGGAGCGTATTCTTTCATGCCGTTAAACTTAGCAAAAATATTCCAATTTGGAATACCTTGGACAAACTTTTCATTACCGTAAAAAAAAAACAATATATATTAGGGGATGATAGTTTCTTACTATTAAATAAGCCCAAAGCTTGTAAAACCAAAAGAAGAGAAAATTATGAAGAAAATCGTTTTCACCATTTTCTTTTGCCTTGCCACATTGGCAGCGGAAGCCCAGGTCGACAAAATTCTAGGACCATGGACCGCCATCGACCCCGATACCGACAAGCCTTATGCCACCGTACTCATCTATAAAAGCAGCAACGGGCTGTATTACGGCAAGCTCACCGAAATTCTGGATTCCGACGACCCGGCCGACCAAAAGCTCATCGGCACCATCATCATCAAGGACATGAAGGAAGATGACGGTATGCTGAAGGGCGGCTCCATTTACGACCCCGAAGAAAACAAGACCTACCATGGAAAGATATCACTTACTAAGGACGGTCGCCTAGAAATGCGCGGTTCGCTTGACCGCTGGGGACTTTTGGGTGCTACGGAATATTGGAAACGCAGTAAAAAGTAAAAAAAGATGGAATAAGGAGAAAATATGAAGAATCTGTTTATTAAAGTGCTCGGCACTAGCTTATTGTATGCGGCAACCACCTTTGCCCAGTCGGCAAACGAAATCGCCAAGAAAGTTCACGACTTGCCTTCCGGAAAAACATCGTCTGGAACCATTTCGGTTACCCTGATTGACAAAAACGGGAAAACCCGCAATCGCGAAATCGCATCTTACACTATGAAGGACGGAACCACCGACAAGACGGTCCTTGTTTTCAAGACACCCAGGGACGTGGCGGGAATCAGCTACCTCACCTACGACTACCCCGACAAGGCCGATGGTTCCACCGTCGATAGCGACAGCTGGATTTACCTCCCTGCCATGAAAAAGGTTCGCCGCGTTTCCGGTTCCAGCAAGGACGACGATTTCCAGGGAACGGACTTTACTTACGACGACCTGGGCACCCGCAGTCTTTCCAAGGACAATTTCGCCATTCTCGGCGAAGAGAAGGTGAACGGAATTGACTGTTGGATTCTCGAAGCCAAGGCAAAGGATCCCAAAGCAAAAGTCAGCCGTCGCGTGTCCTGGGTGAACAAGAAAACTTACGTGGTCCACAAGGGCGAATACTTCGACAAGCAGAATCGTCTGCAAAAGACACTCGTTGCCGAAGACATTCAGCAAGTGAACGGCTACTGGACCTCTCTCAAGATGACCATGACCAATGTCCAGACAAACCACAAAACCGTCTACGAAATCAAGAACCTTAAGTACGACGAAAAAGTTAACGAGAGTTACTTTACGGTCAGCGCGTTGGAACGTGAACAGGTCAAGTAAAAATGAGAGTTTCTAGAATCAATCATTTTTTTCGCAAGGTCGGAACCACCCAGATTCGTTACCGTTGGCCCATTCTAGCCATACTGCTCGTTATTACCGTAATCTGTAGTTCCGGTCTTGCCGATTTCGCTCTTTCGCGTGGCGAAGAGGGCTGGTTTGGCGATTCCGACGAAATCACCATCAATACGAAAAAATACGAACAGGTCTTCGGGAACCTGAACGGCGTCGGAGTCCTCCTCGTAAAGCAAGGCGATGGCGATGTCTTTAGCGAAGACATCCTGAATGTCATCGATAAAATCGGGACGCGGTTACAAGACGAAATTCCGTTTGCAAACAGGCTCACCTCGATTATCAATGTCAATATTCCCGTAGGCAACGAAGAAGGTTTTGAAATCGTCAAGCCTTATGAGAACGGGATCCCCTCGGACTCCGCAGAACTCGCCAAGGCACGTGCCCTCGTGATGCGCGGAAACGAAAAGACGAACGCTCTCATCAACGCACTCGTCAGTGACGATGGACGCGAAACCTGGATATCCTTGTCGCTCCACCCATTCGAAGGCAAGGAACTTGAAGAAAAATTCGAAGGCGACGTAGAAGAAGTCAACCTGGCTATCGGCTACAAGCTGATGGAAATTATGGAAAGCGACGAATTCCAGAACAAAGACTATAAACTGTATGGCGGAGGAATCCCGTTCGACAGCGCCTGCGAAGACCGTTACGAAATTCCCGAATACGGCATCAGGGTACTATGCAGCGTCGGCGTGATGCTTTTATTCCTGGCACTTTTCTTGCGCAATTTCTTTGGCGTTTTCGTTCCGGCAATCACTACCCTCAGCGCCATCGCCTCAGTATTTGGCGGCATGGCCCTTTTCGGAGTAAAGGCAGATTCTACGCTCGTCACTTTGCCAGTCGTTCTTGGCATGGCATTAGCCGTTGGCTATTCGGTGCATTATATAAACATGTTCAAGTTGCAATTTAGACGCACCGGCATCCGTAAAGAATCTGCCATCAAATGCATCGAAGAATGTGGTTGGCCGGTCCTGTTTACGGTGCTTACGACCATGGCTTCGTTTATCAGTTTCCTGTTTGTCGACATGAAACCCCTTGTATGGATGGGTAAAGCCGCAGCCCTTGTGGTGCTCGCGATTTACCTCTATGTAACAATCCTGATTCCAATTCTACTGTCGTTCGGCAAGAACGGCGTGCCCGACACAACTAGCAATGACGGCGCTACAAAACTGGACAAGATGTTTTCAGCCTGGTCCAATCTCGTCTATAAAAGAAAATGGCACTTTATTGTGGCTGCAGCCCTGATTATTGCAGCATTTATTCCGGGAATGTTCAAGATTACGGCGCAACTGGACTACCTGAGTATTTCGGGCGACAAGGTTCCCTATGTGCAAGAAATCAAGAAAATGCTAAAGACTAAGCTCGGAAACCAGTACAGCTATTCCATCATGATCTCTTTTGACGAAGAAGGCGCATTCAAGAAGCCCGAAAACATGAAAGCACTTTTGGAACTCGAAGATTACGTAGGCGCTCTTTCGCTTACCAAGTGGTCGGGTGGAAAACCGCGCGTGACCTCGGCAACAAGCATCTTGAAAGAAATGAATCGCGCCTTGAACGAAGGCAAAGATTCGCTTTACACCGTTCCCGAAGACGAATACGTGCTTGCGCAGCTGATGGAGCTTTCGTCTATCGAAATGCGCGAAGACTTTAGCGAAACGATGGACGAAGAATTCAGAATTACAGAAGTCAGCGTGGACATGACCCAATTCGCTACCGAAGAAGCGCTCCAAAACATGAACGCTTTAAAGGCTAAACTCGCCGAATTGTTCCCGAACGCCCAATGCACACTGCTTGGCGACATGATCCGCTATTCCGAAATGAGCAATCGCATTGTTTTTGGCGGTCTAAAATCCTTCGGTTTTTCGCTCATCATTATCGCCATCATGCTAATGTTTGCATTCTCCAGTTTCAAGCTTGGAATTATCGGCATGATTCCGAACGTGGCCCCTGTCATTTTGGTGGGCGGTGTCATGGGATACTTTGACTTTGCGCTGGACTTTAGCACAGTCACCGTGATGCCCTTGGTGCTGGGTATTGCCGTAGACGACACAATCCACTTGACCACACACTTGAAAGTCCGATACGAAGAATGTGGTTCTCTACCGAAGGCGATGGAAGCGACCTTCCGCGAAATCGGGGCTTCGATGTTCCTGACCACGTTGATTCTGTGTGCGATGTTCGGCGTTTACCTGTTTAGCCCCTTGCGTTTCTTGATGGTGCTCGGCCTGTTGATTATTGTCGGCCTTTCAAGCGCCTTGCTCGCCGACTATACGATTACGCCCGCACTTCTGCAAGTGTCAAAACCGTATGGCAAAGAAAAGGAGAAAGCATGAAACGATTTACCGCACTCAGCTTAGCCCTTGCTGCAACCATTTGTGCCCAAGAAACAGTCTTCTTGGGTAGCCTAACCTCGCAGGCCGGGGTAGGACTTCCGAACGCTCACCACAACAAGGGCGACTTTCTGCTCGGCCAGACGATCTTTGACGGCACAATCAAATCGTACCTGGACGAAGCCATGGTCTATGTAAACGGCCAGATTGTCCACGACGCCTTAGGCGCTCAATCGACAAACGGCTCATCGGCATTTGTAGCTGACGACGGAACATACGCCTTGAAACTCCGCGAAGCCTATATTGACTGGAAGGGCGAAATGCTTGCGCTCCGTATCGGCCGCCAAATTGTATCGTGGGGTAAGGCCGACGACATCCAGATTACCGACGTATTGAATCCGCGAGACGAAACGAATGTAGTCGCCTCCGATTACAACGAATCTAAGCTGGGAATCGACGCCGTGCGCCTATCCTTATTAACCGAAAAAACGCAGGTGGACGCCTACTGGATTCCGTTCTTTACGCCAAGCATTCTGCCTCTTGCCAAGGGAAATCCGCTGCACTCGCGCGTATTCCCGGAGGAAGTGGATGGCATCGGGATCAATTATCCTGAAAAATACGACGACTTCGAACTCCCCGAAAAAAGGCTTTCGAAGAGCGAACTCGCCCTGCGCGCTAGTACCTACACATCGGTCGCAGATTTGTCGCTGTACGGATTCTATGGTTGGGATGACCTCCCGTTAATCCGATACAATCCCAATATTGTTTTTGGCGATGGCGAAGACATGCCCGCCACGAGCTATTCAATCGATGTGACAGGCGAATACAAACGCATGTACATGATCGGAGCCGATGCAGCGATTCCTGCCGGAGATTTCGTATTCCGTCTTGAAGGAGCCTATTTCCCAAAGAGGCACTTCCAAACAGATGTCAACAGTCAACTCTTTAAGTATTCGGAAGACTCGCGCCCTGCAAGCAAGAGAAAGAATCAAGTTTTAGGCCTTGCCGGACTTGACTGGACTCCAAGCGGAGGCTGGACAATTACGGCTCAGTATGTTGCAGATGGCGTAATCGATCACGATAGCGACCTTGAGCGGAAACAGTTTGAGCACCAGGCCACCCTGAGTATCGAAAAATCTATCCTGAACGAAACGCTCACCATTATGGCCTCGGGTGCATTGGACTTATGGGATTTTTCTACGGCAAGCGAACTGGAACTGGACTACAAGCTGACCGATGCCATTACGCTTAGCCTGATTGGAGACCTGTACTTGGAAGGCCCCGACGGCAAGGAAGGCCTGTACGGCGAATACCGCGATTTCAGCAGCGTCACTTTCAAAGGAAAAATGTCATTCTAACGTTCTGGAGGGGAAAGCATGAAAAAAGCATTTTTTGCATTCGCAGCCGTACTTTGCGTAGGTAATCAGATTTTCGCAGAGGAAGCACCGGGAAAAGCCACTCAAGAAAAATCCCCTTGGGAAATTTCGTCTACAGTATCTGCCGCCTACTACCCCGAAGTGGAACACCACCGCGGTTCAAGCCACGTCACAGGAATCAGCGGTCCTTACGACGGCATCGAGGCCGTTGCCGAATTTGATGCGGCCTATACGCTCCCCTTCTTGCGTGGCGATGACGAATTCACCGCCGACAACCATGTAACATTTAGCGCGGGGTTGGAAGTTTCGCCCATTACGCTCGCACCAGTCGCATCAATTACCGTATCGCCCATTGCCTTTTTGGAACTGGCCGTCGGCGGCACGGCAGGAACCGGCTGGAACGCGTTCGATTTATTCCAAGGCATGGCTGCATACAATGCAGCAGAGCCTGAATACAAGGACATGACTCCCTTTGCACACTGGTACTTGTACGGCTGGGGAAGCGCATGTTTCATGTTCGATCTCGCCGCCCTCTGGGAAGGCGACTGGCACCACATTGTAGCGACAGCCACCTACAAAGCCGGCTACCAGAAATTGACTGGCACCGACAGCGATGTTTGGCTCTGGCAGGAGACAGACGGCATGGCAAGCGGCTGGGTGTACGAACAAGAATACTTTGTAGGCTACCAAATGCCTTTGAAACTTTCAATGATCGGCGTCGGTACCACGCTTTCGGGCCATTATAAGTCCAGCGATTTCGGCGACTATTCGTCTCGCTACAAGGGCGACTTCATGACCATCGATATTTGGCCCATGGCTGAAATCACGCTCGACAAGAAAGACAAGCTTTTTGTGCTTTTTGATTTCCAGTCGCGCCGCAGTTTCCGCGAAAAATACAAAGATGCAGAATACGAGCCGCTAATGACCTATAGCGGTAGAGAATGGATATTCTACACACTCGGATTCCAGTGGAAGCACCTGTTTTAATTCTTTTCACAATTTTTTTACTAAAATATAATACGGAGCCTAGAATGGAACTTAGAACTGTTTTGAACGATGCTGAAATGACAATTGCTCTTTCTGGCGAGCTGAACACCCTCACCTCGCCCAAACTCGCAGAAGAAATTGCAGCTCACATCGAAAAGATAAACTCGCTAATCATGGATTTCAAAGAATGCGATTATGTATCCTCGGCAGGGATCCGAGTATTACTTTCAACATTCAAGGTCTTAAAAAAGAAACAGGGAAACATGCAACTTCTCAATATCGGCGAAAACTTCAGGGAAGTCCTGGACGCAACCGGACTCGACGCCGTTTTCGGTTTAATTTAAATGACTAACTACGAAATAGAGATGGAACTTGACAAAGCTTCAAAAGCCCTGTCAAAAGAAACGCAATCTATAAATCTATCTTACTGGAATGCCGGCTCCGAATACAAGGCTCAGCTCAAAGATATTCTCAAATACGAATCCGTACAGGATATTTTTGACTATCAATATTATCTTCCAGAATCCATCAAAAAAAACATTGCAACCAAATTAGGCTTTTCAAGCGAAGATTTCTATGAATCCCAAGGTTTTGCCTTCTCGCAAAGCACACATTCGATTGTAACAATCGCAGTATTTCTTTCACAAAGAAATTTAAAAACAGGAATCATTGCGCCAGCATACTTTACGGCACAGACCTGCCTAGACGATTTAAAAGTCGCCTACCACGTTTTTAACGAATTCATTCCCGACTTCAATCAAAATTTTGACATCAGTCCCCTTATAAATTCGGACTGCGAAGCATTCTGGTTCACCTCTCCCATCAACTCGACAAGCGTTTATTTCAATCAAAATGTCATAAACGGCATTCAAGAACTTCTAGATGCAGGAAAATGGGTTATATTGGACGAGGCCTTATGCGTAAACGGAAAGGAACTTTCAAGAACATTAGGAATACAAGAAAAACTAATGTACATCTATAGCCCGCATAAGGCTCTAGGAATTCAGGGGATTAAATTTTCTGTCATTGTCACACATAAAAAGTTCACTGACGAAATTGATAGGCTTAAAGATTGTTACGGAGGCTCCCTAAATTATCTAAGTCAACTGGGTGCACGTCATTTCATCTCCCAAAATTACGACGATTGCCTTCGTTTTTACAATCAATTTTGGAGCGACAATTACAAACGAGTTCATCAGATTCTAGCAAATTACTGTTTCGCCCATGTATCACCTGATATATCCGGTCATTATGCCATGATCTTTCTTGACGGGTGTATAGGAACCGAAAATTTTATTTTCGCCATAAAAAAACTAATCCAGGAAAAGGGATATTTGATTTTCCCGGGGATTATGCACGGTTTTGACATAAGCAAACAGTTCTGTTTTAGAATCAACCTGCTCCTGAACAAGAGTGATTTGGAAAAAGGACTTATTTCAGTTCTTGACTACATGGGCAAATTCATCGAGAATGCATAATGGCTAAAGAAAAATTTTTCGCCGTACATGACAAACTTACCGAACACGCTCAAATGACGCCCGGTGCCATTGCCGTTATCTGCGCAGACAAGGAACTTTCGTACAAGGAACTTGACCAGGAATCAGATTATTTGGCAGCATCGCTTTTCGCCCTGATTCCAGAAATCAGACAAGGGGATTTCATCACTCTTGTATTGGACAGATCCTTCTCTATTCATATCGCCATCATGGGCGTTTTAAAAACGGGTGCGGCCTTTATCCCACTTACACTCGACACGCCTCCTGAAAGAATTGCATACAGCATCAACGATTCCAAATCGAAAGCCATCATTACAACCGAAAAAATCAAGGCGGAACTTCTAGAAATAGGCAAATGCACTTGCAAGATTTTCACACTAGAAGAACTCCTTGCCAAAGCGAAAAAAGAACATTTAAAAAAACAAGTTGTTCATGTAAGCCCCGATGACATGGCAATGTGCATTTACACCTCAGGTTCTACAGGAAATCCCAAAGGGGTCACGCTTAATCACAGGGCCATTTACGAAGAATTCTTTCCAGAACAATGGATCGCCATTGCCCAATATCAAATTCATCGATTGGCCGACATATCCCCATTCACGTTCATCCTTTTTTATACAGGATTCTTTTATTGCATTTATGCAGGCGCCCTATTTTACCTTAACAAAGAAAATGAGCTTAAAGATTTAACAAATTTTTCAGAACAGATCAAGAAGTATCAACTGGATTCCGTAATTGGAATACCTTCATTCATAGAAATTCTACTTTCTGCGGCTGACAAAGAAAAATTTGAAAGCATTATAGGCCTTTACATGGGCGGAGAGCCGCTCTCTCCGGAGCATGCCGCAAAAATCTTCAGCAAACTCCCTACCGTAAAAATCATCAATGGGTACGGTACGACAGAAACTTGCTCCATGGCTGTGTGCAAGGTATTGCAAAATACAACAAGTTCCTTCACAAATGGAATTCCATACCGGACAAAAGTCTTCATCGTAGATGAAGAAGGAAACGAACTTGGACCAAACCAGAAGGGAGAACTTTTAATACAGGGCAAGACCCTTTCTTGCGGATACTTGAATCGTCCCGATGATACGGCAAAGAGCTTTATAGAATACAGAGGCGAAAGAACATACAAATCTGGGGATCTTGCCTATAGGACCGATAGCGGAGAAATTGTGATCTGCGGGCGAGCCGACGATATGGTAAAGTTAAACGGACAGCGAATCGAGCTCCAGGAAATAGAACAATCCATCTTAAAAATTGAAGCCATTAAGCAAGCAACCGTTATTTTAAAGACCAACGAAAAAGAGAATTTCCTAGTCGCGTTCATTGTTGCAGACACAGACATATCTACAAAGGCTATCAAGGAAGAACTATCAAGGATTCTTCCACCTTATATGATTCCTTTGGTTTTTGTAACGCTTGACAAAATGCCCTTAAATAAACACGGGAAAATTGACAAGCAAAGCCTAAAAACAATGGACATTTCGTTTAAGCATTTAAACGAGGATTCTTCAGAAATTGGCATCGAAAACATCTTATGTTCAGCGGTCAAAAAAGTTCTTGATCTAAAAAGAGACCCATCCAAAGAAGATAATTTCTTTGAGCTAGGCGGATCCTCTATATCAGCCGTTGAGCTAATCATCGAAATTGAAAAGTATCATTTAACGCTGACGGTTTCAGATATCTACTACGGAAAGACAATTGATCGAATTGCAAAAAAAATACAATCAAACAAGAACACAGATGACAATGAAAAATATGAAGAACAATGCCGAAAAAAAACATTCGACATAAAGGCAGAGCAAGAATTTTTCCTATCTGAAGAAGAACAAAAATCCGGCAGTAATTACGTTTACAACTTTTCGTACGTTGTCACACTCGGAAATCAATACGACGAAAAAAAACTATGCGAAGCCGTTGACAAGACACTTCAAAAGCATCCGATGATGATGTCTGTTTTTTCGAAAGATGAAACGGGAAAATATTCCGTCTCATACCGCCCTGAATTGATAAAAAAAACAGAATTGAGGCACACCTCCGAAAAAGAATTCAACAAGTTTAAAGAAAAGCCAGAGCGTCCATTCAATTTATTCAGAGAACATCTGTATAGAACCAAAGTCATTGTAACAGAGAAAAACAAGTACCTCTTTGTGGAAGTCCATCATTCTCTAGGAGACTATTACTCGTGTTTTATATTCGCCGTACAGACCTTCAACGAGTATTATCAAGAAAAATCAGGAGATGACTTTTATTATTCGTACTTACAAGACCTAGAAAACACCAAGAAGTCCACAAAATATGCTGAGGCAAAAAGATATTACGAATCCCTAAAGGGCGATTCCAAGTGGTGCTGCGTACTTGAATATGACCATACAAAATCTTTCGGGAGAAGTGCTTATTTGGATTACGATTTAGGAATTTCCCTAGATCAAATGAATCAAGCCGAAAAAAGACGTTCTACATCTAGAAATGAACTTTCTATCGCGGCGGCAATACTTGCCCTTTCCGAGATGACAGGGAAAAAGAAGATCTGCTACACCTGGACTTACGACAATCGAAAAGAAGGCAAATACCTCGAAACCATTGGCAGTTTCGAAGAAAATCTACCCATCTTTATTGATCTTGAAATTACGGATTCTCCATCAAAAGTTCTTTCCGAGGTTTCAGAACAAATCCTAAAGGGCATTTTCTATTCGGAATGCCTAGGTGATATTTTCTACAATGACGAACTGGATACATACACCTTGGAAATCATCTATCAAAAACAAGTCCATGAAAACACCATGCTGAATCTGATTCCGCCGGAAGTTCAAATCGAAGAAGTGGGTTTGAACCGCAATGCGGCAATGCCTTTCGAAATAGAGGTACGCGAAAGCCCTTCGGGACTATCCCTGTTTATTGAGTATGCGGAAAATCTATACACTCCAAAACAGGCGTTACAGTATGCGGAACTGTTAAAAAAGAATTTGAACCTTTTGATGAGTAGCTAATCAAATTACCATTTTTTTTAACCTATTATTATATTTAAATGAATGAGCAAGACTTTTCTGTCTAAAAAATTTCTTTCGCTACTGGTTTCGGGAACAGTCTACATGATTGTCGTTCCAATCCTGTTGCTGTCGGATTCCGTGATTGCGGGCCTTGTCTTAGGAGAAACGAGCGTCGCCGGCATCAGTCTCGTAACCCCCGCATATTCCCTAGCCGCTTTTTTTGGCGGAATCCTTTCGATTGGCGTTCCCATCTTGTACAACCGCGCCATGGGAGAATTCGATCAAGCGAAAGCAACCCAGTATTTCAGGGTCGGATTGACCGCTGCTGTTAGCATAGGCGTACTCCTGTTCTTAGCCTTCACGCTGTTGGGCGACACCTATCTCCATTTTTTTGAAGCGACCCCCACTGTCTTTGAACAGGCCAAGCAGTATTTCTTTTGGTACAAGCTAACCATTCTGATTTTGCCATTATTCCTACTGATGTGTGAAGCCGTATTTTCAGATGGAGACGACACGATCAGCACAATCGCAGGCATCGTACAGCTAGTTGTCAACATAGCCCTCTCCATCGTCCTAGCAAAATCCATGGGCATCGAAGGAATCGCCCTGGGTTCGTTTATCGGTACCGCACTTGCACTTTTAGTGACTAGTCTCCACTTATTCAAGAAAGGAAACTCGCTAAAAATCGGATTTCACTTTTCAATTGCAAAAATTTTTCACATAGCGAAATACAGTACGATCGATGCGAGCACCTATCTATTTTTCGCCTGCTTTGCCGTGATTGTCGAAAAATACATCACATTCGCATTCGGTTCTGATATGCTGATTATTGCCTCCGTTATTTTCTTTGCAAAAGAGTTTCAGATTATTTTTGACGGCATCGGAGAGGCCATTACACCCCTCATCAACATCTATCTAGGCGAAGAATCCTACCGCGGCATTAAAAATTGCTACAAGATTGCGCAGAAAGCGGCTGTTGTCGAAGGAGTCTTAATGACCGCCATCATAGCGGCTGCGGCTCCACTCATCGTAAAAATTTACGGCATCGAGAATCCAGAAATCGCCAAAGATGCCATCAACGGCGCCCGCATTATTGCACTTGGGCTCACCGGAACCAGTCTTCTCTACTTGCTGTCTTCGTATTATCTGCTCATCGACAAAATTTTTCTTGGGGCGCTTCTCTGCGGATTACGCGACGTGATTGTCGCTGCCCCTCTCCTATTCATTCTCGGCGAAAAATTTGGAATTTACGGATTCTTTGTCGGGATAGCCCTTTCGACTATTCTCGCCTACATCTTCTCGACGCTATTCATCCGCACCAAATACGGCAAAGAAAACTACCCTCTGCTACTTGCAGATAAAGAAAAACGACTGAACTACCGCTTCTACGAACTCAAGCTGGAGCCGGAATTGATTATTGATGTTCAAAAGCAGATAGAGCGATACCTTCAGGAAAATGGCATCAACAAAAAAATCATAGCCAAAGTCAAATTGCTCATTGAAGAACTTTTTATGCTTGTTTTTGAGAAAAACGGGAACACGGCAACCTATGCGGAATGTTCCGTCTTTATTCGAGAAGATGGAATACAGATTATCACTAAAGACGATGGTATTTTATTCGACTTATCAAGCGACGATGTAATCGCAGGTTCCATTACCGAGTTCATGGTTTCGGGTTACATGGAAAAAATGAAAAATAACAAGATGTACCTCACGACCATGAGTTACAACCGTAACACATTCAAGGTAAAATTCGAGGCATAAATATGACCTATGAAGAAATTGCAGATACCCTGTTTGTAGAAATATCCGTTTTCACGACCTTGCTAACCGCATTCATGTTATACAACAACATCGTGCTGTACAAGATGAGTTTCAAGGACAAGCTTTCCATTATGCTTGTGTCGGCAACGGTCTTGTCTGCTTTTGACGGAATCTGGCATTTTGTAGATGGGAATCTTACATACAAGATCCTTAATTATGCCTGTGCCTATATTTTTGCAATTGCAATGATGCTTGGAACATCGATGTTTACGCGATTCTCGTTGAATCAATTTGGACTCAAGATGAGTTCAAAAAAATTGCACTACGCGCTATTTATCGCACCCACCGTTCTTACCGTTATTTTATGCCTAACGACACCTTGGACCGGCCTAGTATATTCCATCAACGAACATGGAGAAATTCAATATGGCATAATCTTTGATTATTGCTTGGTACCGATTGCTTTCATGTACGCAAGTTCACCATTGTTACAGTCCATCTATTACTTAATCCGACGCCGAAAATCAAATGCGGAAAAGAAATTCTACGCTCAATGTATTTTGATAACCTCCTTATTGATTGCAGGAATTGAGTTTATTCAGCTATTCATCTTGGAACTTGATGAAAATTATCTAGAAACCAGTCTTTCATCCGCCATCGCGCTCACCTTCTTTACAACAAACGTGAACACGAATAGGTTCGTCAAGAATCGCGAGAAAATAGTGGCCGTCGAAACCGACCTGAACCTCGCCGCAAACATTCAAACAGGTTCTCTTCCTTCCGCAGAGGGCGCTCTTGTCAACCACCCCGACGTAAACATCTACGCGACCATGGATACTGCCAAGGAGGTCGGCGGAGATTTTTACGATTTCTTTGAAATCGACGGCACGCATATTGCATTTGTCATCGCCGATATTTCGGGCAAAGGTGTTCCCGCGGCCCTCTTCTCAATGACCGTGAAGACGATGATCAAAGACCATGCTTCGATGAAACTGTCCACGGCTCAGATCTCTACCGATGTCAACCGAATCCTGTGTGAAAGCAACCCCGAAGAAATGTTTGCCACAGCATGGATTGGCATTCTAGACACCACGACACGCATCATGAAATTCACAAATGCAGGCCACAACGCCCCCTGTTTTGCAAGAAAGGGCGAAAATTTTGAATTTTTGAAGAACAAGCATGGGTTATTCCTTGCAGGCATGGACGATACACAGTACAAGGAATCCGAGATTCAATTACAGGATGGCGACAGCCTTTTAATCTATACCGACGGATTAACCGAAGCGCACAACGGCTCAGGGGAACTTTATGGCGAAGAGAGACTGCTGAAAAAACTCAATTCGGCCGATGTCCGTGGCGGCAAAGCATTCTTGACTCAGATCAAGGAAGACCTGCAAGCTTTTGTGGGAAATGCCGAACAATTCGACGACATTACCATGTTGTCCATTTCTCTCAGGTAGACAAAGCCGCAAACTTACCCGAATTTTCCGGAGCGCTGCATGCTCTGGATTTCTTCGATGCCGAGCAGCATGGCGCGGGGTTTAGAGTTGCCCTTGGCAGGGCCACATACGCCGAGGCTGTAAAGTTGGTCTACAATTTTACCGGCTCGGCTGAAGCCCACGCTAAAGTGGCGCTGCACCGCCGAGGTCGAAAGCCCGCGGCATTCGACCGCCCAAACGGCCACATCGTAGAGCAACTTGTCGAGCTTGCCCAAGTCCTTGCCTCCGCCTTCGCCATCTTCGTCGCCTTCGCCGTCAGACACGTCGAACGATTCCACCTGCGGGTAGAACACGTTCTGGTCGGAGCAGGCATCGGCAAGCTTTTCTGCTTCTTCGTCGCTGAGGAAGGCGCCATGAACACGAACCGGTTCCGGATCGTTCACGGCCTTGTAAAGCATGTCGCCTCGGCCCAGGAGCTTTTCGGCGCCGGCATGGTCCATAACCGTGCGGGCGTCAATCTGAGAAGCCACCTTGAAGCTGATACGAGTCGGCAAGTTCGCCTTGATAATACCCGTAATCACCTTGACTGACGGGCGCTGCGTTGCAAGCACCAGGTGAATGCCCACGGCACGAGCCTTTGCGGCAAGGCGCGCCACGTTCTTTTCGATTTCCTTGCCGGCGACCATCATCAGGTCCGCCATTTCATCGATAATCACCACGATGAACGCCATGCGGTGACTACGGTCTTCTTCAGGCACTTCGTCAGGCAACTCGCCCGCTTCGAACTTCGCGTTAAAGCCACCAATATTACGCACCTTCGCCGCCGCCAAGACTTCAGTACGGCGATCCATTTCATAGCACAGCCACTGCAACGCCTGAATGGCAATTTCAGGTTTGGTAATCACCGGAGCCAGCAAGTGCGGGATGTTTTCGTACATCTTGAGTTCCACCGCCTTCGGGTCCACCAGAATCATGCGGAGTTCGTCAGGAGTCTTGCTGAAAAGCATAGACGCCATGAGGGCGTTAATGCACACGGACTTACCGGAACCTGTCTGACCTGCAATCAGCAAGTGCGGGGCCTTGGCCAAATCCATCGTGAACGCTTCGCCGGTTATATCTTTACCGAGAGCCACCAGGATCTTTTCGGGCGACGGTTTAAACTTTTCGCTCTGGAACACGTCGAGGCTGTACACCGTCTGGAATTTGCGGTTCGGAATTTCAATACCGACGGCAGCCTTACCCGGAATCGGAGCGAGAATTCGCACCGATGAAACGCGGAGCGGAAGCGCCAAGTCTTCTTGCAAAGCAGAGAACCGACTCACCTTCATGCCCGGGCCCGGTTCCACTTCGAAGCGGGTAATCATCGGGCCCGTTTCGCAACCGATTACGCGGCCCTTCACCTTGAAGTTTTCAAGCTTTTCTTCGAGCATCTTGCCGATGGCGTTCAATTCTTCTTCGCTGTAATCGGCCGTCTGCGGCTCATGTTCTTCTAGAATATCGCTAATCGCAGGCACCTTGTATTCGTCGTAAACCGTCGTCGGGTCACGCTGCGGAATCGGGGACGCCTTCATTCCCGAGGTAGAACTTCCGCTCGGCACCGCCCCAATCGAGGCTCCCAGCGTTTCGTCCGGCATTTCGGGGACATCGCCTACATCATCGGCGCCGTAAACTTCGGGCACGAACGTATCGTCAGCAGCGCCATCGCCACCGAGCAAGTCTTCGGCATTGATATTTCCACGAGTCGGTTCGGAAACCGTCGACTCGCCCGCCATCATTGTGCGATCATCCGCAGGAACCTGCGTCATAGATCTTTGCGTAGCACCCTTTGCGGCAGGCATCGTTCCCGTCGGCATTGCATTTTCAGCTACCGTACGCGTTGCCATGGAACCTGTTACCGGAGAACCTTCGCGGCGCACATCACCCTTGACCTGCATACGACCGCGGTGATCCTTTTCCCAGGCGATCAAGTCGCGGGCACGCTTAAGGGCCGCAATCTTGTCCTTGACTTCCACAATTTCAAGAGCATTCATCTTGCCGCCATTCTGGCGCAAGTAATCTTCGAGTCTGCGGATTTCGGGATCTTCGTCCAGATTGTAACCACCCACTCCATTATTCGTTGAATCAGGGAGCGTCCCTGCCGCCTCTTTTGCGCGACGAGGCGTTAATGTCTGCAAAACTTCATCCGGAAGGTTCGGCACTTCATCTGTAGTTCCGTTCAAGCTGAATTCGTCATCCATCCAGTTGCTGCGTCCATTAAACGGAGTCACCTTGTGCTTGCGACGAATCTTGAAACCGTCAGGCTGAATATTCACCGTATTATCGTCCATGTACACGCCACGCGGAAGACCTGCGCCAGGCAAATCCATATTCGTCTGTACCTGAGGCATGCGACGCGTATCAACCGGTTCGTAAACTTCGCCCTCAATCGGTTCCTTTTTTTTGAAAACCGACTTGAGCCAGTTAGTCGTTTGCACCACGAACTTGAAATGCCTCGGACGAAGCCCAAACGCAATCACCAAAATCAGGGCTATTACGACGAGGGAAATGGTCAGCGGCATCAAAAGCGAAGCCTTGCCAAAAAGCGGTACCGCCACGAACTGGTTAAAGAACTGACCAAACGCACCACCGCCCTGAATCAGCATGTCTTTCGCGACCTTCGTTTCACCATAATTGCGGAGCGAGAATAGGAACGAAAATACAACGGACAAAAGCGAAAGCCCGACCGCATAGCGGATAAAGCGAGCACGTCGAACAACAGACACCAGGGCAGCGCCCCACAGCACAAGTGCCGACGTCACAAACAAGGAGGGCACACGGCCAAAAACAAACGCAAGTGCATCCGGGAACATTTTGCCCAAGTACGGGCCCAAGACATTTTCTTTTACTCCGCTATAAGCAGAGCAAATGCAGCCAAGCATCAATATAAGGCCGAAACCCACCAGGGCCCAGCCGCCAAGAATGGCACCAAAACTCTGTTCAGACGGCGAAAAATCGTCTTTTTTAGAAGGCTTTGATGATTTTCCCGATTTTTTCGATGATGATTTCTTTTGAGTAGCCAAAATGCCTCCGCAAGTACCCCCTAAATATAGTATTATATTATCTTTCTATTATGCAAATAAAGTTTTCGAAAAAGATTAAGAAAGTTTTATCAGGCTTCTCTATTTCTGCCTTTATTGTTTTGATGATCCTTATTTTCGGAAGTACGCAAAACGAAATCCAAGGATCTACCCGAAACGGTGCAGAAGCCATGGAAAACATCTTTTACGATTTATTCTTTAAAGCAGCAACCCATTCCGAAAAAGCCGAAGAAGAAGAAGACAACACCACTCATAAAAGGGTTTCGATTAGCGATAGCTTAGACCAGAACATTTACATTGTCGACATTGACGAAGCCTCTCTGACAAAACTCGGTAACTACAACGAATGGGACCGTTCTATTCATGCCAAAGTCATCAAGAATTTAAGTGAAGGTGGCGCATCGGCAATCAGTTTCGATATCTTGTTCAAGAGCGCCGATTTTGGTAAACAAAAGACGAATCAAGTCGTAAATGTCCTTAAGAAAGTTTCTCCAGACGCCGAAGTAGATTCCCTTTTCCCCTCGTTGCTTGCCAACTATAATTTTGACTCCATGCTGGTGAGCGCCGTTAAAGAAAGCGGCAACACCATTGTATGCTACATGTTCGACGATCGCAAATCGTACAAGCATGCATCCCAGTGGATTCCCCTGAGCACGCAGGAACGCGCAGACGCCATCGGCTACACCTCCGTTTTCGATACCACCCAGGTCGATAAAATCGATGATGTCGAAGCCAAGGACCTCCTCGACAATATTTTCCCGGAGCTCGCCCAGGCAGGCGCCAAATTCGGTTCCGTCAACGCCTACCCTGATAACGACGGTGTCGTGCGCAAGGTTTCGATGCTATACAGGTTCCCGAACCCTTCGCTAGACATTCTTTCGCTTCTTGACACGAGCATTACCTCCGATAAGGAAACTTTCGAAGCCATCATGAACGGAGACAACCGAAATTTCGTGTACTCCACCATGTCGCTCATGACCATTTTGCATTTGTTCCACAGGGATCCCAAAGATGTTACCATCAAGATGGGTCAATACATTGATGTAGGTAAGCCGTTCGGCATTTACCGCGATTCCTCCGGAGCCTATCATACGACCTACCCGAACTTCAGCTATTACATGTTCCTGCAACTCCGCGAAACCTTGAGCGAAAAGAAAATTCAGAACAAGGCAAGCGAAGGAGTTCTTGAAATATCGCACAAGGTTTTCGCCTACAAAAACGAAAAAGGCCAGATCTTATTGGAACTTTCAAATGGCGGCACAAGCAGCTCCCTGGACGAAAACGAATCGAAGCTGTTGATGAAGGTAACGCTCGACAAGCTCGAAGCCCTCCAAGACAAAGAAACTGTAAGCCTCGACAAAGATCACTTCATTCGAAAAGACGAAGATGAAGAAGGATTCTTCCAGATCGTAAAGAAGCCCTCCGACGACGAAGAGGAAGAAGATGACGAAGACGAAGCCATCGACTTCACCGAAGCCTCCATCAAGACGCTAGAATTCTACAAAGACACGCTCAAGCATATTCCTGCCGGAAAGAAGATGATTCTTTCGCTTGATATGCAGATCCATTACAACAAGGCCATCAAGAAATGGACCTCGAACCAGGCCATTCTTTCGGACGCTGTCATTCGAGACATTCAATCGGCAAGCGACGAAGCTATCAACAACTTGAAGCCCGGCGAAGAACTCCGTTTCGGAAAACCCAAGCGCATTCCGATCGACAAGTATGGTCGCTACCAAGTCAAGTACAAAGGTCGCTACAACGAAATCAGCAACAGACGATTCCAACACTTGTCTTACTACGATGTATACAAGGGACGCGTCGACAACCTATTCTATCAAGGAAAGATTTTCATCCTCGGCTCTGCCGCGGCGGCCCTATTCGACTTTGTTCCTGGCCCGCACGAAGAAAACTACCCCGCCGTGTTGATCCACGCGACGATCATCAAGAATATTCTCGCTGACGATTACCTTGTTACTTTAAGCGAAAAGAAACAGCAAGTCATCGTCATTTTACTGGCGTTGCTCTGCTTGCTCCTTGGCCTATACTTCAAGAGCTACATATCGGTCGCCCTGTCCGTTTTCTTGATGTGCGTGTACACCTATGTTGCCTACAAATACTTCCAGAACGGAATTTACATAGGCGTATCAAAGCAGTTGCTCGCCATGTTGCTTACCAACATTACGGCACTGGTCGTGCAGTTCTACTTTGAAAACAAGGAAAAGAACTTCATCAACAACGCCTTCAAGCAGTACATTTCTCCCGAACTGATTGCCGCCATGGTGGACAACGAAATTATGCCGACCCTGGGTGGCGAAAAATCGAACATTACCGCCTACTTTACCGACATCGCAAGTTTCTCGACCTTCTCCGAAAAAATCGGCGACCCGAGTAAACTCGTTGAACTGCTGAACGAATATTTGACCGCCATGACCGACACCCTGCTCGCCAACAAGGGTACGCTCGACAAGTACGAAGGCGATGCCATTATCGCATTCTTCGGCGCGCCGATGCCGCTCCCCAACCACGCCCAGAGCGCCTGCGAAACCGCCGTCAACATGCAGAACAAGCTCATGAAGTTGCGCAGGAAATGGACTAACGAAGGCAGCAAGTGGCCGACTGTCGTGCACAACATGCATATGAGAATCGGTATCAACTCCGGCGACATCGTGACGGGTAACATGGGTTCTACCATGCGAAAGAACTACACCATGATGGGCGACGCCGTGAACCTCGCCGCACGTCTTGAAAGTGCAGCCAAGCAGTACGGCGCCTACATTCAGATTAGCGAAGACACGCAAAAGAATTTGGAAGAAGGCTACTTCATTTATCGTTCCCTCGACACCATTCGCGTTATCGGTAAGAGCCAACCGGTCAAGACATTCGAACTGTTGGAAAAGACCGGTTGCGAAAACGAAGCAACCCTCAAGGAACTCGTGGGCATTTGGGAAAAGGCCCGCGCCTGCTACCTGAACATGCAATGGGACGAAGCGATTGAGCTCTTCAAGCAGTGCCTTGAAATTGAGCCGCACCACCCCGACCGCGATCCGGGCAGCAAGACAACGCCTTCGCATGTGTACATCAAGCGCTGCGAAGCCTACAAAATAACCCCGCCTGTTGCAGAAGGCGAGGTATGGGACGGCGTGTTCACCGCTACTGAGAAATAGCGGCTAGTTTAATTCGATGTTGTCGATCAAGCGAGTCTTTCCGAAGAAGGCGGCCACCAAAATCACAACCTTGTCTTCGGGGCTCAAAATACCCACGAACTTCTGAAGGTCCTTCTGATTTACGACTTCGACGAACTGCACAATGCCATGTGCACCAAGAATAGACTTGAGCACGATATCGCGGATTTTGCTGACGGCGCGTTCACCATTGACATAAGCTTCCTTAGCCTGTTTCAAGCCAGCGCTAATCGACAAGGCGTTTGCACGTTCTTCGTCGGTCAGGTATTCGTTACGGCTCGAAAGGGCAAGGCCCGTTTCTTCACGAACGATCTTCACGCGGTGAATCTGGATATCGAAATTCAAGTCCTTCACCATGCGTTCAATCAGGAACACCTGCTGGTAATCCTTTTCGCCAAAGTAGGCGTGGTTACAGCCCGAAATCAGGAACAACTTGGAAACAACCGTGAGCACGCCGCGGAAATGGCCGGGGCGATAGGCGCCGCAGTACATACCTTCCAAGGATTCGTCACGCACAAGCGTCAGCGGATCACCATCGGGGTACATTTCAGAAACACTCGGGGCAAATACGAAATCGGCACCCAGCGATTCGGCAAGCTTTGCATCGGCTTCCAGACGCTTGGGGTACTTATCCAAATCCTCGTTTTTACCAAACTGGATCGGATTCAGGAACACGCTGACAACAGTCACATCACATTCCTTGACAGATTCCTTGATCAAAGCACCATGACCGGCATGCAAGGCTCCCATGGTGGGAACGAGTCCGATGGTTTTGCCCTGCTTTGCGAGGGGCTTGATGGCTTGACGAAGAGAATCAACAGTAGTTACGATTTGCATTATTTACCTTCTGGTACAAAATAAGTCGTCTGCTTGGGGCATGCGGCAATGGCGTCGAGCACCAACTGCAGATGATTTTCGTTGTGGACAAAATCGATATTGTCGGTATTGATAATCAGCACCGGCGCGTACGGATAGTTCCAGAAATAATTGTCGAAGCGTTCCAAAAGACCGTTCAGGTAAGAACCTTCGATAGTCTTTTCCATGGCGCGGCCGCGGCCATGAATACGCTTCAAAAGAGTCGGAACCGATGCTTGCAAGTAAACGACCAAATCGGGCCTCGGAATATCGTGGTTCAAGGCCTTGGCCACCTGATCGTACATGGCGTATTCGCTTTCGGTCAGGTTCTGGGCTGCAAAAATTTGGTCTTTGTCGTATGTGTAGTCGCTAATCAAGAGGTCGCGGAACAGGTCGCTCTGGAGCGCCCAATTCTGCAACTGCTTTAAACGGTCCAGCAAGAAGAACAACTGTGTCTGGAACGCATAAGCCTCTTTATTCTGGTAGAACTTTTCGAGGAACGGGTTTTCCCTGAAGTTTTCTTCGATCAGGGTCGCCTTCCAGCGATTCGCGATAATTTCTGCAAGAGAAGTCTTCCCTACACCGATAGCTCCTTCGATGGCCAAAAAATGGACGCCTTTTTCTGTCAGCATATTAGGGTTCCTCCGAGGTAATGACGCGGAACGGGATTTTTTCTTCTTTCTGCAAAAGATTCGAAAGAATTTCCTTTACCTTTACTCCTAACTGGGGATCATCCCATTCCGGAGCAATATCGTTCAAGGGCACCAGCACAAACTGGCGGTTTACAATCTGGGGGTGCGGAAGGTTCGGCCTACCCTGGCGAACTTCCTTGCCAAAGTACAGCAGATCCAAATCAATTTCGCGGGAATTCCAATGGCCACGGGGCTTACGACCCAAAACAAATTCAGCACCTTTCAAGTAATGCAACAGGCGCGTCGAAGTTCCCGAATACCAGAAACTCACGACTTGATTGAAATAGGGACCCTGGCCCGCCGGTCCTACCGGTGGAGTTTCGTAAATGGGACTTTCTAGCCACCCGCCCGCAGAAATTTTGCGGAGCATCTCGCGACCCTCGTTCAAGTGTTTTGAACGGTCGGGGAGGTTTGAGCCCAAGGCAACAAAAACTCTTTCTAAAGAATCCACGTCATAAATATAGATATTCAAAATGTCATTTTTACGACAAAATCGCAAAATCAAGCCGCCACAGGCGGTTTCAAACGGCACTCCGAACCGTCCCAAAATTTTTTCCGAAAAAAGGGCGTTTTTCCGTGACAAAATCATTTTTTTTAGTTATTTTATCGGAGCCCGCAATATATTTTCGGTCATATTGTTCGACCTGGGCTTATTCAACTACATTAAACATTATCAACTAACATCATTTTCATTTATTAATTCAATAGGACACCATCGTGGCTCCAACTAAAAAGAATTCTAAAAGCTATCTGGCAGACCAAGAACCTACTGGCGCAGAGATTCCTCCTGAATTGAACCCGGAAATTGTGAATACTGAAGAAAAGGATTCCACTCCCAAGCGCCGCGGCAGACCCAAACGTGCTAAAGAAGAATCTGCCGATACTAAAGCAGAAACAAAGTCCGAAAAAGAACCTGTTGAAAAAGTTGTAGAAAATAAAGAAGAAAAATCTTTTGCAGAAGCTCCCATCGAAAAAGCACCTGCTGCCGAAAATACTTCTGCAGAAAAGCCTGTACAAAATGTAGAAGCCGCCCCCGCTGAAAAGCCTGCCGAACAAGGCGAACAACAGAACGCCAACCAGGGCGAACAGGGTGCCAACCAAAACGACAACAACGGCCAGCAGCAGAATCAGCAGAACCGACGCTTCGACAAGTTTGGCAAGAACAATCGCCGTTTCGACAAGAACAATCGCCAGAACCAGAGATTCCAACCCGAAGAAGAAGACACTACTCCGCTGCCGGAACCGGATTCCGAAGCTTGGAACAAGGCCCGCGAATGCTGGAGCAAGTACCGCAAGATGACCATGAGCGACTTGCAGGAACTCGCCGCTCAAAAGGAAAATCTGGACTTCAGGCGTTACCGCAAGCAGTCCTTGGGACTTTTACTACAAAGTCTTGAAAATGAAAACAACATTGTTTATGCCGAAGGCCTTCTGGAAGTCACGCCGCAAGGCCACGGATTCCTGCGCAATACCGAATTCAACTACCAGCAGGGCCCGGACGATGTTTATGTTAGCCAGAATTTGATTCGCAAGCTCGGCCTCAAAATCGGCGATACCGTCGCAGGCCTTGCCCGTCCGCCGCGCGATCAGAATGACAAGTACTATGCGCTCCGTCGCGTAGACAAGGTCAACTTCGAAGACCCTGAAAAGATCAAGCGCCGCGTTGCATTTGAATACCTGACCCCGATTCACCCGAACGAAAAAATTCAGCTCGAATGGGATCCCGAAGAACTGAGCACCCGCGTGATGGACTTGTTCTCCCCCATCGGTAAGGGTCAGCGCAGTATCATTCTCGCTCCTCCGCGCACCGGTAAGACGATTCTTTTGCAGAACATGACCCGCGCGATTGCCAAGAACCACCCCGAAATTATCATCATGGTGCTTCTGATTGACGAACGTCCTGAAGAAGTGACCGAAATGCGTGAAATTATCGGCAAACTGGTCGAAGCCAATCCGAACCTGCGCGCCGAAGTGGTAGCATCTACCTTCGATGAACCGCCTGACCACCACGCCCGCGTGGCCACCATGGTGCTCGAAAAGGCCAAACGCCTCGTGGAACAGCAGAAGGATGTCGTGGTATTGCTCGACTCCATCACCCGTTTTGCCCGCGCAAACAACGTGGTGATTCCGCACTCCGGCAAGATTCTTTCGGGCGGTGTGGATGCGAACGCCATGCAGTTCCCGAAGAAGTTCTTCGGTGCAGCCCGTAAGATTGCCGACAAGCTCGGCGACTTCCAGAAGGATTCCAACGGACAGGTCGTTCACACCATTACAGGCGAACCCGTTCGCGAAATCATCCAGAAAAACGGCTCTCTCACCATTATCGGCACCGCCTTGATCGAAACTGGCAGCCGCATGGACGAAGTGATCTTCGAAGAATTCAAGGGTACGGGTAACATGGAACTGGTGCTTGACCGCCGCTTGGCAGAAAAGCGCACCTGGCCCGCCATTGATATCTTCAAGTCCGGCACCCGTAAAGAAGACCGCTTGCTTACCCTTTACGAACAGGACATTATCTGGAAATTCCGTCAGGGCGCCCAGAACGATACTGAAAACGGCATCATGGACAAGCTCATCAAGATGATGAAGCAGAACAAGACCAACGCCGAATTACTAGAATTCTTAAAGAAGGCCAAGGACAGCCTCCGCTAACAAAAGGAATATACTATGTCAGAAAAAATCTTTTTTGCAGGTACTGGAAACATGGGAGGAGCAATCCTCCGCGGACTTTTGAAGGCCGGCACCAATCCTTCTACCATTTTCTTCTTCGACCCGTCCGATAAGGCCGCCGCCGAAGTCACCGCTCTCGGTTGCGTACGCGTAGCAAGCTTTGCCGAAGGCATCAACAAGGCCGATGTGACCTTCCTTTGCGTAAAGCCGCAGATTTTCAAGCTGGTTGCCGCCGAATGGAAGGCTGCCGCTGCCGCCGAAAAAGCCACTAAGACTTTCGTGAGCATCATGGCCGGTGTTACCCGCAAGGCCCTCATCGAAGTCCTTGGCGAAAAGAACCAGATTCTCCGCGTGATGCCGAACTTGCCGCTGACCGTTGGCAAGGGCTCCGTGGGTCTCGCTACGGATGGCGTTACCGAAGAAACGCTCACCATCGCCGAAAAAATCTTTGGCAACATTGGCGTGACCTGCCGAGTCGCAGAATCGCTTATGGATGCCGTGACCGGTCTTTCGGGCAGCGCTCCCGCTTACGTATTCGAGTTCATCGAAGGTCTTACTCGTGGCGGCGTGAAGGCTGGCCTTACCCGCGATGTGGCTCTCAAGCTCGCACTTGGCACCATCGAAGGTAGCGTCGAACTCGTGAAGCAGTCCGGCAAGAGCCCCTCTGACCTCTGCGCCATGGTTTGCTCTCCTGCAGGCACCACCATTGCAGGCATCAACGCCCTTGAAGAAGGCGCCTTCCGCAGCACGCTCATCAAGGCTGTTGTCGCAGGCACCGACCGCAGCAAGGAACTCGGAAAGTAAGCCCCTAAATGGCTACCATCAATCTATTCGCGAAAGATAATGCAACGTCCTCGTTTATACAGGACGTTCTTTCGTCGGTAGATTATGCCGTAGACATTTTCCGCGAAGTACCAGCAGCAGGCACCATTCCGCAAGTTCCGCTGGTCATTTGGGATCTGGATTCTTTTCCGGAACATAACCTTAAAATGCTCAAGGCGCTCCGCGAAAAATCGCCGGACACCTTGATTCTTGTTTACGCGGAAACGCCCGAGCGGTATAGCGAAATTTCGAACAAGCATTACGACAGCATTCTTTCGGTGGAATCCCTAAAGCTCCACCTGATGTCGCAAATCGTAAAGCTCAAAGAGATTCATACCGCACGTCAAATTTTCAACGAACGCATGAGTCACCTGGTCGGAAAAAGCCCGGCCATGCAGCAACTCCGCAAAACGGTTCAGCGTGCCATTGTGCATACAGGCCCGGTGCTGATCCAAGGCGAAACCGGCGTCGGTAAGGAGCTAATCGCTCGCGCCGTCGGCTGCATGTACGAAAAGTTCGTGACCGTAAACTGCAGCGCCATTCCCGACAATCTGTTCGAAAGCGAACTTTTCGGACACACCCGTGGAGCATTCACGGGTGCTCAAAACGAACGCATCGGTCTTTTTGAGGCAGCCGACGGCGGCGCAATCTTCCTCGACGAAATTGGCGATATGCCGCTACACGCCCAAGTGAAGCTCTTGCGCGTGCTGCAGAACAAGGAAATCCGCCCGCTCGGTTCCAACAAGACTAAGCATGTCGATGTTCGCATTATCGCTGCGACCAATAGAGAACTGCAGCAAGAAATCGCCGAAAAGCGTTTCCGCGAAGATCTCTACTACCGTCTCAACGTCATCCCAATGCAGATTTCGCCACTCCGCGAACGCAAAGAAGATATCGAAGACTTGGCGAACTACTTTATCCGCACGTACCAGGGCACCGGCGAACATTACACGCTTTCTAGCGGGGCCCTCCGCAAGTTGCAAGAATACGACTGGCCGGGCAACATCCGCGAACTGGAGAACGTGATTCAACGTGCACTCTGCTTTACCAGCGCAGGCGCCTTGCAGCCCGAAGACTTGCACATCGATACCTTTAGAGCAACTTCTCCTGTGACCGTCAATTCTGCAAGCGAATCTTCTAAACCAGCCGAAAACATTTCCGCCTACGAAAACTTTAGGCAAATGCAACTGGAACAGGAACGCGAATTCCTGACCAAGACCATCCGCGATTGCAACGGTTCCGTACGCGAAGCCGCCCAAAAGCTCGGGCTCTTCCGCACCGCTCTCTATAACCGCCTAAATCATCTAGGCGTCGATATCAAAGAAATCAAGCTCCGATAATTATTCTTCGGTCCAGTCGAGCAAGCCCTTCGCACGGGCTTCCTTCGCCATTTCGCAACGAACACAGCCTTTCTCGATGACCATGATCCGGTCGCAATACTTTTCGGCGTATTCCACGGAATGCGTCGACACGAGAATTCCCATGCCACGTTCCTTAGCCAGTTTTTGCAGCAAGGCAAACAACTTTCGGCTACGGGGAATATCGAGAAATGCGTTCGGTTCATCGAGCAACAGCACCTTGACCTGTTGCGCCACCGCCTGTGCCAAATAAACGCGGCTCCGTTCCCCATCGCTGAGTTCCGTCAACCAGCGGCCAGAAAACTTTTCAAGTTCCAACAAGGCGAGCGCTTCGTCGACAACACCCTCGTCCTCTTTGCTACGCCCATCGAACAACCCCGCATAAGGCGTACGGCCAAGGCTTATAAATTCACGCACCGTCATGCGGTCGCAAGAGACTCCACTCATACGCACCAAAGTCACAAACTTGGCACGCTCACGAGCACTCCACGCATCCGTCGAATTCCATAACGGGCGGTCACACAAAGCAACCGTTCCTGCAACTGGTGCCAACAAGCCGCACAGCGTTTTAAGGAAGGTACTCTTACCCGAACCGTTTTCACCGAGCAAGGCAACCACCTCGCCCGCATTCAATTCAAAATTCACCGGAGAGGCAACTAAGGCTTTTTCGTGGCCGTAACCGACGACCAGGTCATTACACTTTAAAAGCACGGCTTTCGAAGAATCAATCATTTACGGATTCCTCCGCCACGAACAATGACCCACAGCACCACAGGCACGCCCACCAGGCTCAGCACCGCATTCAGCGGAATTTTAGAGAACTGAGAAGCGGCCAAGCAAAGCACCACGCCGCACAAAGCCGATGCTGGCATCAGCACACGATGGTTGCTCGTTTTGAACAACATAAAAGCAAGGTGCGGAACGGCAATACCGACAAAAGCCACCGGGCCGCAAAACGCCGTCGATGCGGCCGCCAAGAGCGATGCCCCAAGCAGCACAAGCACTCGTCCCTGGCGAACATTCACGCCCAGGTTCTTTGCAAAATCATCGCCCATGCGAGCGGCATTCAAATACCGCATCGACAAGACCAAAAGCATCACGCCAACTAAAGTGCACACGGCATAAATCCAGATACCATCGAACGTGAGGCGGCCGAAACTACCCATACCCCACGACACATACACACGCAAGGATTCAGAATCGCTCCCCATAATCAAAAGACTCACCAGGGCATCGATAAAGTACCCCAGCAGCAAGCCCACGATCAAAAGGATAGTCGAATTTTCGAACCTCGAAGCAACCGTCATGACAATCGCCGTTACAGCAAGCGCACCGACTGCCGCCCCCGACAGGACTCCGAAATGTCCGAAGCTAAAACCCGCCAAGAGCGAAAGCGCAACACCGAGACTTGCACCGCTGCTGATGCCCAACACGAACGGGCCTGCAAGCGGGTTTCTAAACAAGGTCTGCAACGCAAGGCCCGCCACCGCCAAAGAAATTCCAGAGAGTACCGCCGCCACCAGTCGGGGCACGCGTATTTCCCAGAAAATGCGAGATTCTACGGAATCGTTATGGGATACAAAAGAAAGGTCAGACCACGATAGGCCGACCGTTCCAGAAAACAAAGTCAAATATGAGAGAATTGCAATCAAGGCGACGAGCAGCGTGAATCCAACAAGGATTCTATGATCGATGCGGCGCATCGCCTTCACTCCAAGAAGACCTTACTTCTTCTTGTTCTTGGTCTGCGCGGCAGCGGCCTGCTTGAGTTCTACAGACTGCTTTTCGTCGCGGATATAGATTTCAGGCGGGATATTGTCGAAACCTTGCAGAGCGTTGAGCCAGTTATCGTTCAGGTCGCGGAATTCCAGCTTGTTCAAGTTATACTGCAGCGTATCTTTCACGATATCAAAGGTAATGTAGTCCCAACGAACGACCTGGCGTTCCTTAAAGACTTCGCGGCTTGCGAGAGTGCGTTCACTATCAAAGCGGTAACGAGCCTTGAAGGTGTATTCACCAGTCTTCTGGTAGCGGCCAGAATCAGAATAAGTGCGAGTGATTCCAATCAGAGTGTCGTTTGCACCGAAGCGAAGTTCAGCATCGCGGAAGGCATGACCGTGAGCAATGATCGGAGTGCGCCAGACGCCAACGACCTGATCCTTCATCTTCTTCTGGAGCACAGTATCTATACGCCAGTGATCGAAGTTGCTCTTGTCGTAGCGAGCGCGCTGCACGTACTTGCCGGTCTGGACCAACTTGCGCACGCTGTCAGCCTGAACCTTGGCGAGGCTGTCCGCATTACGAGGACCGACCACCGGTGCCGCATGGTTCATGGAATCGAGTTTCGCCTGAATCATTTCATCAAGTGTTGCCGTAGCGCCGCGCGGGGTTGCCACCACCTGAGACTCGACCTTAGCCAAGTTCGCCGGTTGGACTGCCTGAGCCGGTGCAGCCTTGGGAGGCTGGGAAGTAGAAGATTGAACGGTTGCGGCCGTAGCCGAAGGTTGGGCGGCAGGAGCAGCCTTTTGCTGAGCAAAAGCCATTCCTACGAAGGCCAAAGAAAGAAACGAAATAAGAATATGCTTGTACATGAAATCTCTCATCAAGTTAAATGTAGTTAAAGCATATTCAAAAGAGTAGGAAAAAGGGTAAAAAAAGGCTATCTTTGGGCTATGTTTAATAAAAAACTCGATTATTCCCAGGTTCCGTCCCCCTGTTTTGTCCTTGACGAGGCCAGACTTCGCCATAATATGGAAATTTTGGACGATATCCAGAAGCGCGGGAACGTAAAAATCATCTGCGCCTTAAAAGGTTACAGTTTTTGGCGCAGTTTTCCGCTCATCCGGGAATATTTGGCAGGTGCCACCGCCTCCAGTCTGAACGAGGCAAGACTCGCCAAAGAAGAAATGGGTAAAGAGGTCCATGTGTTCGCCCCCGTCTACGACGACGACGAAATCGACCAGATTCTCGCCTGTGCGGGCCACATCACCTTCAACAGCTTTAGCCAGTGGCAGCGTTTTAAAGACAAGACCCTCGCCGCAGGTGTGAGCGCGGGAATCCGCGTAAATCCGCAATTTTCAACCGTCGAGACCGACCTGTACAACCCGTGCGGCAAGTTTTCGAGACTCGGCGTCACCGAAGCGGAGTTCAAACCGGAACTCTTGGACGGCATCGAAGGACTCCACTTTCACGCCCTCTGCGAACAGGATGCCGACGCCCTGGAAGGCGTACTTAAGGCATTCGAGCAGCATTTCGGCAAGTACCTGCCGCAAATGAAATGGGTAAACTTCGGCGGCGGACACCACATTACCCGCAAGGATTACCACCGCGAAGAGCTCGTACGCATCTTGAACGACTTCCACAGCCGCTATCCGCACCTCTCGGTCATCATGGAACCGGGCGAGGCCGTCGGGTGGCAGACGGGCGAACTGGTCGCCTCGGTCGGAGACATTGTCCACAACGAAATGGACATTGTCGTACTGAACGTATCAATTAGTGCACACATGCCGGACTGCCTCGAAATGCCGTACCGCCCCACCGTGACGGGCGCCGGAATGCCGGGTGAAAAGAAATTTACATACAAGTTAACAGGCAATTCTTGCCTTGCCGGCGACCAGCTCGGAGACTTTTCCTTTGACGAGCCGCTCAAGGTTGGCGACAAGATTATCTTCGAAGACATGATCCATTATACAATGGTCAAGACCACATTCTTCAACGGAGTTCGCCATCCGAGCATCGGCAAGTTCGACGAACAGGGCAAATTCCATTTGCTTCACAAGTTCACCTACGAGCAGTTCAAGGACAAGCTGTAGGTTAGACGAAAGAACGGGCTTCGCCCTACAGACGAAAGACGAGAGATTTCGCAGGAAACAAGAAGTGAAATTCAATAGCGAAGAAGAAACTTACAACTGGGCGATTGAATTCGGCCGTAGCCTAAAGCCGGGCGACAAGGTGGCTCTTTATGGCAACCTGGGCGCCGGCAAGACGGTCATCAGTCGCGGGGTCTGCAAAGGTCTCGGTTTCACGGGATCCGTTTGTTCCCCCACCTACACCATTCTGCACGAATACCCGAACAACCCGCCGATTTTCCACTTCGACCTTTACCGCCTTGACGGCGGCGCCGACTTGAACGAAGTCGGCCTCGACCCGGATTACTTGGAAAAGGGAATCAGCTTGATTGAATGGCCGGAACGCTTGGAAGACAACGACCCCGGTCTCACGCACAAAATTGAAATAAAGATCCTCTCGGAAACCGAGAGGGAAATCGAAGTCACGACCCTTTAAAACGAAAACCCGCCTGATGGCGGGTTTTTCATTGTTTCTATAAAAGAAGCATTCAAGTTTACTTCTTAGCAGCGGCGGAATCAGCTGCCGGTTCAGCAGCAGCGGCGGCCTTGGCGGCTTCCTTTGCAGCCTGGACTTCGGCAATCTTTACGATTTCGTCCCATTCGCTCTTGTCACCGGTATAAAGGAGCATGGCGCCCTTGTATTCGGTCACAATCTTTGCGGCAGCAGCGGTGTCGCCCTTGTCGAGAGCGTCGTTTGCACTAGAAAGCAAATCCTTCTGAGCATTGCGCATATCTTCGATTTCGCCAAGGCGGTTCTGACGGAGCACTTCCAAGGTGTCACTCACGAAAGCCAAGTCCCAAGTAGCTTCGTAGCAGGTTTCCACTTCGGCGAACTTGGAAGCGTCTTCGGAGGCTGCCACATACAGGGCGTCACACTTGGCAAATGTTTCGGCGCAGTTGCGCTTAACATACTGATAATATTGGTAACCGCCCACGATCAGGCCGATGATTACCAAAAGGAACACGCCGTCCTGCCAACCCATGATCGGGCCAGTAGGCAATTTCGGCTTTCCGTTTACGGTTTCTCCCGCTTCCAGGCGTTCTTCCGCCTCGTCAAAAGGGCTCTTTCCATTCAAGAAACTGAACATGTTCTACCTACTTTTTTGAAAGGGCCATGTAGACCCGTGCATATAAATAAATCTGCTTGACCAGGCTTGCAAAACCGTTCGAGCGAGTCGGCGAAAGACCGACATTGAGTCCAATGTCCTGAAAGAACTTCGGATCGACGGCCAAAATGTCTGCAGGAGCCATATCGTTATAAACCTTAAGCGCAAGCGCACCGAGGCCGCGGCTAATGAGCGGATTCGTGGTACCGCCTTCGACATCCATTTCAAAATGAATCTTTTCGCCATCGAACTTGGGCACCAGATACATGGTCGAGGCGCAGCCCTGAATAATGAATTTTTCGTCTTTTAGTGCGGCATCCATTCCCTTATGGGCACGGGCCAAATCAAGCAGGTATTTCCACTTGCCGTCTTCGTCTGCAAAATTTGCAAACGTTTCACGCACTTCATTCAAACGAGAATCCATCAATTCACTCATAATATCACCATCAATGCAAGAAGGAGCGCATCTTCCAGATCAGCGACGGGCAAGACCACAGCACCGTAAAGAAGATACGAAGCAGCGTCTGCTTTTCGCGAGGAAGCTTCGAAAGATTTTTAGCGGCACGGTCAAACTGGGCATCGCTAATCTTGTTGAAGCCGATCTTGGCGTTTGCCACCTGCAAATGCTTTTTCCCGAGAGCGGCCATCCAGCGGTCCAGCACTCCGGCTTCAATAGCACTACGGTTTTCACTAGGTGCACCGAGCCATTCCTTGACCGATTCTGCCACAATTTTGCCGCAAAGGAGCGATTCCACAATGCCCGAACGGCTAATCGGGTTCACGCAACTGGCCGCATCGCCCGCCTTAAAAAGACCGCACTTGGCCAAGGGCTTTGTGGACTGGCCGCAAGCGATCATGCCGCCGTACACAGCCTTGACCTTTGCATTCGGGTAATCACGGGCAATAAAGTCCAAAAGCTTTTTGCGCAAAGGTTCCTTATGTTCGACTTCTTTGCCGAGCACAAAACCGATATTCACCTCTTTACCGTCACGCGGGAAAATCCAGCCGTAGCCCGATTTGAATTCGGAACCGAAGAACAGTTCAATATGTTCCTTGCTGTGTTCGATGCCTTCGGCCACCGCAAAAATAGCGGGTTCCAGATCGGTATCGCCCGATTCGATTCCCTTGAGACAATCGATATTGCGAGTCAGCCTGCAACTCGGACCCGTCGCATCGACAACGGCCTCCGCAGACAAAACTTCCGTTTCACCGCCCACCGAGACCGTGATATTCCAACCTTCTTCGGCCTTTTCAAGCTTTTTGATAACAGCATCGTAGCGGCATTCCACACCCGCGGACAAGCAACCATCCGAAATGGAATGGTGGAAGCGGGCACGGTCCAGAATCAGGCCGCAATCCTTGCTATAAAATTCAGCACGGTAACGCTTAGGCGATGTAAAATAGATTCCAGAAAGAGTTCCGCGAACAAAAGTATCGTCCACCGGCCAAAGCGAATTCAAGCGATCCGTAGATACCGCTTCGGCGCAGAAAATTGGTTCTTTCCAGGGTTCCTTTTTATCTAAAAGCAAAATCCGTCTAGTACCGGAGGTCAAGCGACCAAGGGTACAGGCAGCCATGAGACCGGCAGGACCGGCCCCGCAAACCACCACATCATATCGATTTGAGGTAAAATTTGCCATTTCGGGGAACAAATTAGCATTTATTTATCAAGTTTTTTTCTTTTTTATTGTTATTTGCCAATTTTTTTAGTTATTTTAGAGCTATCCGTTATTTGGTTTATCCTTAAAAGGGAATTTATATGAATATGAAGAGTGTATCTAAGTTCGGCCTGTGCCTGTTGAGTGCACTTGCCCTCAACGTTTACGCCCAAGACAACTGGGCAGGCAAGGACCTGAACGTTTCTTTCAGTAACAAGCGTATTGACGGTTTTAACTTCAAGAATGCAAAAGCCGTCGCTCACACCACCGACTTCCGCCGTGCTACCGGTGAAAGTCCGAACTTCCAGGGCGCAAAGCTCAACGAAGTATCCTTCCAGAACGCTGTGATTAGCGGCGCAAACTTCGAAGGCGCCGACCTCACCAAGGCGACCATCAGTGGTGCTGACATCCGCTCTTCTTCTTTCGAAGGCGCCAACATGGAAGAGGCAAACCTCTACCGTGCAACGCTTCTCGACAGTAACTTCCCGAAAGTGAATTTCAAGAACGCTCGCCTCGATGCTATGAAGGTGTCCGACAACGCTGACTTCAGCAAGTCCGACCTCACCCAGGCGTCCGTGATGGATGTGGACCTTACTGCAGCCGACTTCAGCAAGGCAAACCTCACCCACGCAAACTTCTCCCGTTCCTTGATGGCTAACAGCGACCTCCGCAAGGCCACCATCGTGAAGACCGACTTTACCGCCTGCAACCTGATCGCCGCCAACTTCAAGGGCGTTGACCTGATTGACGTGAACTTCGCCAAGGCTGGTCTTTCTCAGGCTAACTTCAGCGGTGCAGAATTCAAGAACGTGAACCTGCAGGATGCTGACCTTTCCTTGACGACCTTCAACGACGTCGACCTTTCCAAGACCCAGCTCCAGAAGGCCAAGTTCGCCCAGTCCACCGTGAAGAACATGAAGTTCGACGGCCAGGACCTCACCGGCGTGATCTTCGACAAGGGCTCCGTTTCCAAGAACTCCTTCACAAAGACCAAGCTCTCCAAGGCTTCCTTCTACGATACCGAAGTGAGCAAGAACGCCTTCCAGAATGCTGAACTCCTGAAGGCCGTGTTCGACGGTGCTTATGTTCGTAAGAACATCTTCGATAAGGCTGACCTCACCAAGGCCAACTTCGCCAACTCCACCATCGAACGTTCCGACTTCATTCTCGCCCAGCTCAACGGCGTAAGCTTCGCCGGCGCTAAGCTCATCAAGGTGAACTTCACGAACGCCAACATGCAGGGCATCAAGATTGACGCCGATACCAAGATGGAAGACGTGGACTTCTCCGGTGCAAACCTCGAAGGCGCCAAGATCGAAAAGTTCACCGCCAAGAAGGTGATCTACGATAACAAGACGCAGTTCCCGTCCGGCTTTGACCCGCGTCAGTACGGCTTCACCAAGCGTGGTGAAAAGGCCGCCGACATCAAGGTCGAAGGCTCTGGTTCTTCTCCGAAGAAAAAGAAAAGGAAAAAAGCCGCTGACGACGAAGAGTAGTCTAGAACCTTAACGGATTTTAAAAAACCTCGGTGAAAACCGAGGCTTTTTGTTTTAAAATACTTTAAAGCCATCTAGAGATCCTTCGACTTCGCAACTTCGTTGCGTCGCTCAGGATGACACCACATTTCTGTTCTAAGCTTATTTCTTGTTCATCAGCCAGTTCACGGCCTCGGAGAGGGTGTGAACCTGGACAACCTTCATGCCGGAGGTGTTTTCGGGCAGGCGACCGCCCGCAGGCACGACCGCCTCGGTGATTCCCAGGCGGCGGGCTTCCTTGAGCCGCTGTTCCAGCAGGCTCACGGAGCGGACCTCGCCAGACAGTCCAAGTTCACCGATGACAATGCACTGGCGACCGAGCGGAATCGCGAGGTGGTTGCTAGCGATGGCAAGCGCTAAGGCGAGGTCCGATGAAGTGTCGGAGACCTTCAGCCCGCCGGCGATCGACACGAACACGTCGGAGGCACCAACGATAACGCCGCCGAACTTTTCGAGCAGGGCGAGAATAATCGTCAGACGCTTCGGATCGATTCCCGCCGCCACACGCTGGGGTACCGCAAACGTGGTCGAACTCACGAGCGCCTGCGTTTCAAAGAGCATGGCGCGAGTGCCTTCGAGCGTACAGCAGACGACGCTCCCGGGCGTCGGCGGAACGTTTTCTTGCAAGAACACGCGGCTCGGATTTTCCACAGGCGAAAGCCCGTGCCCCGTCATCTCGAATACGCCGATTTCGTCGGTAGCACCAAAGCGGTTCTTGATGGTCCGGAGAATCCGGTATTGATGATTGCGGTCGCCTTCAAAGTACACGACCGTATCGACCATGTGTTCCAAAATGCGCGGGCCAGCAATCTGACCATCCTTGGTCACGTGCCCAATCAGAATGGTAATGCAGCCAGTATTCTTGGCAAAGACCATCAGGTCGAGCGTGCATTCGCGAAGCTGCGTGGCGCAGCCTGGAGTGCCTGACAAGTCGCTCTTGTAGACCGTCTGGATTGAATCAATCACAAGCACTTGCGGCTTTAGTTCTTGCGCCTGCTGCAAGATTTTTTCGAGGCTGGTTTCGCAAAGCAAAAGCATGTCAGAGCCTGCGACATTCAGGCGCTCGCTGCGGAGCTTCACCTGAACCGCACTCTCTTCGCCGCTCACGTAAAGCGTCTTGACGCCGGCGGCTGTCATGGTGGCGAGAGTCGAAAGCACGAGCGTGGACTTACCGATTCCCGGATCGCCACCAATGAGCACCAGGGAACCTGGTGCAAGCCCGCCCCCCAGCACGCGGTCAAATTCGGCATTGGCGGAGCTCAGCCGCCGCGTATCCTCGGTCGCGACATCCTTGAGCGGTACCACCTTGTGCACCGGGCCACCCAAGCCGCGCGAGGCTCGTCCGCCCTCGAGAATGTTTTCGACCACATGTTCCTTGAGGCTACTCCAAGCGCCACAGAACGGGCACTTGCCCGCCCACTTGGGCGTGGTATTGCCGCATTCGGTGCAAAGGAACTCAATTTCTTTTTTCGCTTTCGACTTGTTTAGTGCTACCATGTGCACTAATATAACAAAATGCGCCTGACACAAAATGTCAAGCGCAAATAAATGCTCAAAAAAGCACCTGTTTTAAATTTTTCGGTTTATATTCCGTTCTAGAAGTTAAACAAAGCCTCCAACGAAGCCATTATAAATACAGGGTCATCATCTTCATTAACCCATTTGGCCAAACTAACAGCGGCATCGAGAGAGAAAATCCGGTTAAAGTCGTACTTCGCACCAGCACCCAACAAAACATAGGTGTTTCCACCGCTATTGGAAAATTCATAGCCATTATCTTCTTCGAATCCGCCGAGTTCAACATCCACATCCGCAAGAATATACGGAGTAAACTGCGACGACACAGCAAAATCAAGTTCTGTATTCACATAAGCCCTAAACGGGGCGTAATGGCTTTCTCCATATGTCTCAAAATAGACTCCGAGTTCAGAGCCAAAGTTGAGCAGAGAACTGAAATGTGTCGAAAATTGCAAGCCGGCATCGAACGCCCAAGCATCTTTTTCAACGAAAGATTCATCACCAAAAGGGAAATAAACGTCAGCGAAAACATTCATGGTCGGAATGAACTGGTAACGCGCCGAGAAAAAAGGTGATCCGAATCCGTCCGCTTCCATATCTTCTCCTGCAAAATAGGTGAAAAGACGATACGGAATATTGATGGCAAGTTCCAAGTTCGGAACAGCGGTATACCTTACGCCCGCACACATGCTTAGCGAGTTGTAGACATCGTCGTGCCAGGTATAATTTGTAAACGATGTGGCAAGTCTAGCTTGGCCTTTATGGTTTTCGAGAACCGGGAACAAATCCCAAGACGCAAACGAAGTACTAATCGCAAGGGCGCTTGCGAGAATGATCTTTTTGAACATATAATGTATCTCCTAACCGTTATTAATTTGCACGATTATATCAGAATGGCCACAAGATACAAAAATAGAATCTATAAAATCAAATATTTTTTTATTAAATTCGCGTCAACGGAAAGTCAAACTGGATAGAACGCGGGGTCGCAAACTTTTCGAAGGCGATTTCGTAGCAGAAATTCTTTTCGTCTACAGCCTTTACGATTCCTACGCCAAAGATTTTATGCATTATGCGGTCGCCCTCGGCAAATTCGGCCGAAGGTGCTTTCTTTACGAGCCCAAGGCTTTCGTCGCTCAAAAATTCGCGGTCGCGGTCGATATTTGCAATGTACGCTTTCGCGGCTTCGAGAAAATCTTCCGAAATACCACGGGCAATATTCAGTCCACCCATATCCATTTCAAGCAGGAATCTGGACGGGTAGCGAGTTCCACTTTCGCCTGCAACACCATCTTCGGCATCGCTTAAGCAAAGCACATTCTCGGCGCGGGTAAACGCCACATAGGCCAGACGCCGTTCTTCTTCCAGCTGGATTTTATTCTGCACGCGCTTGACCGGGAAAAAACCTTCGTTCAAGCCGCACACGAATACGTACGGGAATTCCAAACCCTTCGCGTTATGAATCGTCATGAGCTGTACGCGGTCTTTTTCTTCCGTGTCTTCGTCGGTGTTCGTGAACAGCACGATGTTCTGCAAGTATTCATCGAGCGAAGCGTCTTCTTCGTAGTAATTTTCGAATTCCAGAATGCCCTGCTTGAGTTCCGCCAGATTGTCGAGGCGGTCTTCGTCACCGTCTAAACGCAGCATTTCTTCGTACTTGGTTTCGCGCAGGATTTTCGCGAGAACTTCAGAAACACTCATGTCCTTGTAGCGGGAACGGTACATTTCAATCAGCTTCACGTATTCGACCACATTGCTCCGGGCCAGGAATCCCTTGCTGTCGAAATCAATCTTTTGATTTTCGTTGCCGACAGAGGAAAGTTCCGCCTGCGACGAAACATCGGCCGCCACATTGTTCAAAAGGCCCGCTTCCGAGACAATTTCAAGCAACGCTTCATAGAGTCCGACTCCTCGAGCATCGGCAAAGGCCTGTAATGTCGCAATCTTCTTCGGGCCGAACTGGCGCTTGGGCGTATTCACCGTACGCACGAACGACAAGTCATCGGCGTACACCAGCATTCGCAAGTAGCAAATGACATCCTTGATTTCTTTGCGCTGGTAAAAGCCGACACCGCTGTAAACCTTGTAAGGGATGTTTTTGGCCATCAAGGCTTCTTCTACAGAACGCGACTGCGAGTGCATGCGATAAAGCACCGCGATATCCTTGTAGTGGACGCCGCCGGCGCTTTGCACGGCGTTCTGGATTTGTTCTACAATCCATTTAGCCTCTTCGCGGGTGTTCTTGGCGTGATAAAAGACAGGCGTCTTGCCGCCGACACGCTTTGGCCTTAAGACTTTTTCGATTCGGAACTTGTTGTTCTTGATGACCGCATCAGGCACCTTCAAAATGCTAGGCGTGGAACGATAATTGTTCTGCAGCAAAATCGTCTTGGTATTTTCGTGGGTCTTGTCAAATTCCAAAATGCGGTTGACATCGGCTCCGCGCCAGCCGTAAATGGTCTGGTCCGGGTCACCCACCACAAAAAGATTCTTGTGGTAGCTTGCCAGCAAATCCGCCAGCTGGTACTGTTGACCATCGATGTCCTGGTATTCATCGACCATGATGTACATCATGCGCTTGCGCCACTTGTCAAGCTGTTCCGGGAAGTTTTCGAGAATGTACAGCGTCGAAAGAATCAAATCGTCAAAGTCCAGAGCGTAATTCTTTTTCTGTTCGTAAAGGTAGCGGTAATAAACGCGCATCCACTTGTCATCGGCCGCTTCCGAAAGCGCAAGCAAATGGTCTTTAGTGGTCATGCCTTCTGATGGCAGTTCCGCAAACAGCGAAACGTAATTGATGTCAGCTGCCTTTCGGCCCCCGATGTAATCGATGACGCTACTGATTTTCAAATCTTTAAGCGAGTAACCTAAATCGGCATAGGCCTTGTGCAAAAGGGACTTCTGGTCATCTTCGTCCAGAATCATGAATTCTTTCGGGTAATTTAGCACATGGATTTCTTCGCGCAAAAACCGCACGCAAAAGCCGTGGAACGTGGAAATGTAGCCGCTATCGTCGCCGCCCAACACCGTGCGAATACGCTTTTTCATTTCGTTCGCAGCCTTGTTGGTAAACGTGACGCACAGGATGTTCGACGGCGAAATCCCCATCTCTTTCACTAGGTACAGGTAACGCTGGGTCAGCGTCCGGGTCTTGCCGGACCCAGCCCCCGCCACCACGCGCACAAAGCCCTCGGTAGTTTCCACCGCTTCCCGCTGTTCCTGATCCATATTTTCTAGGGCCATGTGCACCTCACAAACTATACGAACACTACATAGTGAACATTTGTTTTACTGCACAAAAATATAGTATTTTTAAAACAATAGTGTTATAGCCCCCTGAAATCTAAGCACAAGAAATAGCTACAATCAGAGCCAAAATCAAAAAGAACACAACATTTCCCAAAATAGAGTATATTTTAAATAAATACTCGAGGTGTATATGGGAGCAAGGTTCTTATTGGCATTCGCCATAACGGCGATTCAGGCGTTCGGTGCCGTGTACTACGTGGCGACCGACGGCAGCGACAACGCGGCGGGTACAAAGGACAAACCCTTCGCAACCCTCAACAAGGCAAATAAGGTGGTGACCGCAGGCGATACCGTATGGATTCGCGGCGGCATTTACGACTTGCACGACACGGTCTTTTACGAACGGTATAAGATGACGGCAGGCATCTTGTTGACCGCAAGCGGCGAAAGCGACGATAACCGCATTCATTATCTGGCCTACCCGGGCGAGCGCCCGGTTTTTGACGGGGCGAACCTTCCGGTGGCTATCGGCAAGGAGTATAGCGATGGCACGCCTGCGGGTGCGATGTACACGTCGCCTATCGTGATTTCGGCGAAATTCCTGCATTTGAAGGGGTTTGAGGTTCGCAATACGCCCATGAAGCATAATTCAAATTCGGGTGTGTTTCTGTATGCGAGCAAGCACATTTTTCTAGAAGAGATGGATAGCCACCACAATGCGGGCCCGGGGTTCTTTGCGAACGACGGTGCTGCAGATGGCGGCGGGCACATTTTTTTGAATTGCGATGCCCACGACAATTACGACCCTACGGGTTGGCAGGGCGATGGCGAAAATGCGGACGGTTTCGGTGCGCATTACCAGAAGCCGGGCGAAGGCGATACCACCAAGTTCATTGGGTGTCGTGCCTGGTGGAACAGTGACGACGGTTTCGATTTTATCAACCAGGAATTCCCGGTGGTTCTGGAGAACTGCTATGCCATGGGGAATGGCTACAGCGATTACGGGCGCGGGAACCCGAAAAATGGAAACGGTTACGGAATCAAGATGGGCCAGAGCACGTATGGCACCGGACATCATATCATTAAGTATTGCGTCGCTTGGAATAATAAATCTTCGGGCTTTTACGCGAACTACACCAATGCCGGCAGCCAGTGGCTCAACAACACGGCCTACATGAACAAGGACCGTTCTTTTAGCATGGCATCGACGCTCTACGCCGAAGACGGCAAAACTCGCCTTGCCGAGGTGGCCCCGCTTACGGGCGACAACGCGCATGTTATGAAGAACAATATCGCATTCCCGAACAAACTATCGCAAATCGGAACCTGCTGGGAAAAGATTTCGAGCAAGAACATCGACCATTACGTGGACTGCCCGGCGGGTGAAAATAACACCTGGAATTTGAATCTCGACCTGACCGAAGACGATTTTGTGAGTCTCGACGACCCGAGCATGACTGTAACCGGCGAAGACCTCTCGTTAATTCCGGGAATGCTTGGCCCGCGTAATGCCGACGGTAGCTTGCCTAACGTAGACTTCTTAAAGCTCAAGGAAGGGAGCCGCGCCCTAGAATTAGGCCTGGGAGCGTACCAATACAGTGCTTCGGCGGCTCCAATCGCCAAGAAAATCCGGAAATCAACGAACTCGCACGCCCAAAATGCGCCTGCGAAAGTGTTCGATTTGCAAGGCCGTTACTTGGGCAATTTCAGGCATAGCAAAACACGCCGTTATTTCATAACAAAGTAATAAAAATCACATTCTGATCGTGTTTTTACGCCTTTGTAAGCAAACATAAACAAACAATACGCCTAACTCGTTGACAGACAACGATTTAGACATACATCTTTCCGGTTTTCCAAGACCGGTTTTCGCGTATTTTCTATACTTGGAATCAAGTTGATCAAGAGACCGACGACATTCATAGGAACAGCCGCCTTCGCCACGGCTGTTGTTGGCGCCATCGCCCTTGGCGTCTGGTTTCTTCATGCACTTTTTGAACGATTCATGTCGACCCCGCACACAGTCGCGGGCATTACAATTAGCCCTTACGGGCACAGAATGGACGACCTCCTGACCCATCATTTCGATTCCATCAGAGTTACGATGGACGGTACCGACATCAAGGTCGCCAATCCGAATCTGGAAATCACCTTGATTGGAAACCCCAAGGGCGTCCGACTCGCCTCGGACACGATTATCGCCGACATTCAGGTTCCCAAGGAAACAGACGAGAAGAAATCAAAGAAACTCGACAGCATTCCGAAATTTCCGGAGAAACTCAAGATTCACCTTCCGGCGCAAATCGATGTGAAAGAAGCGCGAGTCAACCTTTCAGACGGCAAGAGTTGGCAAGCTAGCAACATATCCATCGAAAGCCGCGGGCAAAAGGCACTTACCCTCAGAGCCCGAAACATCAGCGGCGACTACATTTCAACGCCCACTAGCATTAAGCTGGACGCCGACTTCGAAAGCGAAAATTTAAAGATTGACGGCAAGATCAAGACAAAAAAAGATTCAGTCATCTTGAAAGCCGAAGCCCCCAAGGACAACCTCGGAAAAATCAAGACAAGCACGAACCTCACCATCACCAATCCCGAAGACTGGATTCCGGTGGAGCTTCCGCCTGCCGTTCCTGAGCTAGGCAAAGTCAAGGTGAGTGCCAACGCAAGCCTGGACCTGCAAAGAAACCGCACCTCTTACGACGCAACGATTGAAACGAGAGTGGGAGCCTTCTGGCCGCTACTCGCCGAAAATGTGAAGATTAACCTATCGGGCGATATGGACAACATCGACGCCGACGTAATTCTCCGAAACGACGAAGGCGGAACCATCGTACTGAACGGCAACGTGGACAAGGAACGGAACGTATTCTTTACGGGACGCGTAGACCGCATGAACGCCAAGTTCGGACCGCAGATGATGCCTCTCGACATGGAAATCAAATCGGGCGAACTCTTCGACAAGGAACTCACCGTTTCTATTGAAACGAGGCACGGCTCGCTAGTCGATGCAAACATCAACTTCAAGGATTCGTTATCGCTCACCTTTACCGGAGACATTTCGCCTTACGAACCCTGGGCACTCGACTGGACGCAAGGCAACCTGACCTTGGGCGCGCGCACAAAGGCCTTCGGCGCATTCGACGGACATTACCTGAGAATTCTGGCCAAGGTGAATTCGATTATCAACGCCTACCACATTACGGCAGACTCGCTACAAGTAACGCTGATGCTGAACAAGAAAGGTATCGATTTTTCGAACGGCACCATATACACGCCGAATGAGACATTCGACTTTGACGGCGACGTGAAATGGAACGACGAGCACCCGCATACCTCGTGGAACGTAAGGCAGCAACACGGCGGCAGCGCAAGCGCCTATGTGCATATTGGAGATTCCATCGCCCTCGATGTTCAAGCGAACCAGGTGATATTCGAAACGATTCCGTTCTCGGATCTAAAACTCGGCCGAAACATCCGAGGCAAGGTAAGCGGCGAATGGCATCACGACTTTGACAACCGGTTCGGATACATGGACCTTACCGTGGATGGCGGTTTGGACGCATTTAACGTGGGACTTGAAACGACTCTCCGCGCAAACGGCGACACTCTGTTCATCGATCACTTCAAGGCGATTCACAACCGGAACTCCGTAACCGCATCGACCGTGTTCGTGCTACCGAACGACTCGAATCCGGACTTCAAGCCTACGACGTTCTTGCCGGTACAGGTCTTGTTCGCAAACATATCATCGCACGACTTCAGTATTCCGCTTTTGCTTGAAGGCTTGAACGACAGCACACTGACCTCGGGCATGTTGAACGGTGACTTGACTTACAACCAAGGCAACAAGCTCATCGGTAACCTGAGCTTTGCCGACATCAAGTTCCGAAAGATTCCGCCAGACTTGTTCAACATTCGCAAGCTGAACATTTTCGCCGAAAACGACAAGGTGGAACTCAACTCTTACCTGGATATCGGCGGCGGTGGCTGGACCGGCAATACACAGGTCATTATAAACAATGTATTTAGCGACCAACGCCATGTCAGCTTCTCGCATGGTAGCGACAACGGTGGTACCGTATGGGCAGAAGGCTTTATCGACAACGACTTTATATTCAAGGGAACTGTCGATGCAAACGGATCCTGGTTCATTCCGGGCACGGTCAGCGAAATCAAGAACACTGACTTGCATGTCGATATTTCGGCGGAACTGCGAAAAGGTCTAAGTGGCATTACCGCCGACATGCGCCTGGATTCCACCATTTACGAACCGCCGCGTACCAAGGTGCAGTTTCCGATCTATATGCGCGGGCACGCCGAAAACGGACTTTTGAACATTTACGAAGCAAGGACCAAGAACGAAAACGACGAAGTCATTTCGGCAACGCTGCAGTTCAACCTCGACAGCATGAAGCTTGATTCTATCAACGTGCATTCCGACCGCTATTCGATCAAGACCGAATCGCATTACCTTGTGCTCGAAGACATCAACAGCACCATGACCGACAGCGAAGAAGAGTTGCTGGTGACGGCGAACATTCCGAAAATTTCGTATAAGTTCAATAATTCAATTTATGGCGAAGCCGAAGCAATCGCCCGAGGAAACGTCGGTTTCATTATTCCGCACAGGCAAGAAGGCATTATCAAGAACAACACCATTACCGGAAACATTTCTATCGACAAGATGGTGTTCTACAGAGACCTGGATATTGACGTTACGCCGACGGCCCTTGATAAGTACCTGACCATGTTCAACAACTTCGTGGCCAAGATGCGCAAGAGCGGAAGCCAAGAAGAAAAGCTTTCGGCATCAAGCCCCATCAACCTTTCTATGCACATCAGCGACTCGCAGATGGATTCTATCGCCGTTGTGACCCCATTTGCAACATTCCCGCTCACAGTTGATATCTGGGTGCTCGGCAATACGGCAAGACCGCTTTTGCGCGGCGATGTCACCAACACGAACAGCGGCTTTATCGGAGTCAAGGACATTTACGAATTCGAACTGAACTCCTTCATGATTTCTTGGAACGATGTTCCATGGCAAAAGGGCGTGGTTGATGTATCCAGTAGCCAGGAACTCCCCTACTGTTCCGAGACAAGCGAAACGGACAAAGAAACTTGCCCAATCAACCTCGAATTGCAAGGAACCATTTCGAACCTGCAAGCTGTACCGTCTTCGAACTGCGGCACCGATGCTTCTGCCGCCTCCATTTACTATAACATCTTGCTCGGCTGTATCGCAAACGAAAACGGCGAAGAAACTGACTGGAACAAGCTCGCCGGTAAGGCTATCGGTAAGGTGATTACGACTACAGCAAACAAGACGCTCGGCGGCGACTACATTGGCGACATTGACATGAAGGTGATGTTCTTTGAAAACAACACCACAAGCGATAAGGATTCCAGCTACTTCAAGGTACCGATTTCTTTGGACCGCTGGGTTAAAAACTTGAGTCTAATCTTCGGCTACACGCAGGACCAAAGCGTAGACCGCACCTACGACCAGTCGTTGCAATTTGGCGTCAACTACACGCTCCCCGTTTTCCAGGAAGATGTGTACTCTCACGAGAACCACCTCTCGCCCACACTTGAACTGAACGCCATGTTGATTTCCAAGCAGTACCTGACAAACACCGGTACAGAAAGCAGCGAAACATCGCGTATCGAAAAGAATGTCGGTATCGATTACACCTACCGTTTCTGGAACCCGTGCATACTCGGAGTCGGCCGGTGCGAATCAATCGAATCGCCATCCAAGCAAAAGGAGGATTCTAAATGAAAAAAATCCTGCTCCTTCTTTTAGCTATCACCTTCTTTAGCTTCGCCGAAGAAGATAAGCACCCTTGGTATGTAAATATCAGGGGTAACAAGGCCTTCTCTAGTTTCCAGCTCGAAGAACAGCTCGATGTTCCCGAAGAATTCGGCAAGATGGATACCACCAAGCAAGACTTCATGATGCGTCTTTCGCTTGAAAACATCAAGGCCCTTTACTATTCGCGCGGTTACTACAGTCTCAACCTGTCCATGGAAATCCAGCGCGATATTATTTCGGCAGACAGTTCCGTTCGCGGCTACTTCATTACCATTCGCGATGGCGAACGATACCGGTTTAGTGGCGTAAAGATTATCGTCCCCGAAGACCACCGAGTCGAACTAGACGAATCGAAATTGAATATCGCGCAAGACCACCTTTACAACCAAGACGACATTGCCGAAGACATGGAAGATATCCAGAAGGCATACCGTCGCGAAGGTTATTTGCACACGACACTTTCTTCGATCGAAATGATCGACACGACGCGAAAGAAAATCTTTGTGGAAATCACGGTGAACCCTGGCGCCAAAGTGATCATGGGAAACATCATTTCGACAAGCCACCGATCCAAAGACAAACGCAACCGCAACATTGTCATATCAGAGACAGGCCTTACCGACACCGCCTGGCTTTCGAGCCTGTGGCGCGTCCCCGAAGGCGAAATTATTGACGGTAACCAGTACAACACATTCCGAAACAAGCTTTTCTCGACACAGCTATTTACGCAAATCAAGATGAGCGATTCGCTCCGAAGCGACGGTCTTTCGGACGTTTACCTGAACGTGACAGAACGCGTGCCAGGCGAAGCCCGTTATGGATTCTTCTTTGAAGAAATTTACGGATTCGGCGCGCAGGCCTCCGCAAAGCACAAGAACTTCTTTGGGCACCTCCACGAATTTTCAACTCACGCCCAAATTGCACAACACAAGCAAGAAGCCTCGATCGGTTACGCGAACCCGCTCCTGTTCGGAACCTCGTTCAGTTTCATTCCGACGGCTATCCGCTTCGAAGACCGCGTTACGCTGAACCACGAAAAAATCAACCCGCCGGCCTACCCCGATAGCCTCGAAGAACGCTACGAAATCATCAACCGAGCAGACTTGACCTTCGGCATTACAAAGCACATTCGATTCCGCGGCACTTTCGATACGCGTTACGTGAACAAGAACGAAGACAGGCTCTTCAAATTGAAAGGCGAAACGGCACTCACCTTCGACTACACGAACGATTACTTCAACCCGACAAAAGGCATTCGACTCGCCCCTACATTTGGCGCAGGTTCTAACTGGAATGCAAACCTTCAAAACCTGACCATGGTCGGCGATCCGTATACTTACGGTGAAATGACCGTCAACTTGTACCATCCGCTATTCTGGACATTCAACGGAGCCGTGAGCGGAAGCGTCGGTAAATTCTTTGCAAAGGCAATCGAAGATGACGCCCGCATATTCTACCAGGGCGGTACCCGTTCTGTGCGCGGTTACCGATTCAGGAGTATCTTTGCCAGCTACGACAGCACCTACACAGTTGTCGACGACGACGGCAACGAAGAAGAAAAGACAGACATTCACACCGGTTTAACGCCGCTCTACTTTAGACTCAACGAAGAAATTCGCTGGACATTCCCGTGGAAATCCTGGCAGCGCTGGCAGATTGTACAGTTCTACGACTGGACTAGAGTCACCGACAACGAAACCGATGTGTACGAAGCCCGAGAAAGCGAAAGCCTTGGTTTCGGTATCCGTTACCGTTGGCAGTTCCTGACATTCCGCCTGGATTACGCATTCAAGAAGGATTTGAGCAACTGGAACCCCGAAAAGTTCGGCTGGGGTAGATTTGCCTTCGACTTGTCGCAGACGTTCTAGCCGCCAACCGTCTCGCGATAGACATTCGCGAGATTCGATGCGGCTGGCACGACATTCGCGTTGATTCCGGCTGCAACGAGCGCTGCGCGAATTTGCTCTAATGACGCAGCAGAGTCTACTTTGAAGGTTGCGGATTCGCCGGCAAGGTCAGCGACTCGCCCGCTCTTCAAAAGTTGTCCGCGGTCGATGATTGCGTAATCCGTCGCTTCTTCTTCCATTTCGGCCAGAATATGCGAGCAAACGATAGCGGTACCGCCTTCGTCTTTGCGCCAGTCGGCAAGCAGGCTCCACACGCTTTCGCGGGCCATCGGGTCGAGGTTTGCCACCGGCTCATCCAAAATCAAGAGACGCGGGCTCGGAGCCATGGCACGCAGCAATTGCACCTTCTGGCGGTTCCCGAGCGAAAGCTTGCCCATGCGGGTTTCAAGGCTCGGCAGTTCCAGTTTTTTCGCAAGCGATGCGATGCGTTCGCGGGCTGCGGCTTCATTCCACTCGGGATTGCGCGCCGCGTAAAAGCCCACGAAATAGTCTACGTATTCCGCAATCGAAAGCTTCGGGTAAACGCCCGGATTTTCAAGCAAGATTCCGCAGGCGCAAGGGTCGAGAAAACCATTCTTGCCGCGCAAACCGTCTGCAATTTCAAGCGAGCCCGAAAACTTCGAGAATCGCCCGCAGAAGAGTCGCAAAAGTGTAGTCTTGCCCGCCCCATTCGGGCCCAGGAGCGCAAAGAAACTGCCTTCGGGAATTTCGAGATTCACCGAAGCAAGCGCCTTCGCCTGTGCGCCGGGGTAAGTAAACGAAACACCTTGGACCTTAATCGCAAACATGAGGCTAAATATAGAAAACGAAAAGTGGCCCGCCCACGCGAACCACTTTTCAATATCTTGCGCCAAAGGCGCCATTATTTAGCTCAGAGCATTCCAAAGGAATGCGACCTCACAGCCCAAAGGCCGAAGGCCGTGCTCATTACTTATAAAGCGGGTGCTTCTTGCAGAGAGCCACGATTTCTTCGCGGATCTTGGCGAGAGCGGCATCGTCGTCCTTAGCCTTCACGCAGCGGTCGATGATGCGAGCCACTTCGCGGGAGTCTTCTTCATCGAAGCCACGAGTCGTGATAGCGGCAGTACCGAGACGGACACCGGACGGATCCATCGGCTTGCGCGGATCAAACGGAATCGTAGAACGGCTGCAGGAGATGCCGACCTTTTCCATAGCCACTTCAGCTTCCTTACCGGAAACGCCCTTGGAGGTCATGTCGACCACGATGAGGTGGTTATCAGTGCCATCGCTAATGACCTTGTAGCCGAGCTTCTGCATTTCGGCGCAGAGAGCCTGAGCGTTCTTGATGACGTTCTTTGCATAGACCTGGAATTCCGGCTGCAGAGCTTCGAGGAATGCAACGGCCTTACCGGCGTTCACGTGGTCATGCGGACCACCCTGCATACCCGGGAACACGCCCTTGTCGATTTCCTTGGCCAAAGAAACTTCCTTGAGTTCGCCCTTCACCATCTTCTGGATGGTGCGGTCCTTCTGGATGGTGCGGTCCTTGCACATGATGATAGCGGAACGCGGGCCACGGAGAGTCTTGTGGGTCGTGGTCGTCACGATGTCGAAGTACGGCACCGGAGATTCGATAGCCTTACCGGCAATGAGACCGGCAATGTGAGAAATGTCTGCCATGGTGAGGGCGCCCACTTCGTCGGCAATTTCCTTGAAGCGTTTCCAGTCGAGGTTGCGGCTGTAGGCAGAGAAACCGGCGAGGATCATCTTCGGCTTTTCGCGGAGAGCGATTTCGCGGACCTTGTCCATGTCGATGCGGCCCGTTTCCTTATCGACTTCGTACTGCACGAAGTTGTAGAGCATGCCGGAGAAGTTCACCGGATGGCCGTGAGAAAGGTGTCCACCGTGGTCGAGCTTGAGGCCGAGGACCTTGTCGCCCGGTTTGAGGACGGCGAAGTACACGGCAGCGTTGGCCGGAGAACCGGAAAGCGGCTGGATGTTCACGTGGTCGCAACCAAAGAGCTTCTTGCAACGGTCGATGGCCAAAGCTTCCATCTTGTCGATCACTTCGTTACCACCGTAGTAGCGCTTGCCAACGTAGCCTTCGCTGTACTTGTTGGTCAGCACGGAACCCATGGCTTCCATGAC